>NZ_JBICTV010000041.1:0-63490 GCF_043197855.1 Dactylosporangium sp. NPDC048998
CAGCCCGGCCTCGATCTCCGTGATCGTCGCCTCGGGCGTCTCGGCGAAGACCACCTCGTACGAGGTCGCGGTGTCGTGCTCTTCGAGCGCGCCGAACAACACGTGGAAGCCGTAGGTCACAGCCTTGCGGTAGCGCAGCACCAAGACGAGGTCGGGGTTACTCACAGCGCCATCCTGCCAGTACGACAGACATCGGCCTGGTCAAGCTGGCCGCTCGGCTACGAACACGCCTCGTCCCGGCTGGCCTACGACCAGGCCCTGCGCCTTCAGCTCGACCATAGCGAACTGAATGACCGTTCCGCTGACACCGTAGATGTCGCGGAGTTGCTGAGTGCTCGGGAGCTTGTCGCCCGGCTTCAGGGTGCCCGCCTCGATCTGGGCGCGGAGATCCGCCGCAACCTGGCGATAGTACGGCGTCCCGTCGTTCTTCAGAGGCACATGCGCACCCTGCCCCGAGGCCGGCGAAACCTACATCACGAGGTACCACCTACATCACTATGTGATGTAGGTTGGCCTGAGGTGCAGCGGCCCATAACCGCAGCATGAGGGCTATCGCATCCGTCTAGTTACGTCGGCGAGCCAGGAGCGATCATGAGTGAAGAGCTACATCCGACATGGTGCGTCCGCGCGGTGTGCACTGCCTACGGTCCGGCAGTGGACGAGTACCACCGCTCCCAGCCGTTCATCGTTCAGACCGACGATCCACGGATCGACCTGTTCATCTCAAAGGTCGCCGACCCGGACGGCACGAACGAGTACATCGAGATCACGGAACTGGAACGAGACGACGACCAGCCCTGGCACCTGCGGGAGCCCGTCCGGGGAATGTTTCTCCCGCGTGCCTCGGCTGACGCCGCCTGGCGCGCGATGGCGGAGCTGGTCTGAACAGATGCGTCTGAAGCAAGCCTGGAACCGGCTTGCAGATTCCGCACAGTAGCCTGCATGAAACCGCAAGGGTGGCGACGGCTAGAGCGGGATGTTGCTGTGGGCGCCGCGGGCGGGTGGGGCGCCGGCCAGGGCCGCGGCGATGCGGCGGCGTGTCCTCGCCGGGTCTACCACCTCGTCGACCACGCCGATCTCCAGCGCGCGGTTCACGCCGCCGGCGACCTCGATCTGCTCCTTGACGAGCCGTGCCCGCAGCTCGTCGCGCTCCTCCGGGGCGGCCGTGGCCAGCTTCTTGCGGTGCAGGACGTTCACCGCGGCGCTCGCGCCCATCACCGCGACCTCGGCGGCCGGCCACGCGAAGACCGCGGTCGCGCCGAGCGAGCGGGAGTTCATCGCGATGTACGCGCCGCCGTAGGCCTTGCGGGTCACGAGCGTGACGCGCGGTACGACCGCCTCGGCGAAGGCGTGCAGGAGCTTCGCGCCGCGGCGTACCACGCCGTCCCACTCCTGGCCCAGGCCGGGCAGGTAGCCGGGGACGTCGACGAGCACGATGAGCGGCACGCCCAGCGCGTCGCACATGCGCACGAAGCGGGCCGCCTTCTCCGCGCTCGCGGCGTCGAGGCAGCCGCCCAGGCGCAGCGGGTTGTTCGCGATGACGCCGACCGTGCGGCCGCCGAAGCGGCCCAGGGTGGTGACGATGTTCGGCGCCCACTTGGCGTGCAGCTCCACGCCGGGGGCGTCGAGGATGCCCTTGACGAGGGGCTTCACGTCGTACGCCCGGTTGGCCTCGACCGGCAGCAGCGCGCCGAGGTCGGCGTCGGTGACGTCGTCGGGCGAGATGCGGCCCTGCTTGCCCAGCAGCGAGGCGAGCTCGCGGGCGCTGGTCAGGGCCGACTCGTCGTCCTTGGTGGTCACGTGCACCACGCCGGAGCGGCGGCCGTGCGGCTCGGGGCCGCCGAGGCGCTCCATGTCGACCTGCTCGCCGGTGACGCTGCGCACGACCTCGGGGCCGGTGACGAAGATGCGCCCGGCCCCACTCATGATCACGATGTCGGTCAGCGCCGGGCCGTAGGCGGCGCCGCCGGCGGCGGGGCCGAGCACGACCGAGATCTGCGGCACGCGGCCCGACGCCCGGACCATGGCCGCGAAGACCTGGCCGACGCCGTCGAGGGCGACGACGCCCTCGGCGATGCGGGCGCCGCCGGAGTGCCACAGGCCGATGACCGGCACCCGCTCGCGCACGGCGGTGTCGATCACGTCGACGACCCGTCTGCAGCCCTCGTCGCCCATCGCGCCGCCCATCCGAGTGGCGTCGCTGGCGAACGCGACGACGGGCGTGCCGTCGATCTCACCGCGCGCGCCGAGCATGCCCGAGTCGTCGCGCGGCGCGAGCAGGCGCAGCGTGCCGCGGTCGAAGAGGGCGCGCAGGCGCACCTCCGGGTCGCGCAGGTCGACGGTCTCGGTGTTGGTGTCGGCGTGCATAGACGTGGACGTGGACGTGAGCGTCACGGTGGCTCCAAGTGGTGCGGTGGTTCAGGCGCGGACGAAGACCAGCGCGGCGTTGTGCCCGCCGAACCCGAAGGAGTTGTTCAGCGCCGCCGGGATCTCGAGGTGGCGCGCCTTGTGCGCGGCCACGTCCAGGTCGAGTTCGTCGTCCGGCTCATCGAGGTTAATGGTCGGCGGCACCACGCCGTGGTAGATCGCGAGAATCGTCGCGATCGACTCCACCGCGCCGGCCGCGCCGAGCAGGTGCCCGGTCATCGACTTGGTCGAGGTGAGCACGGGGTGGTCGCCGAGCGCCCGGTGCAGGGCCTTGATCTCGGCCAGGTCGCCGACCGGGGTCGAGGTGGCGTGGGCGTTGACGTGCATCACGTCGGCCTTCGCGATGTCCGCGTCGCGCAGCGCGAACGCGATCGCCCGCACCGCGCCGTCGCCCTCGGGGTGCGGCTGGACGATGTCGTACCCGTCGGAGCTGAGGCCGGCGCCGGCGAGGCGGGCGTAGATGCGCGCGCCGCGGGCCCGGGCGTGCTCGGCCCGCTCCAGGACGATGACGCCGGCGCCCTCGCCGAGGACGAAGCCGTCGCGGCCCTTGTCCCACGGGCGGGAGGCGCGCTCCGGCTCGTCGTTGCGCACCGACATGGCGCGCATCGAGGCGAAGCCGGCGATGGGCAGCTGGTGGATCACGGCCTCGGTGCCGCCGGCGACGACGACGTCGGCGCGGCCGAGCCGGATCAGGTCGAGGCCGTGCGCGATCGCCTCGGCGCCGGTGGCGCAGGCGCTCGCGACGCAGTGCACGCCGGCGCGCGCGCCCAGCTCCAGCCCGACCCAGGCGGCGGGCCCGTTGGGCATCAGCATCGGCACGGTGTGCGGCGAGACCTTGCGCGGGCCGCTGGCCTCCAGGATGTCGTCCTGGTTGAGCAGGGTCTGGGCGCCGCCGATGCCGGTGCCCACGCTGACGGCGAGCCGGTCCTTGTCCACCTCCGGCGAGCCGGCGTCGGCCCAGGCCTCGCGGGCGGCCAGGATCGCGGTCATCTCGCTGCGGTCCAGCCGGCGGGCCTGCACCCGGTCGATCTTCTCGGTGGGCTCGACGGCGAGCTGCGCGGCGATCCGCACGGTGAGCTGCGCGGCCCAGTCCTGGGTCAGCGGCGACACTCCCGACTTGCCGGCGAGCATGGCGTCCCAGGTGGACGGGGCATCCCCGCCGAGCGGGGTGGTTGCCCCGATGCCGGTGACGACGACCTCAACACTCACTGCACAACACTCCTCACAGCTGACCTAACGACGGGGCCCTGGGCAAGGTCCCGGGGTGACCGTGCCCTGCTCAGGACCCCGGCGGCGGATTTCAGGCCTGCGACTTCTCGATGTACGAGACGGCGTCGCCGACGGTCTTGAGGTTCGGCACCTCGTCATCCGGGATCTTCACGCCGAACTTCTCCTCGGCCGCCACGACGACCTCGACCATGGACAGCGAGTCGACGTCCAGGTCGTCGGTGAACGACTTCTCCTCGGCGACGTCGTCGGGGTTGACTCCGGCGACCTCTTCGAGGATCTCGGCGAGACCTACGGCGATCTCTTCACGGGTGGACATAGAGCTTTCCTTCCTAGGGTTGACACGCTCGTCGATGGAAGATGAACAGACCGCTACGGGCAGTAGATGACTTGGCCCGCGTAGGTCAGGCCGCCGCCGAAGCCGAAGAGCAGCACCGGTGCGCCGGAGGGAACCTCGCGCCGCTCGATCGCCTTGGACAGGGCCAGCGGGATGCTCGCCGCCGACGTGTTACCCGACTCGACGAGGTCCTTGAGGATGATCGCGTTGGGCAGGTCGAGGCGCTTGACGATCCCGTCGATGATACGGGCGTTGGCCTGGTGGGCGACGAACGCGGCGATGTCCTTGCCCTGCACGCCGGCCCGGTCGAGGGCGGCCTGGGCGTAGGGGGCGATGGCGGTCGTGGCCCAGCGGAACACCGCCTGGCCCTCCTGTTTGATGTACGGCCGCCACCCCTCGATCCTGAGCACGTCGCCCCGCTCGGGGGCGGAGCCCCACACGACCGGGCCGACACCGGGCCGCTCGCCCTCGGCCACCCCGGTCACCACGGCCGCGCCCGCGCCGTCGCCGAAGAGCACGGCGGTGGTGCGGTCGGTCCAGTCGGTGAGGTCGGAGAGCTTCTCGGCGCCGATCACCAGCGCGTTGCGCGCCGCGCCGGCGCGGATCGCGTGGTCGGCGCCGGCCAGGGCGTAGCAGAAGCCGGAGCAGGCGGTGTTGAGGTCGTAGGCGGCCGGGGCGTTGATGCCGAGCTTCGCCGCGACCCGGGTGGCCACGTTCGGGCACCGGTCGACCGAGCTGCAGGTGGCCACGATGACGGTGTCGATGTCGGCCGCGGTGAGCCCGGAGGCCGCGAGCGCTTTGCCCGCCGCGGCGATCGCCATGTCGGCCACCGTCTCGCTGCCGGCGACGCGCCGCTGGGCGATGCCGACCCGGTCGCGGATCCACTCGTCGTTGGTTTCGATCACCTTCGACAGGTCGTCGTTGGTGACCACCTGGGACGGCTGGTAGTGGCCGAACGCGAGGATCCTCGATCCTGCAGCCGGGGTCATAGCTGGCCTCCAATGCGGGCGAGCGGCTGGCCCGGGGCGACCGGGTCGTCGTGGTGGGCGAGCCACTCGGTGAGCACGCCGGCGCGGTGCGCGACGACCTCGACCGGGCCCTGCCGGGTCTCGATGGCCCCGACGACCTGGCCGCCGCGGATGTCGGCGCCCTCGGCGAGGCCGGCGGCCGGGGTGAACGTGCCGGCGGTGCCGGCCACCACGACGCTGAACTCCGGGTGCGGCTCGTGGGTGGGCGCGGCGCCGTGCCGCGCGATCGCGTCGCGCGCCGCGGGCAGGTCGTCCGGGGTGTTGACGGTGACGATCTCGATGCCCTTGAGCGCCCGCTTGGCCAGCCCGGCCAGCGTGCCGGCCGGGGCCAGCTCGACGATCGCGGTGATGCCGAGGTCGGCGAGGGTCTGCATGCACAGGTCCCAGCGCACCGGGGCGGTGACCTGGCGCACGAGGCGCAGCAGCATGGTGGGGCCGTGGTCGACCGCGGTGCCGTCCAGGTTGGACAGCAGGATCTTGCCCGGCGTCGCGGCGGTGATGCCGGCCGCCACCCGGCCCAGCGCCTCCTCGGCGGGGGCCATGTACGGCGTGTGGAACGCCCCGGCCACCTGCAGCGCGATGATCCGGGTCCGGGCCGGCGGCGTGGCGGCGAGCTTCTCGAGGCCGGCCAGCGCCCCGGCGGCGACGACCTGGCCGGCGCCGTTGCGGTTGGCCGGGTACAGCCCCGCGCCGTCGATCGCGGCGAGCACCTCGTCGGGGTCGCCGCCGAGAACGGCGCTCATGCCGGTCGGCTCGAGCGCGCAGGCGGCGGCCATCTCGCGGCCCCGCACCCCGGCGAGGGTGACCGCGGCCTCGGCGCTGAGCACGCCGGCGAGGGCTGACGCGGCCAGCTCGCCGACGCTGTGGCCGACGACGACGGCGGCGTCGTACATCGGCAGCTGCTCGGCGGTCAGCAGCGCGGCCGCCACGAGCAGCGGCTGGGTCTTCGCGGTGTCCTTGATCTCCTCGGCGTCGGCCTCCGTGCCCAGGTGCACGAGGTCGACCCCGGACAGGGCGGACCACCAGCGCAGGCGCGCTTCGGCCCCGGGCAGCGCGAGCCACGGGGTCAGGAAACCGGGCTTCTGAGAGCCTTGGCCTGGAGCGAGTACAGCGAGCACGTCTATGACTTTTCCGGATTCCCAAGAGTCGCGCGGGTAGCGCTACACACCAAAGTGGACCACCTCGTTTGTAGGAACCCTACAAAAGATCGCGTGGTGTTGCGCCAACAGATCCGCACTGTTACCCGCCGCAATCCGTAGTTCACCTGTGATGCGATCCGGATCACTCGGGGTGGCGCAAGCAGAATAAGGGGCAAACCATGGGGCAGCGCCGGGAAACGGCAATCACGGCGGGGGGATCGGCGCGGGGGACGGCGCGAACGGATCCAGCCTGCCGATCGTGAGCGCGATTCGCAATGCGAAGGCGTCCCGCGGCACCAGCGGTGTGAAGCCGGTCACCTCGCCGATGCGCCGCAGCCGGTACCGCACCGTGTTCGGATGCACGAACAGCCCCCGCGCCGCGCTCTCCAGCACCCCGCCGCCCGCGAAGAACGCGTCGAGCGTCTCCAGCAGCTCCCCGCCGGCCCGCACCAGCGCGCCGTAGATCTCGTGCCGCAGGATCCGCCGCGCGTCCGCATCGCCCGCGAGGGCCCGCTCGGGCAGCAGGTCGGCGGCGGCGACCGGGCGGGGCGCGGCCGGCCAGGCGGGCGCGGCCCGGTAGCCGGCCAGGGCCGCTCGGGCGGACTCGGTCGCCTCGTCCAGCGACGGTACCGCCGGCCCGACCACGACCGGGCCGTCGCCGAAGCCGACCAGCAGCCGCTCGGTGGCGGCCATCGGGTCCGCCGCCCCGCCCAGGACCACCACCAGGCGGTCGCCGTGGACGCCGCCGAGGATCTCCACGCCGATGCGCCGGGCCGCGCGGTACACCGTGTGCAGCACCGCCGCGGCCTCCCCGCCCGGCGAGCGGCCCACCGCCACCGCGACCGGCGGGGCATCGGCCCAGCCCAGCGCCGCCGCCCGGCTGGCCAGCTCGTCGGAGGAGTCGCCGCGCAGCAGCGCGTCGACCAGCAGGGCCTGCAGGCGGGCGTCCCAGGCGCCGCGGGTCTCGGCCGCCCGGGCGTACACCCGCGCGGCGCCGAAGGCGACCTCCCGGCTGTAGTACAGCACCGCCTCCCGGAGGCCGTGCTCCTGCCCGGGCGCGGCCAGATGCGGCAGCTGCGCCTCGACGACCTCGATGGTGACCCGGATAAGCTGTACCGTCTGGGCGAGGTTGATCGAGCGGGCCAGCGCGCGCGGCGCGGCGTCGAAGAACTCGTCGGAGTTGTCCGGCGGCGCCGGGCCGTCCTTGTCGCGGTTGCGCAGCCACTCCACCATCGAGCGCACGCCCGCCTGGGCGACCAGCATGACCCAGGCGCGCTGGTCGGCCGGCAGCTCGCGGAACCAGGGCAGCGTCTCGTCCATCCGGGCGACGCTGGCCGTGGCCAGCGCGCCGGCGGCCCGCTCGATCGAGCGCACGCTCGCCTCCAGCGAGCCCGGCGCCGCAGGGGGCTCCGAGCCCTTGGAGCCCGCCAGGAGCTCCGGGAACCGGTCGAAGTCCGCCGCTGTCACACCTACAGCCTTTCATGGGCTGTTCCTCGCTTGGCGCGCGCTCCGCGCGGGCGCGGCCGGGGGGTTCCCACCCCGGACCCCCCCCCCATGCCCGCTCCGCGGGCACCTTTGCTGCGCTGCGCGCCCCTGCGTCGCCTCGCCGTCGCCTACCGGCGCCTACGGCGCTGTGCGCCGGGGTGGATTCTCGGTTGATGCGTGCTGCGCGTGCCGGGGTGACGTATGCCGCCGCGAGCTACGACGGCAGGAGTGCGGGAAACGCCGTCCTGATGACAGGCCGTCTGACCATGGGTGAGGCGCTATCCGGGGGCTCGCCACTCGTCCGTTGTCCGAGGGTGATTCGGCCGTGAGGGGATCGACCGCCCTTCCTGGCGCAAGGTAGCGTTGGGCCCACGCAGCGTGCGAAAAGGCAGCGTGCGAAAAGGGAGAGCCGTGGAGTCCAAGGCAGCCGAGATCGCCGCCGAGCAGCAACACTTCGATCTCGCCCGCAAGCACCGCGAGCTGCTGCGCGCCGAGCTGGGCGAAAACCCGGACGTCGCCGCCAATCCCGGGACCGGCCGCTGGCTGTCGGGGTTCCGCCGCGGTCGCCGCGATGCTCTCGCCCCGCCGGAGCAGGAGGTCGCGTTCGGCCGTGTCGACAAGAAAGTCGACCAGAAAGCCGGCCAGCAAGTCGACCAGGGCGGCGACGAGCGGTTCTACATCGGCCGCGAGACGATCCTCGACGACCAGCGCCAGGTCCTCGTGGTCAACTGGAAGACCCCGATCGGCGACCTGTACTACCAGGCCTCCGCCGAGGACCCGCGCGGCCTGACCCGCAAGCGCACGTACAGCTGCGAGGGCAACCGGATCGTCGACTTCGAGGACCTGCTGTTCGAGCGGCTCGCCGAGGCGATCGAGGCCCTCGACGGGCCCGACGCGGCGCTGCTCGGCGAGCTCGACCGCGAGCGCACCGGCGCCATGCGCGACATCGTCGCCACCATCCAGGCCGCCCAGCACCAGCTCATCCGCGCCCCGCTCGAGCAGCTGCTGGTCATCGAGGGCGGGCCCGGCACGGGCAAGACCGCCGTCGCCCTGCACCGGGTGTCGTGGCTGCTGTACAACCACAGCGACCGGCTGCGCCCCCGCGACGTGCTCGTCATCGGCCCGCATCCGGCGTTCATCCGCTACATCCGCACCGTGCTGCCGAGCCTCGGCGACGCCGACGTCGAGCAGGCCGACATCGACGCGCTCTGCCCGCCGGTGCAGCGCGGCCGGCAGGAAGACGCGGCCACCCGTCGCCTCAAGGGCGAGGCCCGGATGGCCGGGCTGCTCGCCCGCGCGCTGGAGGCCCGCATCGGCGCGCCCGAGGCCGCCGAGCGGATGCTCTTCGACGGCCGCTTCCTCACCCTGACCGGCTCCGAGGTCGCCGCCGAGGTGGCCGGCGCCCGGCAGGCCGTCGGCCCCTACGCGCTGCGCCGCCAGCGGCTGCGCGCCCGCCTCGCCGAGCTGGTGCGCGAGCGCGGCGGGCCGGTCGACGCCGAGCGGCTCCCCCCGGTGGAGAACCTCCTGGAGCGGCTGTGGCCGCTGCAGAGCGCCGCGGCGTTCCTGCGCGGCCTGCTCGGCTCGAGGAACCGGATGGCCGCCGCGGCCGCCGGCGAGTTCACCGACGAAGAGGTGACGCTGCTGTACCGCCGGGGCGCCGACCGGCTCTCCGAGCAGGTCTGGAGCGACGCCGACGGGCCGCTGCTCGACGAGGTCGACGACCTGCTCAACGGGACCGCCGGGCGATACCGCCACATCGTCGTCGACGAGGCCCAGGACCTCTCGCCGATGCAGCTGCGCGCCATCGCCCGCCGCTCGGCCAACGGTTCCCTCACCGTCGTCGGCGACCTGGCCCAGTCCACCGGGGCATGGGCCCGCGACCGCTGGGAGGAGGTCACCGACCACCTGCCGCAGACGCTCCCGCGGGTCGTTGAGCGGCTGCGGTACGGCTACCGGGTGCCGCGGCAGGTGTACGAGCTCGCCGCCCGGCTGCTGCCGATCGCCGCCCCCGGCGTCGAGCCGATCCGGGTCGTTCGCGACGGCCCCGAAGGTACCCCCGCCACCCATGTCGTCGAGCCCGGGGAGCGGGCCGGCCGGGCCGCCCAGATCGCCCGCGACCACCTGGAGGCGCACCGCTTCGTCGGCATCGTCTGCCCCGCCGCGTGCCGGGCCGAGCTCGAGTTCGCCCTGCACGCCAACGACCTGCCGTGGGGCCGCGCCGACCAGGGCGAGCTGGACCGCGCCATCAACCTGGTCTCGCCGCAGGAGGCGAAGGGCCTCGAGTTCGACGCGGTGATCGTGGTCGAGCCCGAGGAGATCGTCGCCGAGGACCCGCGCGGGCACCGGCTGCTGTTCGTCGCGCTGACCCGCACCATCCGGTATCTCGACATCGTCAGCAGCGGCGACACGCTCCCGCTGGAATCGCCGGGCGACGTGACGGACCGCATCCCGCGCCAGCGCACGCTCGTCGAGCCCGACCCCGACCCGACGGTCGAGCTGTCCCTGCTCGACCGCCTGGCCGAGGACCTGACCGCGATGATCGCCGGCGGCGCCCCGCCGTCCATGTGGGACGAGGTCCTGCAGCGCACCGCGGCCCTGCTCGACGAGCGCTCCGGCCGCGACCGCCCGAAGGGCCGCCACCACCGCGCCTAGGTTGATCAGCTAGGCGGTGACCTCGGTACGGAGCTCGTGGCCGCCGTCCTCGCGGGTGCCCTCGTAGTAGATGCGGCCCGCCACGGCGGTCAGGTAGCGCAGGCCATGCGGCGCGTGCGGGGACTGCGCGGGCGGGGCGTCCGCGGCCGTCAGCGGGCCGAATGTGCCGTCCGCCAGCAGCGGCGCGGTCGCGGTGCCGGTGCGCTCCTCCCAGTTCTCCGCGGCGGTGGCCCGCCCGTCGTAGGCGAAGGCCAGGCCGCCGTCGACCGGCAGTACCGCGCTGACCCGCACGCCGCGGGCGTCCCACGCGCCCGGGCGCGGTGCCAGGACCGCGCCGTGCCAGGTCCAGTCCACGCCGTCGGGGCTGGTGGCGTACCAGGTGCTCATCCGGTCGGCGTGCTCGTCCGACTCCAGCGGGTGCACCGACGCCCACAGGTGCCAGCGGCGGCCGTCGAAGTGCAGGACCGGGTCCTTGACGCCCGCCGTCGCGTCGCCGGGCAGCACGGTGCGCGCCGGCGCCTCGCCGAGCTGCCCGGGGTCGTCGGCCTCCAGCAGGTCGACCCGCCAGTGCTTCGTGCGGGGGGTGGCGACGCTGACGTACAGCCGCCACCGGCCCTCCGGGGTGACCGCGAGCGCCGGCCGCTCCAGCGACGCGCCGCCGAAGCGGTCGCGGTGCACCACGGCGACCGTGGTGAACGCGACGCCGTCGCGGGAGCGGGCCACCACGTTGGCGTAGCCGCGCCCCTCGTCGACCGGCCGGCGCAGCCGGTACGCCAGGTACACCTCGTCGCCGACGCGCAGCGCGCTCGGCGCGCCGGCCCAGCTGCCCGGCCCGCCGGCGGGCGGCTCGACGACGACGCGGGCGTCGTCCCAGCGCGGCAACGTCAGCAAGGCTTCTCCTCCGGGCGTGACACGGAGAATTCACCCTATCGGGGACGGCCCCGGCGACAAGCGGCCGGGATGAATGTCATGCTGCACCGATGAGCGTCGTCTCCGTGATCAACTACAAGGGCGGCGTCGGCAAGACCACCGTGACCGCGAACCTCGGCGCCGAGCTCGCCGCCCGCGGCCGCAAGGTGCTGCTCATCGACCTGGACCCGCAGGCCAGCCTCACCTACTCGTTCTACCGGCCGGCCGACTTCGCCGAGCAGCCGACGATCCGCTCCTGGTTCGAGGCGTTCGTCGCCAGCCGCACCCCGGAGTCGCTGTTCCGGTACGTGCTGGCCCCGCACGCGGTCAACGCGGTCGTGCAGCCGCTGGGCGGCCACCTGCACCTGGTCGCCTCCCACCTGGGCCTGGTCGACGCCGACCTTGACCTGGCCGCGGGCCTCGGCGGCGCCCGGTTCCAGCGCAGCAGCCCGCGATACCTGCAGGTGTACCGCCTGCTCGCCGACGCCCTGGCGGAGCAGCCGTTCAGCGCCTACGACGCGGTGCTGATCGACTGCCCGCCGAACTTCAACCTGGTGACCCGCACCGCCCTGGTCGCCAGCGACCACGTGGTCGTCCCCGCCCGCCCCGACTACCTGTCCACCCTGGGCATCGACCTGCTGCGCAACCGCCTGTCGCAGCTGGTGGAGGACTACAATTCCGTGGCGGAGCACCCGATCAACCCGGAGATTGCCGGCGTCGTCTACATGATGGTGCAATACACCCCGTCGGGCCCCCTGGCCAGCCAGCGCAGCTCGTTCGAGGAGACCACGCGCATCGAGATGCCGGTGTTCTCCCAGACGATCCGCGACAACAAGACCGCGGTCACCGAGGCCGGCAACCGCTCCGTGCCGGCGGTGCTGGCACCGCCGGGCAGCACCGCGATCGAGACCCTACGATACGAGTTGCAGCAGCTCACCAGCGAGTTCCTGGCACGCACGCGAACCTGAGGGAGAAGCCCAGATGACCGACCCGGCCGACCTCGCCCACGAGGTGCTCCTACGCGTGGCCGCGTTCGTGAAGACCCTCCCCGCCGACCAGCTGGCCGACCTGGCCTCCGGCGCCGCGAAGCTGGAGCTGGTCCCGAAGGGCGGCCGCCCGGCCCGCGCGACCAAGGCCGCGCCCGCCGCGCCGTCCCGCCCGGTGAGCGAGATCGAGGCGATGCTGGCCGAGCTCGGCACCCGGCAGGCCGCCGCGCAGTACCTCAACGACCTCAAGCTGACGGTCGCCCAGCTCCGCGAGCTGGCCAAGGCATTGAGCGTGGCCGCCCCGGCCAAGGCGACCAAGGCCGCCCTGACCACCGCCATCGTCGACGCCACCACCGGCCGCCGCCTGGACAGCCTCGCGCTCAGCGCCCGATAGCGAGCCGGCGAGCCCCGTTGGCGCGTGCCGATCCCGGCGATCGTCTCAGCACGTCCACCGCACCGGGAGGACCGGGTCGTTCTTGCTGCGGGAGAGCCAGCCGACCGCGGTCCGGCCGTCCGCGCTCATCGACGTCACCACCGCCGACTGGCCGTCGGACAGCACCGGCATCTCCAGCACCGCCCCGTCCGTCCAGAGCGCCGGCGGAGCGTCGTCGATGCTGCGCATCACTACGCCGAACATCCGCCCCGACGCGTCGACGCCGCCCGGCACGAACGTGCCGAGTTCGCGCACCTCGCCGGTCCTCAGGTTCCACCGCACGCCCTGGTCGAACCACGTGCTGCCGTCCTCGTAGTAGCCGATCGCCCAGTCCCCGGCGATCTGGGTCACGCCGTACGCCGGTTTGCCGCCGGAGCGTTTGAGCAGCCTGGGGGTGCCGTCGGGGCGCCACACGTACGGCTGGGGGTCGTGCCCGGGCTCCATCCCGCGCCCGAAGACGGTGCCGTCGTCGGCGACGCCCGACGCACGGGCGATCGTCGGGCTGGTCGTCACGTAGGCGAACTGCTCGGGGCGCGCCACGTTCCACCGCACGATCCGCGCCCTCGTGGCCCGGCTGCCGTCCTGCCACGACGCGGTGCCGATGATGTCGCCCGCGGCGTTGATGCCCTCCGCGGAGACCGTGTCGGCGTCCGGCGGGGTGGCGAGCCTGGTGAAGGTGCCGTCCTTCAGCATCCACGGCACCGAGGTGCTCTCGCCCTGGCTGTTGCCGACCACGACACCTGCGGCGTTGACGCCGGCCGGGTGCGGGTAGGGCAGCGGCGCGCCTGCCACCGGCTGCAGCACACCGTCGGTCCACAGCAGCACCACGCCAGCACCCTGCTCGCCGCCGGAGTCCCCGTCCAGGGTGCCCACCGCATACCGCCCTGCCGGGTCGACCGCGCCGACGACGGCCGGGGCGCCGCCCGGAGTGGGCAGCCGCTGCACGCCGCAGCCGTTGCGGGTCCGCACCACCGTCGGACTCGGCGGCGTCTCGTCGCCGATCTGCGGTGGCCGTCGATCCGGTGCGAACGCCGACACACCGATGAGGGTGGCGCCGACGGCGACGGCGACCGCGGCGACCGCGAGCAGGCGGCGGCTGCGCTCGCGGCGCCGGCCCTCGGCGAGCGCCCGCTTGATGTCCACCTTGGACGGCGGCATGGGCTGCGGCCGCATCAGTGGCTTGAGCGCCTGTGCCTCGAACTCGTCGTTCACCAGGCACCTCCGTTGGCGTTCTTCGCGGTGGTCGCGGTGGTACTGCCCGCACCTCGCGACCTGCCTGCCTCATCGGTGCCGAGGATGCGGCGGAGCGCGGCCAGACCGTCCGACGTGTGGCTCTTGACGGTGCCGGGGGCGCAGCCGAGGGTGGCGGCGACGTCGTTGACCGGCAGGTCACACAGGAAGCGCAGCACCAGCACCGCCTGCTGCTTGGCCGGGAGCCGGCGCAGCGCGGCCCGGACGACCAGGGCGTCGTCGGTCGATGCCGCGGCGGCGGCCTGCTCGGGCAGCCGGTCGGTGAGCCAGGTCCGCGCCCATGCACGGCGCTGCTCGGTGAGGAACGTGTGGACGACCATCTTCCGCACGTACGCGTCGACGCTGTCGGCCGCCCGGACCTGCCGCCACTTCAGGTACAGGCTGGTCGCCGTCGTCTGCACCACGTCGTCGGCGCGGTCGAAGTCGCCGGTCAGCAGGTAGGCCAGCCGGCGCAGGTGCGGCATGCGGACGCGGACGTACTCCACGTACTCCCGCTCGAGTTCGTCGCGCAACCAGGTCCCCTTCCACCGCTCCAGCCCTCAGATGCGCCCGGGCCGTCGATCGGTTGGGTTCCCCGGGGGCCCTTGGCACCGCGGACCTTGCAGGGAGGGCCGCCAGGCCCGACCGCTTCGCCCAGTCTGGCTCGATGAGGCTTCGCGGCGACCGACCCAGACCAGGCGCTCACGGGAGGAACGGTCCGCAGGTGACGCGGCCCGAGCCAGGAAAAGCTCGCGGCTCAGGCGCAGGCCGAGGCGGGCAGGCCCGGGACCGGGACCGGCGTGCGGCCCGGCGCCTTCGCCTTGCCCACCAGCACGTCGGCGAGCGCGGACATCGAGGCGCGCGACGAGGAGTAGGTCGCGACCAGGGTGCCCTTGGCCGAGCCGAGCACGTACGGGGTGTCCAGCGCCACGGTGACCGCCGACGACGGCGACAGGTCGGCCGAGCCGCGGCTGTAGCCGACGAGCCGCACCTCCGCGCCGCCCTGGGGCACCACCTCGGCGCCCGCCTGGCGCAGCGACTCCTCCAGCGCGCCGCGGGCGGTGTCGGCACCGGCCGAGGTGACCCGGACCGGGCCGGTGACCAGGGCGCCGGAGCACGGGCCGCGCAGGACGGTGATCGCGGCGGCGGCGCCGGCCCGGGCGGCCGACTTGCCGGCGTCGCCGTCGACGACGCTCATCGGCGGTCTCGGTACCGCGGCCAGCCGCAGCTTCAGCGTCAGGATCCGGGTCGCCGACTCGATCAGCCGCTGCTTGGTGATCCGCCCGGAGCGCACGGCGTCGAGCAGGCCCTTGTACGCCGCGGTCAGGTTGGGCGGCATGAGCAGCACGTCGTTGCCGGCGAGGATCGCGCGGACCGCGGCCTCCCCCGGCGGCCACGCCTCGGCCGGCGTCATGTTCAGGGCGTCGGTGACGACGACCCCGGTGTAGCCGAGCTTCGTGCGCAGCAGGTCGACGAGGATCTTGCTGGAGAACGAGGCCGGTCCGCCCGGGTCGACCGCCTTCACCTCGAGGTGGCCGGACATGATCAGGCCGATGCCGGCGTCGCGCGCGGCGAGGAACGGCGGCAGGTCGCCGGACTGCAGCGCGTCGAGGCTCTGGCCGAGCACGGGCAGGCTGCTGTGGCTGTTGACGGTGGTGTGCCCGTGGCCGGGGAAGTGCTTGGCCGCCGCGGCGACCCCGGCGGACTGCAGGCCCCGCACGGCCGCGGCGACCTGGACGGCGACCTTCGCCGGGTCGCTGCCGAACGAGCGGGAGCCGATCACGCCGCCCGGCTGGGTGCCGAGCACGTCGGCGTCCGGGGCGAAGTCGACGTTGACGCCGATCGCGGCGAGCTCGGCGCCGGCCGCCCGCCACGCGGCCTCCGTCACCGCCGGGTCTCCGGCCGCGCCGAACGCGAGCGCGGACGGCAGCTGGACCATGCGGTCGCGGATGCGGGTCACCTGGCCGTACTCCTGGTCGGTGCCGATCAGCAGCGGCAGCCGCGCGGGCAGGCTCAGCGCCGCCTGCTGCAGGCCGGCGGTCAGCTTCGCGACCTGGGCCGGGGACTCGACGTTGGTGGTCATGTTGGTGCCGGCGGTCGGATCGTCGGCGCTGGAGGAGACGAGGATGATGCCGCCCAGGTGGTACTTCTTGACGATCTCCGCCGGGGTCGCCGCGCCCGCGTAGCTGCGGTTGGCCGACGCCGAGCCGGAGGACACCTTGTCGGCCGCGTTGCCGTACGCGTAGGGCATCAGCAGCTGGCCGACGAGCTCCTCATCGGAGAGGCGCCCGGCGATCTCCGCGGCCTGCGTGGCCGGGTCGCCGCCCGGCACCAGGGCGGACACCGGCCCACTGGAGCTCGGATCGGCGGTGCCGGACCCGCCATCGGTGCAGGCGCTCAGCAGCAGGGCGAGCGCCGTCAGGGACGGCAGGAGGCGGCGGAGGACGGACACCCCGCCACTCAACCACGGGCGTGCAACCTGTCTCTGCCGGTTATCCGACCCGGGTGAGAAGGGTCAACGGGACGCCGTCGCCGGCGTGGCGGTAGGGCTCGAGCTCCGCGTCCCAGGGGGCGCCGAGCGCCTTCTCCAGGGTGTGGGCGAGCGTGTCGTAGCCGCGGGCGCCGGCCACGAGGGCGCGCAGCCGGTCCTCGGACAGCACGATGTCGCCGTTGGCGCTGGTCGAGCCGCGGAACAGGCCGCGGCCGGGCACGTGCATGAACCGCTCCCCGTCGACGCCCGGGCTCGGCTCCTCGGTGACCTCGAAGCGGATCATCGGCCACTGCCGGAGCGCGGCCGCCAGCTCACCGCCCGTGCCGGTCGCGCCGGTCCACGAGCACTGCGCCCGGCGGGCCGAGGGCTCGACGGGCTGCACCGACCACTCGAGCCGCACCGGTGTCCCGAGGACGCGCGCGATCGCCCACTCGACGTGCGAGGACACGGCGAGCGGGGTCGAGTGAACGTATATGACGCCACGCGTGGGCACGAAAGACCTCCTGGAGACCGAGGTGCGTCTTCCCCTACGACCTCGTGCTCCGCGGGTCATGCCGTCGCGTCGACGGTGACTGTTGCGACCAATGATGACGATGTTGTGCGCGGTGCGCCAGAGAATCGGTCACACCGCTCCTGCGATTTGTCCAACGAACGGAGGTTCCACCAGGTAACTCGCTTTTTCCGGCCGGTGCGGCCGGGTGTTACAGTTTCTTGTCTTCCGTACGCAGCCTCGACAAGGAGTTCCCGCCGTGGCGAGCAACACCTCAAAGACCGCGCGGGCCTCAGTCCGCGCCGGTCAGGCCGGTGCATCCGGCGCCCTCAGTGTGCTGGGTGAGTTCAAGTACCTCATCCCGCTCAACAAGGGCAAGCACGTCTACGTGCGCAACCTGACCAACGGCAAGACCGTCCACCTCAGCACCGCCTCGGACGCCTTCGTCGAGGAGATCCGGCAGCTGGCCGGGGCCGGTCACGCCACCAAGATCCGCGCGGAGCTGCAGGCGCTCGCCGCCGCCACCCCGCAGGACGGTTGGGACGCCGCCGAGAAGCGCCTCGTCGAGGCGGGCGTGTTCGAGGCCGCCTGAGCCTCTCGCTGTGCGGACGCCGCCGGGGTCACCCCGGCGGCGTCCGGCTTTTCGCCAGGAGTAGCCCTGGAGTACTCCTTGATTACTCCTTGATTACTCCCGAGGATCACCGGGGTAATTCCAGGTACTTCCGGGTAACAATGGTTCATGGGTACCGTCGTCTCCCCTTCCGTGAGGCTCAAGGACGGCGCCCGCCTGTACAGCGTGCTCCACCCCGCAGCGCTGGCCACCCCCGGCCGGCGCCCCGTCACGGTGGTCCTCCTGCACGGCTGGACGCTCGACAGTCGCCTCTGGCGGCAGCAGATCGCCGACTTGCCCACAAGGCTCGGCGCTCCCATCCGGCTGCTCGCCTTCGATCTCCGCGGCCACGGCCGCTCGTCGGCCATCCGCGGCGCCGACGCCACCCTCGAGCAGCTCGGCGACGACCTCGCCGAGGTGATCGAGCAGCTCGTCCCGCACGGCCCCATCGTCCTTGCCGGGCACTCGCTCGGCGGGATGGCGATCATGGAGTACGCCCACCGCCACGCGGCCGAGTTCGCGCGCCGCGTCGTCGGGGTCGTGCTCGTGTCCACCTCCGCCGAGGGCTCCTCGCGCACCAGCTACGGGCTCAGCCCCCGCCTGGCCCGGGTGATGCGAATCCTCGAGGTCCAGGGCGCCGGGCTGCTGGCCCGCTCCGGCGCGTGGCGGCCGCACCGACGCCTGATGCCGCTGCTCGCCCCCGGTGTGCGATGGCTCGTGTTCGGCCACCGGGTCGACACCAGCTGGGTCGCGCTGACCGCGTCCATGGTCGGCAACGCCCCGCTGTGCGCGATCGGTGGCTTCCGGCCCTCGGTCGACCTGCATCATCGCGTGGAGAGCCTGGTCGCGATGCGCGGGCTGCCCGTGGCGGTGCTGGTCGGGTCGATGGACCGGCTCACACCGCCGATCTGCTCCGAGACGATCGTCCGGGAGCTGCCCGACGCCGAGCTGCAGATATGCGACGAGGCCGGGCACATGCTGCCAATCGAGCGCCCGGACGCGGTCACGGACGCGATCGTGTCGGTCATCCGGCGCGCCGCCCGCAACCGCCGCCGCGCGCCGAAGCCGCACCGGCCGCGCACCGCCGTGACGGGCGACGACGTCGCCACGCCGACGGGCTGAGCTTCACCGGCCTCACCCGGCCATGGTGACGGTCACACCGTCCAGCGTGCGCACGAAGTCCGCGCCGAACGCGGCTGACGGGGTGTGCACGCCGGGCGGCACCTCGCCGGCCCGGACCCGCTGGAGGGCGCGCAGCGAGGCGTCGGCGGTCAGCGCATACGCGTTCGGGCCGCTCAGCGTCGCCGAGCGGGTCGCGCCGAAGGCGTCGCGGACCTCGGCCCACGCCTCGCAGCCGGTGCCGGCCCGGCGCGCCGCCGACGGGCCGCCGCGGCGGACCAGGGCCCGGGCCAGCCGGCGCAACGGACCGAGGCGCAACGCCTTGGCGCACCCGCTGACCAGGGCCGCGCCGGGCGGCAGGGGCATGGAGACGGTGATGTCCGGGATGCCGGTCGAGCGGTAGGCCGTGACGAGGTCGCCCCAGCGGGTCGCGCCCACGCGGCGGGGACCGGACGGGAACGGCACCGTCCGCGACGGGGTGCCGTAGCGGGTGGGGACCAGCTCGCCGCCGATGCGGCGGGCCGCGCCCGCGCCCATCTCCGCGAACGCGGTGCGGGCGGTGCCGCGGGACATCCCGCCCGGCGCGTGGAACGCGATTTCCAGCGCCACCGCGCCGGGCAGTTCGGCGGCGAGCAGCGCGGCGAGGCAGTCTGTCGGCACGACGTCGAAGCCGGCCCCGGTGATCATCGTCACGCCGGCGGCGCGGGCGGCCCCGTCGTGCCCGAACATATCCTCGAACACGTCCAGTTCGCCGGTGATGTCCAGGTAGTGCGCCCCGGCCGCCAGACAGGCGGCGACGGCTGGCCCGGCGGTCTCGGCGAACGGCCCGGCACAGTTCACGACGGCATCGACGCCTTCGAGCAGCCCCGGGGTGAGCGGGCCGACCCGGTGCGGCAGACCCAGCTCGGCGGCGAGGGCCGCGACCGGCGCCGCGGACCGGCCGGCCAGCACGGGGCGCTCCCCGCGGATCACCGCCAGCCGGGCGAGCAGTGACCCGCTGTAACCGTTGGCGCCGTACACCATCCAGCTCACGCTCAGCAAGGTATGAGACGCTGAGCACAGACGGAAGTCTCTGGGGAGGGGAACCGCGGTGCATTACATCGAGACGTGGATGGGCACGCTCTCCCCGATCTGGGTTTACCTGCTGGTCGGCGCCGTCATCGGGGTCGAGAGCATGGGCGTGCCGCTGCCCGGCGAGATCGCGCTCGTCACCGCATCCCTGCTTTCCGTCACCACCGCGGTGAATCCGTGGGTGGTCGCCGGGGCCGCGTCGGTCGGCGCGATCGCCGGGGACAGCATCGGATACCTCATCGGCCGCCGCGGCGGCCGGGCCCTGCTGGAGCGGTTCGGCCGGCGGTTCCCGAAGCACTTCGGGCCCCCGCACCTGGCCAAGGCCGAGCGGGCGTTCCAGCGCTGGGGCGTCTGGGCGGTCTTCTTCGGCCGGTTCATCGCCCTCCTGCGCATCCTCGCCGGCCCGCTCGCGGGTGCGCTGCGGGTGCCGTACGGCAAGTTCCTCATCGCCAACGCCCTCGGCGGGATAACCTGGTCGTTCGGCACCGTGTTCGCCATCTACTCGCTGGGCCGGGTCGCGGAGAAGTGGCTGAAGGACTTCTCCTGGGTGGCGCTCGCGGCGGCCGTCGTCGCCGGCCTGGTCACGACCTTCTACCTGCGCCGCCGGGCGGCCGCGGAGGCCCGGGCGCTGCGCGCCGAGGCGGACAAGGAGCCCGCGGCCACGCCGTAGGAGGGCCCTGCCGCGAAATCCGGGCGCCGACGCGCGAGTAGGATTTCGGGGTTGTTTTTCGCCGGGCGGCAGGAGTAAAGCGTTGAGCGACGCGGTTCGCGACTCGGAGATCGCCGCTGAGCAGGCATATCTGGACCGGGTGTATGTGCGGCTGGACCAGTTGCGCATCTCCGCCGCCGAGGTGGAGAAGGCCGGGTACAGCCTGGCCCGGGTCGGCAACTTCGGCGCCCTCGTCGAGCGCGACGCGATGGTGTACCACGCGGCGCGGCGCCGGCGCGCGCTGGAGAGTGAGCACGACGGGCTGGTCTTCGGCCGGCTCGACCTCGGCCCCGACGGGGTGTCCGGCGCGGACGCCGCCGCGGTCGAGCCCGCGGTGCCGGACGGCGAGGTGCGCTACATCGGGCGGCTGGGGCTGCGCACCGAGCAGTACGAGTCGCTGGTCGTCGACTGGCGGGCGCCTGCCGCGGCACCGTTCTACCGGGCCACCCCCGCCGACCGGATGGGTGTGGTGCGCCGGCGCAGCATCCGCAGCACCGGCGAGAAGGTCGTCAGCATCGAGGACGACCTGCTCGACCCGGCGGGCGCGCCCCCGTCCATGGCCGTCATCGGCGACGGGGCGCTGCTGGCGAACCTGTCCCGGGCCACCGGCCGGGGCATGAAGGACATCGTCGCCACCATCCAGCGCGAGCAGGACGACGCGATCCGCTCCCCCGCGTCCGGGATCACGATCGTGCGGGGCGGGCCGGGCACCGGCAAGACCGCCGTCGCGCTGCACCGCGCCGCATACCTGCTCTACGCCGACCGCAACCGGTACGAGTCCGGCGGCGTGCTGGTGGTCGGGCCGTCGGACGTGTTCGTCGGGTACGTCTCGCGGGTGCTGCCGTCCCTCGGTGAGGACACCGCCACCCTGCGCTCGCTGGGCCAGCTGGTCGAGGGCGTCCAGGCGACCCGGCACGAGCCGCCGGAGGTCGCCGCCGTCAAGGGCTCGCTGCGCATGCAGAAGGTGCTGGGGCGCGCCGCCCGCAGCCCGATCCCCGGTTCGCCCGACAGGATCCGGATCTTGTACCGCGGGGAGCTGCTCAGCCTCGACCGGCCCGCGCTCGACGAGCTGCGCCGCACCGTGCTGGGCCTCGGCGTGAAGCGCAACGCCGCCCGGGCCAAGGCCGCCGGGCACGTGCTGGACGCGCTGTGGCGGCAGAGCGTCGAGCTGCTGCCCGCCGGCCGGCAGCAGAAGCGCGAGGAGTTCGCCCCGGACATCGCCGAGCGCCCCGAGTTCATCCGGTTCATGCGCGGGTGGTGGCCGGTGCTGCGCCCGGTGGAGGTGCTCGGCTGGCTCGCCGACCGGCAGCGGCTGTCGCGCTGGGCGGGCGGCGTGCTGAGCAACCGGGAGATCGCCACCCTGGCCGCCTCCCTCGACCCCGACGCGCTGCCCGGCAGCCTGTCGGTCGAGGACGTGGCGCTGCTCGACGAGTTGCACGAGCTGCTCGGCGAGCCGCCGGCGCGCAAGCGCCCGCCCCGCGACCCGTTCCAGGTCGCCGAGGGCGTGCGCGAGGTGACCACCTACGCGGACCGGATGGCGGCGGCGCGTGCCCAGGCCGTGGAGCGCCCGGACGACTACCGCGACTACGCGCACATCATCGTCGACGAGTCGCAGGACGTCTCCCCGATGCAGTGGCGGATGGTCGGCCGCCGCGGCCCGCACGCCACCTGGACGATCGTCGGCGACCCGGCGCAGGCCGCGTGGGCCGACGCCAAGGAGGCGGAGCGGGCGATGGAGAGCGCGGTGGGCACCCGGCGCCGCTCCGCGTTCACGCTCACCACCAACTACCGCAACTCGGCCGAGATCTTCGCGGTCGCCGCCCGGGTGATCCGGGCGGCGCAGCCGGACATCGAGCTGCCGACGGCGGTCCGCTCCTCCGGCGTCGAGCCCCTGGAGACCGTGACCGACGACCTGGAGACGGCGGTGCGCGAGGCCGCGAAGACGCTGCTGGACCAGGTCGAGGGCACGGTCGGCGTGATCACCCCGACCGCCCGCCGCGCGGAGGTCGCCGGCTGGGTGGACGGCCTGGACCCGCAGCGCCTGCAGACGGTGGGCGCGCTGGACTCGAAGGGCATGGAGTACGACGGCGTCCTGGTCGTCGAGCCGGCCGACATCCGCGAGGAGGCGACGACCGGCTTCCGGACGCTGTACGTCGCCCTGTCCCGCGCCACCCAGCGCCTGACCACGGTCGGCACCCGCCCCTTCTGACCCGTGGCATCTGCCCCGTGTCATCGCCGCGTCAGCCCTTCGCGGCTCCCAGGGTCAGGCCGGCGACGAACTGGCGCTGCAGGGCGAAGAACACCACGAGGGTCGGGAGGGCGACCAGCAGCGAGCCGGCCGCCAGCAGGTTGTAGTCGGTGAAGAACTGGCCGCGCAGGTTGTTCAGGGCGCTCGTCACCGGCAGCTTGTCTCCGGTGGAGATGAGCACCAGGGCGTAGAGGAAGTCGTTGTAGATCCAGGTGAACAGCAGGGTGGCGAGCGCGGCCAGGGCCGGGCGGCACAGCGGGAGCGTCACCTTCCGGTACTGCAGCCACACCCCCGCCCCGTCGACCACCGCGGCCTCGGTAATCTCCGGCGGCAGCGTGCGCATGAAGTTCGACAGCACGAACACGCAGAAGCCGACCTGGAACGCCACGTGGATCGCGATCAGGCCGACGTACGAGTCGTAGAGGGTGCCGGACCCCGACACGAAGCCGGGCACCGGGATCTGTTTGTACAGCTCGTACAGCGGCGTGACGAGCACCTGCGGGGGCAGCAGGTTGCCGGCGGTGAACACCACCAGCAGGAGCAGCGACCAGCGTATCCGCAGCCGGGCGATGCAGAACGCCACGAACGATGCCAGGAACAGGGTCAGCAGCACGGCCGGCACGGCGACGACGACCGAGTTCGTGAAGTACTTCGGCAGCTGCGCGGAGTCCCACACCTGCGCGTAGTAGTGCAGCGTGAGCCGGTCCGGCCAGGAGAAGTACCCCTTGCGGGAGGTCTCCGCGTAGGGGCGCAGCGACGCGTAGACGGCCAGCGCCAGCGGTGCCAGCCAGCCCAGCGACACGATGATCAGGAAGCCGTTGAGCAGCACGCGCGCCGGGCGCAGGGCGCCTGCCTTCATCGCTCCTCCCGCAGGATGCGCACCAGATACGTGACGATGAAGCCGAGCGAGATGAGCAGCAGGATCACGGCGATCGCCGAGCCGAAGCCGATCCGGCTGGCCTCGCCGATGATGTTGTCGGTGACGAGCACGGACAGCAGCTCCAGGCCGTTGCGGCCGCGGTTGATCGCGTAGACGACGTCGAACGCGCGCAGGCCCTCGATGACGGTGATGACCAGCACGATGATGTTGACCGGGCGCAGGGTCGGGAAGGTGACCCGGAAGAACGTCTGCGCCTCGTTGGCGCCGTCCAGCGCGGCCGACTCCTTGAGCGCGGGGTCGACGGCCTTGAGCCCGGCGAGGTAGAGGATCATCACGTAGCCGACGTGGCGCCAGCCGACGGCGATCAGCACCGCCCAGATGTTGATGGACGGGTCGCCGAGGAAGTCGATCGGGTCGGACGTGCGGCCGAGGATGTTGTTGAGCGCGCCGTAGTCGCGGGAGTACACCAGCTGCGCGATGAACCCGACGATCGCCAGCGACAGCACGACCGGCAGGTAGAGCGCGCTCTGGTAGAACCGGCCCAGCCGCAGGCGCTTGTCCAGCAGTACCGCGAAGAACAGCCCCAGCGGCGTGGCGACCAGGCCGAGGAACGCCAGCCACAGCAGGTTGTGCCGCATCGCCGGCCAGAACGGCGGGTAGACGTTCACGATCGTGTCGTAGTTGCGCCCGCCGACCCAGACCGGGTCGGTGACGCCGTTCCACGAGGTGAAGGACAGCCCGATCGAGGCGATCGTGGGACCCCAGATGAGCCCGAGGTCCAGCACGATCGCCACGCCGAGCACGACCGCGATGACGGCGCGGTCGCTCACGCTGAAGCGGCGGACCTTCACGACGTGAAGATGGTCTTCTTCTGGGCCTCGATGCTCTTCAGCAGGCCGTCGACGTCGTCGGGCTTGTTGATGAACGTCTGCAGGGCCGGGATCATGACCTGCGAGGCGAAGTCGGGGCGGGTGTCGCGGTCGAGGAACTGCGAGATGTGCTTGGCGCTGCTGACGAGCTCGACGGACTTCTTCTGCAGCGCGTTGTAGGCGGAGGTGTCGGCGGTGGAGTTGGCGGCGATGTTCGTCGGGTTGCTCTTGAGGTAGGCCAGCTCCGCGGGGCCGGTGGCCAGGTACTTGAGCAGCTCCTTCGCCGCGGCGGCGTGCTTGGGCCTGGCGGCCATCATGAACCCGTCGATCGGCGCCTCGACCGAGTCCCGGCCGAACTCGGAGTTGATCTCGGGGAAGGCGAAGAAGTCGAGGTCCGCGAGCTCCGCGCCGGCGAACTGCTCGCCGACGAAGGTGCCGCAGACGTACATGCCGGACTGGCGGTTGAGCAGCGACTGGGCTGCTTCCTGCCAGGTGCGGCCGTTGGCGCCGGGCTGGTGGTAGGGCAGCAGGCCCCGCCAGGTGTCGAAGACGGTCTTGAGCTTGGCGTCGGTCCAGGCCTGCTTGCCGGCCATGAGGTCGACGTGGAACTGGTAGCCGTTGATGCGCATGTTGAGGTAGTCGAACGTGCCCATCGCCGGCCAGCCGTCCTTGTCGGCGAAGGCGATCGGCACCAGGCCGTCGGCCTTCATCTTTTCGCACAGGGCCTTGAACTCGTCCAGTGTCTTGGGCTCGGTGTAGCCCTTCTGCTGCCACAGGCTCTTGCGGAAGAAGACGCCCCACGGATAGTTGTAGAAGGGCAGGAAGTACTGCTTGCCGTCCTCACCGGTCGAGGCCGCCTTGAGCGCGCCGGAGAAGTTGCCGCCGACCTCCTGCCACACGTCGGACAGGTCGCCGGCGAGGCCCTGCTTGGCGAAGAACTGCATGCGGTAGCCGGCGAACCAGGTGAACACGTCGTCGGGGTTGCCCTGCAGGTACCGGTTGATGTTCTCCTGGAACGAGTTGTGGTCGACGGTGTTGACCTTGACGTTCTTACCGTTGGGGTAGGCCTGCAGCACCGCGTCCATCGCGGACTTCGGCACGGCGTCGGAGTAGTTGGACCCGAAGGTGACCTCAGCGGTGGTGCTCCCGCCGCCCCCGGAGTCGCCGCACGCGGCGAGCAGTGACGACGCCGCCACCCCTCCGAACCGGCCAGTGCACCGCCCAGGACGGTACGACGTGAGAAGTTCATCGCTTCCTCCTCAGCAAGGCACAGAACCAAACGAGAACCTCCAGTAGGGCGACAGTCCTCGGATAAACGGGCATTGTCAATGGATCTACGTATTTGATCAGGAAAAATTAGCAGTGATCGATGTATTTTGTCCGGAAACTTTATCGACACATGTCGGTAACAGCGGGGCGCCGGGGCCATCCATCGACAACCGGATGTTTGTTCGAGTTTGTTGACTTCTGGTCGGCTAGGTTCGAAGCTGTACGCCATGCGAGCGCACCTACGCGCCCTCTTCGGGGGTGACCGCCCGGCGAGAGACTTCGACCGGGTCAGCGAGGTGCACGTGCGTGCGGGAGACGTAACGTCTGCGTGGGAACCCGTTGTGGGTCCGGACACTCGCGCAGTCGTGAACACCCCCGCTGCGCCTGCGAAGGGAACGGCGTGATGCTCGCACAGCAACGTCAGGCGGCCATCCTCGACCTGGTCCGCCGCCACGGTGGCGTGCGCGTGAGCCAACTGGTCCGCCAGTTCGGCGTCTCCGACATGACCATCCGGCGCGACCTCGAGGCGCTCGCCGACCGTGGCCTCGTCGACAAGGTGCACGGCGGCGCGACGATCGCCGGGCCCGGCTCGACCGAGGAGCCCGGCTTCGACGCCAAGTCCGTGCGCCAGCGCAACGAGAAGGCGGCGATCGCCGAGCGGGCCGCGAGGCTGATCGAACCGCACACCGCGGTCGCGCTGTCGGCCGGCACCACCACCGCCGCGCTCGCCGCGCACCTCGTCGACGTCCCGGGACTGACCGTCGTCACCAACTCGATCCCGGTCGCCGACACCCTGTACCACGCCGGGCGCCCGGACCAGACGGTCGTGCTCACCGGCGGGATCCGCACCCCCTCCGATGCCCTCGCCGGCCCCGTGGCCGAGGCGGCGATCGGCTCCCTCAACGTCGACGTGCTGTTCCTCGGCGTCCACGGCATGAGCCCGCGCACCGGCTTCACCACGCCCAACCTCATGGAGGCCGGCACCAACCGGCTGCTGGTCGCCGCCGCGCGCCGGCTCGTGGTGCTCGCCGACCACACGAAGTGGGAAATGGTGGGCATCGCCACCATCACGCCGCTGGACGAGGCGGACATCCTCATCACCGACGTCGGGCTGGCCGCCGAGGCGCGCGTGCAGCTCGCCGAGCGTGTCGGGGAGCTCATCGTCGTCGATCCGAACGGTTAGCCAAAACTCGGTAGCAAGACCCTGGAGAACGAGTGAAGCGCACGGTCACCCACCTCGCCGACGGCCGGGAGCTCATCTACTTCGATGAGCGCGACGACGCGTCCCGGGACACTGTCGACCAACGGGACCTGCCCCCGCCGCCGGCGGCGTCGGAGATGCGGTACGACCCGATTCTCGACGAGTGGGTGGCGATCGCCACGCACCGGCAGTCCCGCACCTTCCTGCCGCCGTCGGACCAGTGCCCGCTGTGCCCGTCGACGCCGGAGTGGCAGAGCGAGATCCCGTCGCCGGAGTACGACGTGGTGGTCTTCGAGAACCGCTTCCCCTCCTTCAGCCACCGGGTCGGGCCGGGCCAGGGCGACGTGCTGCCCGGCCTCGTGCCGACCCGCCCGGGCGCCGGGCGCTGCGAGGTCGTCTGCTTCACCTCGGACCACAACGCGTCGTTCGCGTCGCTGGCCCCGCACCGGGTGCGCACGGTGATGGAGGTGTGGGCCGACCGCACCGCCGAGCTGTCCACCCGCGACGACGTCGAGCAGGTCTTCTGCTTCGAGAACCGGGGCGAGGAGATCGGCGTGACGCTCTCCCACCCGCACGGGCAGATCTACGCCTACCCGTTCGTGACCCCGCGCACCCGCCGCATGCTGCGCTCCGCCCGCGAGCACGCCGCCAAGAGCCCGGGCGGCGCGAACCTCTTCGCCGACGTGCTGGCCGCCGAGCGCGCCGACGGCACCCGGATCGTGGCCGGCAACGAGTGCTGGACGGCGTTCGTGCCCGCCACCGCCCGCTGGCCGTTCGAGATCCATCTGTACCCCAACCGCCGGGTCGCCGACATCCCCGCGCTCAGCGGCGAGGAGCGCGACGCGTTCGGCCCGCTGTACCTGGAGGTCCTGCGCCGCCTCGACGGCATGTTCGGGCTGGCCATGCCCTACATCGCCGCCTGGCACCAGGCGCCGGTGCGGGTCGCGCGGGACCTGGCCTACCTGCACCTGCAGCTGTTCAGCACCCGGCGGGCGCCGGGCAAGCTCAAGTATCTGGCCGGCTCCGAGTCCGGCATGGGCGTGTTCGTCAACGACGTGCGGCCCGAGCAGGCCGCCGCGATGCTGCGGGAGGTGGCCCTGTGAACTCCGCCGTGGAGCGGCTTCCGGACGGACCCTACGACGCCGTCTGGGCGAGCCCCGGCCGGGTCAACCTGATCGGCGAGCACACCGACTACAACGACGGCTTCGTGCTGCCCTTCGCCCTGCCGCACAGCACCGTGGTGGGCGCGCGCCGGCTCGACCGTCCCGAATGGACGGTGACCTCGGAGCAGACGGGCGAGACGGTCACGTTCGGGCCGCAGGACAAGGTGGACGGCTGGGCCTCCTACGTCGCCGGGGTGGTGTGGGTGCTGCGCGAGGCCGGCCACGACGTGCCGGGCGCGGCCCTGACCGTCGCCTCCGACGTGCCCTTCGGCGCCGGGCTGTCCAGCTCCGCGGCGCTGGAGTGCGCGGTGATGGCCGTCCTGCTCGACCTCGCGGGGATCGACCTGCCGATGGCGCTGCGGCCGCGCCTGGCGCAGCGGGCCGAGAACGAGTACGTCGGCGCGCCGACCGGCGTCATGGACCAGTCCGCCTCCACGCTGTGCCGGGAGGGCCACGCGCTGTTCCTGGACTGCCGGTCACTGGCCACCGAACAGGTGCCCTTCGACCTGGCCGCGCAGGGCCTGGCGGTCCTCGTGGTGGACAGCAGGGCGCCGCACGCGCACGTCAGCGGCGAGTACGCGGCCCGGCGGCGCAGCTGCGAGGAGGCGGCGAAGATCCTCGACGTGCCGGCGCTGCGCGACATCGACCCGGCCGGGCTGCCGGCCGCGCTGGAGCGCCTCGACGACGAGGTGATGCGCAAGCGGGTCCGGCACGTGGTCACCGAGGACCAGCGGGTGCTCGACACCGTGGAGGCGCTGCGGGCCGGCGACGCACGGGCGATCGGGCCGCTGATGACCGCCTCGCACGCCTCGATGCGCGACGACTACGAGATCACCGTGCCGCAGGTGGACACGGTGGTGACCGCGGCCCTGGCGGCCGGGGCGCACGGGGCCCGGATGACCGGCGGCGGCTTCGGCGGGTGCGTGCTGGCCCTGGTGGACGCCGACCGGTGCGGGGAGGTCGAGGCGGCGGTGCGGGGGGCGTTCGCCGAAGCCGGCTTCACGCCCCCCGACGCCTTCGTCGTGACCCCGGCGGAGGGGACCCGCAAGGTCGGGTGATCAGCAGACGATCAGCAGACGAGCCGCGCGTCCGCCCAGTCGGCGTGGTCGTAGTCGATGCTGCCCGCGCCGCCGACCACCAGGTGCAGGTCGCTGCGGCCGGCCACGCTCACGTCGATCGCCACCGGTGAGCCGGCGGTGACCGTCGGGCTGGCGTACAGGGTGGCGCCGTCGGCGACGACGCTGAACGTGACGCCGGTCGACTGGGTGCCCACCTCGGCGTCCAGGCCGGCCACGGCGGTGAACCGGCTGCACGCGCCGCCGAGCGGCACCGCGATGTCGCTCGCGGCGTGGGCGCCGACGCCCTTGGGGTAGAACACCCCGCCGACGGTGAGCACGCTGCCGTCGCCGGCCGGCTGCTCGCCGTTGGACATGTCGCGCTCGGCCGGTCCCCAGCCGTTGCTCGCCGCGCCCCAGGTGCGGTCGCTGACGGCCGAACCGGCGCCGGCGCCGCCGCAGACCAGGGTCGGCGATCCCCAGTCGGCGTGGTCGTACTGGATGCCGTTCGTGCGCCCGTCGGTGACCCGCAGCTCGAGGTTCAGGTAGCCGCCGGTGGAGACCGTCAGTCGGGTGGGTGCCTGGCCGCCGGTCTTCACCCCGGTGTACGCCAGGAGCCGCCCGTCGCCGTAGACCGCGAAGCGCACCGAGCCGTTGGTGCCCACCTCGGCGTCGACGCCGACCTGCGCGGTGAAGGTGCGGCAGGCGCGGCCGAGGTACACGTGCACCGCGGAGTCGGCGTGCGCGCCGATGCCCTTGGCGAACGTGGTGCCGCCGATGTTGAGCGTGCCGCCGTCGCCGGCCGCCTGCTCGCCGTTGGCGCGGTCCCGCTCGGCCGGGCCCCAGCCGTTGCTCGTCGCGGCCCACGTCATGTCGCTGACCTGCAGGGTGCCGGCGGCGGGCGGCGCGGCCAGGGTGCCGGCGCGGGTCACCCGGAACATCGCCACGCCGTGCGCGGGCACGGAGGCGCTCAGCGCGCCCGTGGTGCTCGAGGTCGCGCCCGTCCACAGGTTCTTCGCCTGGTACGAGCTGGAGCCGGCCAGGCCGAGCTCGGCGGCGCTGGTGGAGACCGTGGCGCCGGCGCTGCCGCGGTTGAGCAGGACCACGGCCACCGACCCGTCGCTCATCGGCTTGGCCCACACCTCCTGGTCGCCGGCGTCGGCGACGCGCCGGCCCTGGGAGCCGCCCCAGTCCCGGTTGACCGCGATGACGTCGGCGTTGCGCAGGATGCCCAGCGTGGCGGCGCTGACCGAGCGCAGGTCGTTGCCGAGCAGCAGCGGCGCGGACAGCAGCGCCCAGAGCGAGAAGTGGGCGACGTTCTCGTCCTGGGTCAGCGAGCCGTTGCCGACCTCGAGCATGTCCGGGTCGTTGTAGTAGCCCTTGCGCGCGAACGGCTCGAGCCCGGCCTGCTGGTCCAGGATCGAGGTGATGCTTCCCCAGCTGGCGTTGATGTCGTCGGTGGTACGCCAGGAGCTGCCGCCCACGTTGGGGCCGAAGACCCACGGCTGGTCGCTGCCCCAGTTGCACAGGCTGTAGACGATCTGCCGGCCGGTGGCCTTGAGCGCGTCACCCATCGCCTTGTACCGGTCGAGGGCCGGGCGGCCCTGGTTATTGCAGTTGTCGTACTTGAGCAGGTCCACGCCCCACGACGCCCAGGTCTGCGCGTCGGTGACCTCGTGGTCGAGGCTGGCCGGCAGCCCCTGGCAGGTGGCGGTGCCGGCCGAGGAGTAGATGCCGAGCTTGAGGCCGCGGGCGTGGACGTAGTTGGCGATCGCGGCGATCCCGCCCGGGAACCGCACCGGGTCGGGCTGCAGGCGGCCCTGCGCGTCGCGGGTGCTCGCCATCCAGCAATCGTCGATGTCGACGTAGGTGTAGCCGGAGTCGCGCAGTCCGGTGCTGACCATGGCGTCGGCGGTCGCCTTGATCAGGTTTTCGTCGATGTTGCAGCCGAAGCGGTTCCAGCTGTTCCAGCCCATGACGGGGGCGGTGAGGGGGCCCGGCTGCGGCGTGGCGGCGGCCGCGGCGGGCCCGGCGCCGGCCACAGTGACGGTCACAACGACGGCGATGGATGTCGGGACGGCCAGGCCGAGTGACACGGCGGCCGCCGTCAGGGCGCGGCGCAGCGCCCCAGGGGGTCGGATCATCGCAGCTCCCAGGTGGAATTCCGATCGAACCTGTTGAATATTGTTCTACGCCGATCAACACGCTCGCACAAGGTCGTGCACCGATGTCGGGCCGGCGCCGCCCAGGTCTTGGAAATGTGACAGTTGATGTTTGGTTTTGGGCAGCTGGGTGGAAAGTCTTGACAGAAAAAGTTTAAGGGTGAGTGAATGCGATACGCATCGATGCGGTGCTCGCACAGACACCCCCTGTCCACCCTTCGCTCAAGGGAGTGACACCATGATCGATATGCGTGGCCGCTGGCGGCCCGCTCTGGCCGTGCTCAGCGCCGCGGCCCTGCTGATGTCCGGCTGCGCGAAGTCCGAGGACGACAACGCCGGCTCGTCGGCGGCGGCGAACGCGTCCGCCGCCGCACAGGCCACCAAGTCCGCCGACGCCGGCGGCGCGACCTGCACCCTGCAGCAGTACGGCGGCACGAAGGCCGACCTGAAGACCGCCACGGTCGGCTTCTCGCAGTCGGAGAAGGAGGCCAACCCGTTCCGCATCGCCGAGACCCAGTCCATCAAGGACGAGGCCGCGAAGCTGGGCATCCCCGCCGACCACCTCAAGACCACCAACGCCGACTCGAAGTTCGACAAGCAGATCACCGACGTCAGCACCCTGATCGACCAGGGCGTCCAGCTGCTGATCATCGCCCCACTCAACTCCGACGGCTGGGACTCGGTGTTCGCCAAGGCGTCGGCCAAGAAGATCCCGATCGTCACCATCGACCGGAAGATCAACGCGAAGAGCTGCACCAACTACCTGACCTTCATCGGGTCGGACTTCGCGGAGCAGGGCAAGCGGGCCGCCGACAAGATGGCCAAGGCCCTCAACAACACCGGCACCGTGTCGATCCTGCTGGGCGCGCCGGGCAACAACGTGACCACGCTGCGCACCAGCGGCTTCAAGGACGAGCTGGCCAAGGTCGCCCCCGGCATCAAGATCGTGTTCGAGCAGACCGGCAACTTCTCCCGTGAGGACGGCCAGAAGACGGCCGAGCAGCTGCTGCAGGCCAACCCGAACGTCAACGGCATCTACGCCGAGAACGACGAGATGGCCCTCGGCGCGATCACGGCCCTCAAGGGCGCGAACAAGAAGGCCGGCGACGTCAAGATCGTGACGATCGACGGCACGAAGGGCGCGGTCCAGGGCATCGTCGACGGCTGGATCTCCTCGGTCATCGAGTCCAACCCGCGCTTCGGCCCGCTCGCCTTCTCCACCGCCCAGAAGTTCTTCGATGGCGAGGCGATCCCGGAGAACATCATCATCTCCGACCGCGAGTACGACTCCACGAACGCGCAGTCGGACCTGGGGCTGGCGTACTGACCTTTACGGCGGTTGGCCCGGGCCGGACCCTGCCGGCCCGGGCCTTGCCGGGGAGAGAGGCATCATGTCCCAGCCCTTGCTCGAGGTCGCCGGGGTCAGCAAGCAGTTCCCGGGCGTGCGCGCGCTCGACGACGTCTCGTTCACGCTGCGCGCGGGCGAGGTGCACGCCCTCGTCGGCGAGAACGGCGCCGGCAAGTCCACCCTGATCAAGGTGCTCACCGGCGTCTACCGGCCCGACGCCGGCGAGGTGCGCTACCTGGGCGAGCCGGTGTCGTTCTCCGGCCCGCTCGACGCCCAGGCCGCCGGCATCTCGACCATCTACCAGGAGGTCAACCTCGTCCCGCTGATGAGCGTGGCGCGCAACCTCTTCCTCGGCCGGGAGCCGCGCAACCGCCTCGGCCTGGTCGACGTCGCCCGGATGCACCGCGAGGCGGCCGGAATCCTCGCCGGCTACGGCATCACGTCCGACGTGCGCCGCCCGCTGGGCCTGATGCCGCTCGGCGCGCAGCAGATGGTGGCGCTGGCGCGGGCCGTCATGGTCGACGCCAAGGTCGTGGTGATGGACGAGCCGACCTCGTCGCTGGAGCCACGCGAGGTGGAGACGCTCTTCGGTGTCATCCACCGGCTGCACGAACGCGGCGTCGGCATCGTCTACGTCAGCCACCGCCTCGACGAGCTGTACCGCATCTGCGACGGCGTGACGATCCTGCGCGACGGCCGCCTGGTGCACGCGGGCCGGCTCGCCGACCTGGAGCGGATCGAGCTCGTCTCGCACATGCTCGGCCGGCCGGTCTCCGCGGAGCGCTCGTTCACCAGCTTCGCCGGTGAGCACGACGCCGCGGGCGGCGCCCCGATCCTGCGGGCCACCGGCCTCAGCAGCCGGCACCGGCTCACCGGGGTCAGCTTCGAGGTGCGGCGGGGCGAGGTGGTCGGGCTCGGCGGCCTGCTCGGCGCCGGGCGAAGCGAGACCATCAAGGCGGTGGCCGGGGCGCTGCCGCTGGACGGCGGCACCGTCGAGGTCGACGGCCGGCCGCTGCGCCGCCCGACCCCGGTCAGCGCGCTCAAGGCCGGCATCGCCGTGCAGCCCGAGGACCGCAAGGCGGAGGGCATCGCGCTGGGGCTGTCGGTGCGGGAGAACATCGCGCTGGCCGTCCTGCCGCGGCTGGCCACCGCCGGGGTGGTCTCCGAGCGGCGCATCGACGAGATCGTCGAGCGGTTCATGACCCGGCTGTCGATCAAGGCGTCCGGCCCGCACCAGCGCGTCGGCGACCTCTCCGGCGGCAACCAGCAGAAGGTGCTGCTGGCCCGGCTGCTGGCCACCGGGCCGAAGGTGCTGCTGCTGGACGAGCCGACCCGGGGCATCGACGTGGGGGCGAAGGCCGAGGTGCAGGCGCTCATCGACGAGCTCGCCGCCGAGGGCCTCGGGGTGGTGCTGGTGTCCTCCGACGCCGAGGAGCTCATCGAGGGCTCCGACCGGGTCGTGGTCCTTCGCGATGGCGCCGTCGTGGGCATGCTGCGCGGCGACGAGGTGACGACGGAGCATTTGATGAACGTGATCGCGGTGGCCGCGTCATGACCGATGTGAGCACTCCCGCCCAGGGGCGCGGGCTGGACCTTTCCAGATGGTGGCGGCTGCTGCCGGCCTACGGCGTGTACGTGGCGATCGTCGTGCTGGTGCTGTTCAACGTCGCCTTCACCGGCAACTTCCTCGAGTGGTCGAACCTGCGCATCCAGCTGGTCCAGGTCACGCCCGTGGTCATCGTGGCCCTCGGCATGGCGCTGGTGATCGGCACCGAGGGCATCGACCTGTCGGTCGGCTCGGTGATGGCCCTGGGCGCGGCGATCATCCCGCTGTACCTCGGCTACGGCGCCGCGCCCGCGATCGTGCTCGCGCTCGTCGGCGGCCTGGTCATCGGGCTGGTCAACGGCGGCCTGGTCGCGTTCGTCGGGCTGCAGCCGATCGTGGCGACGCTGGCCATGCTGGTCGCCGGCCGGGGCATCGCGCTGGTGCTCTCCAGCGGCCGCTACAAGGACATCCACGACAGGAGCTTCCTCGCGATCGGCACCGGCGAGCTGTTCTCCGTGCCCTACACGGTGTGGATCGCCGCGGTGCTCGCCGTCGTCGTCGGTTTCGTGGTTCGCCGGACCGTCTTCGGCCGGCGGCTGCTGGCCATCGGCGACAACCGGCCGGCCGCGGTGCTCGCCGGCGTGCCGGTGCGCCGGGTGCTGGTGGCCGTCTACGTCATGAGCGCGATGCTGGCCGCGGTCGCCGGCGTCATCCAGGTCTCGCGGATCGGCTCCGCGGACGCGTCCCGGATCGGCCTGCTCATCGAGCTGTCCGCGATCACCGCGGTGGTCGTCGGCGGCACGCCGCTGACCGGCGGCAAGGTGCGCGTGCTGGGCACCGTCGCCGGGGCGCTGCTCATGCAGCTGCTGACCGCGACGATGATCGCCAACAACCTGCGGGACTCGACCGCGCAGATGGTCCAGGCCGTCATCATCCTGGTCGCCGTGTACGCGGCGCGCGAACGGAGGACCCGATGAGCGGCCCGGCCATAGCCACTCCAGCCACTCCCCCGGCTCAGGCGGAGCGCTCGGAGGCCGCCTCGCTGCGCACCGAGCGGGTCGTCGAGCTGATCCAGCGGCAGGGCGCGCTCGCCGTGCTGGCCGTCGTGATCGTCGTCGGCGTCGTGGCGTTCGACAGCTTCCGCACCTACGCCAACGCCGGCACGGTGCTCATCTCGGCGGCGCCGCCGGCGCTGATCGCGCTGGGCATGACGTTCGTGATCATCGGCGGCGGCATCGACCTGTCCGTCGGGTCGCTGTACGTGCTCGGCGGGGTGCTCGCGGCGTGGGCGTCGCAGTACGGCACCTTGGCCGCCTTCGCCCTGCCGCTGGCGGTGTGCGGGGTGTTCGGCCTGGCCCAGGGCCTGATCATCGCCTACGCCCGGCTGGCGCCGTTCATCGTCACGCTCGCCGGGCTGCTCGGGGCGCGGGGCCTGATGCTCGCGCTTTCCGGCGAGGGTGCGAACACCTACCTGGTCAGGACCGACGCGTTCAAGCACTTCGGCACGGGCGACCTCGCCGGCATCGGCTACCCCGTCTACCTCGTCGTCGTGCTCTTCGCGGTCGGGATGCTGCTGCTGTACCGCACCCGCTTCGGCCAGTCCGTCTACGCCATCGGCGGCAGCGCGGACGCGGCCCGCCTGATGGGCGTGCGGATCCGCAGCACGCAGGTGCGGGTGTACATCCTCTCCGGCGTCCTGGCCGGGCTGGCCGGCGCGATCAACGCGGCCCGCCTCGGCTCCGGCGTCACGGTGCTCGGCACCGGCATGGAGCTCGACGCGATCGCCGCGGTCGTCATCGGCGGCACGCTGCTGACCGGCGGCGCCGGGACGCTCGGCGGCACCGTCGCCGGCGTGCTGCTGCTGCAGGTGATCCAGAACCTGATCAACCAGATCGGCACGGTCACCTCGGCCTGGCAGACGGTGATCAGCGGGGCGTTCATCGCGCTCGTCGTGGTGGCGCAGACCTACCTGGCCCGGCTGCGAAGCGTGGCCTCGGGCTGAGGCCGCGGAGGGGGCGCCTGCCTGCGCCCCCTCCGGCGTCGCCGCGACGTGCAGATCCTGACGCTGCGGCGCCAACCGCACACGGTGTGCGACCCGCGTCCCCATGGCGCCGACACGATGGGTGCCTTGCCACCGGAGGCGTTGGGAGGTAGGCGCGTGAGCGTGCCTGGATACCGCGACATGCCTGGGCCGCAGTGGGATGCCCACGCACCCGTGGACCCCGCGGAGGCGGAGGATTTCCTCGCCCTCTACCACCGCGAGCACCATAAGCGCGGCGACGCGCGCGAGCGGCTGGCCCGGGTCCGCGACGAGATCGCCGAGACCGGCACCTACGCGCACACGTACGCCGAGCTGGTCTTCGGCGCCCGGGTCGCGTGGCGCAACGCCAGCCGCTGCATCGGCCGGCTCTACTGGCGCAGCCTGGTCGTGCGGGACCTGCGCAAGGTCGCCGCCCCGGCGGAGATCTTCGAGGAGCTCGTGCGCCACCTGCGCCTGGCCGGGCAGCGCGAGCGCAACGTGATCCGCCCGATGATCTCGATCTTCGCGCCGCACACGCCGGGCCGCCCCGGCCCGCGGCTGTGGAACGACCAGCTGATCCGCTACGCCGGGCACCGCCACCCCGACGGCACGCTCGTCGGCGACCCGCGCTACGCGCAGTTCACCGAGACGCTGCGGCAGTACGGCTGGCACGGCAAGCCCGACAACCCGTTCGACGTGCTGCCGCTGGCGCTCGAGTCGCCCGACGGCACGGTGAGCCTGCACGAGCTGCCGGAGGACGCGGTCTGGGAGGTGCCGATCGTGCACCCGGAGCTGCGCTGGTTCGCCGAGCTGGGGCTGCGCTGGCACGCGATCCCGGCGATCTCGAACATGCGGCTGACCATCGGCGGCGTCGACTATCCGCTCGCGCCGTTCAACGGCTGGTACATGGGCACCGAGATCGGCGCGCAACCTCGCCGACCCCGACCGCTACAACCTGCTGCCGCTGGTCGCCACGCGGCTGGGCCTGGACACCGGCACCGAGCGCTCGCTGTGGAAGGACCGCGCGCTGGTCGAGCTCAACCGGGCCGTGCTGTTCTCCTTCGACCAGGCCGGCGCCCGCATCAGCGACCATCACACCGAGTCGGAGCGGTTCCTGGCGCACGTGGCCAGCGAGGAGCGCTCCGGCCGCCGTACCCCGGCCGACTGGTCGTGGATCGTGCCGCCGATCAGCGGCGCGGCGACCGGCGTGTTCCACCGCTACTACGCCGAGGCCGACCAGCGCCCCAACTTCTACCTCGACCCGGACGCGCGGGAGCTCGGGCGGCGGGGCCGCTCCCCAGTGACGCCGGCCGCCGGCTGTCCGGTCGCGCACGGGGAGCGGGCGGCGCTGCCCCGGCCGCGGGCGGTGCCGGCGGGCGGCTCGATGGGCCTCGCGGACGGCTCGACGGGCGGCCCGGCGGTCCTCCCGCCGGTCCGCCCCGTGGCGCCGGACGTCGTGGTGCGGGACGCGCCCGCGGTGGTGCCCGGGCAGCGCCCCGGCTGGCTCGGCCGCCTGCTGCGCCGCTGAGCCGGCCGGCTCAGCCCCGGAGCACCTCGATCAGGGCGTCGACCGCGCCGTCGATCTCGTCGCGGGTGACAACCAGCGGCGGGGCCAGGCGCAGCGTCGAGCCGTGGGTGTCCTTGGCCAGCACGCCGCGGGCCATCAGCCGCACGCACGCCTCCCGGCCCGTCATCAGCGCCGGGTCGATGTCGATGCCGGCCCACAGGCCCCGCCCGCGGACCGCGGTGAGCCCCCGGCCGACCAGCTCGCCGAGGCGGCGGTGCAGGTGGGCGCCGACCTCGCGGGCGCGCTCCTGCGGCTCGCCGGTCTCCAGCAGCGCGACGACCGCGCGGGCCACCGCGCAGGCCAGCGGGTTGCCGCCGAAGGTCGAGCCGTGCTCGCCGGGGCGCAGCACGCCGAGAACCTCGCGGCCGGCGGCGACCGCGGAAACGGGCACGATGCCGCCGCCGAGGGCCTTGCCCAGGATGTACATGTCGGGCACGACGCCCTCGTCGTCGCAGGCGAACGTGGCGCCGGTGCGGCCGAGGCCGGACTGGATCTCGTCGGCGACGAACAGCACGTCGCGCTCCGAGCACAGCCGGCGCACGCCGGGCAGGTAGCCGCGCGGCGGGACGAGCACGCCGGCCTCGCCCTGGATCGGCTCCAGCAGTACCGCCACCGTGGTCTCGTCGACCGCGGCGGCGAGCGCGTCGAGGTCGCCGTAGGGCACCACCCGGAAGCCGGGGGTGTAGGGCCCGTAGTCGGCGCGGGCCTCCGGGTCGGTGGAGAAGCTGACGATCGTCGTGGTGCGGCCGTGGAAGTTGCCCTCCGCGACGACGATCGTGGCCTTCCCGTCCGGCACGCCCTTGACCCTGTACCCCCACTTGCGGGACACCTTGATCGCGGTCTCGACGGCCTCGGCTCCGCTGTTCATCGGCAGGACCATGTCCTTGCCGGTCAGGCGGGCCAGGTCGCGGCAGAACGGGCCGAACTGGTCGTGCAGGAACGCCCGGCTGGTCAGCGTGACCCGGTCGAGCTGCTCGCGCGCGGCGGCGATCAGGCCGGGGTGGCGGTGGCCGAAGTTCAGCGCCGAGTAGCCGGCGAGGCAGTCGAGGTATCGCCGGCCGTCCACGTCGGTGACCCAGGCGCCCTCCGCCTCGGCGATGACGACCGGCAGCGGGTGGTAGTTGTGCGCGGTGTACCGCTCGGCCTCTTCAACCGCCGGGGCCGTCAGGTTCGCAACACTGGTCATGACCCCTCCTCGCTTCGCTCGTCGGTGCCCTGACCTGAATCCTGTGTTTCCTGGTGACCGGCCCCTCCGCTTCGCTCCGGACCGGTCACGCCCCGGACCTCCAGGGTGCAGCACTTCGGGCCGCCGCCGGCCTTGTGCAGCTCGGAAACGTCGACCGGCACCGGCTGGAACCCCTTCGACGCTAGCTCCCGGGCCAGGCGGGTGGCGGCGGACGGCAGGACGACCCGGTGCCCGTCGCTGACGGCGTTGAGGCCCAGCACGGCGGCGTCCTCGGCGGTGGCGAGCACGGCGTCGGGGTACAGCCGGCGCAGCACCTCCTGGCTGCCGGGCGAGAAGGCCCCGGGGTAGTACGCGACGTTGCCGGCGGTGCCCGTGTGCTCCAGCACGGTCAGCGCCGTGTCGAGGTGGTAGTAGCGCGGGTCGACCAGCTGCAGGGTGATCACCGGCCGGCCGAACAGCTCCTGCGCCTCGGCGTGCGCGGCGTGCTCGGTGCGCAGGCCGGTGCCGGCCAGGATGACGCTGCCGGCAAGCAGCAGGTCGCCCTCGCCCTCGTTGACGTTCTTCGCCGCGTGCACGTCGAAGCCGTTGCGGGCGAACCACTCCAGGTAGGCCGGGCCCTCGTCGGCGCGCTCCGGGTGGCGGAACTGCGCGCCGTACACCCGGCCGTCGACGACCGTGGCACCGTTGGCGGCGAAGACCATGTCGGGCAGGCCGGGCACCGGGTCGATGAGGTCGACGGTGTGGCCGAGCGACAGGTACAGCTCGTACAGGGTCGTCCACTGCGCGACGGCCCGCTCGGCGTCGACCGGTGCGGTCGGGTCCATCCACGGGTTGATCGCGTAGTCCACCGCGAAGTACGTGGGGCGGCACATGAGGTAGCGACGACTCATGCGTAAGAACCTACGGCGGCCCGGCGCGGCGAACCATTGCGATTCGGTGCTTCTCGGCGCATGTTCATTGTGTGATTGTCGCCGCGTTCGGTGATTCGTTGCGATCGCGCGGAGCACCTACTTGATCTCGCGCCAGTTGCCGGGCTGGGCCAGCAGGCCGGAGACGCAGTCCATGGCGCGGTCCTCGTCGGTGAACTCGTAGCGCCGGCTGCGGCCGTCGGCGCCGCCCTCCCGCGACTCGACCCACCAGACGCCGGCGTCCTCGAAGAGATACACGTCGCGGCGGGCCAGCCGGCCCCAGGTGCCGTTCCACCAGTGCTTTCTGCGCTCCATGAGGGATCATTCGAACACATGTGCCAACCTTGCGGAAGGGCGACCCGCCCATATCCCCCGCTCGAATCGGCGCGTGTGACGGAATGACTCGGCGGGTAAGCCGCTATTCATGGCAGTTTCCGAGGACAGGCAGCCGCTGATCGCCACCCTCAAGAAGGCCGCGTTCCACCTCAAGGACGCGGGGATCCCCTTCTGCCTGGCGGGCAGCTTCGCGGTGTACGCGCGCGGCGGCGAGTCCGTCGACCACGACATCGACTTCCTCATCAAGGAGGAGGACGCGCAGCGGGTGCTCACCGCGCTGTCCGAGGTCGGCTTCCGCGGCGAGGTGCCGACGGAGGGCTGGCTGGTGAAGGCCTGGGACGCCACCGAGCAGGGGGACCTGCTCATCGACTTCATCTTCTGCCCGGTACAGCGGCCGGTGACCGACGCGACACTGCAGGACACCGACGTCATCGCGGTCAACGCCTGCCACATGCCGGTGCTCTCGGCGACCGAGCTGATGATCCACAAGGTGCTCACCTGGTCGGCGCACTACTGCGACTTCGCCCGTGGGCTGCCGGTGGCACGCTCCCTGCGGGAGCAGATCGACTGGCCGCGGGTATACCGCGAAACGGCTCACTCGCCGTACGCCCATGCTTTCCTGTTCCTGATCGACCGCCTCGGCGTCATGTCGCTGGCCGAGGCCAGCGCGCTGTCGGCCGCCGTCTAGCCGGGAGGGAGAACACCATGACCTTCGACCACGCCGGGTACGTCGAAGGCGAGCTGCAGCACCTGCTCGCCGAGGACGAACGCATCACGGAACAGGGCATCAGGTTCGTGCGTACCGAGACGGGAATCGCACTCGTCGGCGAGGTGGAGAGCGCCGAGCGACGCGCGCTGATCTGCCGGGCGATCGCCGACGCGTTCCCGGACCTTCCGGTGCGGTGCAACATCGGCCTCACGCGCGTGCACGAGCCGGAAGAGGTGGAGGAGCTGTGACGGCCGAGGAGGGCTGCGTGCGGGTGGCGGCGGTCGGCGACGTACACGTCGACGCCGACGTCGTGGGCCGGTACCGCCCGGCGCTGGAGCACCTCAGCCTCAAGGCCGACCTGCTGCTGCTCGCCGGTGACCTGACCCGCCACGGCACCGAGGAGGAGGCCCGCTGCGTGGCACGGGAGTTCGGCGGCCTGGCGGTGCCGGTGGTCGCGATCCTCGGCAACCACGACTACCACAGCGATCAGCAGGAGGGGGTGGCGGCGGTACTGCGCGACGCCGGCATCACCGTCCTGGAGTGCACCGGCACCGTCGTGAACTGCGCCGGCGTCCGCGTCGGCGTGGCGGGCACGAAGGGCTTCGGCGGCGGCTTCGCGGGCGCGTGCGCGAGCGAGTTCGGCGAGCCGGAGATGAAGGAGTTCACCCGCCACGGCCGCGAGCTGGCCGCCCGGTTCGGCGAGTCGCTGGCCGCGCTGGACTGCGACGTGCGGATCTCGCTGACGCACTACTCGCCGGTCCCGGAGACCCTGCTGGGCGAGCCGCTGGAGATCTATCCGTTCCTGGGCTCGTACCACCTGGCGCAGGCCATCGACGCCGCCCCGGAGGTGGGCCTGGCGGTGCACGGGCACGCGCACGCCGGCTCGGAGCGGGGCGCGACGCCGGGCGGGGTGCCGGTGCGGAACGTGGCGCACCCGGTCATCAAGCAGGCGTACAACGTGTACCAGCTGTCGTCGGCGCTCACGCCCCTCTCTCGCTGACCCGATACGTCATGACCCGGGCTGTGGGGGGAACGCGGACGTCGGGCGGGTCAGAGGGGTTCGGCCAGCTCGCCGCGGAGAAAGGTCAGGGCGCGCGCCAGCAGGCGGGACACGTGCATCTGGGAGATGCCCAGGCGTTCGGCGATCTGGGTCTGGGTCAGGTTGCCGAAGAAGCGCATGGCGATGATGCGCTGCTCGCGTATCGGCAGGCGGGCGAGCAGCGGGCGCAGCGATTCGCGGTCGTCCACCGCCTCCAGGGCCCGGTCGACGTCGCCCAGCAGGTCGGCCAGCTCGGCGCCGGACTCCTCGCCGCCGGCGGGGGCGTTGATGGACAGGGCGCGGTACGCGTGGCCGGACTCGAGGCCCTCGATGATCTCCTCCTCGCCGACGCTCAGGCGGGCGGCCAGGTCGGCGACGGTCGGGGAGCGGCCGAGCTCCTGGGCCAGGTCGCCGGAGACCTTGGCGATCCCGAGGCGGAGCTCCTGCAGGCGGCGAGGTACGCGCACGTCCCAGCCCTTGTCGCGGAAGTGGCGCTTCAGCTCGCCGACGATCATGGGGATGGCGTAGCTGGTGAACGCGGCGCCGCGCGCCGGGTCGTAGCCGTCGACGGACTTGATCAGGCCGACGCCGGCCACCTGGGTGAGGTCGTCGAGGGGTTCGCCGCGGTTGCGGAAGCGGCGGGCCAGGTACTCGGCCAGCGGGAGGTACAGCTCGATGAGCCGGGCTCGGATCCGCGGGCGGTCGGGGCTGTCCACCGGAAGGTCGTCCAGCAGCGTGAGCAGCGCCTGCGCGGTGGCCTCGGCCTCCTTGCCGCCCGCCCGGCCGGACACGGACGGGGTGGGTGCGGCGCTTCGGGAGGAGTTGGCGGTGACGGTCATGAGGGAATCCCCCTGCCTGCCGGGGACCGCGAGGGCGCGCGACTTTTGGCACGCGGCGGCCCGGGCCTGAGATTCGGCCGGTCGGCGCCCTGGTCTCGAGCGCCCGGCACGGGCCCGCGGCGGGATCGCGGCTGTTTGACGACCCGCCGGGCTGGTCCGGGATGACCCGGATCGTCCGCATCCATCCCGGACGACCGGCGGATCGACCATCGGCCGTTCGGCTGATGCGGTCCGACCAACGTACCGCGAGGTACACGCCACGGGCAAGGCGCAAGCACGAACGGGGGGCCTCCCGCGGTACGACACCCGGGGGTCATGAAACCTCGGAGAGGGCCTCGTCCTCCTCGTCGGCCTCGTCCGTGGCGCCCGCTTCCGGATCGCCGCCGGTCACCGAGCGGTAGACGCGCTCCAGCTCCGCGGCGGTGCGCTCCCACGTGTAGCGGGAGCGGACCCGGTCGATGGCGGCGCTGGCGAAGCTCATCCGGCGCACCTCGTCGCCGAGCAGGGTGCGCAGGGCGGCCGCCAGAGCGGCGGTGTCGCGGGGCGGCACGAGCACGCCGGTGACGTTGTCGATGACGCTCTCCGCGATCCCGCCGACCTCGTACGCCACGACCGGCACGCCGCAGGCCATCGCCTCCAGGGGCGTGAGGCCGAACGGCTCGTACCAGGGCGCGCAGGCCAGCACGTCGGCGGAGCGGTACCAGGCGGCCATCTCGTCGTGGCCGACGGCACCGATAAAGCGCAGGCGGTCGGCGACGCCCCGCCGATCGGCGAGCTGCAGCAGCCGGCGGGCCTCGGGGTCGCGGTCGATGCCGGCGGGGTCGGGGCCGCCCACGACGACCAGTTCGGCGCCCGGGACGCGGCGCAGCGCCTCGATGAGGTCGGCGAAGCCCTTTCGCTCCACGAGCGGGCCGACGCTGAGGATGCGGCGCAGGCCGGCGCGGCGGTGGTCGGCGGCCGGGCCGCCGGGCGTGAACCTCTCCATGTCGACGCCGGACGGCACGACGACGGTGCCGGAGCGGCGCACGCCCATCCGGCCGAGCTCGGCGACCTCGTCCTCGCTCTGCGCGACGACCCGGTCAGCGAGCGAGCCGAGGGTACGCTCGAGCCCCGCCCGCGGCCCGGGGCGGGCGTTGCGGTCGGCGGGCAGGTGGCGGCGCTCGGCGGCGGCGAGGCCGTGGTATGTGACGACGACCGGCCGGCGGTCCTCGGCGGTGGCGGTGAGCGCGGCGAGGCCGGAGAGCCAGTAGTGGGCGTGCACGACGTCGGGGCCCGGCGTGCTGTCAGCCCAGCGGGCGGCCAGCGCGCGGCCGAAGTCCCCCATGATGGGCAGCTGGTCGTCGGGCGGCAGCGGGCGGTCGGGGCCGGCGGGTACATGATGGATGGTGACGCCGGGCGCGTACGCGACCGCGTCGGCGACCGTGGAGTCCTCGCGCCGCACGTACACGGCCACCTCATGCCCGAGGCGCCCCAGCACCCGGGCGAGGGCCGCCACGTGTGTGTGCCGCCCTTCCGCGCCCGGCCCGCCCAGCGCGAGCGGGCTAGCCTGGGCGGAGACCAGGGCGATCCTCAAAACACCGACCTCCACCGAGCCGACTGCGCTTGACTGCACCGCCCCTACCCGCGCCGGTTGGTGGTAAACATCAACGGGCGAGCCGATGGGCGGCGCGCACGGACCGGAGAGGCAGGAGGCATGGTCGACAGGGCCCCCGCTGAGGGCGGCAGCGCCGAGCCGGCCGATGCGCTCGCCGCGCTGGTCGCGAAGCTGCGGGCCGAGCTGACCGGGGTGCGCACCGCCATGCGGAACCGCGCCGTGATCGAGCAGGCCAAGGGCGTGCTTGTGCAGCGGCTCGGGATCACCCCGGACCAGGGCTTCGACCAGCTCGTACGGCTGTCCCAGCGCACGAACATCAAGCTCATCGAGGTCGCCGCGGCGATCGTCGGGACCACCTCGCCGGACCCCAACGCGCCGGACGTGGTGAACCTCATCGACGACGAGCTGCGCCAGCACGTGGCGCGCCGCCGCACGGAGGGCAAAAAGCCGGAAAAGCCGGATATGGTACCGCAAAATGCCCGCAAACGGGCCAGCCGCACGCCCGAGGTGGAGGCGCTGCAGTCGCAGCACCAGCTGCTCAGCGCCCGGATCGCGGCGGCCCGCAGCTACGACGAGATCTGCGACGTGCTCGGCACCGCGCCGACCGCCTGGCCGCCGCCGACCTCCGTGATGCTGACCCTGCTCGACCCTGACGGCGCGCAGCGCGGGGTCGGCGCGTGCGGGGTGCCGGGCGAGGTGCGCAGCCGGTGGTCGCGCATCCCGCCGGACCCCGGGCTGCCGCTGGTCGTGGCCGTGCAGGACGTCGAGACGCTGTGGCTGCAGGCGGAGTCCGAGCCGGCGCGGCGCTTCCCCGTCGTGGGCCAGCCGCCGTTCAGCGGCGAGACGCTGCTCGCCTCGCCGCTGATCTCCGGCGAGCGGGTCATCGGCGGCATCCTGCTGACCTGGACGGACGGGCTGCCGGACGGCGAGGAGCTGCGCCGGTACGTGGCCGCCCTGCTGGAGCCGGTGGCCCGGCAGGTCGACGCGCTCATCGGCGACGACATCGCCAGCGCCTGGTTCGACGTGGCCGGCGAGGAGAGCGGGCAGGCGGCGCCGGCGCAGGTGTGGCTGCCGACCGTCATGGACGCACTGCACAACCCGGGCGTGCTGCTCTCCCCGGTGCAGGAGGACGGGCAGCTGGTCGACTTCCGGGTGGAGTACGCCAACGGCCTGGCCCGGCAGATCTTCTCCGGCGCGCGGGTGGACCCGGACGAGGCGACGCTGCTGGCCGCGTACCCGGCGCTGGGCAGCTCGACGCTGCTGCCCGAGTTCGCCCGGGTACTGCAGGACGGCCAGCCGCGCCGGCTCGACGGGCTGCACGCCGACCCGCGCACTGACGGGGTGCCCGGGCCGCAGACGCTGTCGGTCCACGCGGTGCGGCTGTGGGACCGGGTGTTCGCGGTATGGCGGGTCGCGACCGAGGCCGATCTGCTGTACGACCAGCTGCTGCAGGCCGAGCGGATCGCCGGGATCGGCTCGTTCTGCTGGGAGCTGCGCGATCCCGAGCCGCGCTGCTCCCCCGAGCTCGTCCGGCTCTTCCACCACGGCCAGGTCACCCGCGGCCAGGGCGGGCGCGGCGCGGCCCGGGTGCCGGTCGAGGAGCTCACCGCCTCCGTCCACCCCGACGACCTGCTCGCCGTGCAGGACGCGGTACGCCGCACGATCGTGGACGGCAAGCAACTGCTGGCCGAGGTGCGCGGCGCCGGCCGGGTCAACGGCAGGCGCCTGCGGCTCTCCGCCGAGCCGATCTTCGACGACACCGGCAACGTCACCGCGGTGCGCGGCACCGTGCAGGACGTCACCGAGGAGCGCGCGACCGAGGCCCGGCTGCGCCGCGCCGAGGAGGCCCTCGCCGCGCAGCGGCACCGCATCGCCGACGAGCGACGCGCGGCCGAGGCCCTGCAGCGGGCGCTCCTTCCCACCGAGCCCGAGCTCGGGCACCTGGAGGGCGTGCGGTTCCGCGGGCGGTGCCGCTCCCCCGAGCGCGTCGGCACCGTCGACGGCGACTGGTACGACGCAGCACCGGTCCCCGGCGGCGGCACGATCCTGGTCCTCGGCGACGTCGACGAGCGCGGCCTGTCGTCCACGACGACGGCGGCGCGGCTGCGGTACGCGGTGCGCGCCTACGCCACGCTGGACATGGCGCCGGGCGACATCCTGACCGCGGTCAACGGCATGCTGTGCGCGATGGAGGTCGAGCACACGGCCAGTCTCGTGGTGGCGCGGTACTCCCCCGCCACCCGCGAGCTGCGGTGGGCCGCCGCCGGGCAGGTGGCGCCGGTCCGCTACGACACGGGCGGGCGGGGCACGGTGCTGTCCGGGCCGCTGGGGCTGCCGCTCGGCGAGGTCGCGGAGATGCGGTACACCGACACGGCGGTCACCCTGGAGCCGGGCGACCGGGTGCTGTTCTACGCCGGCGGCCAGTACGCGGGCGTCCGCCCACGCGCCGACCGCCGCCGCGGCGGTGGCCTGGACCAGGTCCGGCGGGCCGGCGAGACCATCGACCTGGCCGACTTCGACGCCGTGGTGGCGCACCTGGTGACGAGCCTGAACGTGCCCGACGACGAGGACGTCTGCGCGATGCTGGTGCACGTGCCCTGAGCCGCCTCTTTTGGACGGCTTTCGCGGGTCTCTGTGCTTTGTCAGAGCGTGCGGGTGTCCCAGTCCCAGGGCAGGGCGAGGCCGTCGAAGCGGCCCAGGGCGTCGCGGTGGCGGGCGGCGAGCACGATCCGGTCCGGGCCGAGGTGGCCGAGCAGGTCGTCGTCGCCGTAGTAGCGCACCTGCGGGTCGGGCCACTGCCAGAGCCCGTCGTCGAGCTCGCGGAGCCGGACCTGGACGGCGCGCAACTCCTCGGGCTCGGGGTTCATGTAGACGAGGCCGTGCAGCGGGGCGTAGGTGGCCTCGTACACGGCGGCGTACACCAGGAAGCGCGACAGCGTGAGGCCGGTCGGCAGCTCGTCGTTCTCGATGACCTCGGGATCGGCGATACCGGAACGGAATGCTCCGTTGTCGTACGAGTACCAGTCGTCGATGCCCTGCCAGAAACGGACCGTTCCGTTCTCGTCACGACCGTTCTCGTCACGACCGTTCTCGGCGCGACCATTCTCGGCGCGACCCGCGAGCGGGACCATGGCATGGTCGCGGCTGAGCGGGTATGTGTAGCGGGCGGCCAGGCGGTGCCACTCGAGCAGCGGCGCGGGCACGCCAGGGTCGTCGAGCGGCATCGCCGGGCGGTCGGGCGCGCCGTACCAGCGATAGACGAACCGGCCGAGGCTGCCCGGCGAAACGACGTCCAACTCGTACACCCGCACCATGATGCCGCCCGCGCCGGCGCCATCACACAGTTGCGATCAAAGCCAAAAGTTCGACGACTACGAAGGTCTCCGGTCATATCCGGATGCGTCCGGTTTCGGGGCCGGCTCATGACGGGGTGCGGGGAAGGCGCCGCACCGGGGCGGGAAGAAGACAGCGTCGCGGCGGAGGGCCAGCCGCCACTCGCCGACCGCGACCTACACCTCGCGAATGGGGGTCGCGTGTCCTTGGGCGACGTCACGCCGGGGTGTCCCCTCGCGCGCACCCCACTTCGGGCAGGGGCGGGCCTGGGGCCGGTTCGGTCAGGGGCCGCGTGGCAGCGAGGTCGACGCGGGCCGTGCGGAAGCGAGGTGGGCCTGCACGCCGCGCGGGAGCGACGTCGGCTCGGGCGCCGCACGGGAGCGACGTCGGCCTGAGCGCGCGCAGGAACGACGTCAGCCCAGGCGCCGCACGGGAGCGACGTCGGCTCGGGCGCCGCGCGGTAGCGAGGTCGGCCCCCGGACCGCGCGGGGAGTGGGCAGGTCGGTCAGGGGCCGCGCGGGGTGCGCAGGACGCCGAGCAGGTGGGCGTGGACCGTCCGGGCCGCGGACTGGGCGGCGCGGATCGCTGCCACGTCTGTCGGGTCGTGCGGGAAGAACGTGAGGCGGCCGTCGTCGCGGAGCATGACGGGGACCTCCACGCGTTCGAGGATCGCGGTCAGGGCGCGCTGGGCGTCCAGCGCCACCCGGCCGGCCCGGCGCACCACGGCGGCCGGCACCCGCCACAGGTCGTCGACGGTGAACGCCGACGGCATCGCCACATCGACCGTCATGCCTTCGACGATAAGAACGGCACACGACGTACCGCCACCAAGATTTTCTTCCTGTGGATAACTTCGCTTCGGCGCGTTGGTAGGACGGCCGGGCCGCGTTCGCCGCTCCGCCGAACGTGGATCAGTCCGATCCGACCGCGGCGTGTCGGTCGACCCCCTCGTGGCGTGATCCGACGGATGTCGATGCGTCCGTCAAGCGCGCAACGCGGACCGTTGGGCCGATCGCGGGGCCGCTACCAGCCCGTATATTGGCGACGTGGACGCGCGAGGGCACCGGCTCGGGGTGGACTTCGGCACCTCGAACACCGTGGCGATGCTGGCCTGGCCCGACGGGCACGTCCGGCCGCTGCTGTTCGACGGCTCGCCCACGCTCCCGTCGGCGGTGTTCGCCGACGCGCAGTCCGGGCTGCTCGTGGGGCGCGACGCGATGCATGCGGCGCGGATCAGCCCCGAGCGGTACGAGCCGAATCCCAAGCGGCGCATCGACGAGGCGGCGGTCCTGCTCGGCGACTGGGAGGTCGCGACCGTCGATCTCATCGCCGCGGTGCTCGCCCGGGTCGCCGGGGAGGCGCGGCGGGTCTCCGGCGGGGCGTTCGGCCCCACGACCGTCACCTGCCCGGCCGCGTGGGCGCAGACCCGGCGCGGCGTGCTGCTCGCGGCCGCGGAGCGCGCCGGGCTCGGGGCCGTGACGCTCGTGCCGGAGCCGGTCGCCGCCGCGCAGGTCTTCCGCATGCTGGGCGGGGCCGGCGCGCCGTCGGGGCCGCCCGGGTCGGCGTTCGTCGTGTACGACCTGGGCGCCGGAACGTTCGACGCGTCCGTGGTACGCCACGGACGCGGGGCGTTCGAGGTGCTCGCCGCGGAGGGGCTGAGCACGTCCGGCGGGCTGGACATCGACGCGGCGATCGTCGGGTACCTCGGCGCGACCCACGCCGGGCGCGACCCTGGCGCGTGGCAGCGGCTGACGCATCCGTCCAGCAGCGCCGAGCGGCGCGCGAACCGACTGCTCTGGGACGACGTGCGCTCCGCCAAGGAGATGCTCTCCCGGACCTCCTCGACCATGATCCACATCCCGGCCCTGGAGACGGACGTTCCGCTCGGGCGGGATCAGTTCGAGCAGCTGGCCCGGCCCATCCTCGCCGCCACCGTGACGGCCACCCGGGCGGCGGTCGCGGCGGCCGGGCTGAGCGCCGCCGATGTCGAGGGCGTGTTCCTCGTGGGCGGCGGGAGCCGGATTCCGCTCGTCGCCACGCTGCTGCATCAGGCGCTCGGGAAGGCGCCCACGGTGGTGGAGCAGCCGGAGCTCGTGGTGGCGCAGGGGGCCGTAGGGGCCTCCGCACAGTTCACGCCGCCCGGGGCCGGTTCCGCCGGCGCCGGGCACGCGGCGGGCGGCGCGATCTGGGGGCCGCCGGTTTCCGGAGCCGGGGTCTCCGGCGTCGTGCCGGGTGCCGTTTCCGGGGCGCCTGCGTCGCCCGCCGTGTACGGGTCACCCGCTTCGCCCGCCGTGTCCGGGCCGCCTGCTTCCGGCGTTTCAGGGCCGCCGGACGCGTCGTCCGTGTCCGGGCCTCCCGGGATGCCGATGTCGGGGGTGCCGGGCGGCGGTGGTGCGAGCATGCCTTCGGCGCCCGTCTCGCCGGCGTTCTCCTCGGCCCCCGTGACCGGGTATCCCGTTTCGCCGGCCGTTGGCGGGTACACGGCGCCGACCTCGAGGGCTCCCGGTGGGCCTGGGGTGCCCGGGCCGCCCGTGGGACGGATTACCGGACCCGCGCCTGCTGGGGTCGCGGCTTTCGGTGGCGGCGCCGCTGGCAGTGTGGCGGTGCCGCCGGTTGCGGCGCGTGCCGCCGCCGGGGCGCCTTCCGGTGGTACCGCCGGCGGGCGCGGCCGGCGCACCGGGATGCTGGTCGCGGTGGCGGTGGCCGTACTGCTGGTGATCGGGGCCAGCGCATACGGGGTCAGCCAGCTCGTCGGGAAGACGGGCAACGACGGTCCCGGCGACAACAGTTCCAGTCAGGACAGTTCGTACGTATCGGCCGAGATCGACCATCCGAACGTCGACTGGGCCAGCAAGGCCGAGGAGTACGACGGCAAGGCGGGGACCACGATCGCGTACGAATGCCCGTCGCACGGGACGATCGGGACGGTGTGGGGGTCCGGCCCGTACACCACGGATTCGTCGGTCTGTACCGCGGCGGTGCACGACGGGCGAATCTCGCTCGAGGACGGCGGGCGCGTGGTAATCAAGATTTTGCAGGGAGAGAGCTCCTACGAGGGCAGCACGCAGAACGGTATCGTGACCACCGCGTACGACGCCTATCCGTGGGCGTTCCAGATCATCAGCTGATCGAACAAGGGAAAACGGAGCGCTCTGTTCTGAAAGGCGCTTCCGCTGGTCGTCCGCGCTCCGGCCCTTCCACGCCGCCGGCCCCTCTGCACAGCAATGACGCCGGCCCACACCACGTGGGGCGGCGCCATCGCTGTGCTTGCGCTTCCGCTTGACTTCTTCTCGTGCCTTCCGGTTCCAGGCCTTCCGGGTTCGGAGCCTCGGAGGTTCGGGGCCTTCCGGTTCGGAATGGAAGGCCCCGTTCTGCCGTCGGGGCGGGTGCGGGCGGCTCCGCGGCTCGGCGGCTCCGCGGTTAGAGGGTCTGGGTGGCGGCCACGGCCAGGAGTTCGCTGGAGTGGCTGCCGAAGACGCCTACGGTGGGCGGCCGCGGCGTGAAGCCGGGCAGGCCGTCCAGGCCGTCGCTGCCGTCGACGAGCCGGAGCTTGAACGGGCCGGCGCCCTTCAGGACCAGGGTGACGTCCAGGCCCTCGGACGGCGGGCCGTGGAAGACGACGGCGAAGCGGTCCTGCTCGGTGACGTACGTGGTGGCTTCCCGGCCCTCGACGGCGGCCGAGACGACGCGATGGTCGCCGACCTCGCCGTAGAAGGACAGGAAGCGGACCTGGCGCTTCGAGGTGATGCGCAGGTGCAGGGTGCGCTGGTCGCCCGACGTGTCGTCGGACAGGATCGTCGCCTCGGGGGCGGGCAGGTCGGCGGCCCGGGCGGGGCCGACGGAGAGCATGCCGTCGGGAAGCACCGGGAACAGCCGGTTGAGCGCCTGGTGGTTGCGCACGTAACCGGACGTCCAGTCGCCCGGCGACTGCTCCAGGCTGACCCACTCGGCGGTGCCGGTGTCGCGGTCCAGCGCGTACATGAGGTGGGTCGGCTCAGGATGGCCGGTGTCCCAGTCGTCGACGACCATGCCGGTCGTGGTGCAGATCAGCGACACCACCACGGCCGCGGCCGCGGGGGCGGCGCCGAGCCGGCGGTGGCGCGTCGCGAGCGGCGGGCGGAACAACAGCTCCAGCACCGGCAGCGCCGCCAGGCCCAGCAGCATCGCGAACATCGCCGCGGCGGCGCCGGTGGCCAGGCCCAGCGCGGGGAAGAACAGGGCGACGGTCGGCGCCAGGATGAGCGCGGCCACGGCGGCGCCGGCGGTGAGGATGGCGACCTTGGCCACGGCGGGGCGCGCATACAGGGCGCCGATACCGGCCAGGGCGCCGACCAGGGCCGGGATGGCGGCCAGGTACGAGCCGCCGGGGATGGCCGCCGCGAAAAGCGCGCCGAGCAGCGCCAGCAGGGCCAGGCCGCCGGTCGCCAGCGGCACGGGGCCCAGCCTGCGGCGGCTCAGCGCGTACCAGCACAGCAGGATCGCCGCCGTCAGCGCGACGACGCCGAAGCGGAACCAGGTCGGGCGGGCCGGGTCGAGCAGCTCGCCGTAACCGGGACGGATCGTGACGAGCAGCGCCCACAACGCCTGGGCGGCGACCGCGACCGCGATCAACGGGACCAGGGCCAGGCCCAGCCCGGCGAGACTGCGCGGGATGGAGGTCAGGCCGCGGCGCCGGGCGAGGAGCACCAGCGCGGCGACGGCGAGCAGGGCGAGGACGGCGATCGGCCAGGTCAGCGCAGACGGGTAGCGGACCAGCAGGCCGGCGAACGGGAAGTACACCGCGTCGCCGGAGGCGGGTTTCATCAGCGGCGGCAGGTCGGCCCGGCCGAACTCGCGGGCGAGCGCGAGGGCGTTGTCGCCGTGGTGCTGCAGGCTCGCCCTGTCCATCGTCGAGGGCCGGTCGAACGGGCTGTGGTAGACCGACGACCCGTCGATGTACGCGGTGTTGAGGCCCGTGAAGCGGCTCTGCGCGAGGAACGGCGTGAAGTCGGTGTCGTTGGACAGCAGCCGGTAGACCTCGACGGCAAGGCTGGTGCCGACCGGGTGCGGCGTGCGGGCGTAGACGTCGATGAGGTCGGCGTTGCCCTCGGAGGTCTGGAACATCACCGCGGGACCGCTGCTGCCGCGGGCCTCGAAGTTGAGTACCACCGACTGCTTCTGCCCGAGCGGGTGCCGGCTGACGAACGCCTCGGCGCCGCAGAGGCACGCCTCCTCGGCGTCGGTGAACAGGAAGACGATGTCGTTGCGCGGGCGCGCGCCGCCGCCGGCGGTGAGGGCGCGCGCGACCTCGAGCAGGGTGCTGGTGCCCGCGCCGTCGTCGTTGGCGCCGTAGCTGACCTGGACGGAGTCGTAGTGCGCCATGAGGACGACCTGGCCGGTGGACGAGGTGCCGGGCAGCACGGCGATGACGTTGCGCACGTGCGCCATGGCACCGTCGCCGAACTTGCCGGCGTTGACCCCGACCGCGTCCTGAACCTCGGGGTGCAGCCCGTAGCCGGTGAGGGTGTCGATGATGTACTGCCGCACCCGGCCGGCCGCGGGGCTGCCGGTGACGTGCACCTCCTGACCCATGCGCTGGACGTGCTCGAAGGCGCGGCCGGCGGAGAACTCGCCGGCGGGGGCCGCGGCGGGGCGGGGCGAGGGCGGCTGCACGTCGGCGATGCCGAGCGCGGCGATCAGCGCCAGGACGACGAGGGCGACGGCGGCCACGAGCGGGCGCCGCGGCGGGGCGGCGAAGCCGCGGTCGGGAGCGGAGCCGAGGGCGGGTGCGGGGTCAAGGCCGCGATCGGCACCTTGCCCAGAAGCCGGGTCAGGCACGGGCGCCGGGTCGGGGGCATCGGCGGCGGCCTCGCCGCCGGGACGTTCCTCAGGACCGGCCGACGGCCTCGGGGACGCGGCGGTGCGGTCGCCGCCCTGGCCGGGGCCGGAACCGGTGGGCGAGCCGGCGGACGGTTCGGGGACTGGGGTGTCGCCCGAGTCGGTGTCGGGGGTGTGGTCGGACACGGTCTTCGGTCCTCCTGAGCGGGGTGCCGGCGGGGTGGCCCGGCGCGGGGTGAGGACATTCTGCACGCCACCCCCGACAATTCTCGGGCGCCCGGGCAGAACGATTCCGGAGCGTGATGTCGTCCGAACGGAGTGCTCCGGTTCATGAACGGGTGCCGGTCGGTTGTTGACGACCAAATCGGGCCTCGGACTGCCTAGCGTCATCGTCCATGAGCAACGAACTCACCCCCGCCGCCCCCAGTGGGCCTCGACGCCGGCTACCTGGCGACCGCCGAGCTCGACTCCCGGTTCTACCTCGACCACGTCATGGCCATGGTCGGCATCGACGGGCTGGTCGAGGCGCTGGCGCAGCCGTTCCTGCTCGCACGGGTCGACCAGCACGCCGCGGCGGTCCGGGAGAGCCTGCTCGCGGCCGGAAAGGCGATCGACCCGATCTCGCTGGCCGGGTACGCCCGATCGTTCATCGCCGCGCACCAGCGCCACGGCCGGCCGCTGCCGACGCCGGACAGCGTGGACTGGTCGGACGCGAACTGGACCGTGCTGCGGCTGGTCGCGGTCTGCCACCTCGCCGACGCCGCCGACGCGTTCTGACCGCCGACCGGCTCCGTGCCAGCGTGCGGGACCCCGACCGGTGTGCCCTGTTCCGATCGCGGCCGCGCCGGAGGAAATCCCGCCGTCAGGACGCAGCGCGGCGGCGGGCGGGGCACATGGGGTACAACTGGGAATCAGCGACGGCGGCCCGGCGACTCGTTCCAGCGGAAATGCACGAACAGGCGGCCGAAGTTGTCGGAGTCCTTCTCGATGCGGTGGTACAGCGCCTTGATCTCGCGCTGATCGAGGAAGCGCAGCACCCGCTTCTTCAGGGCGCCCGACCCCTTGCCGGGAATGATCTCGACGAGGGTGGCCCGCTTGGCCACCGCCTCGTCGATGATCCCGCGCAGCGCGCGGTCGATGTCGCCGCTGCGGTTGAAGATGTCGTGGAGGTCGAGCTTGAGCTTCACCCTCCCAGCGTAGTCACTCCCCCGGTGACCGGGTGCCCGGCCGCCTTCCACGCGTGGAAGCCGCCGGCCAGGTCGGTCGCCCGGTGCAGGCCGAGATCCTGCAGCGCGGCCGCCGCCAGCGACGAGGTGTAGCCCTCGGAGCAGAAGACCACGACCGGCAGGTCGTACCGGTCGGCGATATCCAGCCGCGCGTCGCTGCGCGGGTCGAAGCGCCACTCCAGGACGTTGCGCTCGACGACGAGCGCGTCCGGGATCTCACCCTCGGCGGCTCGCTGCGCGGCCGGGCGGATGTCGACGAGCACGGCTCCCTCCGCGGCGGCGAGGCGGGCCTGGTCGGCGTCGAGGCGGTGCAGCCGGGCACGGGCCTCCGCCAGAATGGCGTCGATGCCCCGGCCCGGGTCGCGGCGGGTCGCCCGCTCGGTGGTCGGCTCAGTGGTCGGCTCCGTGGTGGGCACTGTCACCAGTCCGCCCCCGCCTTCGTCACGGACTCGACGCTGAGCCGGCCGTCGTGCAGCCGGTACCTCGTCATCGCGGTCAGCGCCGGGCCGTACGCGTGCACGGTGACGGCCGGGCGGGTGCCGTTGTTGACGATGCGGTGCACGTGGTGGGCGCCGAAGCGGCGGCCCTCGCCCGCGGCGTGGACGGTGTTCGCCAGCTCACCGCCGCGTACGGCCTGTTCAACGACCGCGCCGGAGACGACGGTGAACGCGCCGGCGGAGCCGCCGTGGTCGTGCAGGTCGGTGGCCTGCCCGGGCAGCCAGGTGAGCAGCCAGACCTCGTGGTCGTCGGCGACGGCGAGGCGGCCGTACCAGCGGCGCGCGGGATCGAAGCGGGGCGCGAACGGCCAGTCGTCGGGGGCCGCGGCGTAGGCGCGGGCGAGCGACAACAGGTCCGTCGCGCGGATGACGGTGGTGGCGACAGGCATGGGCATGTTCTCCATTATTCGCACGTACTAGGTATGAATTAAAGCAGAAAGTGCGGCCCCGTGGGCGAAGCCACGGTCACGGGAGACGGATGAAACGGGGAGGCGCCGCGAGCGGGAGCTCTAGCGGGTACAGCGCGCGCTGGCGTGTCGAACCAGGTCGACCACCAGTCGTTGGGTCAGCAGCGCGCCGTCAGGCCCCATGGAATCGATGCTGCCGAGCCGCTCGCGAAAACGTCAACTTGTGTCCACAATGCGGGAATCGGGCGACCATCGGGTGGTGCGACGGCCTGTCAGCGAATGACAGGGCGATGTGCGCGGTTTGACAGCGGCGCCGGGCATGCTGCACTGCGTTAGGAAGGACATCCACAGGGGGAACACGCCATGAGCTTCGCTTTCCAGGCGAACGGCCTGGTCAAGCGCTTCGGCAAGACCACCGCGCTGGCCGGGGTGGACCTGGCCGCCGAGCCGGGGACGGTGCTCGGCGTCCTCGGCCCGAACGGCGCCGGCAAGACCACCGCGGTGCGCATCCTGGCGACGCTGCTGCGCCCCGACGAGGGGCGGGCGGTCGTCGGCGGGTACGACGTCGTGCGCCAGGCGGCGGCGGTGCGCCGCATCAGCGGGCTGACCGGGCAGTTCGCGTCGGTCGACGAGGACCTGACCGGCACCGAGAACCTCGTCCTCATCGGCCAGCTGCTCGACCTGCGCGCGAAGGAGGCGAAGGCGCGGGCCGCGCAGCTGCTCGCCGAGTTCGACCTGAGCGAGGCGGCGAACCGGCCGGCGAAGACGTACTCCGGCGGCATGCGGCGCCGCCTCGACCTGGCCGCGAGCCTCGTCGGCCGGCCCGCCGTGGTCTACCTCGACGAGCCCACCACGGGCCTGGACCCGGCCAAGCGCGAGGACGTGTGGAACATGGTGCGCACCCAGGTGCAGGAGGGCACGACGGTACTGCTGACCACGCAGTACCTCGAGGAGGCCGACGCGCTCGCCGACAACATCTCGGTGATCAACCACGGCAAGGTCATCGCGCACGGCACGCCGGCGCAGCTCAAGCACATCGTCGGCGGCCAGACGATCAGCGTGCGGCCGGCCGACCCGGCGCATCTCGACACGGTCGCGACGATCCTGGCGAACGTGTCCGGCAACCAGCCGGAGTCGCACGGACGCGGGGTGATGTCGGTGCCGGTCGCGGACGACAGCGCCATGACGGCCGTCGTACGCCGGCTCGACGAGGCGGGCATCAGCGTCATCGAGCTGTCGCTGCACCTGCCCAGCCTCGACGAGGTGTTCTTCACGCTGACCCGCGAACGGCAGGAGGTGGCGGCATGACGACCACGACCACACGCGAGACCTCGGCCGACGGCACGCAGTTCATCGCGGCCGTCCCGGCGCGCCCGTTCGGGCTGGTGCGGCACAGTCTCGTCATGGCGCGGCGCAGCCTCATCAAGACGATGCGCACGCCGGAGCAGCTGCTCGACGTCACGCTGCAGCCGATCATCTTCATCGTGCTGTTCGTGTACCTCCTCGGCGGGGCCATCGCTGGGTCGCGCCACGAGTACCTGCAGTTCCTGCTCCCGGCGCTGATGGTGCAGAACGTGCTGTTCGCGTCGGCGCCGACCGGTGTGAGCCTCAACACCGACATCAAGACGGGGGTCTTCGACCGGTTCCGCAGCCTGCCCATCGGGCGGTCCGCGCCGCTGATCGGCGGGGTGCTCGGCGACATGATCCGATTCGTGGTGTCGATCGTGGTGATGATCGGCTTCGGGTACCTGCTGGGCTTCCGGATCGGTACCTCGGTGCCGGAGACGGTCGCCGCCTGCCTGCTGGTCATGTTCATGGCGTTCTGCTTCAGCTGGATGTTCGTGCTGCTCGGCATGGTCGTCCGGGAGCCGGGCGCGGTGCAGGGCCTCGGCTTCGTGATCATGTTCCCGCTGACGTTCGGCACCAACGTGCTCGTGCCGACGAACACGCTGCCCGGGTGGCTGCAGGCGTGGGTGAAGGTCAACCCGGTCGCCGACGCGATGGAGGCGGCGCGGGGGCTGATGGTCGGCAACGCGCCGGTGTTCGAGCCGGTGATGAAGACGCTCATCTGGTCCGTGGCGGTCCTGCTGGTGTTCGCGCCGCTCGCGGTGCGCGCCTACCGCCGCAAGGCCTGACGGCGCGGGCCGGCCGGTCGGCCGGCCGGCCCGTGACGGTCAGGGTGTGACCAGCTCCAGAGCCTTGGCCCGCGGCATGTCCATGCCGCGGGCCAGGGCCGTTTCGAAGGCGGTGGCGCCGAGGTCGGCCCGCAGCTGGGCCAGTCGGCCGGTCCAGTCGGCGTTGGCCGCGTCGCGGGCGCCGGCCAGCCGCTCGGCCGCGCCGAGCAGCTCCGCGGCCCGCACGGGGTCGCCGAGCGCTCCGACGAGGCCGGCGAGGGCGACCGCGAGCCGGCCCACGACCGGCATGTCCCGGGCCGCCAGCGCCAGCTCGAGCGCCTCGGCCAGCCGCGCCCGCGCCAGGTCGTGCTCGCCGCGGGCCACATCGACCTCGGCGCGCGCCGCCAGCACGATCGCCTTGTACTGCGGGGCGACCAACGGCGACTGCTGCTGCAGCCGCCACGCCTCGAGGTAGAGCCGGTCGGCCTCGTCGACGTCGCCGCCGGCCCGGGCGAGATGGCCGAGCTCCAGCATCGCGTGCGAGACGTCGCGGGCCGGCTGCCGGGCGTCCTCGACGAACGCGCGCAGCAGCGTCCCCGCCACCTCCGGACCGTCGGTGAGCCGTCGCAGCGCCGCCATGCGAACCCGCAGATACGCCTCGCTGGAGTGCACGCCGAGCTGCGAGTGCAGCTCGATCGACTCCTCGAAGTGCGCGATCGCGGCCGCGAAGTCGCCCCGGCGGGCGTGGGCGTCGGCGACGGACGCCAGGGTCATCGCCAGGCCCCAGCGCTCCCCGACCCGGCGGAACTCCGCCGCGGAGGCGTTGAGCTCACGCACCATGCCGTCGATGTCGCCGTCGTTCTCGTGGAGGTGGCCGAGGATCGACAGCAGCATCGCCCGCGTCCAGGGGTCGACCGAGCCGTCGAGGCGGCGCCGGATGATCTCGCCGCCGCGCTCGCTGTCGTCCCGGAACAGCAGCACCACCGGCTCGATGAGCTCCACGAACGGGTGCCCGCCCGGCGGCACGGCGGCGGCGAGCGAGACCAGCTCGTCCAGCTGCTCCGGGGCGACCTGGAAGTCGCCGGCGAAACCGCTGTTCACGACGTACATCGACGTAACCACGAGCCGCAGGTCCGCCGGCACCGGATCGGGCCCGCTGTCCGCCACGGCGAGGATGCGCCTCAGCCACAGCGCCGCCTCGGCGTGGTTGTCCTCGAACATCCAGAGCCAGCCGCTGGCGGCGCCGAGCCGGAACGCGCCCAGCGCGTCGCCGGCGTCGCAGACGTGCGCCACCGCGGCGTGCAGGTTGTCCTGCTCGGGGCGCAGCCGGTCGAGCCACTCCAGCTGCGCCCCGGTCCGCAGGTGCGGCTCGGCCTCCTCCATCAGGGCCAGGAAGTACGCGGCGTGCGCCGCTCTGGCCGGGCCCGCTCCCCCGCGCCGGCCGAGCTCCTCGAGCGCGAACTCGCGAATCGTCTCGAGCATGCGATACCGAACCCGGCCACCGCCGGCCACCTGCAGCAGCGACCGGTCGACGAGGACGTCGAGCAGCGCCTCGGCGTCGGCGGCGCCGCTGACCGCCGCCGCGGCGTCCGCGTCGAACGTGCCCGGGAACACCGCCAGCGACTCGGCGAACTCCCGCTCCTGCGGGCCGAGCAGGTCCCAGCTCCACGCCACCACCGCGTGCAGGGTGCGGTGCCGCGGCAGGGCCGTGCGGCTGCCACCGGTGAGCAGCCGGAACCGGTCGTCGAGGCGCGCGGCGAGCTGCTCGGGCGTGAACGAGCGCAGCCGGGCCGCGGCGAGCTCGATGCCCAGCGGCAGGCCGTCGAGCCGGCGGCAGATCTCGACCACCGCCCCGGCGTTGTCGTCGGTCACCCGGAAACCGGGCCGCACGGCCGCCGCCCGATCCCTCAGCAGTTGTACCGCGGGAGACGCGCTCGCCCGGGCCGCCGTCATCGCCTGGTCGCGCGCCATCGCACGGCCGCCCGTCATCGCCTGGTCACGCGACGTCGCCGGGTCGCGCGTTACTGCCGGGTGGCGTCCGGGCGGGGGTGGTCCCGGCGGGGAGAGTCCGGGCGCGGGCGGGTCGGGAAGGGGTAGCGGGCCGACGGGGAACAGCGTCTCGCCGAGGATGCCCAGCGGCTCGCGGCTGGTCGCCAGGATCCGCAGCTTCGGGCACCGGCCGAGCAGCTCCTCGCTGAGCTTCGCGGCGGCGTCCACGACGTGCTCGCAGTTGTCCAGCACCAGCAGTACGCCGGGCAGCGTCAGCGCCTCCGCGAGCTGGTCCAGCAGGTCGACGCGGCGGGGGCGCATTGCGCTCTCCGGCTGGACGAGGCCGCCGGCAGTCAGCGTGCGCAGTACGACCGCGGGAACCTCGGCGGCCTCGGCCACCGGGGCGAGCTCGACCAGCCAGGCCCCGTCGGACAGCAGGCGCCCCACCGCTACGGCGACCGTGGTGGCGAGCCGGGTCTTGCCGGCCCCGCCGGGGCCGACGAGCGTGACGAGGCGGCTGTCGGCCACCTGCGTGGCGAGCCGCTCGACGTCGTCGGCCCGGCCCACGAAACTGGTCAGCGGCGCCCGCAGGTTGCCGGCGCGGGGCGGGCGGGCCTCGGCCCGCAGGACGGCGGTGTGCGCGTCGCGCAGCTCCGGCGAGGGGTCGGCGCCGAGCTGGTCGGCGAGGCGGAGCCGGCACTCCTCGAACGCGGCCAGCGCCTCCGCCTGCCGCCCGTCGGCGTGCAGGGCCCGGATCAGCAGCGCCACGAGCCGCTCACGCAGCGGGTTGGCGACGATGAGCTCCTGCAGCTCGGCGATGGCCCCGGCCCGGGTCTCGGCGGCGAGGCCGGACGCCTCGATGAGGTCCTCGGTCGCGGCCAGGCGCAGCTCGTCCCAGCGGGCGACGACCGCGCCGTGCTCGCCGGCGTCGGCCAGCGCCGGGCCGCGCCACAGATCCAGCGCCTCGCGCAGCAGCCGGGTGGCGCTCCGCGGGTCGTCGGCCCGCAGCGCGCGGCGTCCCTCGGCGACGAGACGCTCGAAGCGACAGGCGTCCACGTCGCCGGGGGCGATGTTGAGCCGATAACCGCCCGGGCCTGACTCCAGCGCCGGATGACCGCCGCCGAGCGTCTTACGCAGCCGCGACACCAGCGACTGCACGGCGTTGGCGGGGTCGGCCGGCGCCGGTCCGCCTCTGGCGCCGGAGCCGCCGCCGGGCGTGCCGTCCGGCCACAAGGCGTCGACGAGCTGGTCGAGGGGAACGAACCGGCCGGGCTCGAGGGCGAGGCGGACCAGCAGTGCGCGCAGCCTGGCGCCGCCGACCTCGACCGGCCGGCCGTCGACCTCGACGGTGAGTGGTCCGAGCAGCCCGACGCGCATGCCTCAACTCTGCCACCCGGGTACGACAAAAAACGGGGGCCGGGCGACGCCCCCGCCCGGCCCCCACAGGTGAGCTGGTCCTCTGTGCCGGTCTCTGTCCCTGTCACCGGCTGTCCGCCCAGCTCCGCCGTCGGTCGATCAGTAGACGCTCACGCCGTACGCGCTCAGGGCCGCGGTGACCGGCTGGAAGTAGGTGACGCCGCCGCTGGTGCAGTTGCCGCTGCCGCCGGACGTCAGGCCGATCGCGGCCGTACCGTCGAACAGGGAGCCGCCGCTGTCGCCGGGCTCGGCGCACACCGTGGTCCGGATGAGGCCGTTGACCCGGCCCTCGGCGTACGTCACGGTCGCGTTGAGCTGCGTGACGGTGCCGCTGTGTACACCGGTGGTGCTGCCGCTGCGGCGCACCGTCTCGCCGACGTACGCGTTGGCCGCCGTGGTGATGTCCTGCGTGGAGCTACCGCCCAGGGAGACGTTGCCGGGGTGCGAGACGCCGGCGGCGTAGCGCACGATGCCGTAGTCGTTACCGGGGAAGCTGGTGCCCGCGCGGGTGCCGAGCACGGAGCCGCTGCTGGTCGTCCAGGTGGCGCCGATGTTCGTGCAGTGCCCGGCGGTCAGGAAGTAGTAGGTGCTTCCGCTGACCACGTTGAAGCCGAGCGAGCAGCGGGCGCCGCCGGTGTAGATGGCCTGGCCGCCCGAGATCGTCAGGCGCAGCGCGCCGGCGAGGCGCTCGATGCGGGCGCCGCTGCCGAGGCTCGCGACGAGGCCCTCGATCGTCTTGACGTGCTCGGCCGGCACTGTGCTGTCGATGGACACGACGACCTGGTTGGCGACCGGGTCGACGGCCCAGGCCGTGCCGGGGATGGCGGCCTTGGCGTCGAGCGTCGTGCTGATCCGCGCGAGCTCGGCGCCGCTGTGCTCGACCTTGCGGGCGATCGCGCCGGTGGCCTCGACGCTCGCGGCGGTGGCCGGGTCGGTCACCGTGACGACCATCTTGGCGGCCTTCGCGTCGTAGTACGCGCCGGCGGTGCGGGTGCCGAGCTGGGCGACGAGGGCGTCGGTGGTCTTCGCCCGGAGCGCCGGCGAGTCCTGGGCGGCGAGTGCCGCGGACGGGGTCAGGACGGCACCGGCGGCAAGGCCGGCGGCGATCGCCGCGAGCAGCCTGGATGAGGTCTTGGTGGGTCTCACGTGAGTCTCCCTGTATCGGAGCCGATAAATATCGGCCGCGACAGATGCTTTCATCGGGAAGGAACCCACACAAGAATCACGGGCGAATTACCCCATAGCACCCGTGTCATATTTTTCCGACGGGCCTCGGCTCTTTCCGGCCCGCCGTTACGCTCGGCGGCGCTCGATGCCGTGACCCCGACAGACCCGGCAAGGTCAGCCGGCAGGCGCGACCCCCTCCAGCAGGAACTCGTTGACCGGGCCGTACAGATGCGGCTGGACGTTGTCGTCGATCGGTACCGTCACCGAGACCCGGCCCTCCGCCTCGCCGACGAACAGGGCCGGATCGTTGCTGTCCGCGAACGACACCACGTCGAGCCCGGCGGCTGCGGCCGCCCCGGCGAAACCGTGGTCGGCGACGACCAGGTCCGGGGGCGCCTCACGCCGCCACTCGAGCTCGGCCAGCATGGCACGCATGCCGTCGGGCGAGTGGGTGTGCCACAACGCGATGCCCCGCTCCGCGGCGACCGCCACACCGCCGATGTACCGCACCGCCAGGGGGAACTCGCGACCGGCGGAACGGCCCGGGGAGTCGAACACGGCACCCGGCGCCGGCTGCAGCAGCTCGCACCCGGCCGCGCGCAGCGCCGCGGCGATCGCCAGGTGCACCTCGATGATGCCGGCCGGGTGGCCGGTCGCCACGATCACCCGCTCACGGCGTCGCGCGGCCAGGCGCAGGCGATCCCGCATGCGCTCGAGCGCGCGGACGGTCTTGTGCGGGTCGATGACATCGCGGCCCGTCGACCGCTCCGGGTTCGGGTCGATGCCGACGCGCTCGGCCATGACCGCCAGCACCTGCGGCAGCGTCCACGTCTTGAGCGGTACCAGGCCGAAGACGTAGCCCTCGCGCCCTTCTGCGAAGGCGGCGGCGTTGCCGTGATTGGAGTCCCGGGTGGTCTCGACATCACCGGCGAGCAGGGCCTCGCGAAGATAACTCACAAGCTCAGGCATATGAACCATGGTAGGTACCGGGCCCGGCACCGCCGAGGAATGCGGCTTAAGGTCACAGCATGGCCGACATCTACCTCGAGACGGGCAAGAAGAAGGTCTTCGCCGGCAGCCTTGACTGGCCCGGCTGGGGGCGGTTCGGCAAGACCGAGGAGGAGGCGATCGAGGCGCTTGCCGCCTACGGTGTGCGGTACGCGCCGGTCGCGGCCGCTGCTGGGTTCAGTTTTCCCGTGGCTGCCCGGCTGTGCGTGGTGGAGCGGGTGGCTGGGACGGCGA
>NZ_JBICTV010000042.1:0-61062 GCF_043197855.1 Dactylosporangium sp. NPDC048998
CCGACACGGCGGCCGGCTCCCGCTCGACGGTGGTCTCCGTCGTCATCTGGCGTCTCTCCCTTGATCAGCAGATCCGCCGTTATTTGTACAGTCCCACCTGCGCCGCGGCACCGTCGGCGCGTCGCGGGCGGTCAGCCGTTGATGACGTGTTCTGGCCGGTCCCGCTGGTTGTGGAGATCCCAGTAGGTGTGGGCGATGTGGTCGGGGTCGGCGTGCGGGATGCCGGGGGCGGGTGGGGTCGCGCCGATGAAGACATTGATGGCCACGGTGGCGGCGTAGACGCCGCGTTCGGCGAGGGTCTGGTGGAGGTTGTGGACCCAGTTGCGCAGTGCGGCCTGGGCGGCATTGGTGGTGGCCAGCATGGGGTACGGGTTGATCGCGCCGCCGCCGGTGGTGAACAGCAGGATGCCCGCCCCGGCCTCGAGCATGGCGGGCAGGACCGCGCGGGCGGCGGTGACGCCGCCGTAGAGCAGCTGCTCGATCTCGGGCCGGAGGGTGTCGATGCCGACCTGGTCCGGGCTGACCCGGGTGAGACCGGCGTACGGGGAGAACTCCAGCACGTCGATCCCGCCGAACCGGGCGGCGGCTTGCTGCAGGGCCGCGGTCAGCGCCGGATGGTCGCTGACGTCGGCGGGGAACCCGGCCGTGGTGATCCCGGCGGCGGTGAGCTCCGCGACGAGACCGTCGAGCTTGCCCGGGTTGCGGCTGATCAGGGCGACCTGGAAGCCGTGGCTACCGAACAGGGTGGCGATGGACCGGCCGAGGCCGGGGCCGGCCCCGACGATGGCGATGGTGGGCATGCTGCAAGGTCCTTCCGGTCGTGCGCGGATCGACGCCCCGGCCTCGGGCCAGGCCGTACAGGAACGGAACTGGTTTAGGGCTGGGTGGTGTCCGTGGCGGCGGTGGCCGGGCCGTCCGGGTCGGTGACGGCGAGGATGCGCTGGGCGATGACGCCCAACTGCCGCTGCTGTGTCTTGGTCAGCGGGTCGAAGATGATCCGGCGGACCTCGGCCACGTGTGCGGGTGCGCTGGCTTCGACCTTGGCCATGCCCTCGTCGGTGAGCACGGCCAGGGTCGAGCGTCCGTCGGCGGGGTCGGGGACGCGCCGTACCCAGCCGCGGTGCTCGAGCCGGGTGATGACGTTGCCGAGCCTGGCCAGGGTGCTGGCGGTGTATCCGGCCAGTACGCGCAACCGCAGCCGGCGCCCGGGTGCCAGCGACAGGGCGGACAGCACCATGTACTCAAACTGGCTCAGGTCCGCGGCGCGGTGCATCTGCGCGTCCAGGGTGGCGGGCACGCGGATCAGCGCATACGCGACCAGATACCAGATCCGCTGCTGCTCCTCGTCGAGCCAGCGCGGCTGGCCAGGGTCGCTCACGCGATCATATTAGCTACAAGATTGTAGTAACGGCAACCGGTCATTACTACAAGGTTGTAGCTAGAGCGGGCGCTGCCGGTGACGTTGCGCCTGCGCCTGAGCCGTGGTGACCGACGTCTGGCGCCTACTGGCGGGGCCGGTACGCTTGCCCGCGTTCCGCCACGGCGAACGGCTGGAACCGGCTCGCCGGGGGCTGGCCGCGGCCTGCCCCGAGGCTGGGACGGGCGGGCGGCGGGTGGGTTCGGCGGCGGCCGTAGCGGCGAGGCACGGTATGACGGAAGGGAAATCCGGTGGATCCGTTGGGTTGGTTCGAGGCGGCCGTGCTGGGGCTGGTGCAGGGGCTGACGGAGTTCCTGCCGATCTCCTCCTCCGCGCACCTGCGGATCGTGTCGGCGCTGGCGGGCTGGTCGGATCCGGGGGCGGCGTTCACCGCGGTGACACAGCTGGGCACGGAGACCGCGGTGCTGCTGTACTTCCGTCGGGACATCGGCCGGATCGTGGCGACGTGGACACGGTCGCTGGTGCGCCCCGAGCTGCGCAAGGACCCTGATGCGCGGCTGGGCTGGTACGTCATCCTCGGCACCGTGCCGATCGCGGTGCTCGGGCTGCTGTTGCAGCACAGCATCGAGACCGTGTTCCGGGATCTGCGCCTGACCGCGGCGATGCTGGTCGGATTCGGGCTCGTTCTGGCCTTCGCCGACCACGCGGCGACGAACCAGAAAACGCTGGCCGAGCTGCGCCCCCGCAGCGCCCTGGTCTTCGGCCTGGCGCAGTCGCTGGCCCTCATCCCGGGAGTGTCGCGGTCCGGCGGCACGATCGCCGCGGGCCTGCTGATGGACTTCCGCCGGGAGGCGGCGGCGCGGTACTCGTTCCTGCTGGCCATCCCGGCCGTGCTGGCCTCCGGACTGCTGGAGCTGACGAAGATCGGCGACGGGGACGCCCCGGCGGCCGGCCCGACCGCGCTGGCGACCGTGATCGCGTTCGCCGTCGGCTACGCCGTCATCGCCTGGCTAATGCGCTACATCACCCACCACCGGTTCACCGTGTTCGTCGTCTACCGGGTGGCCGCGGGACTGCTGCTGTTCGGGCTCATCGCCGCCGACGTGCTCACCCCCACCGCCGGCGCGAACTGAACCGCCCGCCCGCCGGGGCTGGCCCGAGGCGACGCCGTCCGGCCGGGCATCGGCGCACCAGTTGGCACCGGTCCCGGCCAGCATCATCGTGTGGTGGCGATGGGAACTGTGCCGGACGCGAGCGCGGGCCAACGGCAGGATCTCGCGGCGGCCGCGGCGCTGTTCCGTGGCCTGGCCGATCCGACCCGGCTGGCGATCGTGCAGCGCCTGGCCGCGAAGGGCTGCGACGTGGTGACGTTCGACCACGAGCACGTGCCCGCGCCCCATAACCGCGGCAGCTCGGCCGGCGATGACGGTTGCGGCGATCAGGGCTGGGCGCGCCAGCTGTCGTCGACGTCGACGAGCGGGACGAAGGTGATGCCCGGATTGCTCGGCACATCGCCCGACGGGTCGGGCGCCGCCGGGGCCGGGACTGGAGGCGAGACCGGAACCAGAGGCGAGACAGACGTCACGACGGGCGGGTGAACCGGGACTCGATGCGGAGCCAGGGTCGGGAGTAGGGGTGGGGCCGAGACCGGGGGCGGCGCCGGGGTTGGTGGGACGAAGGAATCCTCGTCGGGCGCGCGGCGGGGCCCTGGTACCGGCGGCTGTGGCCGGCCCAGCGCGTCCAGCGCGTCCGCCCATTCCTTCAGGGCGGGACAGTCGCGCAGGCCGCTCGAGCTCCATACACGGTCAAACAGGCTGGCCGCGGACGGGTACAGCGCCGCCAACTCGCGGCGGACCCGGCGGCTCTTGCCAGTGTCGGCGCACAACTCGTCCGGGGCGAACAGGCTCGCATCGGCGACCTGCTCGTGGATCGCGTCCGCGTGCAGGGTCAGCATCTCCGTGAGCAGGATCGCGCCTGCGAACCGGTCACCGGCCGGCTGCCAGCAGCTCTGGCCAGCGGCGTGCGGGTGGCCGTAGCCCCGGGTACCGGCCGACGGGTCGACCGGCTTGTCGAACAGGTGCCCGAAGATCTCCTCGACGTCGATGAACTGCACATCGGGCCCGCGCCCACTCGCGGCGACGATGACGTTCGTGCTGGAGATGTCAGTGTGCGCCAACTCCTTCGACTCCAGCGTGGCCAGCTGGCGGGCCGTGACCTGGGCGATCGCAATCGACTCCGCGCGAGACGGCGCCTCGTTCTCGATGTAGTCCGCCCAGGGCCGGCCCTCGATCCACGGCATGATGATCGCCCAGGCTAGGCCGGGCTCGCCGAGGACGAACGCCTCGGTGTCGCTAACCACCGCGCGGGTGCAGACCCGCAGGCCGGGCAGCAGCCGGGCGATGTTGAGCAGGGCCGCCGTGGTGACGTGCCGGTCGACCGAGTGCCGCTTGTTGAAGACCTTCAGCGCGTGGACGGTGCCGTCATCCTCGGCGCGCAGCTGGTAGACGTCGGCCTTGCCGCCGATGCGGTGGACCGCGGCCGGCTCGAAGCCGCCGAACACCTGGTCGTCGAGGACGAAGGTGTACCGCCGGTTGCGCAGAATGACCGTCCTGTCCAGCCAATCGGCGGGGTCAAACCGTCGGTACCGCATCATGCGAGCACCTCGAACGCGAACTCCGCGCCCCAATCCAGCTCGCCGTCCGGGCCCCGCACACCGAGCCGGGCCACGCACCGCCCGGGCGGCAGCGGGAGCTCGACACCGTCGGTGCCGGCGTCGACCTCCCAGGTCCGGCCGCCGGCCCGTAACCGCAGGACGCTGGGGTCGCCCGGCGGCCAGGTCAGCCGGACGCGGTCACCGTGCTGGGAGACGACGAACGGCAGGCGCGCCGTCGTGAGCTCGGCCGCACTCCCCCACGGCCCCGCGTCCCCCTGGGCGTGCGACCGGGCGCGCACCCACACGGGGCCGTCCAGCGCGGGGGCGGTGAACTCGGTGCGGGTAACCCGGTACGTCAGCGGGTCGTCAAAGGCAGCCGTCGGCGACAGCTCCAGTGTGTACGCCTCCGCGCCGGGCACGGTGTCCCAGGAGATCGTGTAGCCGGCACCGGCCGGACCCCGCCAGCGCAGTCGGCCGGGCGGTGGGACGCCGGCGGTCGCCTCCACCGGGACGGGCTCGCCGCGGTCGAGCCGGGATGAATGTCCACTGTGGACCGCGCTGCGGCCGGCCTGGTGCGTAACGGACGGGTCCGGCATCGCGCTGCGGGCGACGGCGATGTCCAGCAGCGACATGTCGTCGCTGTCGGGGCGCTGCGCGGCGGCGGCGAGCACCTCGTCAAGGGCGCGGTCGCCGAGGTCGATGACGGCGTCGAGGTCGGCGGCGACCCCGTCGGAGCACAGCACGACCCGCTCGACGTCGCCCAGACGCCAGCGGCGGCACTCCACCTCGCCGCGGGGGCCGAGGCGGCTTGACCAGCGATCGGCGGTACTGCCGGAGAAGTCTCGCCGCCGCCCGCCGGCGCCCAGCACCACGAGGCGCACGTCGCCGAGCCAGGCCAGCGTGACAATGCGGTCGCGCCGGAAGTCGATCGTCCCGCAGCCAAACATCGCCTCGCTGCCGTACTCCCGCCGATGCTCGAGCAACTCGCGCACGTACCCGGCCGCGCCGTCCGGGATCGGGTGCCCGGCAACCTGGGGTCCGTACTCCTCGGCCAGCTGCACCAGGTGCCGCTGCACCGCGGCGGCGAACGCCGCCTCGGAGCGCAGCGGGGGCTGCTGCTCGTGCATGAACGGGACGAGGCGGGTGGCCAGGAACCGCGCAGCGAGGTCGCCCAGGAACGAGGAGCTGACGCCGTCGGTGACCGCGAAGGAGAGCCGGTTCTTGCCGTACAGCACCGCCACGTAGTCTTGCGACGGCTCTCCGCGGCCGGCGCTGTCGGGCGAGCGGTCGAGCATGCCGCGCACGACGGCGCCGCCCGCTCCCCAGCGCCGGACGGGCTCCCGGCGCAGGGGGTCGAACTCGACCGGCGACGGCCGCTTCGCCGACCGCCAGAACGGCCACCAACTGCGCTGGTTTCGACGTGCCATGCTCGCCTCCAGATCGGCTACGCGATCGGCGTCATGCCCGACATGGTGAACGCCGCCTTGAGCATCTCCGGCGTCTCACCCGGGAACACCATGCGCGCGCCCGGCCGGATGGCGTAGCCGCGCTCGTGGAACAGCCGCAGGTAGGAGTCCGGAATCACCGAGGACATCTCGTACAGCCGCCGGGAGCCGCTGCTAAGGAGGTCGTCGGGCGAGGTGACGCCGGGCCAGGCCAGCACGTCGCGCACCGGGTCCACCAGCGCGAACTCGTTGAAGAAGATGTTCTCCACCAGCACCGGGCCGTCGGCGAACGTCATCTGCCGGATCCGCTCGGCGATGGGCGCGGGGTCGTCGCCGCTGAAGTCGCCGTCCGTCAGGTGGCAGACCAGCGGGGCTGGACAGTCGCGCAGTGCGGTCCGCTCCGAGATGAGCAGTTGCTCCGCCTTCAGGAACGCCTTCGCCGCGTCGGTGGTGCTCTCCGGCTTCATCGCCGGCACGCCGATACGCACCAGGTCGGTGATCGGGCAGGCGCCGCCGAAAACGTCGTGGACCCGGTCGTTGTACGCGTACGCGGCGACGCGGTACCGCGCCGCAGGCACGCTGCCCTTCATCGACCGCTGCAGCATCTCCTTGATGACCGCGGCTAGCGCGCGGGTGACCAGATCCGTCTTGGTCACCCCGCGGAGTCGCTCGGGCGCGGACGGCCCGAGGTCGACCTTCTCGGCCATGGAGCCGCTCATGTCGAGCAGGTAGATGATCAGCGCGGGCGTCTTGCGCGTCGCGGGCTGCTCATACGGCACGGCCCCGCTCCTCCCATGCGGTCGTCGGCAGGTTGTACGTGACGGGCACCCCGGTGCGCCCGCGCAGCCACTCGGCCAGCTGCCGGAACGCGCCGGAGAGCTCCTCCTCGGTCGGCGGGCCGAAGCGCATCAGCACGATCTGGGCCGGGTCCGCGGCCGCCACGGCTTCGCGCCAGGCACCGACCTGATCCAGCCAGTCCACCGGCTCCGGCGCCCCCCGGCCGAGGATCCGGTAGTGCCGCTCGGCCTCGCGCAGCAGTTGGGCCAGCCCGGCGGCAGGGCCGTCCCGGAACCGGTCCAGCGGGTGCGGCGGGGCGTCGGCGCCGGGCGACGGCCGGTCGGCGCGGTAGGCGGCGTTGGCGAACAGCGGCCGCTTGGCGACGCTGGGACCGATCTGGCGGGGCGAGTGGACCTCCGGCAGCACGACGTAGTCGGGCGGGTATCTGCGCCGCAGCACGTCGACGACGAGGTCACCGACGTCCTGCAGGCTCAGGTACTCGCCGAGATTCGCCGCGCCGGAGGCCAGCGCCGTAAGCAGGCCCTCGGCGAACATCGTGAACGGCCGGCCGGTCGGGGCGAGCGCCGGCTCCTCCTTGGATGTGGCGATGAGCATGGCGGTGCCCCGCTCGCCCAGGGCCGGCAGCGTGATGGTGCTCGCGAGCCGGCCGACCGCGTCGACGGACTGGAACTCCGCGACGGCGTGGCCGGCGAAGCAGCAGTCCAGCAGCACGTACACCGCGCCGTGGAACGACTCCTTGACGACCCGGGCGAGCGTGCTGGCGCGCAGGCCGGTGACGTCGCTGTGCACGTCGTCGGTCGAGCGCAGCGTCAGAAAATAGTCCTTGCGGCCGATGAAGCCGCCGTGCCCGACGTAGTAGATGATCAGATCGGTGGCGTCGGCGTGCTTGCGCAGCAGGTCCGCGAGCCGGTAGACGTGGTCGCCGACGGAGTCGTCGGCGTCGAAGAGGCTCTCCACCACGTATGCGCCGGGGCCGTGCCGCTCGCCGCCGAGGAAGTTCGCCAGGGCCGTCGCCGAGTTGCGGAACGCGACGTTGTCCTTGTTCCGCTGCCGCATGCGCGGGAACTCGCTCGCGCCGAGGACGACGACCAGCAGGCGGCGTGCGGTCATCGGCGCGCGCGCATCGCCTCGACCGTGCGCGCCACGTCGATGTTCGCCGCCGCGTCGCCGGTGGCCACGACCCGGGCCCCGTCGGCGGTCTCGATGACGACCCGGCTGCCGCGCTTGGCGATGTAGGCGTGAATGGCCCGCACCACGGCCACGGCGGCCGGGGTGCCGAGGACGAGCACGAGCGTGGCGCCGAAGTCCTGAGTGTCGGTCCGGTGGCGTTCCACGCTGGAGCCGACCTCCTCGCCAGCCCGGTCGGCAGCGTCGACGACCATCTCCTGTAGCTCAGCCGCGGCCTGGTTCGCCTCGGCCAGGGTCAGCCCGTCGAACTTGATTCGGATACGTTCGTCGCTGGTCAAGTGGCGTTCCCGTCATTGATCGTAACATCGGGTGCGCTCAATCTTGCCGGTTGTTTGTCCCCGTGCAATCGGCCGAGTCAACGACCGGTCAGCCGCCGCTTCGGCCGCCCGGCATCCCCCGGATTGCGACCGATTCCGCGTATGGCATGCGAACGATTCCGCGAGGTGGCCAGGGTGAGGCAAATCGCCGGTAGGGCAATGGCACGGGCACCAGTGAGTCGCCTTGCCGGTCCCAGTCCGACGCCGGGTCCAGCGGCAGGGCACATGCACGGCCGCATCGGCGGCGACGATGTGGTGCGGGCCGGCGTTGAGCGTTTCGGCGTCGCAGTCGCGGTGGGCCCCGTTGGGACTACTCGAGCGGCACGCGGACTATCAGCCAGTGCTGCCAGGGTTGCCAGTGCGTCGACCACAGGATCGGCTGCGTCGGGTCTGCGACCGAACCGTCGGGCTCGACCGCGGGTACCTTTGTGTCCGTTCTCGCGTCGAAGGCGTGCGCCGACTGTTTCGCCTCGACGAGGAAGGCAACGCGGTCGTCGGTGGCCAGCCGCCACCGCTGATTGCCGCGTCCTCGATCGGTCTCCAGCCGGACCGAGTTCCGATCTCCGGCGGGGTCGTCCGTGGTGAGCACCTTACCGCCGTGCTCACTAACGATCCTGACGGTTCCGCCGCAGGCGCGCTGGATCCGACGGGGCGACCCTGATCCCGAGCGTGAGCAGTTCGCCATGCACCCTCCGATACCTGCAGCTGCCGTTCTCCCTCGCCAGGCGCAACACCAGCGCCCGGATCGGGCGCAGCGTGCGGGGTCGACCGCGCCGCCGGGGCCGCGATACTGCGGCGTGGCGGCGGGCGATCAGGTCACGGTGCCACTTGAGAACCGTGTCGGGCCGGACCAGCAGCCGCAGGCGCCGCAGGGTCGGCCTCGGCAGCGGGTGCAGCAGCGCGGCCAGCCACGCCCGATCGGACTGGCTCGAACCGGACCTGCTGCCCGTCGAGTTGGCGCTGCAGCACCGCGAGCTGGTGGCGCAACGACAGAATCTCGATGTCGTTGTCGCGGTCGCCGCCAGGCAGCAGGCGCAGCAACGTAAACGCGTTCGTGATGCCCAGGTACGCCAGTCGCAGCAGCATGAGGCGGCAACATCGCGCAGTCATCGGTGACGACGAGTACGGGCGACGCCCTCGACCAGACCAAGGTCGGGCCTAGACATCAAGAGGGCTCGGCGACCTGCACGGATGCCATTCCCGGCAGGTACAGGTTGATGTCAATCGCCGGATAGATCCGTTGATATGAAATCCGAGCTTCCTTCACGATGCTTCAAGTTGCGGGAATCTGGAATGATGCTGGGCATGCTGCTGAAGCTGTTGCTCACCACGGCGGGAGTGCTGCTTGGGGCCATCCTAGGGATGGTGCTTAATTGGATAAAGCCGCCGCCATGGCTTCGGAAATGGCACCTCTGGTCGATGGTGGCCGTGTTACTGGTCGCAGCGTGCGTAGTGGCAGTATGGAGCGAAGTCCACGATGCGAACAAGGAAGCGGGCATCTCATCAGCAAGCTCCAGCGTCCCATGTCCCAACCGGAAGACCGACGCAATACTTCAACTGTTCCCCGCGGAGGCCCGCCAAGGGCAGCGAGTGGTTGTTCACGGCGATGGCTACCCTCCCGATACGGCAATTGCGATCTCCTTGTACGGAAAAAAGCCGAACCCCACAGGAAAGTTGGACGACCTCCCGACAGTGCGGGCTGACGCCTGCGGTAAGTTCGACCAGCCGTGGACGGTCCCTGAATCTCTCGTGGCGGGCGGCTACACTGCCGTCGAGATTAGCGCCTCTACTCCCGCAATCCCTCCCAATGCAGATTCACTCTGCTGCAATGCAGCAGCAACCCTCACCATCGCCTCGCCCAACTAGCCTGGGCTCTTCATTGAGGCTGCCCACATGGTGGGTCGATAAGGAACGGGTGCCTTGTCGGGTGGCCGGAGGGAGTTTCACCCTCCGGCTCCCACAGATCCCGGCGTGGACCTCTCGGCTCACCGGGCTCTTGTCACCCTGGTCACCAGGCGGTCGTGAACGAGGTGTTCCATGCCCAGTGCGCGAACAGGCCCCGCCGCCGTGCGACGGTCCTCTTCCAGTACTGGCGGGCCTTCTTCTTGCTCCGCAACCGTTTGAGCTTGCGACGGAGGAACCGCATCAGGTAGGCGTTGATGCGCTCCAGCAGCGGGTGCAGTTTGGAGCGGTAGAACGCTCCGTAGTACTGCATCCAACCTCGCACGATCGGGTTGATCCACCGTGCGAGGTCGTCGAGCGTCAGGGTCGTCTTGTAGTGCAGCTTCCACGATCGCACCGTTGTGTTCATCTTCTTCTGGGCCGCGTCGCTGCGCGCTGGCAGGAACCCACTGAAGGTCTGGCCTCGCCGATTACGTGCTCCTCGTTGCCGAAACGTGAAGCCCAGGAACGAAAACGATGTCTGCCCGTACGAGCCTCGCCGGTTGCTGTCCTGGCAGTAGACGATCCGGTTTTGTCCGGGTGCAGCCGCAGGCCCACCTGCTGCATGCGCTCCGCGATCGCGTCCCGCACCTGGATAGCGCGGGCCTCGCTGCGAACTCGACGTCCGGAAACGTCCGTACCAGCTACGCATCCAACGCGTAGTGCAGGAGCAGGTTCGCCAGCGCCGGTGACACCGCTGAACCCTGCGGGGTACCCCGCTCGCGGTGGATCACGGTTCCGTCCGCGGTGACCATCGGCGCGCCAGCCAGCGTTTCACATACACGATGATCCACGGCTGGTCGGTGTTGGCCTCCACGGCTTTGACCATGAGATCCCACGGGACGCTGTCGAAGAAACTTGGCGATGTCCATGTCCACCACCCAGTCCATCCGCCAGCAACGTTCCTTGGTCCGCGCGACCGCTTGCAGCGCCGACCGGCCGGGACGGTAGCCGTAGAAGTCCCGATGGAAGATCTCCCCCATCCGGGTTTCCAGCCTCGCCGCGACCACGGTTGCGCCACCGGCCCCACCGAAGGCACCCCTAGCGTTCTGGTGCCCCGACGCTGGGGATGCAGGTTACTCGGACTCGACCGAAACTCACCGTCACCGCCGACGGCAGCGGCGTGGTCGCCCACGCCGGGACCCGGCTGCTGGCCGACCTCGCCGACGCCACGGGTCTGGCACAGGCGGGCCCTGGCCGGCACCGGCGAACCGTACCTGGCCGCACTGCGCGCCGCTCGAGCCCACGCGCGAGAGCTGGCCTGGGCACAAGCCACCGAGACCGGCCGTCCAGTCCGGGTAGCTGCCAGCAGGCCTGGTAGCAGGCTGGCGGCAGGCCGACGACCTTCGAAGGCGATCTGGAACGCGTTCAATGAAGCCTTTCCTACGCACTATCCGCCTCCGGCCGGGCGGGTCCGGCGTACTGACAGGGCGAAGGCGAGGGCTGCCCCGCCATACAGCACGGCGGTGATCGCTAACCAGCGGCCGAGGTAGACGTCTTGTGACAGCGCGGTGGCGGCTTCGAAGCCGGGCACCATCCTGAAGATCAGCGGGAACCACACCAGCAGCAGTAGGCCGGACAGCACTGTCGGTACGCGCAGGTAGTTGATCCACGGGATAGTGCGCAGATCGGCGGCGCGGCGGTGCAGCACCGACCGGGCCGATCGGTCGGCGACCGCGTACAGCGGGAACAGGATCAGGTCGTGCGCGATCGCCGCGCCGACCAGCCACACGGCCACGCCGATAGGTTGGACCGCGAACAGTCGCACGGCCGCGTAGCCGGCCACCGCGAATGCGCAGATGAGGGTGAGCAGGTGCAACGGGTTCGCGCCGTACCAGTGGATGAAGCGGGCCATGCTCACATCCGGAAGGTCAGTGCGCCCACCCACTTGGTGTTGTTCACACCGGGGTTGGCCGCCACGATCACACGAGCGGGATGGCCGTGGTCGAGCGAGAGGTCCGCGCCGTTGACCCGCAGGGCGAGCAGCGACCGTGGGTCGCGGATCTGGTTGTCGCGCAGGACGGCGGACCGGAAGGACCCGGTCCGCTGCACGGATTCGACCAGGACGTTCGCCGCGCCGGGCAGCCCGGCGAGGTCGGCCAGGTCGGCCAGGCGCACCCCGCTCCAGTGCTGATCCTCGGTGGACCACCCTTCGACGCAGGCGATCGGCAGTGCGGCGGCGTGCTGCGGCAGCTTGAGCAGCTGCTCCCGGGTCAGGGTGAGCTCACGGTCGCCATTCCGCACGATCAGCCGCCACGCATCGCCGACGTCGGTCGCCGTGATGCCGACGGACGAGGCCGTCTTGTTGATTTGAAAGCCGTTGGGTCCGCCGCCGGGGTTGCGGTTGCGGGGGGCCAGCAGGGCCGTGTACCGCGCCCAGCCGCCAAGGCTCTGCCCGACCGTCAGCACGAGTAACAGCAGGGAACCGGCGCCGACCATCCCCACCGCGCCGCGCCGCGAGATCGTCGGCGCGGCCGGTGCGGGTGACACGAGGCCGTCAGGGTCGGCGGGCTCGGGACGGGTGTGCGCAAGGTCGGTGCGTAGCTCGTCGCGGAGTCGGCGCGAGCGCAGGGCCCGCGTCATCCGACCGAGTTTCAGGGCGACGTGGGCGGCGAACGCGGCGAAGAAGACCCAGGCGCCGTAGAAGTGCAGGCTGTAGAAGGAGCCGGGGAAGACGTAGAACAGCTGGATGTTGAGCAGGCCCGTGACGAACTCGAAGATCGCCCCGCCGACCAGTAGCAGCAGCGACAGCCGTTCCAGGGCCTGTGCGGGGCTGCGCACGGGCGGCCAGTCGAACAGCTTCGGGATGACCGACCACAGCTTGGCCAGCAGCACCGGAATGAGCACGACGCCGAGCGTGACGTGCAGGCCTTGGGTGAGCCGGTACAGCCAGGCCGGGTGCGTCGGCCAGTCGAACAGGTAGAAGCCCAGCAGCCCTTTGTCCGGGGTGGTGTCGTTGCCCAGGTCGGGGTTGTAGGCGGCGTAGGACAACAGGCCCGTCACGAACAGCGTTGTGACCCCGGTCAGCAGCACCAGGCCGAACACCGACGTCAGCCAGGGACCGCGGATCGGGCTGCGCCAGAATTCGCGACGCAACGGTCCCGGCGGCCCAGCCGGCTGGCGGCCTGGTGACGCTGCGCCCGGACTCGCCTGATCGTCCGCCACTCCACCGTTGCCTCTCGTACACGTGCCATCCAGACCCTGCCAACTACCCGCCCGTCCATGTGGCAAACCTGAACCTGGACCGGCAGGCGGCCGGGCCGGCCGGTGACGTGTGGGCTCGTCTGTTCCTAGGCGTGCACCTCGAAGATCGGTTCCAGGATCAGCTTGACGGCCATCTGTGCTACCCGGTCCCGCAAGCGTCGGGATCCCCAACGCCCGGACCTTGCCGTTGCGTTTCGGGATCGTCGTCTGCCGCACCGGCAGTGGGATCGGAGGCTCGGTCTTGGTCACTACCAGGACGGTGGCTCGCGGCGCGCGAGCAGCAACACGAAATGGATTATCGGGAGTCCGGTCGTCCTTCCCGCGTCGCCCGCAGGAACCGAACTCCCGAACACTGTGCCGAGACTTCGACCCTGTCCGTAGGGCGCGCATGTCACCTACCGGGTCGAAGGTCTCGCCCACCCCGAGCCTCGCCCCCGGGATCCGGCCGCCGGGAACCAGAAGGCACAGTTTGTTGATCTCGTGTGCCCACGCTCTCCACATGGCGTTGCTGACCAGCACCTTCGCCCCCATCAGACGGGCTCACATGCCCACGAACTGCGGAACGCGGGCGCTACGCCGAGGCGCGCTCGGGCCTGCCTCGGCCCGTTCGCCATAACTGAGCGGCAACCGGCATTTGCCGCGCCGGCCGTGACGTGACATCACGGCCGGCGCGGGTCATCCGTGCCGACTGGACGTCGGTCAGGCCTTGGGCACCTTGGTCACGAACTCGGTCGTGTACCCCTTGGCGACGTCGATCTGGGCCTTGTTGCTCGCGACATCCGGGTTACCGGCGGCGAGGACCTCAACGACGTTGCGGGCGCCGTCGGCGTCGATCACACCGTCCGTGGTGAACCCGGCCTTGGTCTCCTTGATCGACGCGACGTACAACTGCTGGTTGCCGCCGGCGTAGTCGGCCGGCATCTTGGCGGCGATGTCCTCCGCGGAGTGGCTGGCGATGTACTGCAGCGTCTTGACGAACGCGTTGGCCAGCTTCTGGGACTCCCGCGGGTGGGCCTTCACCCACTCGCAGGGCATGTACAGCGAGCTTGCCGGGTAGAGCCCGCCGAGCGCCTGCTTCGTACTGTCCACCGTGGACAGATCGACCAGCGTGGTCGCGGTCTTCTTGTCCAGCAGGGTGGTCGACGTGGGCGGCGTCGTGATGCCGGCGGTGATACCGCCATTCTCGATCGAGGCGATGAACGTGGAGCCCGCGCCGGCCGCGACCCCGGTGAACTCGCTCTCCTTGACGCCGGCCTTCGCCATCAGGGAGTTGATCAGGGCGTTCGTGGAGGAGCCCTTGCTGGTGAACCCGACCTTCTTGCCCTTCAGGTCCGCCATCGTTTTTACCGTCGACGCCTCTTTCGACGACAGCATGACCTTCTCCAGCGGCGTGTTGGCGAACTGCACGACGCTCTGGACGCACTTGCCCTTGAGCTGCAGGGTGTAGGCGTGGTCCATGAACCCGACCACCCCCTCGAGGTGCCCGGCGAGCATCTCGTTCTCCTGGTTGACGCCGTTCTGCTCGTCGGAGAGCTCGACCTCCAGCCCCTCGGCCTTGAAGTAGTCCAGCCTCTCGGTGAGCATGGCTGGCATGTAGATCACCTTGTTGATGCCGCCGACGCCGATCCGGACCTTCGACAGCGGACCTTCGGTGTTCGGGGCGGCCGGCGGCTGGGCCGTGCTACAGGCCGCGAGACCGGTCACGACGCCGACGGCGAGCAACGCCTTCAGGACGCTTCGCATGTATGCCTTCTCCTTGGGGGTGTCGGATCCGTTGGGGGGTCGGATCCTTGGGGGGGATGGGGTGTCAGATGTGGACTGCTTCGCTGGCCGTCGGTGGACGCCAGCGCAGCAGGCGCTTCTCCAGGGCGGTGAGGAGCCACTCGGCGCCGAGGGCGATGACCGTGATGATGATCATTCCGGCGTAGATGCCGGCCGCGTCGAACGTGCCTTGGGAGTGGGCGATCAGCAGGCCGAGGCCGCGCTTGGCGCCGATGACCTCGCCGACGACCGCGCCGATCAGCGCGAAGCCGAAGGCGACGTGCAGCGAGGCGAGGATCCAGGAGGTTGCGCTCGGAACGACGATGGAGGTGAGGACCTTCATCCGGCTCGCCCCGAGAATGCGGGCGTTGTTGACGACGTTGCGATCCACCTCACGGGCGCCCTGGAACGCGTTGAAGAAGACCGCGAAGAAGACCAGCACCACGGCAGTGGCGATCTTCGAGCTCAGGCCGAGACCGAACCAGATGACGAACAGCGACGCGAGCACGATCCGCGGGATGGCGTTCGCCGCCTTGATGAACGGCGCGAGCACCTCGGCGAAGAAGCGCGCGCGCCCCAGCAGCACGCCGAGCACGACCCCGCCGATCGAACCGATGACGAAGCCCGCCACCGCCTCCCACAGGGTGACCCCGATGTGTTCCCAGATCGGGCCGCTGCTCGGCCCGACGGTGAACCAGTCGTACAGACGCTCCCAGATCTGCGAGGGCTGCGAGTAGAAGAACTGGTCGATGCCCCAGCGCTGGGCGTGGTCCTTCCAGTCCAACGGCTTGCTGAAGTGGGTGTTCCCGTCGAAGTCGACCCAGTAGCGGGCGGCAAACTCCCAAGCACCGAGACCGACGGCGACGATCAGGAGCCGGACACCCCAGACCATGGCGCGACGGCGATATTGAGCGACGGCTGCCGCCCGGATCACCGCACGGTCAGCGTCCGCCTGCGACGCCTGCTCCGGGCGTCGCGGCGTTTTCGTCTCAGGCAGCACTGAGGGTCGCTCCCTTCCTTGCTCGGGCTACCTCTTCGCGCAGCGAATCCCAGACCTCGCGGTAGATCTCAAGGAATGCCGTGGTGAGTCGGATCTCCTCGACATCGCGAGGGCGCGGCAGGTTGACCTCGAATTCGGCCTTCATCGTGGCCGGCACGGCGGTCAGCACGACCACCCTGTCGGCGAGTGCGATCGCCTCCTCCAGGTCGTGCGTCACGAAGATCACGGCCGCGCCGGTGCCGGACCACAGCCGCAGCAGCTCGTCCTGCATCAGCCCGCGCGTCTGCACGTCCAATGCGCTGAACGGCTCGTCCATCAGCAGGATCTTCGGCTTGTTGACGAGCGTCTGCGCGAGCGCCACCCGCTTGCGCATGCCGCCGGAGAGCTGGTGCGGATAGTACGACTCGAAACCGGCAAGGCCGACCCGCTCGACCCAGGTGGCTGCTTCGGCACGCGCGGCGGCCTTGCTCACGCCGCGGAATTGAGGTCCGGCGGCGACGTTGTCCAGGACGTTCTTCCAGGGCAGGATCGCGTCCTGCTGGAACATGTAGCCGATGCCTTCCGGGATCTCCCGCACCGGCTTGCCGTACACCAGAACCTCGCCCGAGGACGCGGGGTCGAGGCCGGACACCAGCGACAGCGTGGTGGATTTGCCACACCCGGTCGGGCCGACCACTGCCACGAACTCACCGGGGCGGATACTGATGGTGAGGTCCTGGACGGCCGTCATGATGCCGGATGAGCCGCGAAAGCGCTTGGTGGCCCCCCGCAGCTCGATCACGGGTTGGGTCACGTCTCCTCCTCATGTTGCGTGGCCATTTCGGGACGGTTATCGCCCGGTGTTGCGAGGACGGTAGGGCAACCGCCGGGGGGCTCCTAGCCTTGAAGTCGTTGTGCGCACAAGTCACGTTCTGGAGGTTCTGCGCGTTTTGCTCGCGACAGATCGTGACGTCGGCGGCGCGGCGTCGTACCGTCGTGCCATGCTTCGCCCGCGCATGAGCTTCACCCGTCAGGCACTCGTCCTGCAGAGCATCGTGATCACGATCGTGGTCTGCATCGGGCTGTTGTTGTTCGGCTGGCTGCTCGATCGCGAGCTGATCACGCAGTACGGTGAGCGGGCCCGCGGCGTCGCCCGCTCGGTCGCGGCCGACCCGGACATCGTGGCGGCCGCGACGCGGTACGACCCCCACACCGGCTCGTACGACCCGGACGGGGTGGTCCAGGCAAGAGCAGAGGCCGTGCGCCGAAGCACCGACGTGCTCTTTGTCGTCGTCACCGACCGTGATGGCCTGCGCCTGTCGCACCCGAATCCCGACGAGCTCCGGCACCCGGTCAGTACCGACCCGTCCGAGGCGCTGGCCGGGCGCGAGGTGGTGATCGTCCAGCACGGCACCCTCGGCGACTCGGCCCGGGCCAAGGTGCCGCTGCGCGACCCGGCCGGTGACGTCGTCGGCATCGTCAGCGTGGGCATCAGCCTGGACGACATCCACACGCGCTGGCGGGGAATGGTGGCGGTCGCGGCTCTGTTCGCCGGCGGCGCGCTCATCCTCGGCGTGGCCGGGACGGCCATGCTGACCCGGCGGCTGCGGCGGCTGACCCTGGGCCTGGAGCCGCACGAGCTGGCCGAACTCATGCAGGAGCGGGAGGCGGTACTGCACGGCATCAGCGAGGGCGTGCTCGCCGTGGACGCCGCCGACCGAATCTCCGTCTACAACGGAGAAGCCATCCGGCTGCTGGGCAACGAACCGGCGGTCGGGGCTCCGCTCGACGAGATCGACCTGCCCGCGGGTGTCCGGTCGGCGCTGTCCGGCTCCGGCGGCGCCGACAACCTCGTCACCGTTGCCGGTGACCGGGTGCTGATCGCCAACCGCCGGCAGGTGCGCCGCGACGGGCGCAACCTCGGTCGCGTGCTCACCCTACGGGACCGCACGGATCTCGAGGTGTTGACCAACGAACTCGACGCAGTCCGTGCGCTGACTGAGAGCCTGCGAGCCCAACGGCACGAGTTCTCCAACCGGCTGCACTTGATCGCCGGGCTGCTCGAAACCGGGCACCACGCCGAGGCGATGGAGTACCTGCACATGTTGTCGGCTCCGTCAGCCGCCGCGACCGATACCGACCACGACGCCATCCGCGACCCGTACCTGCGGGCGTTCCTGGCGGCGAAGATGGCCATCGCCACGGAGAAAGGTGTCCGCTTGGACATCGGTGAGGAGAGCTGGGTGGACGGACGCGTGACCGCCCCGGTCGAAGTGATCACCATCGTGGGAAACCTGCTGGACAACGCGATCGAAGCCGCCCGGCTCGGGGCGGCGCGGCCCGCGTCGGTGGAGATCGTGCTCGCCGCCGAACGGGACACGCTGCACCTGAGTGTGGCGGACTCCGGCGACGGTGTCGCCTCGTCGGTGGCGGACCGCCTCTTCGTGCAGGGCGTGTCAACCCGAGCCGGCGACAGCCGAGGGCTCGGCCTGGCCCTCTCCCGGCAGGCGGCCCGCAGCCTCGGCGGCGAGGTGTGGCTGGCTCGGCCCGGCGGCGACGGCCACGGCGCCGTCTTCGCCGCACGCCTGCCCGCCGTGCTGGCCGTCGCAGCGGAGACCGACAAATGATCCGCGTACTGGTCGTGGAGGACGACTTCCGGGTCGCCAAGGTCCACGTCGCCTTCACCCGCCGCATACCCGGCTTCCAGGTCATCGGGACGGCCCTAACCGCGGCCGACGCGCGCCGGATGCTCACCGACGAGCAGCCCGACCTGATGCTGCTCGACACCTACCTACCCGACAACTCGGGACTCGCGGTACTCGCCGAGACCGACGTGGACACGATCATGCTCACGGCAGCATCCGATCCAGCCGCGGTCCGCGCAGCCCTCGCCCACGGAGCGCTCAACTACCTCCTGAAGCCCTTCACGGCGGAGCAATTCGTGGATCGCCTCACCGCGTACAGCCGCTATCGCACCGCGCTCGCCACGGCCGCCGGCAGCCAGCTCAGCCAGGAAGACATCGATCGCGCCGTGCGCCAGCTGCGCGCCGGCGACCGCCCAACCGCACCCAAAGGCCAGTCGGGCGTCACCGCACGGCTCGTGGCAGAACGGCTCACCGCCCTACCGCGGACAGCACGCACCGCCGCCGAGATCGCGGCCGAACTCGGCATCGCACGCGCCACCGCACAGCGCTACCTCGCCGCGCTCGAACAGGAGGGCGCCGCGACCGTGAGCCTGCGCTACGGCGCCAACGGCCGGCCCGAACACTTGTACCGCTGGAAGGGCCCAGCCGACACCAACAGTGACTCGGGCACCGGCACCGGCTTACCGGGAGGCTGATTACCGTTACCGTTCAGTGCCCTTTAGCGAGCGCACTATCGGTCGTCCCGCCTTGCGGTGGGACGGTCCCGGTCTGACCCCATCGACGCCGATGGTCCCCAGCAGCGGCCGGGCTGGTCATGAAAGGCTACCTTCAGCAACCAGACGCCCCTGCAGAATCCCCTTCTGGGTTGTGGACAACTGTCACGCGGTATGGCGTTGGACGTCGAACTGCCCGATCTTGGTCTTGCCGTCGGCTTCGTAGACCGGCAGATGGATGGTGATGACCGGTGAGTTCTGCTGCTGCACGGCCTGGCTGGGGTTGGCCGGGGTGGGCTCGGCAAGATCCTTGGCATAGACGTAGCCGGCCTTGCCATTGGTCGCGGTGACGGCGACCAAGTCGGGTGTGCCGTGAGCGTCCGCGACCCCGTAGGTGAGGCCGTCGGCGTTGGTGCCCCAGGCGCTGGTGGTGACCTTTGCGTAGGTCGCGACCAGCCGCCAGCGTTGGCCGGTGGCCGCGCTGATGGTCGTCGAGTGCTGGCCCGGGCGAAGCGGTAGCTGGTAGCGCGCCGGCGGCCTGCCTACATCGCCGTCGCTGCAGCCCACGCTGGCGCCGTCGGCGAAGTAGAACGTGCCAGCCGACAGGCAGCTCAGTTCGACGTCGATGTCGGTGGCCCCGCTCGGTGGGGTGCCCAGGTCAACGGTCTGGGTGCCGGCGCCATCGACCGTGACCGGCTTCGTCAGCGGTATCACCACCTGGGCGCCCGGCAACGGCGAGGCCGTCGGCGACACGCCGACACCACCGGGACCGAGGTCGAGAGCGGCACGTTCTGCCCCGGCAAGCATCCAGGCAATGACCGCGGCACCGATGACCACAATCGTGGCGGCTCCCGCGCCAGTAATCAGGCGCATCCGTCGACGACGGATGCGGGCGGTGATCGCCTCGAACGGGGGCGGGACAGCGTCGGGGACGCGGTCTGCCACCTCCTCTAGAAGAGCGTGCAGATCGGTCATGATGGTTCCTCCTCACCCAGCAGCGCAGCCAACGTCGCCCGGGCGCGCGACAGCCGGGACTTCACGGTTCCTTCGGCGACCCCCAGTTCGGCGGCCACCGCCGCCACCGGCAGGTCCAGCAGATGGTGCAAAACCACGACTTGGCGCTGCGCCAACGGCAGCACCCGCAAGGCCCGCTCCAGGTCCACGCCGGTCTCGGGTTCCCGGCTGGCAGCACCCACGTCAAGTTGGTGATGGGTGAGGTGGTGGCGCATGCGGCGCGCCCGCTTGGACAGCAGCCGGAAGGCCACCTTGCGCACCCACGCCTCGGGGTCGTCGTAATCGGCGATTACGCGCCAGCGCGGCACCAGCCGAGCGAAGGCTTCTTGTACGACGTCCTCGGCCTCGGCGCGGTCACCCGCGGCGACCGCCAGGACGCGCACGAGCCGCGCGTATGAGGTGACATACAGCTCGCGTACGTCGCCGACCCGTCTCGTGGCGGTGCCCATACCGGTGCCCATACCGGTAACACCCGCCACCGGTGTGCCAGGTTCCATCCCGATCCATCGAACCCGAGCCGGGGCAGCGACGCTACCCCGACGACCGCGCGCTCCATAGCGGTCAGCAGCGTCTCGACGTCACCGCACCGGCAACGGGCGTCCTGCCGACCCAGCGCAGGATCGCGACCTCATGGCGTAGGACGAGCAGCTCCGCGGTCTTGGCGGCGTCGCTGCGTGACCGCCACATAAGCAGCCGGAACACCATCACCTGATCGTCCATCGCCAGACAAAACCCCAGCTCAATGCCGTGCATCGGGTTATGGCACGGCAAAGCACCTCCGTCGGTCGGTTCCGATGCGGCCCGATCAGTACGGCGTCAGCCCGTACCCGAGGGGGAACAGCGGCGTCTTGCCGTCACCGCTGTTGATCGGCTCGTCGGTGACGGCGTTGGGCCAACTGACCGGCAACTTGCCGATGAAACCGGAACCGAAGAGCACGTCGGTGATGCCCTGCGCCTCGGTGCCGGGCAGCCAACCGGCCACGAACGCGCCCACCTTCGGCAGCTGGTCCTTGATGACCAGCGGCCGGCCCGAGTACAGGATCGCGATGCAGACCGTGACCCGAGAGCAGATGTCGCTCAACTGGCTGCTGTTGTCGCTGCCGAACGCGAGCGTCGACGAGTCGCCCTTGCCCTCGGCGTACGGCGTCTCACCGCCGACCCAGATGCCGACGTCCGCAGTGTAGGGGCCCTTGGTGCGCGTACCGACGTTCTGTACCGTGATGCCGGTGCCCGCGGTCGCCTGCTGCAGCGCCTGCCAGAACGTGGTCCCGGTCGTCGTGGCGCCGCTGCCGCCTTGCCAACTGATCGACCACCCGCCGAGCTGGTAGCCGAGGTTGTCGACTGACTTGCCGCCCACCACGATCTTGTACGTGCCGGTCTTCGACAGCGGCAGCGCGCCGTTGTTCTTGAGCAGGACCAGCGACTCGCGCACCGCCTGGCGGGCCACCGCCCGGTGCGCGGCCGACCCGACCTGCGCCGTGTACGTGCGGTCGGTGTACGGGTGGTTGAACAGGTCGAGTGCGAACTTGGCGTTGAGGATGCGGGTGACGGCGTCGTTGACCCGCGCCAGCGGGATCTTGCCGCTGTTCACGCCGTTGACGATCGCGTTGATCGTGCCGACGTAGTCGTCCGGCACCATGATCATGTCGATGCCGGCGTTGACCGCGTGAGCGACCTGGTCGGCATACGTGGCGTCCGACAGCTGCTTGACGCCGGCCCAGTCGCTGACCACAAAGCCCTTGAAGCCCAGCTCACCCTTGAGGATGTCGGTGATGAGGTGGGCGTTGCCGTGGTCCTTCACGCCGTTCCAGCTGCTGTACGAGATCATCACCGAGCCGGCACCACCGTTGACCGCGCTGGTGTACGGCGGCAGGTGCACCGCGCGCAGTTCGGTCTCGCTGATGCGAGCGTCGCCCTGGTCGATGAGGTAGCCGCTGGAGCCGGTGCCAAACGTGGTGCCGCCGTCGGCGATGAAATGCTTGGCGGTGGCCAGCACCGAGTTCGTGCCGAGCGACGGACCCTGGAAACCGGCGACCGCGGCCTGTGCGAGCGGGCCGACGACCGATGGATCCTCGCCGTACCCCTCGTAGGTGCGGCCCCAGCGATCGTCGCGCGGCACACAGACGCACGGCGCGAACGTCCAGTGGATCCCCGTGCCGAGAACCTCCTGGCGGGTGACGTCCTCGACCTGCTGGACCAGCGCGGCGTCGCGGGTAGCGCCCATGCCGATGTGGTGCGGGAACAGCACCGCGCCCTGCACGTTGTTGTGCCCGTGCACGGCGTCAACGCCATAGATGAGCGGGATGCCGAGCCGGCTCTTGAGCGCGTAGCTCTGGTAGTCGTCGACCATGTCGGCCCACTGCGTCGCGGTCCCGCCCGCTCCGTTGGGGCCGCCGCCACCGCCGCTGAGCACCGAGCCCAGGCCGTAGGTGGCGATGTCGTTCTTGTTGCTGACGTAGGAGTTGGCGACCTGGGTCATCTGGCCGGCCTTCTCGGCGAGCGTCATCTTCGCCAGGCAGTCCGCCGTGGAGATGCACCCGGCCGCGGCCGCTGCCTGCGGAGTCGGCGGCAGCAGCGACGCGGTGAGCACGGTCGCCGCGGTGACTGCGAGGGTGAGCAGGCTGCGGCGCACCCGACCCGAGGCGGGCGACGCAGCGGGAGTTGGAAGATCGATGGGGGTGGACAGGACGTGGCGCATGGATGCCTCCCGGGCCATCGAACCTGCCGTGCAGGTGGCGGCGTCACGGCGGCGAGCCCAGATCGATTATTTGACCGACTTTGATGACCGGTCAAGCGCAACCCTTTTCCGCCCTGTTTGTCCCCGCCGCTCAGGAACAGGCCAATGGTGCATGCCGACCAGCGGCCAACTCTGAGCCGACGCCGAACGGCCAGCCCGGAACACCGGCGCAACGTATGTGGCGAGTGCCTGGCACCACCCAGAGGAGACTTACTGCCGGGCACACCGGTCCCACTGTCACCTTCCGCGCCGGACGGCTCCGCTACCGTGGCACCGTGACCACCGAATGGCAGCTCGCGATCGACTGTGCCGACCCCGACCGGCTCGTGCCGTTCTGGGCCCGGGCGCTGGGCTACGTCCCGGCCGAACCGCCGGCCGGGCACGCCTCCTGGCGGGAGTACTACCTGAGCATCGGCGTGCCGGAGGCGGAGCTCGGCGGCGGGGACGCCGTCGACCGCCTGGTCGACCCGACGGGCCGGGGACCGGCGATCTGGTTCCAGGTCGTGCCAGAGGGCAAGTCGGTGAAGAATCGCCTACACCTCGATCTCAAAGTCGGCGGCGGGCAGGCTGTACCGCTGCCGGAGCGCCGCCGCCGCGTCGACGCGAAGGCGGCCGAGCTGGTCGCGAGCGGCGCCACCATCGTCCGGGTCAACGAGTCCACCGAGCCCGAGCACTACGCCGTGCTCATGGGCGATCCGGAGGGCAACGAGTTCTGCGTGGTCTAGCACTCGCGCTGATGTTCACGTCGGTGACCTGAGCCGTGGAGCGGTACAACGAACTGATCGGAAGTTTGTCGAACTACTCGTGGTCGATGCGGCGGGGAAGGATGGTCGTGGCGCTCGACCCGGAGGTGTCCGCGTCGGTCGGAACACCCGAGGCGGAGGGAGCGACGCCGGAGCGGCTGCCGCTGCGGTGCGCGACCTCACCGACCGCTTCCTGCTGGCCGGCCTCGGCATCACGGAGTACGAGCTGGCCCGGGCGGGCGACCGGCCCGTGCTGGCCGCCCTGCCCCCGGGGCTGGTCCCGGCCTGATCGTCACTCGTTGTGCAGCGCCTCCGCGATGGTGAGGCGCGCCGCCGACCGGGCCGGGAGGAACGCGCCGAACGCCGCGATGCCGATGCCGGCCAGTGCCAGCAGCGCCAGCACCGGCAGGTGGTAGACGTGCAGCATCCGGTCCGGGAAGACGAGCTGGGCCGCGTGCGCCATGGCCGGCAGGGCGAGACGGTGTATGACGACCCCGAGGGGGATACCGAGCAGGCCGCCGGCAGCGCCGAGCGCCGACATCGAGGTCACCATCATCAGCACCACCTGGCGGGGCGTCATCCCGATCGACTTGAGCATGCCCAGGTCCCGGTGCCGTTCCCGGGTGTTGAGTACGACCGTGTTGAAAACGCCGAGCGCCGCGACCGTGCCGAGCATCAGCGTCAGCACGGTGACGATGACGAACATGACGGCGATGAACGAGTCGGCGTCGTTCGCGGGGACGGCGTTCAACCCCGGGTCGCCCGCCTTGACCGCGGTCAAGAAGGCCGTCGTGTCGGCGCCGTGCTCGAGTCCCACCTCATAGCTGTCGGCCCGGGTGCCCGGCGCCACCAGTGCCAGCGTCTCCCAGTTGGACAGCATCATGTTGGCGGAGTTCATCAGGACCTTCCCGACGATGCGTACCGTCTGCTGTCGGCCATCCGCGTCCACGGTGAAGGTTTCGCCAACGGCGAACCCGCGCTGGCGCAGGAACCTCTCTGAGACGACCACCTCGCCCGGGCCCGCCGGCCAGTGCCCGTCCACCATCTCGTAGCCCAGACTGGTCGTGTCGCCGCGGTAGAACCGGGCCAGGAACGTCTCGGTGCTGCCCACCGGCCGTACCATGACGTCCGCGGCGGCCGTTACATGCGCCGCCCCGGGCAGCGAGCGCAGCATCGACTCGACCTCGGTGTCGGTCAGCTTCGGCGCGCGCGGGGTGCCCGGGTTAGGGCCGGCGAACACCTGGACCTGCACCCAGGCCGACCGGCCCTGCGCCGTCTGATAGGTGGTCACGGTGCTCGCGAGGCCGATCGCAAAGGTCACGCTCGCCACGCCCAGCACGACGGCGGCCATGGTGAGGGCGCTGCGGGCCGGCCGGGCGAACGGTATGCCAAGACCGAGGCTGGCCGCCCGGGGCAGCCTGGTGCCGGCAAGCCACCGCTGGATCCGTAGGCCGCGGCCGGAGTGCGGGGCGCTGCCCGCGCTGATCGCCTCGGTCGCCGACAGGCTGCGGGCCCGCAGCGCCGGCAGCAGGGCCGACAGGGCGACCACGGCCGGGACCCCGACCAGGGTTGCCGCGTCCACCCAGCCGGCGACGCCGATGCCGCCGCTCCCGTAGTTCTTGAACGCGCTGGTCAGCAACGACCGGGCCGCCAGGTTGCCCAGGACGGTGCCGAGCACGCAGCCGGTCAACGCCGGGACGAGCACCATCGTGAGATAGACGGTCAGCACCTGGGCGGGAGTGAAGCCGAGCGCCTTGAGCACCCCGATGTGCCGGAACCCGGCCACCACCGCCCCGCTGACCACGTTGGCGACGATCAGTACCGCCACAGCGAGGGCGAGACAGCCGAAGACCATCAGGAACGGAACGAAGGTGTTCGTTGCGGCGGCGGCCTTGGTCCGCAGCGCGAGGTAGGACCGGGAGCCGAGCAGCGTCTCCGGCGGCAATCCGGCCGTCACGGCGGTGGTGGCCGAGGTCATCTGGGCATCGGTGGCGGCGTGGGCGAAGCGGTAGAGCATCTGAGTGGTGGTCGGGTGCAGGTCGGACATCTGCTCGGGGGTGACCCAGGCTCCGGCCGACTCGCTCACCGAGTAGGCGAAGCCCACGACGGTCAGCGAGCGACCTCCGGACACGGCGAGCGCCGTGCCGACCCGGGTGGGCCCGAAGTTGGCCGGGTTTTCGTTGAGCACGATCTCGCCGAGCTTGGTCGGCCATCGACCCTGCCACACGTTCAGGCGGTCGACCGGGCCACCGGGGTCGTCGCGTCCGACCACGGTGAGGGACAGCGGCGGTCGTCCGGGGTCGAGCGTGACGTCGAGGGCGACCTGGCCGAACGGCCCGGCCGCGGCCGACACCCCGGCCCGCCGGGCCAAATCGGTGAGCTGCGCGTCGGGCGCCTTGGCACGGTCGAATGCGGCCACCAGGTGCGCGCCGCTCTGCCGGTCGTAGGCCCGGTCGAACGGGCCGGACGACTCCGCCAGCAGCCCGAGGGCCACCACGATCATCACGGTGGAGAGGGCGACGACGACGCCGATCACGCCAGTCTGGAGCCGGCGGCGGCGCACGGCGGCCCGCGCGGCCCGCCACACGGCGCTCACGGCGTACGCTCCAGGCTGCGCTCGCGCGCCACCCGGCCGTCGACGACCTCGATGAGGCGGCTGGCGCACCGGGTGGCCAGCCGCTCGTCGTGCGTCACCATCAGCAGCGTCTGGCCGATCTGGTTGAGGTCGAGCAGCAGGTCCATCACCTGCTCGCCGGCGCGGCTGTCCAGCGCGCCGGTCGGTTCGTCGGCGAGCAGCAGCGCCGGGCGGTTCATCAGGGCCCGGGCGACGGCGACCCGCTGCCGTTCGCCGCCGCTGAGCGCCGCCGGGTAGATGTTCCGCCGGTCGGCGATGCCGAGCTCGTCGAGCAGTTCCAGCGCGCGGGCGCGGGCCTGCCGGGCCGGGGTGCCCACCAGTTGCGCGGCCAGCGCGACGTTGTCCAGGGCGGGCAGGTCGTCGAGCAGGTTGAAGAACTGGAAGACCATGCCGATCCGCCGGCGCCGGAACAGCGCCCGGCCGGTCTCGTTCAGCCGGCCCAGGTCCTCGCCGCCCACAACGACCGTCCCGGCAGTCGGGCGGTCCAGGGCGGCGACCATGTTGAGTAGGGTGGACTTGCCGCACCCGGAGGGGCCCATCACGGCCACCGCCTCCCCTGCGTGGATCTCCAGCGACACGCCGTCGAGCGCCGTGGTATCGCCGTAGTCCTTACGGACGTCGTCCAGACGCACGATGACTTGCCCCGCGCCGTCCTCGCTATGTTCACTGATCATGGCTGGAAGTCTGGCGCCCGGGCGGGCCCGCGGACATCCATCCCCGGATGCAACGTGCTGGCCGGGTCATCCCGGAGTTGTAGGTGCCGGGCGTCCTCGGCGGTGGCCAGGTGCACGGTGCGGCGCATCAGGTGCAGCCGCACCACGGCGCGCTGCTCGAGCAGCCGCGAGAGTTCCGAAGGGTCAAAGCCGCTCACCCGCGACCACGGCCCGACGAAAGGTTCCTGCGGTTCCTGCGCCTGCAACCCGCACAGGTGGCCGACCGCGTCGTGCACGGACGCGTCGGTGCGCTCGAGAAGGAACTGGCGGGCCAGGGTAGCGCGGTTGAACGCTCGCGCGTCGAGGCGCTCGGTCATCCCCGGTCTGCTGCGGCGCGGTCGGCGGTGCGGCGGCGGCGCAGGTGGGGTTGTACGAGTTCCGGCGGCACGTAGGAGACGTCGATCGGCCCTAGGCTAGGCGGGCCACGGGTCGCTGACCGCGTGTAGCAGTCGGCCGATGGCCGACAGATCGCCCACGACGGTGACGCTGCCGTCGGCGCATGCGCTCTCGAGGGTGGACGGATCGCCCAGCAGGGCGCTGAACGTCTTGGGCTCCGTGCGGAGTGAGACGGCCGCCGTTGCGGGTTCACCGGGCTCCACCTCGGCCCGCCCGGACGCCAGGCGGAGCGTCCACACCCGGCCGTCGAGCTCGAGGCGGCAGGTCATCGGCGGCGCCGCGGGGTCGGGGCGGGCGGCGCCCAGCAGGAAGGCCAGCACGGACGTGGCGCTGAGCGAGGCCGGCGGCGGGGGCTCCGGCGCGTCGATGCCCCAGTCGCCCAGGGCCAGCAGGATCGGCCGCAGCTTCCGGCCCCACTCGGTCAGTTCGTAGGCCTGCGGGCCCTCGGCCGGGGCGGGCGCACGGCGGATCACCCCGTTGTGCTCGAGCTCCCGGAGCCGGTCGGCCAGCAGGTTTGAGCTGACGTGGGGCAGAGCGCGTCGCAGCTCCGAGAAGCGTTGCGGCACGAACAGCAGCTCGCGGACGACCAGCAGGGCCCATCGCTCGCCGACGACGTCGAGGGCCCGGGCGATGCCGCATGAGTCCCGATAGCTACGCCTGGTTGGCACGACCACTCCCCTCGTCCGACACGATCCTAAACCACCATGAAGCGTGGTTGTTTTTTACAACCGACTATGGTTCTGTTTTCGACATGATGCAGTTGAGCACTCAGCCGGTAGCGCTGAGTCGAGGCAGGACGAACCTCGCATTGGCCGCGCTGTTCCTGGGCATGTTCGTGCTGGGCAGCGGCGAACTGCTCGTCGTCGGCCTGCTGAACCTGATCGCCGACGACCTTCGGGTCTCCATCCGAGCGGCCGGCTTGCTGGTGACCGCCTACGCGTTGGGCCTGGCCATCGGCGGCCCGGTCCTGACCGCACTGACGATCAGGCTGAACAAGCGGACGATCCTGGTCGGCACGGTCGTCCTCGTCGTCGTCTGCACCCTGGTCCCGGTGCTGAGCACCAGCTTCGGCCTGTTCATCGCGGTGCGTTGCGTCATCGGAGCGCTGCACGGCCTGTTCGTCGCCGTCGGGTTCGTGCTGGCGATGTCGATCGTCCCGCCGCAACGCATGGGCCGGGCGATCTCCGTGGTCGTCTCCGGCCTGTTCGTGTCGACCGCTCTGGGCGTGCCGCTGGGCACCCTGGTCGGCCAGGTGCTGGGCTGGCGCGGGTCGTTCACCGCGATCGCCGCGCTCGGCGCGGTGGCGCTCGTTGCCACGCTGATGCTGGTCCCGTCCATGCCCAGCACCGGTGGCGGCGCGGGCAGCCAGGCGAAGTACGCGTTCGCGCCGCAGGTCCTCGCCGCACTGGTCGTGAACGTCGCGGCGTTCGCGGCGGTGTACTCGGCACTCACGTACATCGTGCCGTTCCTGCAGAGCGTCACCGGCATCTCCGGCGCGCTGATCAGCCTGTTCCTGCTGGCCTACGGCGTGGCCACCGCGGTGGGCTCGTTCGCCGGCGGCCGGTTCGCCGATCGGAACGCCGCGCGCACCCTCATCGTCGGCTCCATCGGTGTGGCGGCCTCCCTGCTGGCGCTCTACCTCGTGGGCACGATCGCCGCGCTCGTGGCGGTGGCGCTGCTGGCGTTCGGCCTGTTCGCCATGGGCATGGTGCCCTCGATGCAGTACCGCGTGGTGAGCCTGGCCGGCCCGGGCGGGCAGCTGGCGTCCTCGCTGCCCGCCTCCGCCGCCAACGTGGGCATCGCGCTGGGCTCGTTCGCCGGCGGCGTGGCGATCGGCACCTCCACCGCCTCGGCGACGGTGATCACCGGCCTGGTCATCGCGGCGATCTCCATCGTGGCCGCCTGGGCCACCAGCTTCCTGAAGCCTCCGGCCACGGCGGACGCGACCGAGCCCGCCGTGGCGGCGGACGTGGCCCACGAGCCGGCGTAGTCATCCGGAACATCCATCACCTGGAGGAAACGTGCTGCTCGAGAAGAAGAACGCAGTGATCTACGGAGGCGGGGGCGCGATCGGCGGCGCCGTCGCGCGGGTGTTCGCCCGGGAGGGGGCGAGGGTCTTCATCGCCGGCCGGACGCAGGCGAAGCTCGACGCGGTGGCGCGCGACATCGCCGCCGCGGGCGGAACGGTCGAGACCGCGGAGGTCGACGTTCTCGATCAGTTGGAGGTCGAGCGGCACGCCGAGGCGGTCGCGGCGACCGCCGGCGGCATCGACATCGCCCTCAACGCCGTGAGCGTCATGCACGACCAGGGGACCTTGCTGGGGGAGCTCTCGCTCGAGGAGTTCATGCGGCCGATCGACGGCTTCCTGCGGGCGTTGTTCATCACCAGCAAGGCCGTGGCGCGGCACATGGGTCGCGAGCGCCCCGGCGTCATCCTGACGTTGTCCGAGCCGGGCGCCAAGCTGGCCATCGGCGGCATCCTGGGGCACGGCGTGAGCTCGGCCGGCAAGGAGGCGTTCTCGCGCCTGCTGGCCGCGGAGCTGGCGCCCGGCAACGTCCGGGTCGTCGGCATCCGCCCGCACGCCGTTGTCGACGCGCCGGCGGCGGGCTCCTACACCAACGACCTCTTCCGGCCGACCGCGGCGGCGGCCGGGCATTCGGTCCAGGAGTTCCTCGAAGGCGGCCTGGCGCAGGGGACGCTCCTGAAGAGGCTGCCGACGCTCTCCGAGATCGCCGAGACGGCCGCGTTCCTGGCATCGGAGCGCGCCGGAGCCATGACCGGAACGGTCGTCAACCTGTCCGGCGGCGCGCTGGTGGACTGACGTCCGGTCTGCGGTGCCGGGCGGGCGCATCGGCGCCCGCCCGGCCGGCCGTTGCCGGCGCGTCAGCAGCGGCCCTCCTCGACGTCGACGTCGGGGAAGTTCGCCGCGGGGTTTTCGATCATCCACGCCATCGACGCTAGTAGACACGCGCCAGCGTTCAGCCGGCGTGCTCCGCGCACAGGCAGGCGACGCCGCGCTCGATCCACTCGCGACCCTCCCAGTCGGGGCGGCGCTCGATCATCGCGGCGCGGACCTCCTCGACGATCGTCGCCTCGTCCAGCGCCGAGTCGCGGCGCTTCCAGGTCTCGTCGCGCAGGATGCGCAGGTAGTCGCGGACCTCCTCGAGCACGCCGACGCCGCCGATCGCGCCGTGGCCGGGCACGACGACCGACGGGCGCTGCGCCGCCAGGCCCTCCATGACATCGGCCTGACGCCGCTGTACCACGCGATGCCGGACGGGCTGGCCACGGTACCGCTGACGGATATGCCCCCGAGCCGCCTGGTCGTGGCCTGGGACCCGGCCGCCGGCCCCCTGGTCCGGTCCTTCGCCCGCCTCTGTATGCGCCGGATTTGACCCTGGCGGTGGGGGTCGGTTCGATGGGCCGATGACGTTCGAGGAGATCGCTCTGCCTGAATGGCCGGTCGGTGGCGTCGACGCGGCGCGGATGCGCGACGCCGTCGACCGGTAGGTGCGCTCGGAGGCCGTTGCCGAGCTGGTGCGGGCCTTTCACGGCACGCCGCCGCACGGGACGCCCGAGGAAGCGCTCGCGCAGCTCGTGGCGTTCTCCGACGTCTGGGACTACCGCCGGGGCGGGCTCGAGCGCAGCGAGGTCGTCGCGGTCGACTATCCGGACCACATCGACGACCTCGTGCACGACGCCGCGCGGGCGCTCGGGCTCGCGGGGCGCAACCGGCCCGCCGAGGGGCACTACGACCACACGCTCGTGCTCGGCGGCGGGCCGCGGACGGCGCGGGCCCGGTCGGAGTTCGCGGCCTCGCTGGTGCCGGCCGAGATGTGGCTGCCGACCGTCTTGGCCGCAAGCCCCAACCGTTGCGCGATGACGGTGTTCGCCAGGCCGGAGGCGATGAGGTCCAGGACTTCCCGCTCCCGCGGGGTCAGCTCCGGGAAGGGCTCGACGAGCAGCGCGGCCGCCTGCTGCGGCGCGGTACCGACCAGGTTGTGCTCGGCGTCAGCCTTGAACCCGAAGCCGGTCAGCGCGGGCCCGAGTCCGTCGTGCAGGTCCCGGTGCAGGCGGCGACGCTCCTCCTCGCGCGCGGCGACCAGCCGCTCCCGAGCGACCTGGACGTCCTCGGCGAGCCGTGCGCGGCGCCGAACACTGTGGTGGGCGTGAGCGCGGCGCTGGTCAACGGTGCCAGCCCGGCCACGAGCAGCAGCCAGCCGACCGCGTTGCGCGGGCGCTGCACGGCGAGGATGGCCCCGCACGCGGCGAACGAGACGCCGATCGCCGCGTTCGTCAGACAGGATTCGAGCATTGCTCCGGGCGTCAGGATGAGTCACGCCGGGAAGGTTCCGCCGAACATCGGCAGGCCGCTGCGTGACTGCTCTTGGGTCGCCTCGTCCTGCAGGACATCCCAGTGCTCGACGAGCACCCCGTCCTTCATGCGCACAATGTCGGCCGCGACCCATGCGGCCGGGCTTCCGTTACCGCTGAAACGCCCGTGCAGGATGACGAAGTCGCCTGCGGCCGCAGCGACTTGATTGTCGTAACGCAGCGCGTCAGGCAGCGACTTGATCAGGTCGAAGAGGCCGTTGCGGCCGGGCGCGATTCGCGCGCTGTGCTGCAGGTAGTCAGGCGACCAGAACCGTTCAGCCGCAGCATAGTCCCGGGCGTTGAACAGGGTATCGAACGCCTGCAGCACGATCTCGATGTTGCGCTTCTCCGCATCTGTAGGCATGGCGAGCTCCCTTCTGGCAATTCTGCCTGTAATCCCGGTGGAGCAGCGGTATACGTTCGACTTGACGGGGGTAGCCTTCGCTAGGATCACAGGCCTGCCGACACGTATGCCCGCCCAGCTGTTCGGCCAAGACCACCGATTGCGCGGCTTCAGGAGCCGACAGTCAGGACCATCCGGAAGCGGGCCTTGCCGGCAAGCATCTTCTGGTAGGCCTCGCTCACACGGTCCAGCGGTACGGTCTCGGTCATCGGCCGGATGCCGTGCAGGGCGCTGAAGGCCATGGTGTCCTCCACGTCCTGCGCGGTGCCGGCCGGATGGCCTCGGACGACGAGGGCGTTGCTGAGCAGTTGGGCCGGGCTGATGCCGAGCGGTGCGGTGTCTGCTCCGATCGCCACGAGCTCCCCGCGGGGGGCGAGGCCGTCCACGGTGGCGGTGATGGCTTCCGAGTTACCGGCGGTGGCCAGGACGACCTTGGCGCCGCCGAGGGATTGCAGGGCCTCGGCGACCGAGGCGCCGGAGGTGCTGTCGATGTAGTGGTGGGCGCCCAGCTGCTTGGCGAAGTCCGCCTTCTCGGGGCCGCGCGCGATGGCCACCGGTTCGAAGCCCATCGCGGCGGCGTACTGCACCCCGAGGTGGCCTAGGCCGCCGAGGCCGAGCACGGCGACCATGTCTCCGGGCCTGGCGGAGCTGCGCCGCAGCCCGTTGAAGACGGTCACGCCGGCGCAGGCCATGGGCCCCGCGTCGATCGCCGAGACTGTATCGGGGATGCGGGCCAGGGCGTCGACGGGCACGATCACTACCTCGGCGAAGCCTCCGTCGTACTGCCATCCCGGGACCTTCAGGTTCCGGCAGACGATGAAGTCACCCTGGCGGCAGGGCTTGCAGTGCCCGCAACTGCCACCGAACCAGCCGACCGCGATCCGGTCGCCGACCTGCCAACCGCGCTCTTGAACGCCGTCGCCCAGCACCTCGATGCGCCCGGCGACCTCGTGCCCGGGCACTTCGGGGAACGACACGCCTGGTAGTCCGGCACTCACGAAAGCCGCGTCCGTGTGGCAGACGCCGCATGCCTCCACGGCAATCCTCACTTGACCGAAACCCGGCCGTGGCATCTCTCGTTCGACGAGTTCGAACGTGCCGTTGGGTTCGGTCACCTGTGCAACTCGGTACGTGTTCAATGAGGCTCCTCGGGTGAAGTCGTCGCCGTGATTCGTTCGGCAGGCTTCCTCCTTGATCACGTCCGAGTACTCGCCGAGAGCCGCCCTCGATGCGGCACAAGACGCGGGCCATCCGGGGGGCTCGCCGTGTCCGTGATGACGCCCCACCTGCCATGATCAATCCATACCTCAACTCCGAGGGATGGCCCTCACCCGCGATGTGGCATGGTCCGGGACCGCGGCTCTGAATGCGCTCGGCATCTGCCAACCGCATCGCCGGACGTTTGCACCCGTCCGATCTCTCTTGCGTGGCTCACGGCGGACTGACCGGCCCTGAGCGGGGATGTCGGCGAGCTGGTGGTAGAGGGGGTAGTTCCGGTGCTCGCCGTCTGACCGGGGCAAGCGGTCGGGTAGATCAACGGGCATCCGAGGAGCTGGTCACGTCTTCATGCATGGTCGGATGGGAGGTCACAAAGGTTCACGGCGATCGGCGGAAGGTTCAACCCAGCCCGCCGCCCGCGCCCGGTCCTGCCAGTATTGGGCTTCTTCCAAGTTGCTGCCCCTGGTGAGGAGCACTCCCAGCGCGGCCATTCCTTCGAGCTCACCGGCTTCGGCGGACGCGCGGCACACCCGCTCGGCCTCGTCCCACTGTCCCCGCTCGCAGAGTAGGTGCGTCAGACTGATCACACCGCGGCCGGAACCAGCCTCGATGGATCTCCGGTACCAGCTCTCCGCGGCGGCCGTGTCACCAGCCTTCTTGTGTAAGTCGCCCACGGCGGCCATGCCCTGCCCATCGCCCTGTTCGGCCGCGCGGAGGAACCACGGCCCGGCACCGGCCACGTCGCCGGCGTGCTGAAGTTCGTTTCCGAGGCGAACCATCCCTTCGGGACTGCCGGCGTCCGCGGCCTCGCGGAACCAGCGGAGCGCCTCGGCTCGCTCGTTCCTATTTAGGGCACGAACCCCTAGGTTGATCATTGCGTGGGGCTCGCGGGCAGCAGCCGCCCTGCAGAACCAAGCGTCGGCCTCGCTCTGCCGGCCTCGGTCTTCACACATCAGCCCCAGGCACGTCCAGCCGCTAGCGTGACCTGCGTCCGCCGCCCGGTGGTACCAGGAACTGGCCCCCGTCTCGTCGCCCTGCCGGTCGAGCACCGCGCCCAACGCGATCATCGCGTCCACGCGACCGGCCTCGGCGGCCTTCCGGTACCACCGTTCTGCTTCTTCGGGAACCCCGCGCTGCTCGGCGAGCCGGCCCATCCCTATCATCGCGTCCGCCTGGCCCAATGCGGCCGCCTTGCGGTACCACGACGCGGCTTCGCCGAGCTTTCTCTGTTTCTCGAGGCACCCGCCCAGGATGGTCATCCCGTGGGCCAACCCTCGGCCCGCCGCCTCGCGGAACCACCGCTCGGCCCGCGCCCAGTCACGGCGATCCTCGTACAGAACGCCCAGCAAGAGCATCGCCTCAGTGTTGCCGGCCGAGACCGCTCGCCGGTAAAGGCGTTCGGCCGCCGCTAGCTCACCGTTCTCCTCGAGATGGCAGCCAAGCCAGTAGACCTCGTCCGGATCGGCGAGATCGACCGGGTCCTCGGCGGCGCCGGCCGGTCGCCAGGAAGCGTTGCGTATCAGCGGCAGCTGGCCGATGGTGTCGCTGCCGCTGATCTTCGGTTCTGGCAGACCGGCACTGCGCAGCCGGTACACCAACTGCTCGTGCAGCGTCGTGATGTCGACCAGTTCTGGGCCGCCGGCCACGCCGCTCCTGAGCACGTCGATGAGGTGGCCGGTGTACGCGGTGTAGGCGGCGCCGGCTGGCGCCTTCGCCAGCTGGTTGCTCCTCGTTGCGGTCAGCACGCAGCTGCCCCGAATGTCGAGCTGGCCAGCGACCTGCGCGGCACTTCCGCTCATGGTCCCGTGGGCCAGCCCGCTAAAACAGCAGTCGAGCACGACGACCTTGCTGCGCGCACCGCAGGAGAGCATGGCCCGGCGTAGGTCATCGTAGGCGAGCGAGGTGAAGTGCGGCTTGTCGTGCACTGCATGCGAGGTTGCCAGGTAGAGCCGGCCGTCGAAGTACGGGTCGATGAGGCCGTGCCCGGCGAAGTAGAACAGGAACATGTCGGTCGCCCTGCTGGCGACGTCCTCGATCTGGAGCGCCAACTCCTGGACGTTCACGGGCTCCCGGATGACGACGCAGTGATCGTCGCGTAGACCAACGAGCTCTGGGTCGATGAGGATCTCGTGAAGCGCGTCGAGGTTGTTCGGCACCGAGGGGAGATTCTCGAGGCTATCGTCCCTGGGGTAGGTGCTCACCCCGACCAGGCACACCCAGCTCTTGGCCGGATCGGGCATGGCCATCGTTACTCTCCCGCGGCCTCGCGCAGCGCCTTGATGACCGCGACCGGATCCTTGATCCGCTTTCCGTCGAGCTTAACGGTTCCATTCTTGCCGCGGAACGTGAGCTTCACGTCCGAGGTGCGGTGCTGGACCCACACGCTCAACGACCTGGCCAGCACGGCACCCATACCGCCAGATCCCAGTGCCACCAGCACGTCACTCACGGTGGCGCCCATCTCCTCCGGCCCTGGCGCCGCCGGCGCCAACCGCACTGTGGCACCCGACAGGTCGTCATCGCGTTGTAGCCAGCGGAACAGCGACCGGATCTCGGCAGCGGTGTCAGGGACATCAGACACACTGATGGCGACGTCCACCCAACCTCCAACCATGGAGACGAATCGCTCGACGATACTTCATATGCGTTCGTCCGGGGAGATCTGGGAACCGCCATCTATGGCTGGGGGTCACAAGGTCGGCGCGGGCCGCGATTCGCCGCGGCTCGGCCGCCACGATCCGCCTTCGATACCGTCCGCGAGCGCCGGCGGTACGCGCGTCGTCTTGCCGGTGCCCGGCGGCGTAACGAGCACGACCGCGCCGTCCCGCACCGCCGCGGCGACCCGATCGAGCACCCCGGCCACCGCAGTTCGTCCGCGGCGCCATCCTCGCAGGCCGTCGCGCCAGGCTCCGCCGGTGGCCCGCGGACTCGCTCACCCTGCGTGACACGGGCGGTGCGCGCGGCTCGTGCATCCTCGGCCGGTCTGGCCCTGATGGTGGCGAATGGGAGCATAGGTCGAATAGATGTGGATTGTCGGATGGTTTGCGTGGCGCAAATTCAGTCGTCACGTTCAGTGATGATCACTGTTCACAGGGTGGTAGAGTCTGGGAACTTCCTGTGAGGCAGCCGTGGATGGCATGCGACTGCCATTGACCAAAGTTGATGTTCCTCCGTAGCGTCGCGCTCATTGTCGTGATCGCCAACGGGGAGGCCGTGTCATGCGCAATGCGCCATGGCGTAGTCGAAGTTGCTTCATTGTCTTGGCCGAGTTCCTCGGTCGTCCTATCGGTCGCGTGGTGACCTACGCGCTCGCGCTGGTGCTGGCGGTGTCGCTGGTCGACGCGCTGGCTGCGCCGAAACCTGTACAGGCCGCGCCGCCGGAGAAGCCGGCGTGTCCGGCCGAGCGTCCGGACCGTGCTGCGGCGGTGCTGTCGGCTCGCTGGTGCGGCGGGAAGGTCGAGGTGTCTGGTGAGCGGTCCGAGACGTTGCAAATGTGGGCGAACGCGGACGGTTCGCTTACCGCGGAGCAGCACACGGGTCCGGTACGGATGCGCGACGGGAAGGGCGGCTGGAAGCCGGTCGACGCGACGCTGCAGGCGGATGCGGACGGTGGGGTGTCGGCGAAGGCGCACCCGCGTGGGCTGAAGCTGGCCGGTCAGTCCGGCGACGGTGAGCATGACGTGGTCCGCCTCGGCAGCGGCGATGACGCGGTGGCGTTGCAGTGGAAGGGGCGACTGCCGAAGCCGAAGCTGGAGGGCACGAAGGCCACGTACAGTGATGTGCTCGACGGTGTCGATCTGGTGATCGAGTCGACCCGGACCGGCTACGAGCAGTTCTTCGTGGTCAAGACGCAGGAGGCGCTGTCGAAGTCAGGAAAGCTGAACCTGCGGTTCAAGGCGCCTGGGTTGACGGTGTCACCGGACGGCTCGGGCGGCCTGGTGTTCAAGGACAAGACCGGCACGGAGACCGGCCGGATGCCGCAGCCGTCGATGTGGGACGCGGTGATCGGCGAGCACTCCCTCGATCACCTGCACATGGGTGCGGTGCAACTGTCCGCGACGCAGCGCGGTGCGAACATCGACCTGCAGTTGGCCCCGGATCCGGCGTTCCTGGCGGCGAAGGATCTGATGTACCCGATCACGATCGACCCGTCGGTGACGCTGCTGTTCGACACGTTCGTGCAGACCGGGTACGTCAGCGATCAGTCCGGTAGCACGGAGTTGAAGCTGGGGTATTCCGACGACGGCGGGTCGTGGACGGCGCGGTCGTATCTGAACTGGGACACGGCGTTCCTGGCCGGGGCGCGCGTGAACTCGGCATCGGTGTACCTGTGGGAGCACCATTCGTGGTCGTGCACGCCGGCGCAGTGGAACGTGTACACCACGATGACGCCGTCCACCGCAACCCGGTGGACGTCGCAGCCGCCGCTGATCAACCTGCAGGGCTCCTCGACGCAGACGAAGGGGTACAGCTCCTCCTGCAGCGCCGGCTGGGTCTCGGCGGACATTCCGGGCTTCTTCCAGGAGGCGGCGAACAACCGCTGGACCGCCACCGGTATGGGCTTGTTGGCCGCGAATGAGACCAACCACAACGGGTGGAAGCGGTTCAACTCCGCGGAGGGCGCTCACCCGCCGTACGCGGTGGTGACGTTCAACGGCACCCCGACGGTGACCTCGCAGTCGACCGACCCATCCACGGAATGCGCCACCGGCAGCGGCCGGCCGTTCATCAACAAAGTCCAGCCGAAGCTGCAGGCGCAGGTCGCCGACCCGGAAGGCTCGCCGGTGTCGGCGACGTTCGAGTGGTGGACCACCGGCGGGTCGATGATCGGTTCGACCACCGTCGGGCCGCAGGCATCAGGTTCCACGTTCGAGGCGACGGTACCGTCGGGCGCGTTCACCAACGGCGGCACCTACAGCTGGCGGGTCCGTGGTGCGGACGGCACCACCACCGGCGCCTACACCGCGTTCTGCGAGTTCACCGTCGACACCACCGAACCCACTGCCCAACCCGGCGTGTCGTCGGCGACGTTCCCGGAGAACGCCTGGACCGGCCAGCTGGCCGGCTACAACGTGGCGTTGACCGTCGACTGGGGCGCCAAGACGGCCATCGGCTCGGGCTGGGGTGCGGTTCCGGACGCTGCGGTCAAGTGGGCGGATCTGGACGGTGATGGCCGCGCGGACCTGGTCAGCAAGGAGGGCGACACGCTGTACGCGTTCCGCAACTGCGGATACAACAGCAACGGCACCGTCTGCTGGGGCGCCAAGACGGCCATCGGCTGGGGCTGGGCTGCGGTTCCGGACGCTGCGGTCAATCTCGCGGATCTGGACGGTGATGGCCGCGCGGACCTGGTCAGCAAGGAGAGCGGGACGCTGTACATGTTCCGCAACTGCGGATACAACAGCAACGGCACCGTCTGCTGGGGCGCCAAGACGGCCATCGGCTGGGGCTGGGGTGCGGTTCCGGACGCTGCGTACAAGCTCGCGGATCTGGACGGCGATGGCCGCGCGGACCTGGTCAGCAAGGAAGACGGCACGCTGTACACGTACCGCAACTGCGGATACCGCGGTGATGGCACCGTCTGTTGGAGCGCCACCAGGACGGCCATCGGCTGGGGCTGGGGTGCGGTTCCGGACGCCGCGTTCAATCTCGCGGATCTGGACGGTGATGGCCGCGCGGACCTGGTCAGCAAGGAAGACGGGACGCTGTACACGTACCACAACTGCGGATACCGCGGTGATGGCACCGTCTGTTGGAGCGAGAAGAGGACGGCCATCGGCTGGGGCTGGGGTGCGGTTCCGGACGCTGCGGTCAAGTGGGCGGATCTGGACGGCGACCGCCGCGCGGACCTGATCAGCAAGGAGAGCGGGACGCTGTACGGGTTCCGCAACAACGGATACACCAACCTCGACGTCCCGTACGTGGCCGGCACGACCACCCTCGCCCTCACCGGCGACGACGCCGTGCAGCAGATCAGCCTGCCGTTCCCGGTCAGCTTCTACGGCCAGACCTACACCTCGGCGTGGATCGACACCAACGGCATGGTGTCCTTCATCGACCCGCACGGCCCGCACCCCGACGACATCGTGCCGTTGCCCAACACCGCCGAACCGAACGGCACGATCTACGTCTTCGGGCAGGACCTGATCGTGGACGCCTCGGCGAGCATCCGTATCGCGACGATCGGCACCGCACCGAACCGGACGTTCCTCATCGAGTGGAACAACCCCTACCAGTTCGGCAACACCTCCCGGCGGCAGAACGCCGAGGTGCTGTTCACCGAGAACAGCAGCACCATCAGGCTCAACTACTCCGGCATCAACAACGTCTACGGGCAGGGCTCCCAGGCCCTGATCGGGGTGGAGAACGCCGACGGCACCATGGCGACGCAGTACTCGTACAAGACGCCCAGCCTGAACAACAACACCCAGGTCGTGTTCATCTACAACCCCGGCACCCCACCGGCCTCGGCGGGCACCGCTGCGAACTTCACGTTTACCCCGTCCGGCGTCAGCGACGTGGCCTCGTACCAGTACGGCGTGGACACCAACCCACCGTCCACTGTGGTCAACGCGGCGTCGCTCGGTGGCAACGCCACGGTATCGATCACCCCTGACTCCGACGGGCCGCACACCCTGTATGTGCGCTCCCAGGACCGGGCCGGCAACCAGTCACCGATCAAGGCGTATCAGTTCAACGTCGGCTACGGCGGCCTCACCTCACCGAAGACCGGTGACATCAGCGCCGGCAAGACAGCCCTCACCGTCGCCACCGGCCCCGCCGTGGCCGGCGTGACCTACCAGTGGCGCCGCGCCGACACCGACACCTGGCAAACCATCCCCCTCGCCGACGTCTCTCTCGCCGCGGGTGGTGGCTCGATCACCTGGCCGCTGCAACGCTCCAGCGGGCAGTTCCCGAAACTCAACTGGAACCTCGACACCACGCTGAAGAACGCCGAGGGCGGCCCCAACCCGCTCGACGGACCACTGCAGGTCCGGGCATCATTCAACGGCGGCGCCTCGGTACCAGTGAAGATCACCTTCGACCGGAACCAGGCTTCGGCAGCATCGCAGCAGGTGGGGCCAGGCTCCGTCAACCTTCTGACCGGGAACTTCACGCTCGGCGGCACAGACGTCACGGTTTCGTCGTACGGCTCTGACCTGACCGTCACGCGGAGCTTCAACACCCGCAGGGCCGCGGCCACGGACAAGGCGAACATGTTCGGGCCAGGCTGGGTGTCCGGCGTCGTCGTGGATGCGGCAGAGGCACCGTATACCGATCTCACCGTCACCGGTTCGCTGGTGCAGGTGGGCCTGCCGGACGGCAACTCGCTGGGCTTCACCGAAACCAGCGTCTCCGGTTCCGGCAAGACCTATGAGGCGCAGAACGGGTTCCAGCAGCTGCGGCTGTCCTACGCCACGGCGGGCGATGCGTTCACGCTGGCCGACATCGACGGCAACACCGTCGTGTTCACCCGGGTCACCGGGGCGGCGGCAGGAACCTACAACCCGACGGCGGTCACCACGCCCGGGGTGAGTCAGACGACGTCGATCAGCTGGCAGAAGGTGACCGTCAGCGGCACGGATCTGGTCCGGCCGACCCGGATGCTGGCACCGCTGCCCAGTGGCGTGTCGTGCTCGACGTTGGTGAAGGGCTGCCGGGCGCTGGACTTCAGCTACGCCACCACGACGACGGCCACCGGCACCGGCGCCACGCAGTGGGGCGACTACCTGGGCCGGGTGACGCAGGTGTCGTTCACCGCGTGGGACCCGGACGCCACCCCGGCGGCGATGCGCACCGTCGTCGTCGCGCGGTACAGCTATGACAGCAACGGCCGGTTGCGCTCGGTGTGGGATCCGCGTCTGGACTGGACCGACACCGGCACCATGCCACCGACCACCCGGCACCTGGAGACCACCTACGACTACGACGCGGACGGCATCGTCTCCACGCTGACGCCCCCTGCCCAGCAGCCGTGGCAGTTCACCTACACCACGCTTCCGGGCGACGCCGGCAAGGGACGGCTGGCGCAGGTGAGCCGGTCGGCGCTCATCGCCGGTACCGCGCGGCAGACCATCGTGTACAAGGTTCCGGTGTCCGGCACCGGTGCGCCGTACGACCTGTCTGCGGCCCAGACCACCCGGTGGGGCCAGGCTGAGCAGCCGGTCGACGTCACCGCGGTCTTCGACCCCGGGCAGGTGCCGGCCGCCGATCAGAGCACCGGCGCCAAGCCGGCCACTTATGAGCGGGCCATGGTCACCTATCTTGACCCGAACGGCCGGCCGGTCAACACCGTGATGCCAGGTGGACCCACCACCGCGACCTGGTACGACAGCTACGGCAACACCGTGCGCGGGCTCACCGCGGCCAACCGGGCCCGCGCGCTCGACCGGTCGACGACCGACACGGCCGCTCAGGAGGCGGCGATCGCCGGGACGCTGTCGACGCAGAACGTCTACTCGGCCGATGGTCGCCGGCTCCTCGAGGTGTACGGCCCGGAACACGACATCGCCCTGCCCAACGGGTCGACGGTGCGCGGCCGGGCCCGCACGGTCAACACCTACGACCAGGGTGCTCCGTCGACGGGCGCACCGTTCGATCTCGTGACCACCGAGACGACCTCGGTGTGCTACGGAACGGGCACCTGCACGCAGGTCGACCCGAGAACGACCACCACCGGATACGACTGGACGCTGCGCGAGCCGATCATCTCCACGGTCGACCCGGGCGGTCTGGCCCTGAGCACCCGCACCGCCTATGACGCGAGCACCGGACTGATCACCTCGGTGACGCAGCCGGCGGGTGGCGCGACGACCAACACCCCCGCCACCCGGACTACCGTCTACTACCGCAGCGGCACCGGGTCCGGCTACACCGAGTGCGACAGCCGTCCCGAATGGGCCGGCCTGACCTGCCGGGTCCAGCCGGGCGGGCAGGCGGCGAGCGGACCGGAACTGCCGGTCACGGTCACCACCTACGACATGTACGGCCAAGCGCGGGTCGTCACCGAGAAGACCAGCGCCGGCACCAAGCGAACCTCGACCACCACCTATGATGGCGCCGGTCGCACCTCGACGGTCTCGATCACCGGCGTGGCCGGCACGGGCCAGGCGTTGCCGACCACCCGCACCGTGTACGACAACGCCAGCGGCCAGGCGATCCGCACAGAATCACTCGACGCCGGCAACAACGTCACGGCCAAGATCGTGCGGGTGTACGACACTCTCGGCCGGATCACCTCGTACACCGACGCCGACAACACCCTGTCGACGACGGCATACGACCTGTACTCCCGTGTCTCCTCGACCACCGACGGTCAGGCCACCCGCGCCTACACCTTCGACGGCGGCACCGAGCGGCGCGGCCTGCCCACCCAGGTCACCGACGGCCAGGCCGGCAACCTGACCGCCACCTATGACCCCGACGGCAAACCGCTGACCGAGACCTGGCCCAACGGGGTCGTCGTGACCAGGACGTATCGCGAGGACGGCGCCGTCGTGGGCATCGCGTACAACCAGCCCGGCTGCGGCCAGAGCAACTGCACGCTGTTCACCGAGGCGATCCGGTCGTCGGTGCACGGCGAGACCCGCGACCGCACGTCGTCGCTGTCGACGCAGCGGTTCACTTACGACAACAGCGGCCGGATCACGACCGCGAACGACATCATCGACGGCTCCTGCACGACGCGGGTCAGCGGATACAACACCGCGTCCGACCGCACCACGCTCACCAACTACGGACCCGCCGCCGGCGGAGCGTGCCAGACCACCACGGCGCTCACGACGACGACCTGGACGTATGACACCGCCAGCCGGGTCAACACCAGCGGCTACGTGTATGACGTGCTCGGCCGCACGTCGACCGTGCCCGGCGCGGACACCCTGACCGCGGGTTCCGGCAGCACGTCGCTGACGTATCACGTCAACGACATGGTGCGCACCCAGACGCAGGACACCAGAACCATGACCTACACGCTCGACGTGGTTGCCAACCGGTTCCGCAGCTGGACCGACAGCGACGGTGCCGGCACTCTCACCCGTACCAGCCACTATGCGAGCGACAGCGACAGCCCGTCGTGGCTGGTGACCGGTACGAACGAGGTCATTCGCGCGATCGCCGGTGCCGGCGCGGTTGCGGCGATCTTCACCACCGCGACCGGCGTCAGCTGGCAGATCACCAACCTGCACGGCGACTTCGTCGCGGGGATGGCGTCGAGCGGCTTCGGCCTGGTCTACACGGGCGACTTCACCGAGAGCGGTCGCCCGCACAACCCCGCCGGCCAGCAGCGTGGATACGGATGGCACGGTGCCGACCGACGGTGGTCGGACACCCCCGGCGGTATGACGCTGATGGGTGCCCGGCTCTACTCACCGGCCACCGGCAGATTCCTCAGTGTCGACCCGGTGTACGGCGGCAACGCTAACGCCTACGACTACTGCTCCGGCGACGCGATCAACTGCGCGGACACCAACGGCCTGTTCGGCGACTACAGTTTCGGCTGCCAGCGAACGTTCAAGAACAACGTCCGCGGCTCGTGGGTCAGTGGCATCGACATCGGCCTGCGGTGCGACATCGGCCACTCCTTGACGGTCTATGGGGCCTTTATCTTGGGAGCTCTCGGCGCCGCCATTGGCGGCGCGCTCGGTGGCGGTTGGGGCGCGTTCATCGGCGTAATTATCGGAGGCGCTTACGGCGCCTGGTATGGGGCAACCTGCCACAGGAGGAACCTGGGTATCACCTTCAAGACGGCCGTGCACGTGCGCTGGACGAACGCGTTCGGCCACACCTGGTGGAACGAATGGCGCTGGGTGGATCCGGTGAGGCTGGGCTGCCGCAGCAGCTAGCGCAACACCGGCCCTCGATTCGGCACACCACAGACACGCTGGAGCAGCAATGCGGGTTGTAGAGAGTTTGTTGTTCTTGGCTTTACAGAGCGTCGGCGGCACCCTCTTCGGCTACGCTGTGGGGTCGGTCGGGTTGATGCGCCGGCCGACGACGCACCGGATCTGGGGCACACTCGGTGCGCTGCCGAGGGGTCGTTTCGTGGCGTACTTCGGACTGCTCGGCTTCTCGTGGCTCGTCGCCGTATGGCTGATGTGGTTCTGGCGGGGCGAGGCGTACACGGTGCCGATCGCCGGTGCTCTCGCCGCGATCGCGGTGCTGCTCGTCGTCGGCTGGGTCGTCGCGATCCTGCGCAACCGGAAGGTTCCGGTGAGCTGACGTAGGGCAGTGACGATTGATGGGCCGAAGGCAGCTTGCGACTACCTTCGGCCCACTCGCGTCCCCCGGGCAAGCTACAACCGATTGCCATCCGCGCGGGGACGTTTGCCGTCGCGGATTGCCATAGCGTTGCAGAGGCCCGCGACCGCACGTCGTCCCTGTCAACCCAGCGCTACACCTACGACAGCGCAGGCCGGATCACCACGGTCGACGACACCGTCAGCGGCGCCTGCACCACCCGGGTCCAGGGCTACAACACGGCGTCCGACCGCACCAGTCTGACCACCTACGGGCCCGCGACCGGCGGTGCGTGCCAGACGACGACGGCCCTCGGCACGACCGGATGGACCTACGACAACGCTAACGTCTGCAAACAGCTCAACGGAGTTACGATCCGGGCCACCTTCGTAAAGAAGTACCACTGGATCACCGGTCCGTGGGGAGGCATCCGATACGCCTATCCGCTCACGCCGAGATGTAACTGACCACACACGGACGACGGCCGTGCGGGGCTCAGTCCCCGCACGGCCCTGGAACCGAGGGAATGCCATGCCGACTCAGGTGCATGTGCTGCTGGCCGTCTTCTGCGCGCTGCTCGCCGTCGCGAGCGGCATCGTCGGGTGGCGCATCTCCGCGGGCTCGGTGCGCGCCCGGCCGGATGCCGCCGGTGCGCCGCATCGGCAGCGGCTGGCCCGTGACGCCGCCCGGATCGTGTACGCGGTCGGCGCGGTGTTCCTCGTGCTCGCCGGGTTCATCCTGGTCAGCGGCGACCGGACGGTACTGGTCACCGCGCTGGTCCTCGTGCCGGTCGCGATGGTGCTCGCCGTGCTGGGCACCATCGCAATCATCCGGGCGGTCAAGGCCCAGCGCGATACCGCGGGAAGATGAACGGCTACAGAACGGGGTGAACGGCCTCGACGTCTCCGACTGATGCGGATCGCCCCAGGCCGGCGCTTCTCCTTCAGCTCGATTACCCAGGCACGTGGAAGGCACTCGCCCTCCGAGCGGCCGCGGTTCGCTTCACCCGAACCGGGAGACGAGTCCGGGCGGCAGGCCCTGGAGGGCGACCGGGCGCAGGAACCGGAGGATCGACCCGGTGCCGACCGACGTGTGGAGCGGGTTCGACGTGGCTGGCCACGGGCCGCCATGGTGCATCGCGTCGCAGACGGCCACGCCGGTGGGCACGCCGTTGAGGATAACCCTCCCGGCCAGCGGAACGAGTTCGTCCAGCAACGGCGGGAGCCGCTCGTCCAGCGGGTCTGCCAGCACCGTCGCGGTGAGCGACCCGGGCAGGCGGGTGACGATCTCGCCGTACCGCTCAACGGGGCAGCGGCAGAGGACCACGGCCGGGCCGAAATGCTCCTCCAGCAGCTCACCGGTCAGGCGGTCGGCGTCGACGCGGACGGCGAAGGGGTGCCGTGGTGACGCGGTGTCCGTGACGGTGCCGTAGGCGCCGGCCCGGGTCCGCCAGGCCGCGTGCGCCACCGTCATCGCCGGGGTCAGCATCCGCTCGAACGGCGCGACGGCGGCGATGGCGGCATCGAGGCCGTCGGCGAAGTCATCGCCGTCGGCGGTGGCGGGGAGGACGACGAGCCCCGGCTTGGTGCAAAGCTGCCCCGCCGAACCGGTCACGGAGGCGGCGAGGGCGGCCGGCCATGCCGTGGCCGGCAGTGCGGACGGCAGCACGAGCACCGGGTTGAGCGAGCCCATCTCCGCGTGGACGGGAATTGGGTCGGGCCGGGCGGCCGCGGCGTCCATCAGTGCCCGCCCGCCCGACGGCGAGCCGGTGAACGCGACGGCCCGGACGGCCGGGTCACGCACCAGCGCCAGCGACACCTCCGGCCCGCCGTGGACCAGCCGGAACGTGGCCGCGTCGAGGATGCGGGCGGCAATGCCGGCGAGGAGGTCCGCGGTCTTTGGCTGCGCGGGATGCGCCTTGACGACGACCGGGCAGCCGGCGGCGAGCGCGGACCCGGTGTCGCCGCCGAGCACACCGAAGGCGAGGGGAAAGTTCGAGGCCGCGAAGACAGCGACCGGGCCGATCGGAACCTGGACCTGGACGATGTCGGCGCCGTCCGGGGCGGCGTGCGGCGAGGTGATGACGGGCCGGTCGCGGGAGTCGGCGACGAAGTCGCCGAGCAGGCGCAACTGTCCGGTGGTCCGGTCCAGCTCGTCGGCGAGCCGGGCCTCGGTGAGGCCGGTCTCGGCCGCGGCGACCTCAAGCACCGCGTCCCGGGCGTCGGCGAGGGCGTCGGCGAGGGCGTGGAGGGTTTCGCGCCGCTCAGCGGCACTCCGAAGCTGGGTCATGACTTCTCCAGGATCGTAGACACCTCGTGGAGGGTCCGCTGCCGCCAGGCGGGCGCGAGGCCGAGGTGGTAGAGGTTGATGCCGCTCGCCCCGGCGGCGACGAGCGCGCGGACGTGTCCGGGCAGGTCCTCACCGTGTGCCGGGGGCAATGCGGTGACGTAGGCGTGCACGGTGTCGCCGTCCCGGAACGCGGACGCCACCGCGTCAACCGCCTCGGGGGTGGTGGACCATGCGTTGAGCAGCAGCCGGTCGGGGCGCCGAGCGTGCGGCGTGGACGGCGGCCGGTAGCCGGGCGATGGGCCGGTGGCCCAGCGGTCGCCGCTGGCGTGCAGTATCACCGCCGTGCCGTCGAGCGCGTCCAGGCACTGGCTGCGCATAGTCTCCGTGGCCTGCAGCCGTGCTTCGACGATGACGTCGGCGTTGTCCACCGGCATGCCGGACCGCACCGCGGCGCGCAGCTGCGCCACCATCCGGTCCGGGTCGGCGCCAAAGCGCGACCAGTTGCGACGGCACGCCGGGCAGCAGCACACCGACAGCCATCGCTGCGCGGCGTCCGTCCAGGCTCCGGCGGTCTTGTCGTGGTGCCCGGCGTGCACGACGCCGAGCTGACCGCAGGACTCCAGCGACACCATGCTCACCGCTACGTCGCGCACCGCTTCGGCCGCCAGCAGGGCCGCGTAGTCACGGACCTCCTCCCACGACGGGCACAGGGCGTACGCATACCGGTCGCCGAAGCAGTTCACCACCGCGACGTCGGGGTGTTCCTCGCCGAGCCGGGTGTTGTGGGTCAGCACCACCCAGGCCACCACCTCCAGCCCGCGGGCGGTGAGCGCGTGGGCGGCGGTGCGGAACGGGTCGGGGTCCGCCATCCAGGCGGGCTCGAGCGGCCGCAGCCGGCGGCCCTGCCACACCGACTGGCGCACCAGGCGGTACAGCGCCGCGTACCTGGCCTCGATGACCTGGTGGCGAGGGTGCAGCGGGGTGGCGGCGCGCACGGAGTGGTACGCCGCGGCGAGGGTCACCGAATCGAGGCCGAGGTCTACGGCCCGGTCCACGAACGCGGGGTCGCCGAGCACGTCCCAGCAGTACGCGTGGCCGGAGAGTGTTACCACCTGGGCCGCAGCTTTTGGAACGTCGGGTCGGCGGTGCGCATGTACGCGGTGTCGTCACGGACCCGGATGCCGCACCGGACGTAGTTCTCGTGCAGGCGAGCCAGCATGTCACGGTCCAGCTCGACGCCGAGCCCGGGCCCGTCGGGCACCGCGACCGAACCGTCCACAATGGGCAGTGGTGCGGTGACCACGTCGACGCCGTCCTGCCAGGGGGTGTGCGTGTCCGCGGCGTGGGTGAGGTTGGGCAGAGCGGCGCCGAGCTGGACCATCGCGGCGAGGCTGATGCCGAGGTGACTGTTGGAGTGCATGGAGACGCCCACGCCCCAGGTTTCGCAGATGCGGGCCAGGTCGGCCGACGCGCGCAGCCCGCCCCAGTAGTGGTGGTCAGCGAGCACCACTCCGACCGCGCCTTGGGTGAACGCGGGCCGGATGTCGTCGAAGCGGACGACGCACATGTTGGTGGCCAGCGGCATCGGCGCGTCTGCGGCCACGGCGGCCATGCCGGCGATGCCGGGGGTCGGGTCTTCGAGGTACTCCAGGAGCCCGGCCGTGGCCGACGCGACCTTCCGCGAGGTGTCGACCGACCAGGCACAGTTCGGGTCCAGCCGGAGCGGATGTTCCGGAAACGCCGCCCGCAGTGCGTGGATCGCCTCGACCTCGGCGGCGGGCTTGAAGACGCCGCCCTTCAACTTGATGGATCTGAAGCCGTACCGGTCGATGAGCATGCGCGCTTGCGCCACGATACCGTCGGGATCCAGGGCGGCGCCGAACGTGTCGGGCTCCGCCGACGGGTGGGCCGCCCATTTGTAGAACAGGTAGGCGGAGAAGGTGACCGCGTCCCGGCAGCGCCCGCCCAGCAGCGTGTGCACCGGGCGGCCGACCGACCGTGCCTGCAGGTCCAGGCAGGCCACCTCGAACGGGGCGAACACCTTCGCCACCGTCTCGGGCGTCCCGGTCAGGCCGTGCCGATCCGCGGCACCGCGCTGGGCGACGGCGCCGGCCGCCGCCCGCCGGACCGCGGCCAGGTCGAACGGGTCCACCCCGGCGAGCGCTGCGGCGGCCCGTCGGACCAGGTCGAGGTGCGGCGCGTCGCCGTAGGTCTCGCCGAGCCCGACGAGGCCGTCGCCGCAGGACAGCTCGACGATCGTGCGCAGCGCCCACGGCTGGTGAATTCCGGCTGAGTTCAGCAGCGGTGGGTCGGGGAACGCGATCGGCGTCACCACCGCGTCGACGATGTTCATGCCGCCTGCTTCAGGCCCTGTAGCGCCGCGCGGCCGGCGTCGATGATCTCGGCCAGGTTGGCCACGTGTGCCGGGGTGGCGTCGACGAGCGGTGGCCGCACCGGCCCCATGTCCAGTCCCGCCAGCCGGGCACCGGCCTTCACCAGCGAGACCGCATACCCGGGCACCAGGTCGCGTAGCGCTACGAACGGCAGGTAGAACGCGGCGAGCAGGGTCTGCATGGTCGCCGTGTCGCCGGACGTGACCGCCCGGTAGAACGCCGTGGCGATGTCAGGCGCGAAACACAGCACCGCGGAGGAGTAGCTGTCGACGCCGATCGACCGGTACGCCTGCACGGAGAGCTCAGCCGTCGGCAGGCCATTGAGGAAGCCGAACTCGGCCGCGCGCGGATGGCCGCTGGCACGGATCGCCGTGACCAGCCGGAGCATCGCGCTCACGTCGCCCTTGCCGTCCTTGATCCCGACGACCCTGGGCACGTCGAGCAGGGCGACGGCGGCGGCCGGGTCGAGCACGGCGTTGGCCCGCTGGTAGACGGTGATCGGCAGGTCGGTCGCCTCCGCCACGAACCGGACGTGTTCGACGAACCCCGCCGGCGTCGAGCGGACGAGGTACGGTGGGAGCAGCAGCAGCCCGTCCGCGCCGGCCTCGGCGGCAGCGGCCGCGAAGTCGCGCGCCAGCTGCGGTCCGCCCCCGGTGCCAGCGAACACCGGCACCCGGCCGGCCGCCACCCGCACCGCGGTGCCGACCACGTCGCGGTACTCCTGCATCGACAGGCTGGTGAACTCACCGGTACCGCAGGCCACGAACAGCCCGGACGGCCCGGCGGCGACCTGCTGCTCGATGTGCTCAGCGAACGCGGTGAGGTTGACCTTGCCGTCCTCGGTGAACGGGGTCAGCGGGAACGACAGCAGGCCTTGGAGGCGCATCTACAACTTTCCTTTCATCCTTTGACGGCGCCGGAGGTCAGGCCCCGCATGAACTGGCGCTGGAAGCCGAGGAAGGCGATGACGGACGGCAGCAGAGCGAGCAGCGACGCGGCGAGCACCACGCCGACGCCGACCTGATCGTCGGCGCGCAGGCTGCGCAGCGCGAGCGGCAACGTGAACTGGGCGGCGTCCTGCGCGACGAGCAGGGGGAGCATGTACTGGTCCCAGATCATGGTGAAGCCGAAGATGCCGATGACCCCGAGCGCGGGCCGGCACAGCGGCAGCACCACCGACCAGAAGACGCGCAGGTCGCCGGCGCCGTCGAGGCGGGCCGCCTCTTCGAGCTCGACCGGGATCTCACGCATGAACTCGGTCATCACGAGGATCGAGAACGCCCATGCGCCGACCGGGACGATCATGCCGACGAGGCTGCCGATGAGGTTCACGTGGACGACCGGCACGTCGGCGAGGACGAGCGACAGCGGGATCGCGAGGATCTCGTCGGGCAGCATCATCGTGGACAGGATCAGCAGAAACACCAGCCGCATGCCCGGGAAGCGTTTGCGGGCAAGGGCGTAGGCCGCGGAAACACTCACCAGGATCTGCAGCAGCAGCCCGCCGCCGACGACGATGAAGGAGTTCAGCAGGTACTTCAGGACATCCTGCTGGATCGCGGCCCGGAAATTGTCGAGCGTGAGCTTCCGCGGGATGATCGTGAGGCTGCCCGGGTCGTGGACCGAACTGAAGGAGCTGACCAGCAGCGCGAGCAGCGGACCGGCGAAGACCAGCACCAGCGCCGTGTAGACGACGAACCGGAGGATCCGGGCCGGGGCACCGGTCAGGTCGGCGAAGCCGAGCGCGGTGTCGTGCCGAGGTCGTTTCACCGCTCTGTCCTCCGGGAGCGAACGAGCTGGACGGCGAGGGTGAGCACGACCGTGGCGAGCAGCAGCACCACCGAACCGGCGGCGGCGATGCCGAGTTCGTTGCGTTCCAGGCCGACCTTGTAGGTGAGGGTCATGAGGACCTCGGTGGAGCCGTTGGGGCCGCCATTGGTCAGCAGGAAGATCTCGGTGAACACGCGCATCCCGCGGATCGCGGCCAGCGTGAACAGGATGGCGAACACCGGTCGCAGCGACGGCAGGGTCACGTGCCACAGACGGCGCCAGCCGCTCGCCCCGTCGACCGAGGCCGCCTCGTAGAGTGCGCGGTCCACACCGGCGAGACCGGCGATGAAGATCATCATGTCGTACGGCGCACCGCGCCAGATGCCGACCGCCATGACCGACCCCAGCGACGTGTCCTGTGAGTTGAGGAACTGCGACGGGCCGAGGCCCACCCAGCCGAGGATGCTGTTGAGCGCGCCGTCGGATGCCGGGTAGTACAGGATGCGCCACACCTCGGCGACGACGGCCATCGCCGCGACCGTCGGCAGGAACACCGCGGTCCGCACAAACCAGAGGTGCTTCGCCTGGCCTTCGAGCAGCAGCGCGAGGATCAGGCCGATGACGATCGAGCCGCTGGTCTGGCCGACGGCGAGGAGCACCGTGTGCCAGATCGCGGATAGGAACGCGTCGTTGGTGACGACCTCGTGGTAGTTCTCGGCGCCGACCCAACGGTCGCCGAGATAGGGGCGGACCTCGTAGAAGCTCATCTCGATGGCGCGGGCCATCGGCACGAACTTGAACAGCGTGAAGAGGATCAGCGCCGGGGCGAGGAACGCCCAGGCGACGAAGCTGCCGCGGAAACGCGGTCGGCGCCGCCTGCTGCGCGACGCCGGGGCAGGGGTGCCGCGCACCCCTGCCCGCGGAGGGGCGATGGCAGCCATCAGGCCGCCACACCCTGTTTGGTCAGTTCCTGCTTGAAGGTCTCGGCGAGCTTGGTCAGCTCCTGCTTGGTGTTGGAGTCGCAGTTGGCGACGATGGCGTTGATCGTGTCGGCGGACGCCTGACGGAAGGGGGTCCAGTCCGGCACGGCGGGCACGTACCGCCCGGCCTCCTTGTAGACCTTGTCGAACACCTCCCAGCGGGTGTCCTTGCGCACCGAGGACAGCGTCACCTGCGAGTTGACCGGCAGCCGGACGATGTTGCCGTCGGTGTCACCGGCCATGCCGATGGTCTGGCCCTCGACGGAGATGGCGAACTCGGCGAACTTCTCCTGCCCGGCCTGGTTGTTTGAGCCCGCCATCAGGTAGATGTTCTCGCCCTCGGCCAGGGAGGCCGACTTGCCGCCGGGCCCGGGCGGGGCCGGGACGACCTCGTACTTGTCCTTGCCCAGGTTCTTGTCGAATCGGGCCATGTTGTACGGCCCAGTCAGGTAGATGCCGGCCTTGCCGCTCTCGAACATCGGATGCGCCTGCGTGGTCTCCATCGTCGCCGCCCCCGGCGCGACGCTCTTGGCGACGCAGAACTGGGCCTTGAACCACTCGACGGCCGCGACGGACTGGTCGCTCGCGATCGCAGGCGTGAACCTGCCGTTGTTCTCGGTGAAGTAGTCCCCGCCGCCGGCCCAGAGGAAGCTGGTGAAGTACCACGAGGTGTAGCCGCGCTTCGTCGAGCCGGGCACCGTGTAGCCGAAGGTGTCGGCCTTGCCGTTGCCGTCGGGGTCCTTGGTGGTGAACGCGGTCGCGAGGGCGTCGAGCTCCGCCCACGTCGTCGGGACCGGCAGGCCCAGCTTCTCCCGCCAGTCCTTGCGGATGAACAGGGCGAACGACTGGGCGCTGTTGGGCACGCCGTAGTACTTGCCGTCGGCGCCCTTCGCGGCCTCCCATGAAGCGGGGGTGAGCTTGTCCTGACCGTCGATGTCGTTGCGGTTGACCTCGCGCACGATGCCCTGCTTGACGAGCGAGCCGAGCTGCGCGGTGTCGTTGATGACGATGTCGGGCAGCTGCTTCTGCGCGGCGGCCTGCTGCAGCTTGGTCTCGAAGTCGTCGAACAGGGCGGTCACGTGGCTCGGGACGCCGGACCGCTCGGTGAACTTGGCGGCGAGTTCCTTGGTGGTCTTCTCGGTGTTCGAGCCCGGGGGCTTGCGCACCCAGATCTCGAGCTGCGCGCCGGGGTCCTGGTCCTTGGCGGGGACCGCGTTGCCGCCGCAGGCGGCGGCGAACAGACCGGTGAGCGCAAGCGCGGCGACAAGTCTGAGCGTGGGGTGCCGTCCAGACACTGCCTTGCCTCCTGTCTACATATGTGGACACCATCCGTACATGTGAAAAAGCGCATCCACAAGTTAGCGTCCTGTATCATGGTCGTCAACACATTGGGGACAAAGGAACGGTGGTCGTCATGGCAGGCAGGCGGCGCGAGACGGGCGAGGATCACACCGGGGCGGAGACCTCCCCGGTCAAGTCGGCCGAACGGACCGTGCGAATCCTGGAGACGCTGGCGGCATCGCCGACCCGGCTGACGCTCGCCGAGATCCAGGAGAAGATGGGCTACCCGCGCTCCAGCCTGCACGCCCTGGTCCGCACCCTGCGCGACATGAAGTGGGTCGAGGCCGACGCCACCGGCTCCGCGTTCGGCGTCGGGCCGCACGCGCTGCTGTCCGGCACCGCCTATCTCGACCGCGACCCGGCGCTCCCCTTCGCCTACGAGACCCTCGAGGACCTGCGCGCGGAGCTGGGCTACACGATGCACTACGCCCGCCGTGACGACGCCCACGTCCTTTACCTGGCAAGCCGCGAGTCCCGCAGCGACGCGGCGGTCGTGCCGCGCGTCGGCCGCCGCCTCCCGGCACACGTGACCGCGCTCGGGCAGTCCCTGCTGTCCTGCCTGACCCGTGACGAGGTCGAGGAGGTCCTGCCCGAGCACCTGGAGGCGCTGACCGCCAACACGATCACCGACCGGAAGCAGCTGTTCGCCGAGCTCGACCAGGTGCGGGCGCGGGGCTGGGCGTTCGAGCGCGAGCAGGGCACCGAGGGGGTCGCCTGCGTGGCGGTTCCGGTCGACTACCGAATCCCGGCCACGGATGCGATCAGTTGCTCGATGCCCGCCAAGCTCGCAGACGCCGACGAGATCGACCGGGTCGCCACCGCGCTGCTCAGCCACACCAGCCTCCTCGCCGCAACGCTGCGCCGTGCGGGGATCCGCTGATAATTGCCTAACCAGCCGCCGAACCGGACCGCCGGCCGAGCGGGATCGAGCACCAGGGGCCGCCCACCCGCCGCAGGGCCGGGTCGTGCTCCAGATCCGACTCGCCGTGCTCAGCGACCAACTGTGGCAGGAACCGCTCCGCGTCGTCCTGGGGGAAGTACCCGATCGCCTCGCCCTCGGCGAGTGAGCACCAGCGCCGCGTGTTCCGGCTGATCCCCCACACCAGCCGGAAACCGGGATCCGGCACCGTCAGGCACGCCTCCACCAGCCGGGCGCCGTCGTCCGGCGACAGCCACGCCGCCAACCCGCGCGGCCCCGGCGGCGTCGGCGCCCACTGACCGATACGCAAGCACAGCACGTCCATCCCGAACCGGTCGGCGTAGAGCCGGCCGGCCATCTCGCCCGCGACCTTGCTCCAGCCGTACATCGTGTCCGGACGGCCCGGCAGGTCAGCCGGCAAGTCGGTACGCCCGGTGACGTCCTCGAAACCCACGGCATGGTTCGACGACGCGAGGATCATGCGCCGCACGCCGGCCCTGCGGGCACCCTCCAGGACGCAGAACGTGCCGTAGGCGTTGACCTGCAGCATGTTCTCGACCGCGTCCTCCTTGGCCAGGCCGCCCATGTGCACGACAGCGTCGACGTCCTTGCACGCCGCGGTCATCGCCTCGAGGTCGTCGACACTGGCGACGACGACTTCCTCATCGCCCGCGCCCTCGACCGGGTCCGCGGGACGCACATCGAGCAGCCGGAGCAGCCGACCCGGTCGCGCCAGGCGTGGCCGTAGCAACGCCGCCACCTTGCCCGCGCCGCCGGTGATCAGAATGCGCCGCACCGCACCCCCCTTCGTGTTATGGACCGCTATTGACGTGCCAACGCCGTACGGGGCCTGACGACCATCATCGTGACCCCGTAGCGGCGCGGCACCGACTGCTATACGGTGCCGGCCTGGCCGTGCCTGGCCAGCACCTCGGCGCGGGAAGCGTCGTCGGCGGCGAGCACCCCGCCGTTGGCGACGTCGTGCCCGTCGATCTCGGTAAAGACGATGCGCACGTCCTGGCGCCGAGCGCCCAGGTGTGTCACGGCGTCGTCCGTGACCGCCTCCACGAACCGCCGCCGCTGGTCCAGGCTACGCCCGCGCAGCAGTTCGACCGTGATGTTGGGCATGCAGCCCCTCCCTCATCCTCAGACGCTGTCCACATACTTGATAGCTGTACAGGATCACCTCTAGGATTCACAAGCATGACAGTCGACCTGCGGTACGCCACCGATCCCGAGACCGTCGAAACCGCGACGACCACCGAGCTGCGCTCCCGATACCTGATCGAAGATCTCTTCGCGTCCGGCGAGGTGCGTGCCGTCTACACCCACGAGGACCGAATGGTCGTGGCCGGCGCGGTCCCGGGTGACGGGGCCCTCGCCCTGCCCTCGTTCGACGTGACCGGCACCCTGAGCCACCTCGAGCGGCGCGAACTCGGCGTCGTGAACGTCGGCGAGCCGGGTGAGGTGATCGTCGACGGCGCCCCACACAAGCTCAACGCGCTCGACGGGCTCTACGTCGGGCGCGGCAGCAACGTCGCCTTCACCGGCGAGGGCGCCTGCTTCTACCTCGTGTCGGCGCTGGCCGACGTGACCTACCCAGTGGCTCGGTTCAGCCGTGACACCGTCGAGCCGGTGCACGTCGGCGACCCGGCTACGGCGAGCTCCCGCCTGCTGTACCGCTACGTCTGGGGCGGTGGCCACCCCTCCTGCCAGCTGCAGTTCGGGGTGACGGTGGTGTCCGACGGCTCGGTGTGGAACACCATGCCCGCCCACCTGCACCGCCGCCGCACCGAGGTGTACCTCTACACCGGCCTGCCGGCCGACGCGCGGGTGCTACACATCCTGGGCCAGCCCGGCGCTACCCGGCACCTGTTCGTCGCCAACCGCCAGGCGGTGATCGCGCCGTCCTGGTCGGTGCACGCCGGCGCCGGCACCGCGCCGTACGCGTTCGTGTGGGCGATGGCTGGCGAGAACACCGACTACGGCGACCTCGCCCCCGTCGCGGTGGCCGCCCTGTGACCGGCGTGGAGGACGTGTCGCGGCTGTTCTCCCTGTCCGGTCGCACCGCACTGGTCACCGGCGCGAGCCGCGGCATCGGCCGGGCGATGGCGCTCGGGCTCGCCGCCGCCGGTGCGGACTTGGTCCTCGTCGGCCGCGCCGCCTCACACCAGGACACGGCGGCGGGCGTCGCGGCGCTCCACCGCGACTGCCGCGTCGTCGACGTCGACCTCACCGACCCCCTCGCCGCACGTGACGCGGCGGCGGACATCGCCCGGGACAGCAGCGTCGATGTCGTGATCAACAACGCTGGCATCATCACACGCGACGACGTGCTCTCGGTGACCCCGCAGGACTGGACGCGCGTGCTCGACGTGAACCTCACCAGCCTGTTCTTCCTGAGTCAGCAGCTCGCCGCGCCGATGGCCGCCCGCGGCCACGGCAAGCTGATCAACGTGGCGAGCCTGCTCTCGTTCCAGGGCGGCATCCGCGTCGCCCCCTACGCGGTGTCCAAGCACGCCGTCGCGGGCCTCACCCGTGCGATGGCCAACGAGCTCGCCCCGCACGGCATCCAGGTCAACGCCATCGCCCCCGGCTACATCGCGACGGACAACACCCAGGCGCTGCGCGACGACCCGGACCGGTTCACCGCGATCACCGAACGGATCCCGGCGGGCCGGTGGGGCACGCCGGCGGACCTCGTCGGGGCGGCCGTGTTCCTCGCCGCGCCGGCCTCCGACTACGTCAACGGGCACGTGCTCGTCGTCGACGGCGGCTGGATGGCGCGCTGAGGCGATGGGCACCCTGATTCCGGGCCTGTGCTCGGTCACGCTGCGCCACCTGCCGTCTGAGCACATCGTCGCCGTCGCCGCGGAGGCCGGCCTGGCCACGATCGAGTGGGGCGGTGACCTCCACGTCCCGCCGGGCGATCTTGCCAATGCCGCGCAGGTGCGTGAGCGCACCCTCCAGGCCGGGCTCACCACCGCCGCGTACGGCAGCTACCTGCGCGCGGGGAGCACGAACACCGCCGAGATCACCGCGACGGTCGCCACCGCGGTCGCGCTGGGCGCCCCGCGCATCCGGATCTGGGCCGGCACTCAGGGATCCGCCGAGACGACCGCGGAGCAACGCGCGGCGGTCGCCGCCGCCGCGCGACGCGTCTGTGACGAGGCCCGCGACGCCGGCATCATGGTGGCGTTCGAATGCCACGCCCGCACCTTGACCGACGATCCGGCGTCGGCGCTCGCCCTGCTGGACGATGTCGACCGCCCCAACGCCGGCATGTACTGGCAGCCGCCCAACGACCGGCCGGACGCCGCGGCGCTCGCCACGCTCGACGCCCTGCTGCCCCGCATCGTCGCGGTCCACGCCTTCTCCTGGTGGCCCGGCACGCAACGGCGCCGGCTGTACGAGCGGTGGCGACTCTGGCGCGCCGCCGCCGCCCGCCTGCACACGTTGCCCCGCGCGTGCGACGTCCTGCTCGAGTTCGTCCCGGACAACGACACCGGCATCGTGGCCACAGAAGCGGAAACCTTGCGCCGCCTGCTGCGACAGTAGGACTCCGGCCCCGCCACCGAGCCCGCGAACGAACCGGTGCGCCGCGACCACCGGCCGGCTTTACGGGGTGACGGCGACGTTGGTAAGGCCGTTGACGGCGTTCGTGACGGTGTTCGATGCGTACACGATGTTGGGGTTCGCGGAGCACTTCGACGAGACGAAGATGGCATATCCGCCGACGCCGCCGAGATCGGAAATGTTGTCGCGGAAGACGTTGCCGCAGCCGTAGCCGTCGATCTGGGTGTGCGTCTCATAGCCATTGGCGAACGTGCCCGGTGGGGTGAAGGTGCCGGTGTTGCCCTCGATGACATAGCCGTTGCCCTTGGCATCGATCCACGAGTCGGCGGAGTTCTCCCCCGAGAGGCCCTGCCCGTTGAAGGTGTTGCCCCGGATCACGCCGCCTTCGGTGCCCTCCTTGATGTCAACGTGCTCGGCTGCGATACCGGGCCCGAACTCGTTTTCGAGCACCTGTACCCGGTCGGACCGGTCCATTCCGCCAGAGTTACCGAGGCAGGCGAAGTTGGACTTCGCCGAGCCGATGTACACGCCCTCGCCGAAGCCGGGCTTGACCAGGCCGGTGTGGCTGATTTTCGACTGCCGTATGACGCCGTCGGCGGAGGAGCGCCGGAAGTGGACCCCTTCTTCCTCGATGTGGTGGACGGAGACTCTTTCGATCGTGACGTGTGGGGAGTTGTCCAGCACGATGCCCTTCTTCGAGTCCGCGACCGTGAAGCCCCGGAGATTCCAGTACGGGGCGTCGAAGAGCCACAGTCCGTATCCAGAATCCCAACCGTCCGTCGGCACCGGGCAACTTGGCGCCGTCCCGGCCGGCCCCTCGTTGATCAGGATCGCGGCACTCGGCCCGAAGAGCGTGATGGGTGCGTCGGCAGTGCCTGCCTACCGGGTGAGGAAGGAACCACGATACGTCCCCGGCGCGAGCTTGATTGTCTGTCCCGGCTTGGCAGCGGCGAGAGCGGCCTGGAGTTCTGCGGTGGTGGACACCCTGACGGTTCCTGTTTCGGCGATGCGGCCATTGGCCCAGGCGTAGGGCGCGATGGCGACCGCGAAGACTGCGGCGGCGCCGATGGCGGCGACCGTCGCCGAGCGGCGAGAGAGTCTCACGAGCCTGGCCTTTCCGTTGACTGTGTGATGGGGGTGATTGGGTAGTCTGCTGAACCCGCGCCAGCCCGTCAATGCTTGTTCCGCATTTCGTTTCCAGTCCACGTATGTGGACACGAAGGCGACCCGACAGTCCCTGACGGGCCTCCTCGCACTGCTCATCGACGGCCCGGGCTGCGATTCCTGCACGCGCCGACCCCGGACCGGCCGGTGCCCCAACACCGAACGTAATCAGCCACTGGCGGTGCGCACCGGCCACGCACCCCAACCCGCCGTAAACCTTCTGCAGCGGGTCGACTTCCGGGTCGACGACCACGACCCAGCCATACACACCCCACCCGGCCTCGGCCGAGGCGCCAGGCAGGCTAAGCGGTCAAGAATCTGAAACACAGCCGTCATCTGTATCGACGTTCTACCACTGTCCGGCGTACGCTCCTGCGATGTCGGTCTATTCCTGTGGATAGTATCCACGTACGTGGACAAGGAGTCCTCGCGTGACGCCCACATCCCGAAGAGCCGCCCTCACCATCGGGTCCGCCACCGCCGCGGCGGCGCTGGTCGCCGCAGCCATCGTCGCCGCCTCAACCGCCGACGCAGCGACCGTCACGAACATCGCCTGCGGCAAGGCCGCCAGCGCGTCGTCAAACACCGGCAGCGCCGGCAACGCCAACGACTGCACCGAAGGAACGGCCTGGCAGAGCACCACCACGAAGCCCCAGCAATGGCAGGTCGACCTCGGCGCGACCACGCCGGTCGACCACGTCACCATCACGTGGGGCGCCGACTACGCGACCAAGTACAAGATCCGTACGTCCTCGGACGGTTCGAACTGGAGCACGAAGGTCGCCGACGACTACGGCACCGGCGGCGTCGACACGCTGACCCTGCCGACCGGCACGCAGACCCGGTGGATCCAGGTGTACCTCAGCCAGTACGCCGGCACGTCCGGCTTCACCATTGACGAGGTGGCCATCTACGGTACGGCCGGGACGCCCTCGCCCACCCCGTCGTCGACCCCCACCGCCTCGCCCACGCCGACGACCTCGCCTACTGGCGGCAAGACGTGGAACGTCAACAGCGCGGCGAGCCTCACCGGCGCACTTGCCGGGGTGTCGCCCGGCGACACCATCTCGCTCGCCGCCGGCAGCTATGACGGGGCCTTCTACATGACGCGCTCGGGCACCTCGGACAAGCCCATCACGCTGACCGGTCCGCGCAGTGCGGTGTTGTCGAACAGCGGTGGGGGTTGTGACCCGAATGTGCCAAGTTCGCCGTCGGGCATCACCTACTGCGGGTACGGGCTGCACCTGAACAAGGTGCAGTACTGGCACCTGACCGGGTTCGCCGTCACCAACTCCGCCAAGGGCATCATCCTGGACGGATCGAGCAACAACCTCATCGACGGGGTCGAGGTGTCGAACACCGGCGACGAGGGCGTGCACTTCCGGACCGCCAGCAGCAACAACACGCTGCAGAACGCACTCGTGCGCGACACCGGCAAGACGCAACCGGGGTACGGCGAGGGACTGTACTTGGGCTCGGCGCAAAGCAACTGGTCCAAGTACGGCGAGAACGGCAGCGGACCCGATCGCAGCGACAACAACAAGGCGCTGAACAACACCTTCCAGAACGTCGCCGCCGAGCACATCGACATCAAGGAGGGCACGCAGGGCGGACTGGTACAGGGCAATACCTTCACGGGCGGCGTGTCCGGGGCCAACAGCGCCGACTCATGGGTCGACGTGAAGGGCAACAACTACACCATCACCGGCAACCACGGCAGGTACACCACCGGCACCCTCGTCGACGGGTACCAGACCCACCAGATCCTCTCGCCGTACGGCTGCGGCAACGTATGGCGAAGCAACGACTCCGACCTGAGCAACGTCGGCGCGTACGCGATCAACGTGACCAACCAGAGCACCTGCGGCAGCAACCTCAACGTCGTCTACTCCAGCAACACCGTCATTAACGCCACGAAGGGACTGACCAACATCACGATCACGGCCGGCTGACCGTGCTGCCGCCGTGGCCCCCTGGAGGCCACGGCGGCGCCGGAAACCGGCGTAGAAAGCTCCCGAACGGTGCAAGGGGCTGCTGGCGAGGGAGTGTCAAGTTAACGGCTGATCTGGATTGTTGAATTGGTCAGTGGTTGGTCGGGTTCAGGCGGCCCTCGAACGCGATCTGGAACGCGTTCAA
>NZ_JBICTV010000043.1:0-56917 GCF_043197855.1 Dactylosporangium sp. NPDC048998
CACCACGCCGCACATCAACCGGCAAACCCCCCACCCGCTGCCACACCTCATAACCACCATCCACCCCACGACGCCACCCACCAACCGACACCACATCGACAACCGCACCATCACTCACTTCGAGCGCGGAAGGCCCGGCATCCATCCGAGCGACCGGCCGGCTCGGCAATGCCGGCATGTAGTGGTTGCCATTGCGGACGAGGTAGATCGCCGACCCGGCTCCGAAAACGTGTTGGCGGCCGTTGCGGTCCACCACGACGATCTGCACTCCCAGGAACTGGGCGGCCATAGGGACATCAAACATCTGGTCGATGAGGAAACCGTTGTCTTCGGACAAGCCCGGCGCGCCGGCGAACTGACCGTGGATCAGCGCGCGCAGCGCGTCCGGGTCGTGGACGTCGATGCCGGCCAGTGCCGACGGCATCTGGGGCAGCTCGCGTGCGGCCCGCAGCACCGAGGCGAACCAACTGTCGTCGCCCGGCGGAGTCCACCGTGCGTACCGGCCGAGCCGTCCCAGCGCGGCCTGCTGTCCTGTATCGATCCGGTTCGGGTCCACCTCGTCGAAGTCCGGCGCCGGTCGCCGCAATCGCCTGCCGAACGCCGTCTCCACCTGGGAACGCAGGCCGTCGGCCACCAGTTCGGCCGACCCTGGGCCCTCGAAGAGCAGCGCGTCCGCCACGTCCTGCAGCCGGCCGAACGGCTCGCTCGGCAGCAGGAATCGCATCTGTTCGTGCAGGGAGATGCCCGACTCGATCGCCCGGCCCGGGTAATGCGAGGCGGCCGTCTCGTTGTCGGCGAGCCCGAAGGTGATCCGCCGGACGATCTGCGCGGCACGCTCACGCAGAGCGGCGCGCCCGTCCGGGCCGAGCTCGTCCAGCGCCCGATCACGCCGCACCGCGACAGATTCCTGAGACGGCGGGAAGTGCGCCGATGTCAGCGGCGTCGGCTCGTCGGACGTCGATGACTCAACGACGCCCCGCAGGCTGTCCAGACCGGGCCGGCGCCAGGCACCCTCGCGGGGAACGTCCGGGCGCGGGTCGTATGACGATCCGGCGTCGCTCGGAGCGCGCACCTCGTTGTCCGACTCCGTGTCGGTGTCCACGGTGCCCTCTTCCGGCCGATGGCCGGCAAATCGCCGCCGCAAGGACGCCATCCGGGAAAGTACCTCGTCGTGATCCGACTCGGCGAATGACCCGTCGCGTGGACGCGGGCGGCGCGACAGGACGCTGTGGGTGTCCGAGTCCGCGGGAGGTGACGGGGGCGGTGGAGCAGGATCCACCGATTCCACGGCATCTGCGAGCGCCCGGTCGTGGTCAGCGATCGCACCCCGGATCGCCTGCTCGAAGGTCTGCGATCGGCTCCACGATGTGCGGTAAAGCCCGTACAGCGCGACGTCGTCGATCCCGGCGCGGATCCGGTCCTCATCAAGCTGCCGGCCCTGCCAGCGCGCGGGATCCACCGGTTCACCGTCGGGGTCGACGGCGCTGGCCCGGTTCAGCTCGTCAAGGAGGATGCTGTACGCCGCGGGCGCGGTCAACGGTTCGCCGAAGTTGTCCAGCCGGAACACCCGGCCGGCGGGGTCGATGCTGTGCACCACCGGATCGCCGAACTGGTCGACGTCTTCGAGCTGGACGTGGCGACCCAGATCCCGGGCAACCTGCCGGGCCGTGTGCACATTGTCCAGCCCGGCCAAGGCGGTCTCCGGCGGAAGCGCCCTCGGCGTGGTGTGGCGTTCGTTGACCTCGCGGACCAGATCCCAGATCCTCGTCCAGGTCTCCGCCACGTCAGCCGGTTCCGCCCGATTCGGCCCGGCGAGCTGCAACTCCAGGTGTGGCAGGAGCGCCTGCTCGGCGTATACCCGCGTGGCGGCCGCCGGGTCGACTTCTTCCAGATGCTCGAACGCCCAGGCCCGCACCGCTTCGTACGCCCGGAACACTCGGCGACCCGGTTGGCTGGTCAACCTGATCGGCCCCGGCCGGTCGAGTTTGCGCTGGATGCGCCGGGCCACCTCGCGGGGGGTGCGGCGCACGTCGCCGATCTCCTTGCCGACGTTGATCAGCTGCTCATCGAGCGGGAACTCCTGCGACTGCCGGTCTGCGCGCGGCCAGGTCGCCGGATCGACGAACGCGGCCGCGGCGGCGTTGGCGGCCGCCGCCCGCGCCTGCAGCTCCACCAGTTCGTCGGCGAATATCTCCAGGAACACCGTTCCGGTGATCGGGTCGCTGTATTCGCGGCTCTGGTGCCGGGCGGGCAGCAGGGGGTTGTCCGTGTTCCGCTCCGCCGCCAGGCGCAGCACCACGTCCGCCTCGACCAGGAAAACCTCGCCCTGCTGCTTGATGTGTGTCTCGTTGCGGTAGTTGTCGCCAGCGGAGTTGTTCACCCCGCGCGGCGCCACCCGGCTGGCCGAAGTGCTCGCGTCGAAGGTGTCGGTTGCCCCTGCCTGGGTCGGGTTGGCCGGGTCGTTGAGATGGGTCTGCGCGGCCTGGTCGACGCCGCCCACGAACGAGGGGCGCAGCCGGTCGTGGTTCGAGAAGGCATTGGTGCCGGCCTGGTGTTTGGCATACCGGCCGGTGCCGGTGGCGTTGACGATCGGCGCCAGCACCCGCAGGTTGTACAGGTCGCCGGAGAGCCACATACTGACCCGGTTGCTGGAGTGGCCGGGGATGAACATGTTGTCGACCAGCAGGTACTCCCGGCCGGCCAGCGCCTTCGTCAGGTGATTGGTCAGATGGCTGCGGGACAGCAGCACCGGCAGCGAGATCGACGAACGGAACCCCGGGTCGCCCGCGACCGGGCCGAGCACCCTGGCCAGTAGTGCCTCGGCCGCCGGCAGCGCGTCGTCCACGAGCGCGGCGGTGATGTACGAATCGCCGGGCAGCCGGGGCAGCGCCGACAGGTCGATGACCGGGTCCGGCCCCTGCAGTGGCTGTGCCTCGGCCAGTCCGCGCGGCACCCGCAGGACCAGGTTGCCCGCACGGCGCACCACCACCGGTTCGGTGTGACCCGCCCAGCTGCGGTACCCGTGGACCAACGTGTTGTTCAACGGCCGGCTGACCATGTCCAGCCGGCGGACCGTCAGCCGAAATTCGGTGGCTATGTCGAACCGGTACTCGCCGGTCCAGTCGTACGCGGTCTGTTCCTCGGTGTTCTGGGTGGCGTGGGTGACGCCCTCGTGGTGACCGTCGGCGAAGTGCAGCTCGGGGCCCCCCGAGGTGTGGTGCGCGCCTGCCAGGCCGACCTTGGGGAGGGTCGAGGTATGGGTCGAGTCCCGCGACGTACCAGTGGTCTGCTCCGCGTAGGCGTGCCCGTAGTTCTCCAGGCCGGTGCCGCCGACGAAGTCCCTGACCGTCGGGGTGGAGGAGGTCAAAAGCTGCAGGTTCACCTCAACCACGTCGGTCAGCGTGTCGCCGATCGGGTTGACCAGGAAGAACGAGATCCCATGCGTGCCCAACATGTCCTCGAGCATCGACTGTTCCCGGCCGCCGGACATGATGCTCTGCAGGAGATCCAGGCCACCCGGTACCCGGCCGAACAACGACTGCCCACCGGGTACCACCTTGCGGTACCACACCTGGGTCTTGAGCTCGCGCATCCGTTGGGCCCAGTCCTCCTGCCGGACGCCCAGCAGGCCGGGTGCGGCCGCCTCCACCGCCTCGTACACAAGATCGAACATTCTGGATCTATCGTTGAACGTGAAGTCGTGTACGCCGCTGTGCCCGAGGGCGCGCGGCCCGGTCCGGGTCAGGTACGGCGCGGACCACAGGTCGTTCGGGGTCTCCAGCCCGGCCTTGATGAGGGCCGCCCGAAGCGCGTCCCGGTGCCCGTCCTCCACGGTTTCGGCGATGCCACCCGACCACGCCCGTAGAGCGGAGTCACCCGGTCCGTAGTCGTTCATCAGCCGGCGCAGAATCCGCTCGACCAGATTGTTGGACAGGGTCAGCTCGCCGTTCTGCCACCGGTCCAACGCGTTCTGAAGCTGCGCCAGGCTGATCGGCACGTGACCGTCGGCGTACGCGGCGAGTGCCTCCGGCTCGGCCAGCAGGTACACCATGGCCTTGCCGTCGACGGTGACGGTACTGTGCTCGGGCCGGGCCGATACGAGTTTGCCGCCCCGCTCTCGGATCCCCTGGACGACGAAATCGACCGTCGTGGCGAAGGCGTACGCCCGGTGGAAGTCCAGCTCGAGCAACTCCTTGCCGCCTGTACGGCTCATCGACTCGTTGCGGTTCCAGCCCCAGTGCACGCTTCGGTCGACCTCGCCGGTGATGTCGGTCAGCAAAGGAAGTCCCGGATTGCCGTGCAGTGCCAGGTCGAGCTGGTCCACGGTGATCCCGCGACCACGCGACGACGTGTGCGACGCCTGCGCCAGCCACAACTTGATCAGGCCGAGCGTGAACTGGTCCTTGGTCGCGCCGACAAAAGTGGACGCGCCCAGATCGGCAGAGACCGCGAGCGCGCCGTGCCGGTCGGCGACGAGCCCGGATTCGAAGAGCTGGTTGGTCTGCAACTGGTGACCCAGCGCCTCCTTCAGGAACGAGCGCTGCATGATCTGGCCGGCGAAGTTGTTGACCTCTTCATCGTTGGTCGCGCCAACGCCGGTCAGCTGAGGCTGCAGCGTGCGTGCCGCCTCCAGCAAGCCAGACGTGTCGAGGTGGTAGACGACGGCCTGGTCGATGACCTCGCGCGGGGTGGGGCTGCCGGCGGTTGCCGCCGGGCCGGCCTCGGCGATCCCGGTGTTCAGCAGCGGGACGAGATGGACGGTCACCTCGGCCCGCACCGGGTCGTCCTCGTTGCGCATCGTCGGCGTACCGTCGTCGTACTCGATGGTGGCGAAGTAGCTGGTGGGCAATACGAACTCGTCCACGTCGCCCGGATACTCCAGCAGTTCCGGCCGGTTGACCACGAACCCGACACCCTGGCTGGCGCCGACCGAGCGTTGGAACTCCACAGCGCCGCCGACGTTCTTCAACAGGCCAAGGCCGACGCTCGCCCCGGCGCCGGCGGCGAACGTCTGGCCGCCACCGGCCCGCATGCCGCCCGAGCCGGTCCCGATGGCCAGGTTCACCAGGTGGTATTCGCCGGTCCGGCGCCGGTAGTACTGCGAGTTGGGCGACTGCTCCGGGTCGGTCACCAGCCCCTGGGGCGGTGTGTACTCGGCGAGGTACTGGCGGGCGTTGATGGTGACCCGGGCGCTGCGCAACTTTCCGTTCGGCTCACGCACCGTCAGCGTGAACGGCAGCCCGTCCTGCAGGGACTGATCGAAGTGCGAATCGAGGCCGTCGCCGGAGACGAACTTCGTCACCACGTTCAGGTTCGCCAATTGCATGTTCTGCGTCACCTGGTCGTACACCGCTGTGGAATGGTGGAACGGCCGGTCGTCGTCCGGCGGCAGGAAGCCCCGCTCCCGAAGCTCGGTCATCACCCGGTTCCGCAGCCGCGTCACCGCCTCGTCGTCGACCCGGGCCAGGCCCATCCCGATACCCCGGCCGTCGTACACGTGCCTGGGCAGCACCCCGCCGGTAGCCCGCCTCCCGCCGGTGTCGCGCGTCGCGCCGGGCCGGTACGCAATCCGCCGCTGGTTCGGCTGTGTACCGTTCACCGCGCGGCTGTCGACCGGCAGCCCATGTGCGTAGGCCGCCGGCTCGGGCAGCCGCACCAGCGCGGTGCCATCCACCGAGTCGGTCAATGCAGGCCGGGCGGCCGGTCGTGCAACGGTCGACACGGTCGCCCAATGGCGCAGCGGCATCGTGTACCCGTTGGTGTGCCCGGTGTAGCGAGACACCAGCACCCACAGCCCCGTCCGACCGGCGTTCGTCGTGTCGCTGTTGGTCCAGGTCCAGCCCAGATGCGCGCTCACCGAGAAGCCGAACCCCAGCGACGATGCCAGGCCGACCCCGCCGCTGACCTGGGCGCTGCTCTCGTTCTTGACGCCGTGGCTGGCACTCTGCCCGACGATCGCGGTGCGTACCCGCTCCAGGTGCGACACATTGCTGGTGGCGCCGGCCCGCTGCGCCCGGGCGCTGCGGATGGTATGTACCCGCACCACCGCGACCGCCTGACCGTGCTGGTCGTGCAGAGTGATCCGATAGCCGTCGTGCTCGTTGATCGCCGTGCCCAGGTTGGCGTCCAGCTTCCACAGTTTCTGCCGCAGTTCCTCGCGCATCGGGCTGCCCAGCGGCATCGGGACGCCGCCGGCCTGTACCTGGTGGACGATGTTGTCGTACAGCTTGGGCAGCCCGGTCAGCCCGGAGGCGAAGTAGGTGTCCGGCAGCCGGGTTTGGTTGGCCTCGAACTCCGCCTCTCCCGGGGCGCCCGGACCCGGGTCATGGGCGATCACCTGCGGCCCGGCGTCGCCCAGGTAGTGGTCAGGGATGTAGACGAGCAACGGGTCCTGGTGCGCGCCGTCGCTCTTCCAGACCGGTGGAACGTCGTCCCAATCCAGCGCCGGGTCGCTGCGCATCTGCACGGTCCAGTTCGGCCGGTAGGCGATCAGCGTGGAGTCCACCCGGTTGGACTCCACCCGGCCGGACTCGGCATCCTTGAACTGCGACGTGGTCCAGGCCGACTCGTTGGCGGTACCGCCGATGCCCCCGCCGAACCTGCCCGCCTGAAGCACGCCCGGACCCACCCCGAATCCGAAGCCGACCGCGAGCCGGCCACGCAGCGAGGTGCCCTGCCCGGTGTGCGACTGGGAGACACCGCCGGTGTTGAACGTACCGTGGGTGTTCTCGTTGGCCCGGAACCGTCCCTGCGCATTCGTTTCCCGGCCCGCCTCGGCGTCCCGCGAGGGCCCGGGCGCCACCAGGTCGTACGAGCCGGCCGGGTTGGGGATGAACCGCGGGTCACTGGGCGCCATGGTGATCAGCAACTCGACACCGTCGAGGGTCACCGAGTGACCGCCGCCGGCCACCTGCCGGTAGTTGCCCAGCAGCCGCTGGCCCAGCTCATTGAGTTGCCGCTCGGCGATCGGCCGGCCGCGCGCGATGGCCGCCGCCCGTACCTGGCTCACCAGTTCGTCGACGTGTGGCAGGGTACCGCGCGGGATCCCGATCGAGTGCACGGTGGAATGGGCGGGCGGCAGCACCAGCGGGGGCCGCACCCGATCGATCGGCGGCTCACCGCCCGCACCGGGCCGGCCGCCGTCGGGGCCGCCCGGCTCCGGGTCGGTCGCGTATTCGAGCGAGTCCCGGTCGGTCGTGGGTTGGTGGTCGGTCGACTCATGGTCGGCCACACCCTCGGCAGACAGGTCGGAGACGTCACCGCCGGCCAGGTCGCTACTGTCCGACGGCGGTTCGAGAACCACCGCCGGGTGCACGTACGTCGCCAGTTCCAGCTGGACGGTCCGCGGACCGGGTACCCGGACCGTACCGGGGTGTGATCGTAGCGGTACCGTCGCCATCACGTGCCCGTTCGCGTCCACGACCAGGGTCAACGGCTGGCGTGGCGCGCGCTCGCCGGGGACCTGGTAGAGGTGCGGCGTCCCGTCCGGCCCGATGATCTCGACATCCACGCCGAACACGGCGGTCATCGTGCGAGCCAGCAGGTGCGGTGTCTCCGGGTACAGCACACCCGTCGGGGTGGCCAGCCGGGCCGCGAAGTCCAGCACGGCGGCCCGGCCGACCGTTGCGTCCGAGCGCTCTGCGGCGGTCAGCGGCGACTCGCCCGGCCGGCCCAGTTCGGCCCGGACCAGCGCGCCGAACGCCGATCGCAACGACGCGGCGGGTACATCCGCGATGTTGCCCAGCCGGACCGAACCGTGGCGACCCGCCAGTCGTAGCGCCTCGAACAGCGCGTTGCCGCCCGGCCGGGTCCAAACCGCGGCCAACCCCCGATCGCGGAGCGCGTCGGCCTGTTCCCGGTTGAGGATGTTGGGGTCGCCGGCCTGCTCGATGACGCCCGGCCAGCTGGTGTGCGGTGGTGCCAGGGTACGGTGCGTGTCGGACAGCGCGTCGCGCACCGCGGCGAGCGCGGTGTCCAAGGTGGCGTCCTCGCGCTGCGGAATGCCGCCGTTCTGGTCGACGGAGTCACTGCCGGCCAGCTGGGTACGCAGTCCGGCCGCCCACTGCTCGGGGTCCGGCAGCGGAAGGTTCTCGACGCCGGTGATGGTCGCGAGTGCCCGGCCCAGCTCGTCGAGTGAACCCGCGTCGTCCTGCACCGTGGTCGGGTCGTCCGGCAGGCCGGGTCGCAGCACCTGGGCCGGCTCCGCCGCCAGCACGGCCGGTACGAGGTCCCGCGGCACGGTCGCCAGCAACGTATCCGTGCTGTCCGCGACCAGCACCATCGGTGGCTCGGTGGAGTCCGGCCCGTATCGCACCTGGCTGCCGTCGGACCGGACCACGTCGACCGGGCGCCCAGCCAGCATCGCGGCCAGGTGCACCAGTACCTCGGCACCGGGCAAGGGTTGCCCGTCGTTGCCAGCCAGCCCCGCACGTACCGGCTCCGGTACGGCGTCGGCCGGCAGCCCGGCGGCGATCCACCCCGCGATCGCACCGTCGATCGCTTGGTCCACAATGGACACTCCGAGCATCGGCCAGCCGCCGTCGATCCGCTCGGCGAGCAGCATCCCGGCGATGCTGTCCGGCGACACCGTCGCGGCGCTCGTGGTCAGCGCCCGCATCCCGGGTACCCGGTGCAGGACCCCGCTGGACAGCACGGTACCGATCACGCCTCCCGGCTCGTCCGCGGCCACCGCGTGCAGCCCACGTCGGTCGAGGACGGATGCCGCCTCGGAGCTCAACTGCTGATCGTCCATCCGGCCCCAGGCGAGTGGCGGCGGATCCGCCACCGGGGTACCGGTTCCGGCCGGGGTGGCCCCCCCGAGCGTGCCGTATGACGACGGTCGGTTGGCTACCGGCTCATCGCCGGCCGACGATCGGTTGAACTGGGTGCTCAGTGCCGCCATGGCTGGGGACAGCCGCGGCAGGCTGCTCGGCGCCACGCCACGGTGGGTGACCAGCACCTGGTTGAAGCTGCCTACGGCCATCCGGGCTCGGCGCGGGTCCAGCACCCCGGCCAACGGCTCGTCGAACCGGTCAGGAGAGGGCGTCCTCCTGGTCGTCCGGATCACCCGGTGCGGCACACCGGCAGTGGTCGTCGAGCGCCGCGATCGCCGCTGGTCAGTCGGCGGCTGCGGCCTACGTACCGGCTGCGGCGTAGGCGGCGGTGTGTCGGCGTCGTCGACCACCGGCCGCGGGGTGTCGCCCGCCGGTCGGTCGGCCAACCTGTCCGCGGTCCGGGTGAAGGTGGTGATCGGTCGTCGGGTGACCACCCGGGAACCACCGCCGACGCCCGGGGTGGGCCGGGCGGTGCCCCACTGGCCGCCGCCGGTCGGTCGGCGGCCGTCCCCGAACGTGCCACCACCCCCGCTCGAATCATCGCTCGGGTGCAGTTGGATCTCGTGAGCGTCCGGGTCGTAGCGCAGCGAGCCGCGCGCGGTGGCCGGCGGCAGCACCAGATTGTTCAGCGGGTCCAGCGCCAGGCCGTCGATGTCCGGGCCGGAGGAGGCGGCGAAGGCGGCACGTTTGACGGCACCGGTACCCAGGTCCAGCTCCAGGACGTCGAGCTGGATCGCCTTGACCGGCAGGTCCTCGAGGTTGCCGGTGGTCTGGTTGAGCCGGTGAAAGGTGCGCGGCGGCGCGGGTGGTGCCGGAGTCCCGGACGGCGCGGTGTCCTCGGTCACGGTCGGCACCGGCCGCCACAACCCGGTGTCGGTGTCCCTTACCAGGGCCACACTCGTCTGGCCGGCGACCGTGCCCTCCAGACGGACGGTCGTGGCCGGGAAGCCGGGAATGACACCGGCGTGCCAGCCCGCTCGCGTACCGTCCAGCCGGTGGTACTGATAGATGCCGCCGGGGCCGCCCGGACCTGGTGCCACGTTCGGTGCACCGTGGTACGTGAGCAGATCGATCACGCCGTCCGGATCACGCCGCAACACCTGGTACCGGGTGCTGGCGGCCGATGCCGGCGCGGGGAGTGCCGAGCCGACCGGCCGGCCGTCCGCGTCCCGGTCCGGCGGGCTCGGCACGTGCCGGGTGTCCATCGGGACCACGTCCCAGCGACCGGTGCCCTCGTCGTAGGTGAGTACCCGTGCTCTCGGCTCTCCTACCGGCACCCGGCGGCCGTGCCGCCACGCGTAGCCACCCGGCTCGTACCCGCCGAGAGGCTTGGTCTCGTGGATGCGTTCCCGCGGATCCAGCACCTCCTTGGCGCTCAGCCCGGTCGTCCGGTCGACGGTGTAGTACTCGTACTGGACCGACCCCTCAACCTCCTCGATGTTGCTGGTGTCGGTGTTGGTCCTCGGGTTGATGCCCGCCGGCATCTCCGGTGCCTCGGACGTGCTGACGGGGTCGACGTCGAGGTCCGCCGCGGTACCCAGCCGCCGCCCGCCGGTCGGCCACCGGTGCTCGTCGTGTGCGGCCAAGGTGACCAGTTCCCGCCGTCCGGTCGCCAGTACGGTACGGAACAGTTGCCGCCCGGGCCGGGTGAGACGCGGCCGGGCCAGAGGCCGGCCCGGTGCGATCGGCTCGAGGGGCTCAAACATCCGCTGCCTGTGCGCCTGCGGTACCGGATCCGTTCTCGTGATGTCCTCGAGGGCTCTGGACAGCCGCCTGATTTCCAGGCGCAACGTGTGCACCTCGTGCCGGCCAGCGCGGTGGTGCTGCTCGGGAGCGAGGGTGAGGTCCATCGGCGGGCGGATGTGCAGTGGCCCGCCGTGCATCGTCTGCCACTCCCCATCGGACAGTCCGTCGAGGGGCGGCCCGCCGACTACCGGACGGGTGCCGGGCGGAGGAGGCGCTGTTGCGACCTCGTCACCGTCGACCGTCGCGGCCAGCCGGCGCACCGCGTTCGCCAGGATGGCGACGCGTTGCATCGCCGCCTCGGCGTCGTGGCCGTCCCACTCGCGATGCTGGTCGTCGGTCAGCGCCATCCGCGGGTGATCGACGTGGTCCATCGCGAGGTCCAGGTATACCTGACGCTCGGTGCGGATGTCGCGCGGAGAGCCGACCAGGTACATGGTGGCTCGCTGCTCCTCGTGCCCGAGCGCCTCCCGGGCCATCCTCAGCAGGACCGCTGGTGGTGTTGGTGGCTCCTCCCGGTGCGGGATGGGAACCTCGCGGTTCCACCGTTGCCGGGCGCCTTCCAGCGCCGCGTTGACGTGCTCCTCGCGCTCGGCGATGGTGGCGAACCGGCCCTCGGGCGCCGCGTCGAGCGCGGCCCGGGCGGCCTGCAGCGACCGCTGGGTCTCGGCGAGATCGCGCCGCCGGTTGAGGATGACCGTGATCCGCCGCTGTCGCAGGCTGCGCGACACCATGTCGGGCCTGATGCTCGCCTGCTCGGCCGCGGAGAGGTGGGTGCCGTCCCAGATCTGGCGCTCCCGTGGCGTCAGCGAATCCTCGCTGAAGGGACGCGGGCGCGGGGGACGGGGCCGGCTCTGCACATCCTGGGCCCCCTCGACCGTCGTCGGTGTGTCCGGTGGCGCCCACTCGACGGTCGTCGGTGTGTCCGCCCGTACCCCGTTCGGTGAATCCGGGCCGGGCTGCCGCCGCGACATGCCGAAGCGTGGATCGTTCGGCGTGTCCAGCTGGGCCCGGACGGGGCCGGCCGACTCGACCACCGGCGCGAATGCCTTGTCGACCACCCGGCCCGTGTCGTCGACGACGACCGCCCGGGTCGCCGCCACCGGCTCCAGGCCGTCCACTCCTTCGACGATCCGCCTGTCCGGCTCGGCCTGGACGTCCACCCGGACGATCGTCCCGTCGGCGAGGTGGTACAGGGCGAATCCGTGCCCGATCCCGGACCGGCGGCCGAGCAAGACGAACGCGGCCGCGCCCGGCCCCGCGTCGAACACCGCGCGGCGCAGGTCGTCCCAGGAGGGCACCCTGTTCCAGGTGGCCCCGGGTACCAGCGTGCCCTCCGGCCGGCCGGTACTCAGGGCCAGGTCATCGTGGACCCCGGTGGCCCGTACACCGGTGGGGTAGAGCCGGTCCTTCAGGGCGTCCAGCAACGCGACACAGTTGATCTGGTCGGTACCGGAGCCGACCGCGCGGACGGTGTCGCGCACCGCGTCCGCCAGCTGCAACCGGTTCAGCCGGGTCGGCCCGACCGGCCCCGCACCGGCCGGCGCCACCGGGCGCTCGACGCGAGGGGAGCGCCCGGCGGCGATGGTGTTCAACGCGGACAGGACGTCCTGGACGGACAGCGAGTCCGGCAGCATCCCGAACGATATGCCGGCCGCGTCCTGGGGGAGCAGGGCCGCCCGCAACGTCGCGAGGTCGATGAACGAGACCCCGTGGGGCTCACGCACCCCCAGATAGAGCGAGGTACCGGCGGCGCCGTCCACCGCGACCAGGCCGTGGGCGCCCGGTGCCGCCGACTGCATGCGGCGAAGCAGTTCGACGTACCCGTCGAGAACCTCGACCGGCACCGCGCCGACCGCCCCGACATCCTCCCGCTCGAATGCACCGCGCAGGCCGGTGGCCACCGGCCGTCGATGGTTCACCAGCGCGGCCGGCAGCCCGAGCTCGACACCCCCGTCACTGAACACGATCCGGCCGGGCGGATGCGGGTGCGCGGCGACGATCGACGCCACCTCGTCGTTGACTTCCGCGTAGGGCCGGGGTGCGCGGCTGGAGCGCGGCACCACGCGTACCACATCGCCCTGACCGGGAACGGTCATCTGCCCGTGCCGATCGAAATAGATCACCCGGTGCGGGGCCAACGGCAACGCCGCGCCGGGCTCGTCCGGGCGCAGGTCGGCCACCCAGGCCTGGACCGGAAGCCGAAGCAGATCGGCCTGCTCGCCCAGGCCGGAAAGGGTGAGGCGGCCCGGCGACCGCGGCAGGGTGTGCACCGTGCGGTCGAGCGCCTCGGGCGGCTGGCGGTCGAGAAAGCGCGACATCCGTGGCAGGTCCAGTGGGCCGGACCCGGGGTGGAACTGTGTGACACCGGGCAGCTGCGGCCCCGTGACGTCCACACTGGACTGTGGGCCCAGGTTCAGGGCCCAGCCGCCGGGCACCGGCACCACGCCGTCGCCGCAGATCTCCTTCAAGCGGCTGAGCATGGGGAGCGTCATGGCTGCCTCCATTGTGGACACGACGGGGACTCGGGGCGGGTCGGTCAGGGACAGCTGGCCAGGGTTTCGGTCAGGATCCTCAGGAGCCCGGCGAGCTCTGGCCGCCCGTCCGCGGTGATCCTCTGCTCGAGGGCGCTCATCCGCACCACCCACGCGACCCGGTCGATCGGACTGAGCTGGCAGGCCTGGATCTGTGTGACGGCACCCTGCAAGACCGGGTTCGCCCCGACCGGGTCCGGCTGCGCGGCCAGGTGCCGGGTCGTCTCCGCATCGATACCGAGTACGGTGCTGACCGCCGTGAACACCGTGGCATTGGCCTGGCCGTGGCTGAACCGCCGGACTGTCCCGGCGCCGTCGTTCGCGACGACCCGGCGCTCGCCCGCTTCGTCAAGCGCGCCGGCCAGGGCGGCCATGTCCGCCATCCAGGCCTTGCCCTCTTGCGGACCGCGCGCCCGCCCGCCCGTGTACGTCAGCCACAGCAACTCGTCGTCCCAAGGCTTGCGCAGCTTCCGCTTCTCCCCGGCGTCGTCGTCCACTCCCACGGCGGCGTGTGGTTGCAGGTAGTCGAAGGCGAACGTCTCGCGAAGCGGCTCCGAGAGGACGGGGCCGGGTTCGATGGCGGTAAGGTCGACGGGTCCCGTGGGCGCGAACCGGTGCGCCGACGGGTCGGCCACCCCACCGGCCGCCCGCACCAAGCCGAGGATCACGTCATAGGCGCCCACCTCGCGGTCGCCGGGCTCCTGCCGGCGGAGGTTGTGCAGTGCCTCGCCGACGTCCGGCCGGAGCAGATCGGTGATGTTGTCCCGCAGGTACCGCTCGGCGTCGGGCCAGGTGTTCTGGGCCAGCCACCGGGCCAGCACGGGCGGCAGCCCGCGATCGTCCGGCGCCACGGGCACCGTGTCGGCCGCGGCGAACAACGCCGGGGTCAGCCCGGCCGCCATCGCGTGCACGACGCCGGCCGGATCGGTCACCTGCCAGCGCTGTTCGAGCCCGTCCGTGCGGGCCTCGACCGTTACCGGCCGGAACTGCGCGCGGACGGCCGCGTACGCGTCCGAGCCGGAGGTCGCGACAACGACCGGCCGCGCGCCGAGCCGCTGATAGCGCACCAGGACGGTACGCAGCGCCGTCAGTTCAGGGCCGTCGTGGGCCAGACCGTGGAGGACGTTGATCGCGACGACCGGCCGCTGCGCGTCCTGCGCCGCATGGACGATCCGCGTCAGGGTGTCCGCCCGCTGCCGCCAGGAATCTCCCGTGTCCACCACGAGGACCGGTCCCACGTATCGCGTGCCCACCGGCGCGGGGATCGGCTCGACCGGCGCGGCCGGCTGACCTGGTGCCGGCGAAGGCTTTTCTGGTACGTCGGGCGCTCCCGGCCGGACCGCGGGCGGGCCGGACCGGGACGTCGACGCGACAATCGCCCGACCGGCCGGGTCGACCCGCACCACACGGGTACCCGGATCCAGCAGGACCGCCATCCGCCGATCGTGCGACGCCGGGTCGGCCAGGGCCACGGACATCGTGGGACCGTCCGTACGCGGCCCACGGCCGTCAGGCGGCTCGACCCACCACAGCCTCGGCTGCGGTCCGCCGTCGGACATCAGCCACATCAGCCGTTCCGGCCCGGAACCGCGCGGCGCGGACCGGACGAGGGCCGCCGACCCGGGTGCGTCGAGGAGTCCGACGATCAGCGCGTCGGGATCGACCCTGGCCGGGGTATCACCGAGCACCTCGTACAGCTGCGACGAGGTGACCGGGGCCACCGAGCGTCGCAGCACCTCCGCGACTTGCGCGGGCGCCCCGTACCGCGCCAGATACACCCCCAGCGCGTAAGGCGCCGGTGACGGTGACTCGCTGCCGAATACGCGCCACGGTTGCGTTGCCTCGGGCCGGATCTCAGGGGCCTGGTCGAGGTACTGCTCCAGGCGCTGCCAGGACGGCGCCGGCCCGCCGGTGGCGAGGTCGACCGCGGTGTGCATCGCCCCGCGCATCGCCGACTGGAGCCGCGGTAGCACGCGTATCGCGGTCGCGTCCGGAGCCGCGGTTTCCTGCTCTTCGGCGTCGACGTACACGGTCCGCGGCGAGGGAACCAGGCCGGGCCCGGCGTGGACGCGTACACCGTAGAAGTCCGCGACGCCTTCGAGCGTCTTGGTGTCTGCGGCCGGCCCGGCCGACGGCGAGGGCACGATGACGAGCCGGTCGCGCTCGGGGCCGGTCAGAGCGCTCACGTACCGCTGCACCGGAGCGGACATCTCCGCGCCGGCGTCGAGGTAGAGAGCGACCGTGCCGTGTAGCGGTGGCTGGTGCAACGCCCGGGCCATGAGCACCGGGTCGGGCGATGCCGTCGTCCGGTTGGTGAGCATGAGCAGCCCGGACGGCACGGGAACGACCAGGAGGTCTTTGCAGATCACCCAGGTGCTGCCGCCGTCGGCCATGGCCGTCCCCTACTCGCCGCTGCGCTTCGGGTGGTGCACCCGTGACGACTGCGGCCGGACCACATCGCCCGTCCACGCCAGCATGGCCGCGTGCGTGGACGGCGCGGTCGTCGACCAGGCGAGGCAATGCCCGGTGCCGGGAACCAGCATGGTCGTCAGGTCGGCGTCCGGCCCGTAGTACGCGGCTTCGTAGTTGTGCACCGCGGTCTGTGAGTCGCAGTCGAGCCAGTCGGCGCCGCAGAACATCGCATCACGCTGACCCAGCACGAGAAGCACCGGCAGGTTGACCCGGTACGTGAGCCCTTCCTCCGGACGCGGCGGGAACAACAGGGCGCCCACCTCCGGCAGCTTGACGCCGAACGCGACGACGTCCTTGGTCTCCTCGTCCAGCTGCACCATGGCGGGGTCGGCGGTCGCCGGACTGTAGAACAGCCGGGCCCGGCCGCCCGGCCGGAAGGTGTCGTAGCCGGAATACAGACCGGATCCCGCGAACTTCGGGTCGTCGTTCGCCGGATACACCTCCGCGGCCAGCGCCGCACCCTGTTCGGCGCTCTGGCCGTGCAGCAGACCGGTCACGACCAGGGCGTCGATGTCGTCGGGGTAGTGCGCCGCCACCGTGATGCCATCCGTCGAACCCAATGAATGCCCGACCCAGACGACACGACGGAATGAGGTACCGAGGGCACCGGACCGCAGCGCCGTCACCACATCATGAAAAGCGACGGCTTCGGCCCCGACCGTGAGCACGCTCGACGGCGGCACTGAGCTGTTGCCGGTGCCGAGCGCATCGACGTTGAAGGTCGCGAAACCGGCCCGCGTCGCCTCGTGAACAAACGAATACCGATTATTGTGGACGGGTGGGTCCCAATACAGGTGGTTGTAAGACGCACCGTGGACGAGCAGCAGGACCGTGTCCGGCGGGGTCGAGCCGCGATAGCAGAGCTCGCCCCAGACGTGCTGGTCGTAGGGCCCCGGGTCGGCGATCCGGACGGGGACGGTGTACTGGGTGCGGTGTTGAGGTGATGTCACCAGTTCGCTGCGGACGGACACTGTGCTCACCGGCCTCAGACGATCCGGGTCTTGGCCCGGCCGTACGTCTGGATCGCCTGCTGGGCCTCACGTATGGCGCCCAGGACGAGCTGCTCCAGCGTCGCCACGGCGTGCGGGTCGGCGACGGCCGGGTCGATGTGCACGCGGACCGGTTCGCCGTTGCCGCGCATCGTCACCACCACCTGGCCGTTGCCCGCGCTGCCGGTCAGCTCGACCTCGTTCAGGTCGTGCTGGAGCGTGAGCAGGTTGTCTCGCAAGGCGATCGCCTGTTCCATCAACTGCCGCGGGTTGCTCTGCCCCTGGGGTCGCATGTCTTCCTCCGGTCATCAGCGGCCGCATCGATGTGCCTGGCAACCACTACGTGCCGGCGAACGCGCCGGTTCGCACGATTCGAGGTCGGTGGCCGATCGACGCGGACCCTGTCGCCGCCGGAATCGGGTGTGAACTGAGTCCCGGGCCGGCTCGTCGTGCAGGTGACGACATCGGACGAAGGGACGGACCGTGGCGATCACGGCGGAGGCGGCACACCGATGACTGAGTTCGGCCATGGTGCGGCCGCGCTGTACCTTCTCGGTGCCCTCGACCCGGCGCGCGAGCACGCCTTCGAACGGCATCTCGCCTCGTGCCGGACATGCCAGCGAGAGTGCGACGAGTTCGGCCCGGTGGCGACCGAACTGAGCCGCCTGCCCGACCATGAGGTGGCGGCCCTGCTGGCGAGCGGCACGGTGGATCCTCCCCGTCGGCGCCGCCGGTTCAGGTTGTGGTGGCGCTGACGGAGATCGTGCCGCGTCGTACGTCTCAGCCGCGGTCTCTGAACGCCGCCCGGAGCAGGTGTAACGCGTGGTGGGTACGCGACTTGACGGTGCCTTCGGGGATGTTCAGGATCTTCGCCGCCTCCCCGGTCGAGCGTTCCCGGATGTACACCTCGAGCAGGACGTTGCGGTAGATGGGGGCGAGCCGGCTCAGCGCGGTCCGGACCGTGATGTCGTTCACGAGATGCTCGATGGGGTGGCCGTCGTCCGCGAACGTGGTGAGGTCGATCGAGTCGATCTCCTTGGGCCGCACCGCGCGGCTGCGGGCCGCGTCGATCGCAATCCGCCGGGCGACGGTGAACAGCCACGGCCGGACGGCGTCACCGGGTGGCAGGTCGTCGCGGTGTTGCCAGGCGCGCAGCAGCGTCTCCTGGAGCAGATCCTCGGCGGCCTGACGCTGGCCGAGGGTGAGGCGGAGCAGGAACCGGTACAGCGACTCCGAGTGGTCCCGGTGGATGGCGGCCATCCGCTCGTCCGCGGAGTTGCGGCAGGTGACAGTCCCGTTGGCGCTTGTCATGGTGTGGACTCCGTCCTCGTGGTGGTCAGTTCGGCCCGGGTTGGCGGCCATGGGCGAAGCCGGCGACGGTGGCGGCGAACGTGTGCGCTTCTTCGAGGTGGGGCAGGTGCCCGCTGTCGTCGAACGTGACGAGCCGGGCATCGGGGATCGCGGCGGCAAGGGCCTGGGCCCAGCGGGGGCCGCAGATGAAGTCGTGAGCGCCGGTGAGGATCAGGCTGGGTACGGTGAGCCCGGCGAGCGAGGCGCGGACGTCGAACGGCCGGGGCTCCTGTGCGCGGGCCGGCGCGACCCACGCCCGCAACCCGTGCCGCACGTCTTCGAGCAGGCTCCGCTCACCCCACGGGTCGGCCAGGTAGACCGGCAGCAGGCGGCGCAGCGCTTCGCAGTAGGCCGCGTCGGTGCCGGCGGTGAGTGCGGCCCGGAAGGCCGGCGGGATGTCCGTCGCGGCGGGACGGTCCGGGTACTGCTGCGGGAACAGTTGGACGTTGGTCACGGCCGCGGTCCAGAAGTCGGGCCCGGTGGCCGGGGAGGTGGCGTAGAGCACCAGCCCGCCCAAACGTTCGGGCCGGCTCAGCGCGTACGTCTGAGCGACGAAGCCGCCGTGGGAGTGACCAAGCAGCAGAGGCGCGGGAACGGCCAGGTGGTCCAGCACCCGGCCGAGGAACTCGGTGTAGCGGTCGATGCTGTAGTCGTCGGCGTGGTCGAAGCGGGCCGACCGGCCGGTCCCGATCGGCTCCAGATACACCACCGTCAGGTGCGTCTCGAGCTCCGGCATGCGCAGGTATTCCCAGCCGAGGCCCGGGCCGCCGGGATGAACGAGGCACACCGGCCCGCGTCCGGCCACGTGGTACCACTGGGGTCGGCCGTCGACCTCGAGCAGGTGCTCACCGGCGGCCAATGGATCGGTGGCCATGGGACTCCTAGCCGTTACGGAACAATGCCATTGCAACCAACCTAGGTAGACCCTGTGCGGCAATAGTGCGCATCGAGTGACATACGAAGCGCAGCCGGTGCGGACGCGGAAAACGCCCGGTCGATGGTGGTTCGGCCGGGGCGTGCGGCGCGGTGGAGCTACTGCTCGGTGCTCAACGCTCGTCCTCGCGATTGTCGAGCAGTTCGAGCGCTTGGGTCAGGCAACCGCGTACGGACCGGTAGTCGCCGGTGGCCATCCCGGTCAGGCCGAGCCGGATGAATGCCTCGGCGGCGTTGAACCGGCTGTCCACCTTCCGGTACAGGTCGATGCCTCGTCGCCGGCACTGTGCGGCCTCGTGGTGGTCGCCGCGCCGCTGGTAGGCCTCGGCGAGGATGTTCCACACGAGCCCTTCGCCGTTGGCGTCACCCAGTTCCTGGAACAATCGCATTGACTCATACGTGGGGCCGGTGCTCTCGTCGAGACGTCCCATCGCGATGAGACAGGCGGCCTGGCCATAGAGCGATCCGGCCATGCCCTTGTTGTGGCTGATCTGTTTGAACAGCGTAAATGCCCGCTCGTCGCTCGCGAGCGACTCGGCGAACCGTCCGCGCATGAACAGCCCGTCGGCCAGGTTGGAGTGGACGTATGCCTGTTCAGCCGACCAGCCGAGCTTCTCGTACAGTGCCCGCGCGGCCTCCAGATGCCGGCGGTGCCGGTCGTGTTCGCCCAGCTTGAGGAATGCCCCGGAGAGGCTGCGATGGCTGTGCGCCTGCCCGGCGACGTCACCGATGCGTTCGGCCGCCTCCAGCGCGCAGCCCATGGTGGCGGCCCAGTCGTGGTACCGGCCCTTGCGGTGGTAGAACTGCTGCAACGTCAGGGCGAGCGGCCAGGCGACCGGTTCGGCGCCCTGCTGCGCGGCGTGCCGGACGACGTTGTTCAGCACCTGGCATTCGGCGTCGAACCACGCCATCGCCCGGATGACGTCGGGGAAGGTCTCGGCGGTCACACCGGGCCGGGCCGGCTCCGGCTCAGGTGGCGGCATCAGCGGTAGCAGGCGCAGGTTGGCGGCGTGGGAACTGTGACGGTAGTGGTCGAAGCACCGGTACAGCGCGGCTCGCCGCTCGTCGTCGGTGTCCACCTCGCGGCAGAGTTCGGTCGCGTACGCACTGATCAGATCGTGGACGACGAACCGGCCGAGCCGCCGCTCGGTGACCATGTGGGCCAGCACCAGCTCACCGGTCAGCGCACGTGCGGACGATGGCGTCAACCCGCCCAGGCTGGCGATGGCGCCGAGCGCGATGTCCGGGCCGGGATGGACGGAGAGCAGCCTGAACAGCCGGGCCGCGGCCGGGCTGAGTGCGTCGTAGGACCACGAGAACACGCCACGCAGGCCCGGTCGCGCGCCCTGCGAGGCGCCGAGACCGTCGAGACCGTCGAGGGCGTCCGGTGCGTGGTCGATTTCGTGTGCGATGTCGGCGAGCGACGAACCGGGATGACTCACGATGCCGGCGGCGGCGATCGCCAGGGCGAGCGGGAGACGTCCACATTGCTGGATGATCTTCTCCATGGCCTCGGGCTCCGCCGCGACGCGGTCGGTGCCGACGCGACGGGCCAGCGCCGTGCGGGCCTCGGGCGCGGTGAGCACGCCGAGCGTGATGCGGTGGGCCCCGTTGCGGGCGACGAGGTCGAGGAGGGTGCCGCGGCTCGTGACGATCACCAGTGCGGTGGCCGAGCCCGGCAGGAGATCCTGGATCTGCTCGATGCTACGGGCGTTGTCGAGTACGACGAGGATCCGGCGATCGGCCATGACACTGCGGTACAGGGCCGCCTGGTCGGCGAGGTCGGTCGGAATGTCGTTCTGCGGTACGCCGAGCGCGTTGAGGAACCGGTGCAGAGCCTCGCCCGGCCCGACCATCGACTCAGGCGGCCCGTAACCACGCAGATCGATGTAGAGCTGGCCGTCGGGGAACTGGGGAGTGCTGAGATGGGCGAGACGCAGCGCGAAGGCGGTCTTGCCGATGCCGGGCATGCCGTGGACGGCCACGATCGTCGTGGCGTCGGTGCTCGCGGACACCATGGCGACCGTCCGGTCGAGCGTGTCGGCCCGCCCGGTGAAGGCGGCGAGGTCGGCCGGCAGTTGCGCCGGTTTCAAGGACCGCGGGGCCGGGGGCACGGCGTCGTCGGCGGCAATGTGTTGCCGCAGGACCCGCTCGTGGGCCGAGCGCAGCTCGCGGCTCGGCTCGACCCCCAGCTCGTCGGCCAGCCGGTGGCGGACGTGCTCGTAGGTGGCCAACGCCTCGGCCTGCTTGCCGTCGGCGGCCAAGAGCAAGACCAGTTGCGACTGCAGCGGTTCGTCCAGCGGGTTGCGCTCGGCCGCCTGCCGTACGCCCGGCAGGATCTTGCCGATGCTCCCGTACCGGAGTGCCGCTTCCGCGGCGTCGTACGCGATGGCCGAGTACTCACGGTCGACGGCGACGAACGCGGGATGGACGCCGGAGGCCGGTTCCAGCCCGGCCGCGCACTGGCCCTGCCACAGTTCGAGCGCCTGGGCGAACTGCGTCATCGCGACGTCCGCCTGACCGCGCGCGGTCGCCGTGCGGGCGTCGTCGGCCAGTTGCCGGCAGCGCACCAGGTCCGACGTCTGCGCGTCGGCCCGCAGGCGGTATTCGGAGCCCCGGCCGAACAGCCACTCGCCGTTGGCCCGCAACGCGAGATCCGGTTCGAGGACGCGGCGCAGGGTTCCGATGTACCGGTGCACGATGTTGACCGCGCTGCGCGGGGGTTCGTCGTCCCACAACAGGTCGAGCAGCTCCGATGTGCTCACCGGCCGGTTCGGCCGGGCCAGCAGCAGGGCGAGGACGAGCCGTTGCTGACGTGAGCCGAGGTCGAGCTCGGTGTCCCGCCGCCACGCCCGTACCGGCCCGAGTACCGCGAACCGCACGTCCGTCATCGGCGGTGCCTCCTGAAACCTCCGTTGCCTGGGGATACCACGCTAGACCGGCGACCCGGACGACGATTGCGTCGAATGACGTATGTTGGCCGTCGGGTCGAGCGACGCGAGATCCGCCGGGTCGACCCGGCGTCGCTCCGGCCGGGTTGACCCGGCGGGACCGCCGCACGGGCGCGGCCCACTCGGCGGCACGGTCAGGCGACGTTCGTCGTCAAGGTCATGTCGGCTCCTCAACCTCGGCTTCCCTGAAGGCTGTCCGAAGTGAACTACGGGAGCGGGCCGGCCGGCGTTCACGATCAATCACGTGCTTCACGCACCGCGTCCCGGAAAGCAGTCAATTGACGTACCCGTCCGACCGCCGTCCTGGACCATTCTGGTGTCCACGCGCACCGATGCCGGCGTCGCGACAGATCCGCCTCGGAGGGAGTCCACTGTGGATCTCGACGGCAACATCACCGAACTCGACAAGGTGTCCGTCAACGTCGATACAGGGACCGAGCGTCAGGACCGCGGCCCGGTCTATCGGTCGACACTGTCCAACGGCATGCCGGTGTGGACGGTGGCCGGCTACGACGAGGCCATCGCGGCGCTGAACGACAGCCGGCTGTCGGCGGCCGCCATGCTGGCCGCCGGCGCTCTCGACGGGGGGAAGCTCGAGCCGGACCTCCGCGACGCACTGCTGAAGGGGCTGACCAACTCCGATCCGCCGGACCACACGCGGCTGCGCCGTCTGGTCTCCAGCGTCTTCACCGCCCGCCGTGTGGAGGCGATGCGACCGTGGATCACCCGTCTGACCGAGGACCTGATCGACGGCTTCGCGCCGGGCGACCGGGTCGAGTTGATGACGGCCTTCGCCGAGCCGTTGCCGATCCTGGTCATCAGCGAGTTACTGGGCATCCCCGAGGCCGACCGCCCGCGGGTCCGCGACTGGTCCCGGACCATCATCTCCGGCCTCGGCTCGCCCGATTTCCCGGTCGCGGCCGCGGTGGAGTTCGTGGACTACCTGCGCGACCTGATCGCCGACCGGCGCGAGCATCCTGACGACGCACTGATCTCCGGGCTGATCCGGGCCCGCGACGAACGCGACGCCCTCACCGCGAACGAGCTCACCTCGACCATCTTCCTGATGATCGTCGCCGGACACGACACGACGGTGAGCCTGATCGGCAACGGCGTCTACCTGCTCATGAAGCAGCCGGACCTGGCCGCGCGGCTGCGCGAGGACGCCGGCCGGCTCCCAGGGGCGATCGAGGAGTTCCTGCGGCTGGAAAGCCCGGTTCCCACGGCCAACATGCGGGCCGCGGTCGAGTCGTTCGACCTGGGCGGCACCCGGATCTCGGCGGGTGACCTCGTCGCCATCGATCTCCAGGCCGCCAACCGTGACAGCGCCCGGTTCACCGACCCCGCCCGCCTCGACCCGGCCCGGGCGCACGGCCGGCATCTCGCGTTCGGCCACGGGATCCACTTCTGCCTCGGCGCCCCGCTGGCCCGCTTGGAGGGCGAGCTGGCGATCGGGACGTTGCTGCGGCGCTTCCCCGGTCTGCGGCTCGCCGTCCCCGCCGCCGAAATGACGTGGAGCCAGGCGACGTTCGTGCACCGTCCGGACGCGCTGCCCCTCATGCTGGCCTGACTCATGTCTGATCAACCGATGCTGAGTACCTCGGACCGGGAGTCCACCCGCGATCCGTACACCTCGCTCGCGGCACTGCGCGAACAGGCGCCGTTGTCCCGGGTGGTCGTCGACGGCCTGCCCGTCTGGCTGGTCACCCGCTACGACGAGGCCGTGCGGATACTGTCGGACCCGCGGATGAGCAACGACGGCCTGCGATACGCCGGTCCGGAGGCACACACCGTTGCCTGGACCGGCGTCACCACCGCAGGTGTGCAGGCCCACCTGCTGCGCGTCGACCCGCCGGACCACACCCGGCTGCGGCGCCTGGTGTCGAAAGTCTTCACACCACGACGGGTGGCGGCTCTCGAGCCGCGGATCCGCACGATCGCCCGGGAGCTGATCGCCGCGCTGCCGGCCGGGGACGCGCGGGCCGACCTGCTCGCGGCGTACGCGGGCCCGTTGCCGGTCGCGGTTATCGCGGAGCTGTTCGGGGTGCCGACCGCGCGCTTGGGGGAGTTCCGCTACTGGACCGACAGGTACGCGGGCGCCTCCGAGAGCGAGGGCGGGCTACAGGCGGAGGCGTCGCGGCGACTCGCGACCATACTGGGGGATCTCATTCGTCGGCGCCGCGAGGAGCTGGCCGACGCGACCCTCGACGTCGAGCACGAAGGAACGCTGCTCGACGGCCTGATCAAGGCCCGTGACCATGACGACCGCCTCGACGAGCGCGAGCTGATCACGATGGCGTTCCTGCTGCTCGCCACGGGCTACGAGACCACGGTCAACCTCATCGCGAACGGTCTGCTGGTGCTGATGTCCGCACCCGGCCGGCTGGCGCGGCTCGTCGCGGAACCCGGCCTCGTCCCCGTGGCGATCGAGGAGGTCCTCCGCGTCGAGTCCCCGGTGAAGACGGTGACCCCCCGGTACGCCACCGAGGATATCCAGGTGGGGGACGCGCTGATCGCGGCCGGCGATGCGGTCCTGGTCCACCACAGTGCCGTCAACCGTGATCCGGCGAAGTTCGCCGACGCGGACGTCTACGACCTTCGACGCGGCGGGTCGCACCTCGCGTTCGGCCACGGACTGCACTACTGCCTCGGGGCACCGCTGGCCCGGCTGGAGGCCCGGGTGGCCCTTGAGGAACTGCTCGCGGCCCGCCCCCACATGGAATTGGCCGTACCGGTCGACACCATCGAGTGGCGGCACAGCCGCATCATCAGGGGCGTGCGCGCCCTGCCGGTGCGGCTCGGGCGCACCTCGGCGCCCGACGGTGATTGACGGATCATCGCGCGAGCCGTTCGTCACGCAGTTGTCGCTTGAGCACCTTGCCCACACCCGATGCGGGCATCGAGTCGGCGAACTCGACGCCGCGCGGAATCTTGTACCCGGCCAGCCGCTGCCGGCAGAACTCCCGCAGTTCCCCGGCGGTGACATCCGCTTCCGCCGAGAGCACCACCACCGCGTGGACCCGTTCGCCCCACTGCTCGTCCGGCAACCCGATCACGGCACAGGCCGCCACCGCCGGGTGCAGCGCCAGCACGTTCTCCACCTCGGCCGAGTAGACGTTCTCGCCGCCGGTGATGATCATGTCCTTGAGGCGGTCGACGACGAAGACGTACCCATGTCCGTCCATGTAGCCGGCGTCGCCGGTGTGCATCCACCCGTCACGGACCACGTCGGCAGTGTCGTCCGGCCGCTGCCAGTAGCCGCGCATGACGTGATCGCCGGCCACGACGATCTCGCCGACGGTACCCCATGGCACCTCTTCGCCGTCGTGGTCGACGACGCGTACCCGGGCGTGCGGGGCGGCGCGCCCGGCGCAGCCCGCGAGCTCGGGCCGGTCGTGGTCGTCCGGCAGCAGTAGGGTCGCCACCGGGGCCAGTTCCGTCATGCCGTAGGCCTGGACGAACCCGGCCCGCGGGAACATCGCGCGTGCCCGTGCCAGCAACGCGTCGGGCATGCCGGAACCGCCGTAGATCAGGTGGGCCAGGCTCGACGCGTCGAAACGGCCCGCATCGGCGAAGTCGACCATTTGCCGGATCATCGCGGGCACCAGCAGGACGTCGGACACCCGGTGGCTTTCCACGGCCGCCAGAACTCCCGCCGGTGTGAACCCCGGCACCATCACGTGCGTGCCCGCGGTGACCAGCGCGGCGACCCAGGTCGCGAGGTCCGCGAGGTGGAACATCGGCGCGGCGTGCAGCAACCGGCCGCCGGGCGTCACGAACTGCCCGGTCGCCAGACTGCCCCAGGCGGACGCGAGCAGGTTGTCGTGCGTCAGCATCACGCCTTTCGGCTGCCCGGTCGTGCCGCCGGTGTAGAAGATGCCGAACAGTTCGTCGCCGCCCCGGCGGCTGTCGGGCATCGGCACGTGGCCGGCGACCAACTGTTCGAACGAGACAGTGCCGGCCGGGGCGTCCGCGTCGGTCATGACCACGACGGCCGACAGGTCGACCTGCTCGCGCACGGCGGCCACGGTGGCCAGCAGGCCTTCGTCGACGATCAGGACGTGCGCCCCGCAGTCGCGCACCGCGAAGAGGATCTCGGCGGGAACCCATCGGTGGTTGATCGGCACGACGACGGCGTCCGCCCACGCGACACCGAGCAGGCTCTCGTGGAAACGGTCCGAGTTCGTCGCGAGCAGCGCCACCCTGTCCCCGCGGCCGACCCCGAGCGACCGTAGCCCCGCGGCCAGGCGGCCGACCCGGTCCGCGGATTCGGCCGTGGACCGTACCCGGTCCCCGAAGATCGTCATCGGCCGGTGCCCGTCCAGCTGAACCGCTCTGTGCAGTGCCTGGGTCACATACATTCGGCGATCTCCTCCCACCGTCAGGTTAGGCCTCCGTTAACCGGCACGAAACCCTTGGTCCCGCGGACCCGCGGCATGGCACGTGGACCTGCCGTGGGTCGGTGGGCGCCGGCGCCCGGTGCGGCGGTGTGGCTTCGCGCCGAGCCCGGCACGCAGTGCTCGCGGGCCGGCTGGGCGGGCCGGGGGGTCGGGGGTCGGGGAGTTCGGCAGCGGCGCAGATCAACGAATGCGATCAGCAAACAAAGTTAAACAATTCCCTGTTGGACATTGTTCGATGGTGGCGAAGTAGGAAACACTGGGCGTTCCTGACCCTTCAACCAGCGAGAGATGCCCATGTTTCGATTGCAGCTCAGGCCGCGGCGCAAGATTCTCGCCATGTTGGCGGGGGCCTTGCTCGTCGTCGGCATCGGTACGGCGCCCGCGTGGGCGCAGCAACAGCAGCAGGGGCCGCCGGATCCGTCAATCCCGGCCAATGACAGTGCGCGCGGGCTCGTGTACGACGGGTTCAAGGTCGGCACCGGGCGCTGCAAGGGACTGTTCGAGCTCAAAAAGGTGCCGGGGGCGTGCACGCACGGGCCGGATGCGGCATTTGCCGGTACCGATGTCAAGCAGTCCGTCGCGCCGCTGAGCTCGGTGGCCGCGGCGCCGTTGAGCGTCGTCTGCGACGGTGACGGGCAGTCCGGCAACCGGGTGCAGGTGCTGTACATCCACGGCTCCGGCAACGCCGACCGGTACAGCCAGTATCTCGCCTCGATCCGCACCTGGACCGCGGGCGTGGACGACATCTACAGCGCCAGCGCGGCGCAGACCGGCGGCGTGCGGCACATCCGGTTCGTGACGGACAGCTCGTGCAACATCGCGGTGTCCGACGTGGCCATCGACAACGGCTCGCTGTCCGACTTCGGCGCCTCGGTCAACGCGATCAAGGCGCAGGGCTACAACCGGACCGACCGGAAGTACCTCATGTACGTGGACGCGACTGCCCTGTGCGGCGTGGCGTACGTGACGCTGGACGACCGGCCGGGGCAGGAGAACTACAACAACTCCGGGGCCAGCTTCAGCCGGGTCGACTCCGGGTGCTGGGGCTCCGGGCCGGCGGCGCACGAGCTCACGCACGCCATGGGCGCGGTGATGAGCAGCTCGCCGAACCACACCGCCTACGGGCACTGCACCGACGACTACGACATCATGTGCTACAACGACGGGCCCGGCACGGTGCTGCGCATCGTCTGCGCCGACCCGGCGCAGGACGACCGGCTCGACTGCAACAAGGACGACTACTTCAACACCAACCCGCCGGCCGGCTCCTACCTGGCCACGCACTGGAACACGGCCAACAACCGGTTTCTGCTCACCAGTGGAACCGGCACTCCGGCGACTGCTGGGACGGTCACTGGTCCGGGCGGCAAGTGCGTGGATGTGAGTGGTGATGATACGGGCGGTAACGGGGCCGCGGTGCAGTTGTGGGACTGCCAGTCCTACGCGGTGGACCAGCACTGGACGCACAACGCGGACGGTTCGCTGTCGACGCTCGGCCGGTGCCTGGACATCGTGGGGAACGGGACCGCGCTTGGCGCGCTGGTCGAGCTGTGGGACTGCAACGGCGTCGGTGGGCAGAAATGGGTGCAGCAGGCCGATGGGTCGCTGCGCAATCCGCAGTCCGGTCGGTGCCTGGACTCGCCCAACGGGGCGACCGGCAACGGCACTCGGTTGCAGATCTGGGATTGCAACGGCAGCGGCGCGCAGAAGTTCTCCGTCAACGGCGGCGGAACGATCAACGGCCCCGGCGGCAAGTGCGTCGATGTGAGTGGTGATGATACGGGCACGAACGGGGCGGCGGTGCAGTTGTGGGACTGCCAGTCCTATGCGGTGGACCAGCACTGGTACCACAACACGAACGGTTCGCTGTCGACGCTGGGCCGGTGCCTGGACATCGTAGGGAACGCGACCGCGAATGGTGCGCTGGTCCAGTTGTGGGACTGCAACGGGGTCGGTGGCCAGGGGTGGCTGCAGCAGGCCGATGGGTCGCTGCGCAATCCACAGTCCGGTCGGTGCCTGGACTCGCCGAATGGGGCGACCGGCAACGGCACTCGGTTGCAGATTTGGGATTGCAACGGCAGCGGCGCACAGAAGTTCGCCCTCGTCTGAGGTCCAACACGAGGATGGCCGTCCCGCCGGGCGGCCATCCCCCGAGGAAACGGCACCTGGGTGCAGGTCATCGCGGTCCGCACCTGGACCGGGACGACGACGGTGTACGACCTGAGCGTCTCGGACCTGCGGACGTACTACGTCAGCGTCGGCGGCACCCCGGTCCTGGTGCACAACGAGGACGGCGGCGGGCTGTACAGCCCGCCGCGGACACAACGGAAGGACCCCGACCCCAGCCGATCGTGCGGCCCTCGGGGCGGGACCCGGGCAGGTCGTCGACCATGACCCGCCGCTCGTCAAGCGATACTGGGAAGGTGATCCGAGGTCCGGGCGAGCGCGAACGACCGGTCCAGAATGAAGCTGCAGGACCGCACGGACTCGAACGAGCAGGGCGCGCGTTGCAGGACTACGCGATCGAAAGGGCGGGCGAGTTCCTCGGAGGTGGGTTCTGTGAGTTTTGAGCAGTGCGCGACGGCGCACTTCGCTGACACCTGGCAGGTCGTACCTCAGCAGCATCGGCCGAGCACCGGGCGGTTCTACGAGTTGCCGTCGCGGTTCAGCGTGCTGGAGTTCCAGCGCAAACGCACCTGGTGCTACGCCACCGTCGGGATGAGCGCCGGCGAACCGGACGGCATCGAAACCTTCATCGTTACGCCGGGGCAGAACCTGCGGGCGGTGGAGTTCCTGTACTACCTGACCCACTTCCACCTGACCGGTGCGCGCCTGGATCTCGGACATACCGTCAACTTCGGCGAGGAGCTCTGGGACGGGTCGGGCCTGGATCACGGCTTCCTCTCGTTCCCGTATGTGGAGGAGCCCGGGTTCGAGTCATTCGACTGCGAGAACGGGCGCACGAACGTTGCCTGGCTGATCCCCATTACGTCGGCCGAGCGGGACTACAAGAAGGAGCACGGCGTCGAAGCTCTCGAAGCGCTGTTTGAGGAGTACAGCCTCAACTATCTGAACCCGTCGCGCGCGAGTCTGGTGTGATGCCCTGACGCCGATTCCTTGAGAATCCAGGCCGGGCAATCAGGGCCGTTCGCGGGGCGATCGCGGACAGGCGCTGCGCCTTGCCCGACTTCGGGAGCTTCGCCGGGCGGACCGCGCCCAGGCGCTGCGGATAGACCCAGGAGGCCAGTGTCTCCAGGGCGATCCGGGCGGCGATCGCGGCCTGGGCGGCGAGCGCGATGCGGTCGACCGAGGCGGTGATCGGCAGCTGGTGGCCGGCCAGGCCGGACAACGCGCCACCGCCCTTCTGGACCGCCCACCCGCCGGTGAGCGACGCGATGAGCACGTCGCCGCCACGGGTCCACCAGTCCAGCGCGCGCTGCGGTGGCGGGCGGCGGAACGGGCGGACGACGCCGGTGGCCGCGACGCAGGCGGCGAAGACCGCGGCGGCCGCGAGGCCGGCGAAGGCGTCCATGATGCCGAGCACAACCAGGGCGAGCATCAACGCGGCTGGCGGCATCAGTTGAGGGTTTCGATGACTGGTACAGCGATGGTGTCGAACGCGTCACGAGGGCGGAGGGAGGCGATGAGGTGCGGCCCGAGCGGTAGCACGACTTGGTGTACGTTGCCGGGCGTGACGCCGTCGGCAGGTCCGCTCTCGAGTCCGTTGTTGCGGGCGATGTGTCTGGCTTGATTGAAGAGGTGCTCGATCCGAAAGCGGAGGAGCGCACCGGAATCGAACAGTTCGTACATTTGATGGTCGACTGCTGCAAAAAAGGGGAGGAGGTCAACCGTGAGTGCACCGATCGCGGCGCAGCTCCGGGTGCAGAAGAGTCGGTGCGATCTGCCGACGGTACTTGAGCGGTGGTTCGTCGGAATGCGCGACGCCATCGGCGATGGGGTGCCCGAGGCGTTGAAGATCCAGCCGATGCATCCTGACGGGCTGGAGTACTCCCGGCCTGGCACCGTCGGTCCCGCGGGTTCACCGTGGGGGATGATCAGTATGCGGCGCCGCACGGCCCGCAGTATCCGCAAGTCCCACAAGGTCTACTCCCCGGCGAACTGGGTCAAGTTCACGCAGGCATTCGACGCGGATCTCCTCAGCGGTGACGTGCACCTCAGCCGGATCGACGCCACCGGGAGACCGGAACGCGGGTGCGTCGTGGGTATGGAGACCAGTTTTACGGATCCGGACTGGTGTTTCCTGGAGGCGATCATCCCGGTGGACTGGTTTGCGGTACCGGACAACCAGGCACGAACCCTGGCCGCGATGCGCGCCGTCGCGGAGCTGTGCGACCCGGCATACGGGCAGGTCGGCCCGTTACTCGAAATCCATCGTTCGGCGCTGGAGGGCGCGCTGGCCCATGTCCCGGACTTCGACATCGCCGAGCATCGCACCACACTGCACGGCTACGCTTGGCTCACGGTGTGCTCACAGGAGATCGGTGACCAACTCGGCGGCCTGGACGGGCTGGCCGGCAGCGGCGCTTTTGTAGAGGCGACGAAGCTGGCCGCTGGCGGGTACTGGCTGCTGGCAACCCACGACTACGGCGACTACGACCTCGCGGCGGCCACCAAGGTCTTCACCACCGTGGCGCGGAAACTCATGACCGGCATGCCTCGATTTGCAATCGTTGACGGGATCGTAGTCGCCCGCGACGCCGCCGAACTCCAAGATATCCAGAACTGACCAACCGTCGACCGTGAACGGTGCGGGTGCCGAATTCCCCGTCCATGCAGGTCAAGCGGCCTGGTGGTAATCGTGGAGGATGCCGCCGAGGCGACGGCCGAGACTGCGGCGACCATCGCCGGGTTCCTCGCCCTCGGCTGGACCATCCCTGCCGACCTCGAGCGGTGCTGGGGCTGGTTCGCCGCCGGCCACTGGCCCTGCGATGTGGACCGCACCGGCGACGCCCGCCTTTACAAGTTGCGCGTGCTGCAGGCGGAACTGAAGGTCACCATAAATGATCTTCAGAAACGGTTAACAAACCTTGACATTTGGTGGAGTGAGCCACTCTCATCAATGTATGCGTAGGTGGAGAGGTCTGGCGATCGGCGCCGGGTGCGTGACGGCCGCCGTGGTGGCGATTTCCGCGATGGTGCTGCCGGCCAGCGCCGGCACGAACCCCGTCGGCAATCCGGGCTTCGAGTCCGGCCTGTCCGGGTGGTCGTGCAGCGGGACGGCGAGCGCGGCTACGGGCACGGTGCATTCCGGGACGTACGCGTTGAAGGCGACGCCCAGCGCGAGTGACACGGCCCAGTGCACCCAATCCGTGGCGGTCTCGCCGAACACGACGTACACGCTGACGGCGTGGGTGAACGGCAGTTACGTGTACGTGGGGGCCTCCGGCGCGAGCATCTGGACCCCGTCCACCGGTGGGGCGTTCCAGCAGCTCTCGACGTCCTTCACGACGTCGTCGTCGACCACGAGCGTGACGGTGTTCGTGCACGGGTGGTACGGGCAGCCGACGTACTACGCCGACGACTTCGTCCTGACGGCCGGCTCGGGCGGCGGCGGCACGACGGTGCCGCCCACGTCTACGACGGCGCCGTCGAGCAGCGCTCCGGCCAGCCCGACGCCGACCGGCAGCCCGACGCCGACGAAAAGCCCCACGCCGACCAAGAGCCCGACACCAAGCCCGACGGGTGGCACGGGTCCCGGCGCGAGCCTCGCGGCCTGCCCGTTCTGGTCGACCGTCACCCCGCCGGCCCGGGTCGTCGGACCGAGCCACAACTCGACGAGCCAGGGGCCGCTGATCAGCCTGAGCGGCCGGCTTCCCGCACCGTCCACGGTGACCGGTGCCCTCAGCGGCTCGAGCGTGACGATCACGTTCAGCCGGGTGACGGGCGCCGTGGCGTACCGGGTGTGGCGCAACAGCCAGTCGGTCGGCTGGGTCGACGACTGGGGCCAGGCGACGCTGTCCGTGACCGACACGGCACCGTGCCGCAACGCGCACTACACGATCGCGGCACTGCGCTCCGACGGGAGCGACGCCTCCACCGGCGCGCTGTCCCAGCCGTACATCCTCGCCGACAGCGGCGCCGTCCAGCCGTACGCGATTCCGGCCGGCACCCAGTTCGAATACGAGATTACGTCGTACAACGACCTCGGCCAGACGGCGAGCGGCTACACCACGGCGCTGGGCATCTGTGCGGTCGACACCCGGTACATCCCGTGGGGAACCCGCTTCAAGGTGGACGGGTACGGGTACTGCTACGCGGCCGACATCGGCACCTGGATCCAGGGCCAGATCGTGGACGTGTGGCTGCCCGGCGCCGAGGCCGACAGCTGGGGCGTGCAGAAGCGAACGATCACCATCCAGTAAATCAGGCGAACAGCCGAAGGTCGAAGGCACCGGCGATCGCCGCGGCGCCCGCGTCGTTCGGGTGCACGTCGTCATCGGAAAGCCACTCGGCGCGCACCTTCGTCGGGTCGGCCTGGTCGCGCAGCGCCGCGTCCAGGTCGACCACGGCGTCGAACGCGCCCCTGCCGTGGATCCAGAGGGTCTTGTCCATCCCGACGAAAGGCACCCGCAGGGTGAAGGGCTACCGGATGCTCGGCTCCGGCTTCGAGGCCGAGGACGCGGTGCAGGAGACCCTGGTGCGGGCATGGCGGTCGTCGGACCGCTACGACGAGCGAAGGGCGTCGCAGCGCACCTGGCTGTACCGTATCGCGACCAACATCTGCCTCGACATGCTCCGCAGCGCGCAACGCCGCGTTCTGGCAATGGACCTGGGCCCGGCGGCCGAGGCCGGCACAGTCCTCGGCCCGCCGGTGGCGGACCAGCGGTGGATTCATCCGATCCCGGACGGCCGTGTTCTGCCAGCGACCGGCAGCCCGGAGGAGGTGGCCGTGCAGCGCGAGACGATCCGGCTGGCGTTTGTCGCCGCACTTCAGCACCTGCCGCCCCGGCAACGCGCCGTGCTGATCCTGCGTGACGTGTTGTGCTGGACCGCTGAGGAGGTCGCGGATCTGCTCGAGACCACCGTGGCATCGGTGAACAGCGCGCTGCAGCGGGCGCGCGCGACGCTGCGGACGAACCGGCCCACGCCGAGCGATCCGTGGCGGCCGGCCGACCCGGCCCAGCGCGATCTGCTCGACCGCTACTGCGCCGCGTTCGAAGGCCATGACGTCGCCACGCTCGTGTCGCTGCTGCACAAGGACGCCACCATGTCGATGCCGCCGTTCGCGTGGTGGCTCCGTGGCAGAGACCAGATCCGCTTGGCCCTGCTGGACCCGCAGGCGTCCTGCGCGGGGGCGCGGCTACGGGCGGTACAGGCGAACGGGTCGCCGGCGTTCTGGCAGACGCGCCCCGGCCCGGCCGGCGGCCACCTGCCCTTCGCGCTCGTGCTGCTCGATGTGGTTGACGGTCTGATCACCGGTATCGTCACGTACCTCGACGCCGACCGGCTGGTTCCGTTGTTCGGACTCCCGCCGCACCGATGAGTTCCAGCGCGCTGGGACGTACTTCCTGGGACCGGACCCGAACGACCCGGAGGAGATTTCCCGTGCCAACCGTCCAGCCCGTCATCACCACGCCCAACCTCGATCGCCAGCGCGTCTTCTACCAGCGGCTGCTCGGCGCCGTGCAGACAAGCCGATTCCCGGCCGACGGACCCGTCTTCTTCGTCGGTCTCAAGCTCGGCGACTCGGAACTCGGGCTGGTCAACGAGGCCAACGCCGATCTGTCGACGCCGCTGCGGATCCTGCTGAGCGTCGAGGTCGACGACGTCGACGCGCTGCTGGATCAGGTGGAGGCAGCAGGCGGGCGGGTGCTCGGCCCGCCGACCGACATGCCGTGGGGCCAGCGAGTGGCCCATATCCACGACCCCGACGGAAACATGGTCAACCTGACCCAGACCCTTCCGCGGTGATCGGGTAACGCACCAGCTGTGGCGCGCAGCCGCCAAGAAGCAGGCGTCGTAGCCCACCAGCGGCGGCATCCCTGCGGTGCCGCAGACGTCCGGATCAGCCTCGCCATCTCCGTGCCTCGACGTCGGTCAGCAGGTGCTCAGTCTCGGGCTGTGCCGACCTCGGGCCACGGAGCCGGGCGGCCAGGGTGCCATCCGCCTGGGCACGACGCGGTAGCAGTGCGCCGGCGTGTCGGGCACGCACGCCTGGGTCCGCAGCGGCGGGGGTGTCGGCGGCAGCGTCTCACCCAGGTGAACGCGAGCCCGGTGCCGACCAGCCCGACAGCGGCGGCCATCCGGGCCGGCACTCTCGGTACCAGCAGGCACAGCACCGCCGCGACCAGCGCCGGGGTGAAGGCGAGCCCGGCGACGTCGCTCAGCTTGCCGGTGACCGGACCGGGGCACGCCGCCTTCAGCAGATGGTCGTTCACCAGCAGCAGGACGACGGCGCCGACGGTGACCGGGTGGGTCAACCAGGAGAGGGCGACCGCGACGTGCCGTATGCCGGGGGACGGTCCATGCGCCCATCATCGGGCCGTTCGGTGACGCCGTCCGCCCCGTTGCGCGAAACGTTACCCGGGCATCACGGTCCGCTGCGGCCCAGGCCCACCTCGCCCGGATCAGATGAGACCTACGGCGGGCAGTGACGGAACCAACGGAGCGTCCGGCAGCGCCTGCTCCGCAGAACTGCATCGTGGTCCCTGGATCTGTACCGTCACGGGTGTGGGTATGACGGCCCGCACAGCGCCGTAACCCGGCCGCGAGCCTGACGTGCGATCATCCGGGGCAACCGTCACAGCGATCAGTGGGGGTACGGCATGGGCACGTGGGACATCGGTCCGTTCGACAACGACGCGGCCGCCGACTGGTGCGGCGACCTCAACGACGTGGCGCCTGAGCAGCGCGCCGGCCTGATCCGAACCACCCTCAACGCGGTCGTCGACACGGACGGTTATCTTGACGTCGACCTGGCCGACGAGGCGATCGCCGCGGCGGCCGTCGTCGCGGCGCAGCTACCGGGTGGAGACCCGATCACCCCCGCGTACGCACCGGATTTCCTCCTGGAGGGCGGCTCGCTCGACGTCCCGGACGACGTGCCGCCGCTGGCGGTCCGGGCCCTCGACCGGATCGTCGCGGACGAGTCGGAGTGGCGCTCCCTGTGGGCGGAGAGCGCGAAGTACGCGGAGATCGTGGCGGCGCTCCAGCAACTGCGGGCCGTCCTCGACGCCGCAAGCGACTAGTTGAGGGCTCCATCCATTACTATAGATATCTATGATTCGTGCGCGACGCGAGGATCGTTCGGTGTCCGACACGGTACTGCGCCGGCGTGCGCTGCTGCAGGGCGCGGCCGGCGCAGTGGCCGGCATTGCCGGCGTCGCCGGCGCGGCGAGCTGTGGCGGGCCGGCGCAGCGACCGGCCGCTGCGCCTACGCACCAGCCCGGAGTCCTCACGCCGCCGCCGGACTCGTCGGCATTCGCTGCGTTCGACGTGGTGGCGGCCGACCGGACCGGGCTGGCGACGCTGATGGACCGGCTGGCCGTGCGCGCCGCCGCCCCTCACGCGGCCGACCTGACGATCACGCTCGCGGTGGGCGCGGGGCTGTTCGACGCGCGGTTCGGCCTCGCGGGCCAGCGGCCGGCCGGCCTGCAGGCCATGCCTGCGTTTCCCAACGACGTCCTTGCCGAGCAGTGGAGCCACGGTGACCTGCTCGTGCAGGTCTGTGCACCGCAGCAGGACGCGGCCCGGGCGGTCCTGGCCGATCTGACCCAGGTGGCGGGTACGGCGGCCAAGGTGCGCTGGCAGCTCGACGGCTTCCGCCCGGAGAACGGTGTGGACGCCGAGGGCCGCCCGACGACCCGCAACCTGTTCGGGTTCCGGGAGGGCGCCGGCAACCCGGACCCGCGCGATCAGGCGGAGATGGACCGGCTGGTCTGGGTCGGGGGCGACGACGGCGGGCCGAGCTGGACCCGGGGCGGCACCTACCAGGTGGTACGCCTGGTCAGGTTCGCCGGCGTGTGGAACACCGAACCGGTCACCCGGCAGGAGGCGGTTATCGGCCGCCGCAAGAACGACGGCGCGCCGCTGGGGCACAGCCGCGAGACCGAGCCCTTCGACTACCAGGCGGACCCGGACGGCCGCCTGATTCCGCGCGACGCGCACATCCGTTTGGCCAACCCGCGGGTGCCCAGCACCGAGGCCAGCCGGATCCTGCGCCGCGGCTACTCCTACCGCCTCGGTACCGATGCCGCCGGCCAGGCCGACGAGGGGCTCATCTTCGTGTGCTTCCAGCGGGACATCGAGCGCGGGTTCGCCACCGTGCAGCGCCGCATGGCCGGGCAGCCGCTGGATCGGTACGTGCTGACGTTCGGCGGCGGGTACTACTTCGTCCCGCCCGATCCGGCGTCATTCGCCGCCCTGCTGCGGGCGTAGCGCGGCCTCGGCCGCCCGCAGGTACCGCTGGGCGTCCCGGCTGGCCGACTGGATGTCCCGCAGTGCCTGCAGCGTGGTTGCGTGGCCGCAGGACACCTCGAGGGCGGCCCGCTCGGCCCGGTCGGCAATCCTGGTGATCACGTCGGTGAGTGTGGCGTGCAGGCGCCGCGCGACGTGCAGCGGCTCGGAGTGCTCGGGCGCGGTGTCCTGGCCCTTGCGCCCGTCCCGGCTCGTCGCCCGGGCCCGTGCCCACACCACGCGGTACACCTCGGGATCGGCCCCGGCGACGTGACACAGGGCCTCCATGACCCGCCACGGCGGGACGGCCTTGGCGGTGAAGTACCGCGACAGCGCCGAATCGCTGGTGAACGTCAGCCGTTCCAGTTCGCGCAGCGTGCAGCCGGATCGGTCGCGCAGGTCACGCAGGCTGGCTGCGAGTCGTTCACGAGGTGCCGCCGGACGACGATCCACGAGCTCTCCCCTTGGCCGGGACGGCCGCAGCTGTCCCGTTCTCGTCCCGCTTTCATCGACGCTCCTCGAATAAGTAAACCATCTCGGCCAGGATGTCGTCGGCAACTCGGTGTCGCAGAGTTGCGTGTCGATCACATGGGGTCACCGTCTTGGAGGCGCCGCAATGGACCGTGCCATCCCGATCCGTCCGCACAGTCGACCGCCGACCCCGCGCCGCTCCGGCGCGCGGCGCGCGGTCGTCGTCATCGCCACGCTGATCGCGGCCCAGCTGCCGGCGATCGGCCCGGCCAGCGCCGCTGCGGCCGCCGGGCACAACAACACCCTCGCCGCTCCCGCCGCACCACTCCAGGTGGCGGAACAGGCACCCGGCCTTCCGGGCCTGCTGGCGCCGGCGTCCACGTCCGCCGTCCCCGCAACGCCCGTCGACTACGCCTACGACGCGGCGGGCCAGCTGCGCGGGGTCACCCAGTCCGGCACCGGCGGGCAGAGCGCCCGCTACGACTACGACCAGAGCGGAAACCTGCTGTCGATCGCCAGATCGGCCTCGAGCGCACTCACCGTCACCAGCGTGGTGCCGGCCCAGGCGGCCGCGGGCGCGAGCGTGACGATCAGCGGTACCAGCTTCGCCACCACCCCGGCCGGCAACACCGTGCGGTTCAACGGCACGGCGGCCACCGTCACCTCGGCGTCGGCGACGCGGCTCGTGGTGACCGTGCCGGCCGGCGCGACCACCGGCACGGTCAGCGTCACCACGACCGCAGGCACGGCCACCAGCGCCCAGGCGTTCACCGTCGTCGCCGCCACCCCGGCGCCGACGGTCACCAGCTTCACTCCGGCGAGCGCCGCGGCCGGCACCGCCGTCACCATCACCGGCACCGGCTTCTCCACGACCGCCGCGGCGAACACCGTCACCTTCGGGCGCACCCGCGCCACCGTGACGGTGGCCACCGCCACCAGCCTCACCGTCACCGTGCCGCTCGCCGCGGGCTCGGGGCGGATCACCGTGGCCGCGGCGGGCGGCTCGGCCACCAGCGGCACCGACTTCGTCGCGGTCCCCGGCGCGTTCAGCGCGGCCAGCGTCGCGACCACCGGCGTGCTGAGCATCGACGGCACGCCGAGCACCGTGTCCGTCGCAACCGCCGGCAAGATCGCCGTGCTGGGGTTCGACGGCACCAAGGGGCAGAAGCTCAGCCTCGGCCTGACCGGCTCCACGTTCACCGGCGACCTGGCCATCCTCGGCTACACGCCGTACAGCGGGTCGTTCAGCCGTGACCAGTACGACTCGCCCTACTACCTCAGCAAGCTCGCCGGCGGCCTGGCGCTGCCGGACCTGCCGTTCAGCGGCACCTACCAGATCGTGCTGGCCCCGCTGGGCACCGCGACCGGGTCGGTGACGGCCACCCTGTCCAGCCGGGTCACCGGCTCGCTCAACCTGACCGGCACCGGCACCACGGTCAACCTCACCCGGGCCGGGCAGCAGGCCGAGCTGACCTTCAACGTGACCGCCGGGCAGTACATCGGGCTCGGCCTGACCGGCTCGACCCTCGCCTCCGGCCGGATCACCACGCAGATCAAGGAGCCCAACGGCACGCCGCTGCTGTGGAACAGCGCGGACCTGGTCCATGGCAGCGTCCTGACCCAGGGCGACGAGGTCGAGTTCACCGCGGCCATGACCGGGACGTACCGGCTGATCTTCGGTGCGTCCGACGCGGGCACCGGCTCGCTGACCGTCACCGGTTCGCTGGCACTGGACGCGGGCGTGCTGACCGTCGGCGCCGCGAAGACCGTGTCGGTCACCCGGCCGGGCCAGAACAGCCGGATGACCTTCTCCGGCACCGCCGGGCAGCGGCTGACGTTCACCATGTGGAACTACACCTTCACGTACCTGCCGTACGTGACCGTGCTCAACCCGGACAACAGCGTGCTGAGCGCGGCGTCGATGAACACGCTGACCCGGGACCTGCCGGTGCTGCCCAGCACCGGGACGTACACCATCATCGCCGGCACGGCGTCGAGCACCGGCTCCTACACGGCCTCGCTCACCCAGCGGCAGAACGCCGGCACCATCACCACCACCGGATCGGCGGCGACGCTGACGGTGGCCCAGCCGGGTCAGGCCGCCGACGTCGGGTTCACCGCGACCGCCGGGCAGCACCTCGACCTCGGCTTCACCGGCTGGACCTTCGGGACCGGGGCCCAGGTCGTCGCGCGGGTCTACGACCCGTCGGGCAACCAGGTCGTCGGCTACCTCATCGGGAACGTGGCCGCGTTCAACTTCACCGCACCGGTGACCGGCACCTACCGGCTGACCCTGACCACCAACGACGGCAGCACCGGCTCCAGCGCGGTCACGCTGTCCCAGGAGGTCGCCGGCGGCGCCGTCGGCGTCGGCGGTACCACCACCGCGATCAGCTCCACCCGGCCGGGCCAGAGCATCCGGCTGAGCTTCACGGGCGCGGCCAGCCAGCGGCTCAGTCTCGTCCTCACCGGTTACACGTACCCGCACGGCTTCGAGCTCGCCGTGATCAAGCCCGACGGCACGGTCCTGCGCGACGCGCTGATCACCGAGCTGGAGGTCGACCTCGACCCGTTGCCGGCCGCCGGCACCTACCAGGTGCTGGTCCAGCCGTTCGCGGAGACCGGCGCGAGCACGCTGCTGCTCGCCGAGCGGCTCAACGCCGGCACCGCGACGGTCGGCGGCGCCGCCCTCGCCATGCCGGTCAGCAGCGCCGGCCGGTACGCGGAGGTCTCGTTCACCGCGAGCGCCGGGCAGCGGCTGTGCTTCGGCCTGACCAGCTGGACCTTCGCCACCACCGGCGTCCGCTTCCGGCTGGTCAACGCGAGCGGTACCGGCGTGCTGGACGGCACGATCGGCAACGGCAACAGCGTCGACTACATCGCGCCGGCCGCCGGAACCTACCGGCTGCTCATCGGCGCGACCGACTTCAGCACGGGCAGCGTCACGCTGACCCTGTCGCAGCAGATCGACGGCGGCACCATGACGCTCAACTCCGCCGTCACGGTCAACGCGCCGCGGGCCGGGCAGAGCACTCACTTCAGCTACGCCGGCACCGCCGGCCAGCTGCTGCAGATCGCCTACGGCACCGTCACCATGCCGTACTACCCGTTCGTCACCGTGCGCAACCCGGACGGGACGGTGCTGGCCAGCCTGTCGGGCGCGGCGACGGTGAACATCCCGCAGCTGCCGGCGACCGGGACGTACGACATCACCATCGGCCCCTACTCGTTCACCGGTGCGGCCGTCACGACGCTGCGGACCAGGACGTCGCTGACCGGCCGGGCGCTGCGGCTGGACGACTCGACCACGGCGCCGGGGCGCCTGGTGCTGTCGGGCGGCGTGCCGGCCGGGCCGCCGGCGGCCAAGCGGACCGAGCCGGTGACCAGCCGGCCCAGCGCGCAGTCCGGCCACTTCCAGGCCGGCCAGGCCACCGGCGTCACCGGTGACACGTGGACACCGGACGCCAGCAACCTCGCCGGCACCGACTGGTACACCCACCGCGACCCGAGCCAGCGTCCGGCCGCATCGGCGCTGCGCGGGCCGGCCGGGTCGACCGCGCTGACCGGACGGGTCGTCACGCTCGACGGCAAGCCGCTGGCCAACGTCGCCCTGAGCGTCGAAGGCACCCGGACCACCACCGACGCGCAGGGCCAGTTCCTGCTCACGGGGCTGGGCGCCGGACACCGTGTGCTACGGGTGGACGGCACGTCCGCGGGCGCCGGCGGGCGCACGTACGGCCTGCACGACATCGGCGTGGACCTGGCCGGCGGCCAGACCACGGTGCTGGGGTACCCGATCTGGCTGACCGCGCTGGACACCGACCACGTCGTGACGTTCGCGTCGCCGACCGACCGCGAGGTGTCGATCACCACCCCGGCCATCCCGGGCCTGGAGGTGCGGCTGCCCGCCGGCACGGTCGTGCGCGACGTCAACGGGCACGTGGTGACCAGCCTCGGGATCACCGCGATCCCGGTGGACCGGGCACCGTTCCCGCTGCCCCGCTCGCAGGTGCCGAGCTACTTCACCGTGCAGCCCGGCAGCTCGTACGTCTTCCCGGCCGGTGCCCGGGTGATCTACCCCAACTTCACGCACGCCTCGGCCGGCGCCAAGATGGACTTCTGGCACTACGACCCGGCCGGTAAGGGCTGGTTCGTCTACGGCCACGGCACCGTCACCGCGGACGGCAAGCGGGTCGAGCCCGACAAGGGCACCGAGGTCTACCAGTTCACCGGGGCGATGCTCATCACCCCGGGCCTGGACCCGCCCCCGGCGGCGGCGCCCACCCCGGGCGGTGGCGCCTACGACGCCGACCCCGTCGACCTGGGCAGCGGGCTGTTCGTCGACCGGCACGCCGACCTGACCGTCGACGACGTCATGCCGCTCGCCGTCAACCGGACCTACCAGCAGAGCGACACGGGCCGGCGCAGCTTCGGCATCGGCGTCAACTCCGACTACGACATCAACCTGTACTCCACGAACCGGTTCGTGGACTGCTGGCTACTGCTGCCCGACGGCGGGCGGATCCGCTACCACCGGATCACCCCGGGCAGCACGGGCGCCGCGGACTTCCTGGACGCGGCGTTCCAGGCCGACCCGACGCCGACCGAGTTCAACGGCTCGATCCTGGCCTGGAACGGCGACGGCTGGGACCTGCGACTGCGCAACGGCACCACGTACATCTTCGGCGACGAGGCGCCGCTGCAGGCCATCCGCGACAAGTACGGCAACACCGTCACCGTGACGCGGGCGCCGGCCGCGGCCGACCCCGACGGCGTGATCCGGACGAAGGGCCCGATCACGCAGGTCACCTCGCCGAACGGGCGCTGGATCCGGTTCACCTACGACACCTCGAACCGCATCACGCGGGCGCAGGACAACGCCGGCCGGGCCGTCGGCTACACGTACACCACCGGCGGCAACCTGCAGACGGTGACCGACGTCGACGGCGGCATCACCACGTACACCTACGACGCCGCCGGACGCGTTCAGACCATCCGGGACCCGCGCGGCAACGTCTACCTCACCAACGCCTACGACGCCAACGGCCGGGTGCAGCAGCAGACGCTGGCCAACGGCGGCACCTATCAGCTGGCGTACACCACCGACGCCTCCGGCAAGGTGACCGAGACCAGGCTCACCGATCCGCTCGGCCACGTGCGCCGGGTCCAGTTCAACAGCGCCGGATTCGCCACCAGCGACACGTCGGCCTACGGCACCGCCAATGCACAGACGACGCAGATCACCCGCAACTCGACGACGAACCTGCCGACCACGATCGTCGACTCGCTGGGCCGCTCGACCACCTACACGTACGACGCGTTCGCCAACCTCACCGGCATCACCGAGATGGCCGGCACCGCGTCGGCGCGGACCACCACCATCGCCTACGGTGGCCCGTTCGACCAGGTCAGCACCCTCACCGACACGCTCGGGCACACGACCACCTACGCCTACCAGACCTACGGTGCGCTGAAGTCGGTCACCGACCCGCTGGGCCGGGCGGTCAACTACACGATCGACGACACCGGCCGGCTGACCAAGGTCACCGACGCGGCGGGCAGCTCCACCACCGTCGCCTACCTGCTCGGCGACCCGGCCAGCCTCATCGATCAGCTCGGCCGGACCAGCAGGGTTGTCTTCGACGCGGCCGGGCGACCGGTCGCGCTGACCGACCCGACCGGCAGCGTCGCCCGGCTCAGCTACGACAACGCCGGCAACACCCGCACCGTGACCGACGCCCTTGGCCAGGTCACCACGCTGGACTACGACGCCAACGGAAACCTGGTCCGCAGCACCAGCCCGCGCGGCAACGCCACCACGTACACCTACGACACCTCCGACCGGCTCACCGCCATCACCGACCCGCTGAGCCGAACCACCTCGGCGGCGTACGACGCGGCCGGCAACCTCACCCGGGTCACCAGCGCCCGCGGCAAGGTCACCACGATCGCGTACGACGAGCTCGACCGGCCCACCGTCGTGCAGTACGGGGTCTCCGGAACCACCTCGGAGAGCCAGATCAGCTACAGCTACGACGCGGGCGACCGGATCACGTCGGTGGCCGACTCGACCGGCGGGACCGGCACCTTCACCTACGACAACTTCGACCGGATCACCCGCGCGGTCAGCCCGCAGGGCCAGATCGACTACACGTACGACGCGGCCGACCGCCGGGCGACCATGACCGTCGCCGGGCAGCCGGTCACCACGTATACGTTCAACAACGCCGACCAGCTCACCGGCATCACCCGGGGCACCGAGACGGTCGGCATCGGCTACGACTCGGCCGGGCGCCGGGCCAGCGTGACGCTGCCGGCCGGGGTGACCGAGACCTACGGCTACGACGCCGCCAGCCAGCTCACCAGCCTCACGTACCTGCGGGGCAGTACCACGGTGGGCAACCTGACCTACGACTACGACGCGGCCGGGCGGCCGACCCACCTCGACGGGTCGTTCGCCAGGGTCACGATCCCGGCGGCGTACGGTCCGGCCACCTACGACACGGCCGACCAGCAGACCGCGGTGGCCGGGGTGGCGCGCACCTACGACGCCGACGGCAACCTCAGCAATGACGGCACCACGACGTACACCTGGAACGCCCGCGGCGAGCTCACCGGCACGGCCAAGCCCGGCCTGACGGTCACCTACGGCTACGACGGCGGCGGCCGGCGAACCGGGCGCACCGTCGGCGGGGTCAGCACCGGGTTCCTGTACGACGGGCTCAACGCGGTGCAGGAGCTGGCCGGTACCACGCCGACGGCGAACGTGCTCAGCGGCGGGCTGGACGAGACCTTCTCGGTCAGCACCTCCGGCGGCAGCCGGTCCCTGCTGGCCGACCAGCTGGGCAACACCGTCGCCCAGGCGGACAGCTCGACCCTGCCGGCGGAGTACACCTACGAGCCGTTCGGTGCGGTCACCGTGAGCGGCACCGAGAGCGGCGACCCGCCGCACTTCGCGGGCATGCGCGACGACGGCAACGGGCTCAGCAACGACCGGGCCCGGTACTACTCGCCGTCGTCCGGGCGGTTCATCAGCACCGATCCGCTCGGGCTGAACTCGGGCAGCACCAACCCGTACACCTACGTCGGCAACCAGCCCACGGACCTGATCGACCCCATGGGCACCAAGCCGCAGGGCAGCCGCGACGGCAAGAACGGCGAGTCCTGCACGATCAACAGCTTCACCGGTGACACCCGGGTGAAGATGGCCGACGGCAGTACCAGGCCGATCGACCAGATCAAGCCGGGCGACAAGGTGCTGGCCACCGACCCGGCCACCGGGCAGACCGCGGCGGAGCCGGTGACGGCGCTGATCGTGGGCGACGGCGACAAGGACCTGGTCGACGTCTCGGTCACCGACACCGACGGCCGCGACAGCACGCTCACCGCGACGGACGGCCACCCGTTCTGGGTGGACGCCGACGGCAGCCCGGCCACACCGGGCGGCGCCTGGATCGACGCCAAGGACCTGCGGGTCGGTCAATGGCTCAAGACCGCCGACGGCAAGCTGGTCCGGGTCGCCGGTACGCACGCGTACCGCCAGCACGCCCACGTCTACAACCTCACCGTCGCCGACCTCCACACGTACTACGTGGTCGCCGGTGACGACACCTCGGTCCTCGTCCACAACTGCGGCAACAAGGGCAGCAAGACCAACAACAAGGCCAACAAGAAGAACAAGGCCGACAAGGGCGACGAAGACGAGGACGTAGACAGCGAGAAATACGTCACCTACACCAAGACGAACCCGACCACGGGGGAGGTCTACACGGGACGTTCATACGGCACGGGTACCCCGGAGCAGATCGTCGCCGCGCGCGACGCTGGTCACCACATGACCGCGAAAGGCTTCGGCCCGGCCGTGCTGGACCGGTACCGGGTGGCGACCAAGGCGCACGACCTTCGCCACAGCGACCCCGCCTACCAGGCAATTCGCGGCCGTGAACAACAGATGATCGACTTCCACGGCGGCGCCAAGAGCGATGGCGGGACATCGGGGAACGCCATTCGCGGAGCGGCCGCGGACAACCCGCTGCTCGGCACCTACCTGCGGGCGGCAACCAGGGCCTTCGGCGCACCCTGACGATAGGATTCGACACAGGTAGCCGAACGACGAGGGGGACAGCGAGATGGCGGTGCGGTTCACACCGGGCGGCGTGCTGCGGGTGCCGTTGCCGGACGACGACGTGGCCCATGCCGTCATGCTCGCTGTCTCCCCGTACGTCGCGTTCTACGGCGGGGAGGAGGGGTTTGCCGAAAACCGGCTGCCCGACCGGCCGCCGCTGTTCGTGCTGGCCGTGCAGAAGAACGCCTATTCCACCGGCGGCTGGGGCTCCATCCTGTTCCGCGTGCGGGAAGCGGACCTGCCCGAGATCCCGTTGTTCTACCGGCAGGACGCGATGCGCCCGCAGGACTGCGAAATCGTCAACGCGCGGGGCGCCACGCGCAAGGCCACCCCGGCGGAGTGCGCCGGTCTCGAACGCAGCGCAGTGTGGGCCGCCCCGCACGTCGAGAGCAGGCTCTCGGACCACTTCGCGAATCGGCCCAATGCCTTCGTCGAGTCGATGAAGCTGAAGCCGTGATTGACGCACGTCTTAGCTGAGCGTTTCCCGCACACGGGCGAAGCCGGCGATCGCGCTGGGCGGGCCGCGCCGGGCCCGCTCGTGCGGCCTTGAAGACGTACAGGAACAAGGTCGCGCGAGCGGCGTCGACGCGGTCGCCTTCGGGCTGGTCCCCAAGTGGTCCCCAGCGATGTATCCGCTAGTTCACCGCAGCGATCTGAGCGGCGATGGAAAGGGCCGCTGACGTGGGCTTTTAACCCTTCGTCAACGGCCCTACAAGTTGTCGGGACAGCGGGATTTGAACCCACGACCCCTTGACCCCCAGTAGCCGGAGGCCCCAGCGACGTGCTCAGGCACGTTCTCCCAGGTCGCCACAAGCATAAACCGGCCGAGTAAAGGGGTCTTGCGACGGCGTCACCTGAAACGTGTACGGGAATTGGGAAGGTTTCAGTGGCGGCCACACATCGGTACCGTCGCTGTATCCCAGGCCTCGCCAGCTCTCGCTTGGCCTCGCCGTGGGCGACGGTTGGCGTCATGGAGGAGGTCCCCGCTTGTCGTGTACGTGAGGGCCACCTGGTAGGTCGTCGAGGGGCTCGACCCCGAGGAAGGCGACCCGTGCGTGTGGATGTTCGACTACGGGGCCCAACCCGGTGGGACGGCCTCGGCGACAGGGACGGGCGGCAACCACGGGTGCTGGCTCCCGCCAAAGGCGGCGGGTTGAGGGCGTCGATGCTGCTTGGGTTCGCCGGGTACTGCATCGGCGGTACGCCGGGCCCGGCTGCGGCGACCGCGGTATGTGCGGTCACCGTGGTTGGCCGACGACGGGGTACGGGCCCGGTGGCGACAGTGGAGGCGTTCTGCTCCACCGTTGCGACGAAGGGATCTGCTCCGTGTCTGCTCTGGCCCGCTGGTGCGTCAGGCACCGCAAGACAGTATTTGCCGGCTGGCTGCTGCTGGTGATGGGTCTGCTCGCTCTGGTGATTGTCGGAGGGACGGCGTTCAAGACCTCTGCCGAAATGCCCGACAGCGAGTCGTCGAAGGCGTATGCGTTGCTCGCCCGGATGTCCGGCGGTGCCGGTGAGGCGACGACCACCGGCAAGGTTGCATGGCACGCGACGGCTGGTTCGGTGACGTCGGCCCAGGTGCAACAGGAGATCGGTGGTCTGCTGGACGAGGTCGGCAAGCAGCCAGGCGTGCTCTCCGTGGTGAGTCCGTACAGCGAGGCCGGCGCTCGACAGGTGGCAGCGTCCGCGAACACGGCGTATGCCCAGGTGATCCTGCGGTCCGACGCAGATGTCGAGGGCGTCGAGAAACTCCTGGACCAAGCTGATCTCAGGGGCGTGGAGCTGACCTACGGCGGTACGGCGTTCGATCACCAGCCGCAGCCGAGCCATGGCGGTGAGGCCGTCGGCCTGATCGTGGCGCTGGTGCTGCTGATGCTGATGTTCCGGTCGTGGTGGGCGTCGTGGCTGCCGCTCATGACCGGGATCGTCGGCGTGGTCGTGTCGCTGCTGCTCGTCGCGGCCGGCTCGCACGTCGTCACGTTGGACGCGACTTCGATCACCATGGCGTCGATGATGGGTCTGGCCGTCGGCATCGACTATGCGCTGTTCATCGTCAACCGCACTCGCAAGGGGCTGCTCGCCGGTCAGTCGGTTGCGGATGCGGTGGCCCGGGCGGTCGACACCTCCGGCCGGGCGGTCGTCTTTGCCGGGTTGACGGTCATCGTGGCGCTGGTCGGGATTCGGGTCGTCGGCATGGGGGTGCTCACCGGCATGGGCGAGGCCGCCGCGGTGACGGTGGCGTGCACGGTACTGGCCGCCTTGACGCTGCTGCCGGCGTTGATGGGCACGCTGGGGGTGAAGGTGTTGTCGAAGCGGCAGCGCGCGCAGCTGGCCGAGGGTGTCGTCGAGCACCACCGGCCGGGCGGGCTTGCCGCTGGTTGGGCTCGGCTGGTCCAGCGGGCGCCGTGGCTGGTGGTTCCGCTTGCGCTGGTGGCGGTTGTGGTGCTCGCGGCGCCGGTCCTGCAGATGCGCGTCGGTGACGCCGACGCGAGCAGCGACCCGTCCGGGTCGCGGTCGCACCGGTACGCCGTGATGACGTCGTCCGCCTTCGGCGCCGGCTTCGACAACCAGCTCGTCGTCGCGGCGAGCACCCCCGCCGCCCCGTCGAAGCAAGCGTTTGCGGAGCTGGCTGGCCGGCTCGCCGCGGTGCCGGGTGTTGTCTCGGTGACTCCGGTGAGCGCGTCGGCGGACGGCACGGTCGGTATGGTGACGATCGTCCCCGCCAGCAGCGCGCAGGCCGCGGAGACGGCGGAGCTCGTCGAGCGTCTGCGTGGCGACGTCATCCCGTCCGCGGAAGCCGGGACCGGCCTGCGTGCGTACGTCGGTGGGAAGGCGGCCTCGAGTCAGGACCTGGCCGACGCGCTGATGGGCAGGCTTCCGCTGTACCTGGGCATCATCGCGGTTCTCGGGTTCCTGCTGCTGGCGGTGGCGTTCCGCAGCCTCCTGGTGCCGCTGGTGGGGGCGTTGAGCAACATCACGAGCATCCTCGTCGGCCTCGGCGCCATCACGGCCGTGTTCCAGTTCGGCTGGGGCAGCGAGCTGATGCAGGTCGGCTCCGGTGCGCCGATCATGTACATCGTCCCCGTGATGATCGTCGGCATCGTGTTCGGTCTGTCGATGGACTACCAGGTGTTCCTGGTCAGCCGGATCCATGAGGAGTGGACGCACTTCGGTGACAACCGGCGGGCCGTGCGGGTCGGCGTGACCGAGACCGGCCGGGTCATCGCCACCGCTGCGCTGATCATGGTCGGTGTGTTCGCCTCCTTCGCGTTCGGCGGGCAGCGGATCGTCTCTGCCATCGGCGTAGGCCTGGCGGTCGCCGTGCTGATCGACGCCTTCGTCGTGCGGATGACCCTCATCCCGGCGCTGATGACGGTGCTCGGCCGATACAACTGGTGGTATCCGCGCTGGGCGCAGAGGATCACGCCGCGTGTGGCGGTTGAGGGAACCCCGGAGGCACAGCCGGTACAAGAGCGGGAGCCGGCCACGGTCGGATGAGTGCGGTGCAGGGTGCCCGGGCGTGCCAGTGTCCGGGCGCCCTGCCGTCGGCGGAAGATGGAACCGACCGTATGAGGGAGGCATTGCACGTGACGATCCGCGTCCTCCTCGCCGACGACCAGGCGCTGCTACGGGCCACCTTCCGGCTGCTGCTGGACGCCGCACCGGACATCGAGGTCGTCGCCGAGGCCTCGACGGGCGATGAGGCCGTCGCGAAGGCGTTGCAGACCGGCCCGGACGTGGTCCTGGACATCCGGATGCCGGGCAGCGACGGTATTGCCGCCACCGGTCGGATTGCCGGGGCGCAGAGCCTGACCGGCACCCGGGTACTCATCCTCACCACGTTCGAGACCGACGAGCACGTCCTGGCCGCACTGCGCGCCGGGGCCAGCGGCTTTCTCGGCAAGGGGGTCGACCCCGCCGACCTCCTGCAGGCAATCCGCACCGTCGCCGCGGGTGAGTCGTTGTTGTCACCGGCCGCGACGACCGCGCTGATCGGCCGGTTCCTCGCGGTCCCGGAGCAGACCGCCGTCAGTGCCGACGCCCGCTTGGACGAGCTCACCACCCGGGAGCGGGAGATCGTCGCGCTGGCGGGCACGGGACTGTCGAACGACGAGATCGGCCGGCGGCTGTCGATTAGCGCCGCGACCGCCAAGACACACGTCAACCGCGCCATGATGAAGATCGGCGCGCGCGACCGCGCCCAGCTCGTGGTGTTCGCCTATGAGACGGGTCTCGTCACACCGGGGCGGAGCTGACCGTGCGCGGGTTGCGGGCCGTCGGGCTCTCGCTGGTGGTCGTGCTGATCGGTATGGCGGAGATCGCCTACGGCCACGGCCCTGGGTTGTTCAAGCCGACGATTCCCCAGCTCGTGCTCGTGCTGGTGGGGGCCGGGGCGCTGCTGGTGCGGCAGCGCTACCCTCGCGCGGTCGTGGTCGTCACGGTGCTGTGCGGGGCGGCCCTGCCAGCGTTTCCGCCGCACCTTGTGCTGGCGGATGCGCCAACCATGGTGGCGTTGTACACCCTCGCGCTGCAGGCCGGAAGGCGTACCGCGGCAGCGTACGGTGCCGTCTCCGTGTTGCTGCTCACCGGCAGTTCCATATGGTGGCTTCCGGAGCATCTCTTCGACATCCACAACGTACTGCCGCTGAACTACATCGCTGCCGCGGTCGCGATCGGCGACTCGGTGCGCAACCAGCGCAAGCTCCTGGCTCAGGAACGCCAACGGGCGGCCGAGGCCGAACGAGACCGCGAAGTGGAGGCCCGGCGGCAGGTTCGCGAGGAGCGCGTCCGCATCGCCCGCGACCTGCACGACGTCGTCGCCCACCACATCACGCTGGTCAACGCACAGGCCGGCGTCGCGCACCACCTGCTGCGCACCGACCCGGACCGCGCCTACCAGGCCCTCGCCGGCATCAAGGACACCAGCCGGGCAGCCCTCGACGAGCTACGGGCGACGGTCGGCCTGCTGCGTGCCGACGACGAGCCGGACAACCGGCAACCCGCACCCACCTTCGCCGGACTCGACGCGTTGCTGGACGGATTCCGCCAAGCCGGGCTCGAAATCCGCGTGACCCGCGCCGGCGCCCCGCGACCGCTCACCGGCACCGCCGACCTCGCCGCCTACCGGATCGTGCAGGAGGCACTGACCAACGCCCGCAAGCACGGTGGCGGGGGAGCCGTGGACCTGGACCTCACATACAGCGGCGACACCCTTGACATCACGCTCACCAATCCGGCCCAGCCGGGCGTGCGGGGGCCGGGCACGGGCCACGGCATGATCGGCATGCGGGAACGCGCCGAGTCAGGCGGCGGCCGGTTTGCGGCCGGCATGATCACCGGGACGTTTGTCGTTCAAGTCAGCCTGCCGCTGGCGGCGGACTGACTCGGGGCCTGTTGCGGAGCTGTTACGAGCTCCGGCTTGTTGGGACGGCAGTGCGCGATGATGGCGCCACCAACGCGTGGTTCTGGGTGGTGAGCCAGGCGAAGGCGGTGAACGAGACGCCCAACGCGCTGGAAACCGCCAGCGCCAGTACGGTGGCCGGCCGTGTCGGGTGGTTGGCGGGAGGGCCGCATCCATCGTGTCCATCGGCGTCTCCTGCGCATCGTGGGTAGATCGGTTGACGGTACATCGAGACTCGATATAGCGTCAGTCGAGCATACGGGAAGAGGTCGCGGTGGCCGCGGATACTGATTCGGCTGTGCTGGTGCTGGCCAGCCTGGCTGAGGGAGCCAAGCACGGATACGCGATCACCCAGGACATCGCCGAGCAGGTCGGGGTTCGCCTGGGGCCGGGCACGTTGTACGGGGTCTTGGCGCGGCTGGAGGACGACGGGTTGATCGAGGCGCTGCCGGCAGAGGGCCGGCGCCGGCCGTATCGGATCACCGCCGCCGGACAGCGGGCGCTCGCGGGACAGGTACAGCAGATGCGGCGGGTCGCCGACCTGGGGTTGCGGCGACTGGGCCTGGCCGGCGGGCAGGCGTGAGCGGGGGTGACGGCCCACGGGTCCGGATCCTTGTCGCGCTGTTTCCTCCGGCGTGGCGGGTCCGGTACGCCGACGAGTTCGGCGCGCTGCTGGCCGATACCGGGCCCAGCGGGTGGGCGATGCTCGACGTGCTGGCCGCGGCGCTGGGCGCGTGGCTGCGTCCACCGGCCCGGCTACATGACCGTGCCGGCCGGATGCGCGCCACCGTGGGCGTCACGTTGTGCGCGTGGACGGTCCTGGCCGCCGGTGCGGTCCTGTTCGCCAAGCTGACCACGGACGGGGCGGCGCACGGGTCCGGGCGGGGCGGCGGATGGTATGACGTGTTCGTCGGTGGCGCGTGCGTGTCCGTCCTGGCGATTTCGGTTGCTTGGCTGCCGTTGGTGGTCGCGATCGCGCGTCGAGCCCGCCAACACGGGCGGGTCGCGGCGTTGCTGGCCGCGCCGGTCGTGCTGCCGCTCCCGTTTCTGGTCGCCGCCGCGGCGTCGGCGGCATGGGCACCAAGGTCCGCGCCACCGGGCGCCGGGGTCGCCGCGCCGGTGTTCGTGCTGCTGGCCGGCCTGGGTGTGGCGATTGCGGCCGGCTGCGGCGCTGGACCGGCGTTGGCGCTGGCCCGGACACGACCGGACGGCCCCGTGCGGTTGACCGTGGCGGTGGCGGCCAGTGCCTGCGCGACTGCCGCGATGGCGGTCGCCGCGACCGCGAGCGTGGCCTACCAGGTGGCCCGCGCCGCTGCCGCACCGGCTGGCCTGACCGTGTACGGGCTGGCCATGGCCGCAGCGCTGGCTGTCGCCGCGGTGTCAGGTGTGCGTGGATTGCGGGCCGTGCAACTGGATCGGAGTGCCTGTGCGGGCTGATCGCGGGTGGCCCCGGCGCTTACGCCGGACCTCAAAGGTGTTCCTCAGTTTCGTGCTGGCCATCGTTGTCGCGGCGGGTGGCTACGTCGGCTACGTGGCGATCCGACACACGCGACCAGTCACGTTGCCGGTGCCGACTGGCCAATACGCGGTCGGCAGGACCACGTTCGACTGGACCGACTCCACCCGGACCGATCCGATCGCCCCGCAGGCCGGCAACCCCCGCGAGTTGTCGGTCTGGCTGTGGTACCCGGCGCCGCCGGGCACCACCGGTCCCCGTGCGCCGTACGCCCCTGGTGCGTGGAGCGGGCTGCACCTGCCGGGCCTGATCGGGTTGGCGGAGACGAGCTTCGGTGCGGTACGCAATCATGCTCTTGACCGTGTGCCGGTGGCCGCCGGCCAGTTCCCGGTTGTGGTGTTGGAGCCCGGCCTAGGCTTCGCGGTGCCGCAGTACACGACGATCGCCGAGGACCTGGCCAGCCATGGCTACCTGGTCGCTGGGGTCACGCCCACCTACAGCGCCAACCTCACCGTGCTGCATGGCGGCGCCGTCCACTCCAGCCCGGCCGGCAATCCCAGCGCGTTCGACGATGCGGACCTGCATGCCGGTGCCGCGCAAGAGGCTGGCGACCGGTTGGTGCAGGTGTGGTCGGCTGATGTGCGGTTCACCGCCGGCCAGGTGGCCGGCCTCGGGCGGGCCGGCGAGTTCGCCGGCCACGTGGACGCGAACCACACCGTCTACATTGGGCACTCGTTCGGCGGGGCCGCAGCAATGCAAGCCTGCCACGACGACCCACGCTGCACCGGCGCCGCGAACCTGGACGGCACCCAGTTCGGACCGGTGGTGCACAGCGGACTGGACCGACCCACCCTCACCATGGCCAGCGAGGATTCCTGCGTGACCGGGGCCTGCCAACCAGCCAGCGTCGCGGACCGCTCCGACCAGGCCACCGCCCGCGCCCTGCTGGCCGCCAGCACCGGCTCGACGTTCCGTTACCAGATCACCGGCATGCGGCACTTCAACTTCACCGACTACGCCACCTACTACCTCGCCGGGCCGCTGCGCAGCCAACTCGCGCTCGGAAGCATCGACGGTGACCACGGATTGGCGATCACCACCGCGTACCTGACCGTGTTCCTCGAGCACATCCTGCGCGACCGCCCGGAGCCTTTGCTGACCAACCCGGACCCCCGCTATCCGCAGGTAAAGATCCTGTGAACGACGTTCGGTCCTCAGTACCGCTGCGTCCGCACATCCGGGTCTGGCCGCTCGGTAAATGCGCCACCGGTGGCGGCTCGACCGCCAGGACGGGGCGCGTGCCTGGTGAGCGGCGGACGCGGAGGACGAATCCCTCCGCGGCCGCGGGTACCGCATCCGGCCGGGGGTCTCAGTCAAGCGGCGAGCGCACAGCGGGTGTGAGCAGGGCTGTCAGCTGAGCGACGTCGTCGAGGGTGTCGATGCCGAGGACGGCTTTTTCGATGGCGGCCTGCCGCTCAGCAGGGATAACGCGGTGGGTCAGCTTGGCGTACTTGTCACGGATATCCGCGTTCGTCAGGTTCCGGTCGCCGGTGCCGCGCGGGTGCACGACCTTGGCGGCACGGGTGCTCCCGTCCTTGCAGGTCAGCCGCACCCGGGTGGTGAGCCGCTCGTCGGCCGGGAGGTGGTCGTAGGCCTTTTCGTGGTGTGTGAGCGTCCGGTCGATCAGGGCCCAGACGTCATCGCGGTTGATCCGGTCCGGCCGGAACTGGTCGACGAGCACGTCGCCATCGAGGAGGGCCACCGCCACCGCGTACGCGACGTTCATCTGAGCGCCGATCACCTGCAGCGGGCGCTCGGCCTTCCACCCGCCATGCGCGTAGGCGGCTTCGCACATGTCGATGTCGATCCGCTGGATCTGGCTGACGTCGACCTTGGGCCGCAGCTCGAGTGCGGCGTCGATCGCGGCGTGCAGCAATCCCATGCACGAGTACGCCTTCACGGCGATCCGTTCGGTCTCCCACAGAATGCCGAGGCCCGCGTAGATCTCTTCGGGGTAGGTGCGGTGGCCCTCGCCGAAGACGGCCAGCCAGCCACCGTAGGGGCGCTCGAACACCCGCTTGATGCCGATGTAGTCCGATGCTGCCAGCGCGGCGGCGGTCAGGCCGTTGCGCGAGGCGAAGCCGTGCTGCATCCGCTTGACCATCGATTCGTACATCGCTGACATCAGCCCGCACGATTGGGTGGCCGCCATCCCGAAGGCATCCTCGAACCCGGCCGCGTCCAGCCCATACAGCGATCCCGCGGCAGCGGCCGCAGAAATAGTGCCGAAGACCACGCCCGAATGCCACCCTCGGGAGAGCATGTCCAGCCCGCCGAGCGCCTGCCCGACCCGCGGGCCGGTCTCGTACCCTAGGACCGCGCCGAGCAGGAAGCGCTCGCCGGAGACGCGGCCCACGCGCGAGGCAGCGGCGAGCATCGCCGGGAGGACCAGCGAGTTGCTGTGCAGCGGGGCCAGCGGGTGGTAGTCATCCAGCTCGAACCCCTGGATGAAGCTGGAGTTCAACATGGCCGCCGACGTGGCGCTGGTAGCCCGGCCGTCCCAACCGATCAGTGCGGCATCCCCGGCGCTGTCGAGCGCTGTTACCCCCTCGACGCCGATGCGGGAGACGGGCAGCTGCGCACCCACCGTGGCACAGGCGATGCCGTCCAGTACTAGGTGCCTGGCCCGGTCGCGGACGGAGGCGGGAACGTCGTCCAGCGTTGTCTGAGCGACCCAGGTGGCAAGCCGACCAGTCGGGCCAGCAGGATCCATGGCGGGACGGCCTGGTTTCCCCGTCTGCCTGACGGCGACGGGCGCTTGGGAAGCAGCCATGGCAGTTTCGCCCTTCACTTCGGTTATCTCGGGTTCGGGCCTGGGGTGTAGGCCACCCATGGCCGAACGAGGTAGGCCCGCACCTCCATGATCATGTCGCTGAAGCGGCATATGCCCCACAGTGGCCGATTCAAACCAGACGGTGGGTCGGTGCGCGGTTGTTAAGGGATCTCCGCGTCGCAGGCCGCCAAGCAGCCCCATTTGCCGCCCGGCGCGCTGCCATATCGCCTGCATGTTTATGCATCACCGCTCCTGGAGCGAATATCCTCATCTGCCGCCGATAGCGCACGTCCAGCCGGCGATCGTCGCGAGCAAGTAGGACCGGCAACTACCTACGGTGACCGACTGTGCCGAGGCCGGCTGAGTTTGTGGCCGTCCGGCGGAGCCAGTCGGTCCTAGCCGGTCCTGGCCGACTGATCTAACGCCAGCATTCCGCAGGTTCGGGCAGGATCGCGGCATGCTTGACCCGTGAAGCGCTCGACCTGTCCCCGGCCTCTTGGTAGCTCCGAGGTCGGTGTTCGCCAGAGCGAGTGGGTGCTCATCCGTCGGCTGTGTGGGCCGTTGCGGCGGCAGTTGCGGGTGCGGTGGCCAGGACGGCGGCTGCGGCGGTGGTGGCCAGGACCGCGACCACAGCGTAAGGCGCCCAGCCGGCCCGTACGGTGTCGTGTAGGACCGCGATCCCGATGGCGGACGGTGCGATGACCTCGACGATCCACAGCACTGCGGTGACCGGCCCGACCTGCCCGTGCTGTAACGCGTGCGCGTAGAGCAGCATCCCGGTCACCCCGAACCCGGCCAGTGCCCAGGTGAGGGGTTCGGCGGCGAGCGCGCCCAGGACGGCCGGCACGTCCCGCATCGCGGGTGCGGACAACGGCAGCGCACGGGCACACAGCGCTGCCCCGCCGAACGCCAGCCCGGCCAGTGCCGCGCTCGCACCCGGCGAACCCGCCCGGGCGGCGATCCATCCGCAGACCGCGACCAGGACCGTCGCCGCGACCAGGCCGAACCGGACCATGGCCGAGGGCCGGACCTGGTCCTGCGGGCCTGCGGACAAGGCCAGGACCGTGAGCGCGAGAACGGTGACCGCGACGGCGGCGCCGTCGCGGCGCCGGATCCGGGCGGCCAGCAGCAGACGGGCGGCGAGGACGGTGACCGCGAGGGAGCCGGCGAGGACGGCCTGGACCTGGTAGACCGCCAGGGTGCGCAGTGCCACGAGGGACGCCAGCCAGGCCAGCAGGTCACAGCCGAGGCCGGCAATGTACAGCGGGTGGCGCAGGGCGTGCAGGGTGCCGGTGCTGCGGCGGGCGGCGAGGGCCTGGGTCACCGAGCCGGCGCCGTAGCTGACCGCCGCGGCCACCGCGAACGCCAACGCCGCCGCGGGCGCGACGGTCATGGCGGACCACTGTCCGGTGAGGGTGTTCCGACGGGTGGTGTGTGCTGGCCGAGGAGCGGCACCTCCGCCAGGCCTTCGACGTCAGCGATGGCCAGACCCTGCACGGCGGCGTTGCTGAAGCCGCTGAGCACACTGTACGGGGTCTGCCAGTACGACTGGTATTTGTTGTTGTAGCGGCACAGCGACTCCCTCTGGGTACCGTCGGAGAAGCGGTGCGGCAGCCGGCGCTGCAGGTCGGTCAGCCGCCCCCTCGCCGCGTTCACCGGCCAGGACGGCGCGCATTGCGGCGAAGTTGAGACCAGACCCCACTCGCCGCGGCTCTTGAGGTACTTGCTGCGGCGCATGAGGTTTGGTACCCCGCAGATGCACGTCTCCTGGCTGCTGAAACGTTCCTTTTGCCAGCTCAAAGTCGGCATCCTGATCTCGGCCGAGGGGCGCCGTCTGAGCGAGAACCGGTCCCCACCCGTCCCGGCCCGCAGTCGATGGGCCCTGCAGGGCATCTCAGGTATCGGCAGCCTTCTGGTTGGGCAGGGCGAGGCGGAAGATGGTTTTCCAGACGCTGGCGGTCTGGTGGGCGAGGGAGCCGGTGTTGTATCGCAGCCCGAATCGTTCGCAG
>NZ_JBICTV010000044.1:0-56147 GCF_043197855.1 Dactylosporangium sp. NPDC048998
CTGGATCGGCTGTGGGGCGTCGGGACCGCGCTCACCGCAGGCATCTGCGAGGAGATCGTCTTCCGCGGCCTGCTCTACGGCGCCGCCATCACCCTGCTCGGGCTCGACCCATGGTTCGCGGCGCTGATCAGCGCAACCCTATTCGGGCTCGCCCACCGCTACCAAGGCCCGGCAGGCGTCATCGGCACCGGACTGCTCGGACTCGCCCTCACCGCGCTGTACGCGACCAGCGGCAGCCTGCTCCTACCGATCGCCCTGCACGTCGCCCTCGACATCGCCGCCTTCGTGCTGCCCACCACCATCGTCGAGCCCACGCCCGACCCGGCCCCTCCCGCGGCGCCTCAGCCGCCCATCGACCGCGCGGCACCGGGCATCCGGCTGCGCTCGGCGGCCCCCGACAGCACGACACCGGCCTGAACAATCCCCGGATCAGCCCCAACGCACCGATCACCGTCGCCGCCGGCGCGGCCGATACCACGCCCGCGCCTGGCGGTACGGCCGCCGCGGCCACCTCGCGCCCGACGGCCTTGGCGAGAACCTCCGCCGCGGACACTACGAACTCGCCGTCGACGGCCCGCCGGCAACGCGGGCCGCCGCGGCGTTCGCCGACCTCGCCCTGGCGATCTGACCGCGGACCCGACGCGAGTTCAACGCGTCCTGCGATCCCACAACGCAACGGCGCCCTACGGGCCTCGTAGGTGGCCAAGGTCCCGACGGTCCGGCGCGGCCCGGACAGTCCCGCCGCGCCGGCGCTGAAGACTGCTCTCGCCGTCGACCTGATCCGTGGAATCGGGTGGCGAGGGCGAAGAGAATAGCTGCATGGCGCGCAATGGCGAGGGTGTGGCTGAGCGGATGACTCAAGCCGGGGTGACCGGGCGTGAGGCCGAGGTGCTCGCGTTGGTCGCCGAGCGGCTCCGCAACGGCGAGATCGCCGAGCGGCTCCACCTGTCGGTGCGTACGGTGGAGAGCCACGTCGCAGCCCTGCTGCGCAAGCTCGGTGTGAGCGATCGGACCGCGCTGGTCGAACTGGGTGTGCAGCTGCGCCGGACGACGCGGGCCGAGAACGTGCTGCCCGTACCGCTGACCAGTCTCGTGGGTCGAGAACGCGAGACCAGGGAGGTCGCCTCGCTGGTGGACGACCATCGTCTGGTCACGCTCGTCGGCCCGGGCGGTGTGGGCAAGACCCGCCTCGGGTTGAGCATCGCGGCGGTCCGCGCCGATTGGTTCCCGGATGGTGCCCGGCTGGTCGATCTGGCACCGGTCGGGCCGGACCTGGTCGGCGACACGTTGGCTCACGCGCTGGGTATCGTGCCGCAGCCGGGATGGCCGCTGCGCGACGTCCTGCGGGACGTGGCCGCGAGCATGCGCGGGCTGCTGCTGATCGACAACTGCGAGCATGTCGTCGCCGAGGTCGCGGAGATCGTGGCCGATCTGCTCGCCGCGAGTGGCGAACTGCGTGTCCTGGCCACCAGCCGCGAACCGCTCGGCGTGCCCGGCGAGATCAGCTATCAGGTGCCGCCGCTGCCCGTGCCGACCGCGCGAGAATCCCAGCGGGTCGCCACGGCCGCGACCTTCGACGCGGTGCGGCTGTTCGTCGATCGTGCCGCGGCGGCGTCTCCTGGCTTCGCCCTCACCGAGGTGACGGCCCCGGCGGTGGCGGCGCTGTGCCGGCGGCTCGACGGGCTGCCGCTGGCGATCGAGCTGGCCGCGTCCCGGTCGCGCACCTTCGGCCCGGCCGAGCTGGTCTCGCACCTCGACCAACGTTTCGAGCTGCTCCGCGACGGCGCCCGTACGGCGCCGCCGCGCCAGCGCACCCTGCGTGGGGCGATCGACTGGAGCTACGACCTGCTCGACGACGACGAGCGCGCGCTGTTCGACCGGCTCGGGGTCTTCCCCGCCGACTTCGACTTCGACGCCGCCCGGGCGGTGTACGCGGACGACGCCGGCGGCGCAGCCGTGATGGCGCTCCTGCCGAGGCTGGTGGACAAGTCGCTGGTGTCCACCGTGGAACGCGCGACCCGCCGGTACCGGCTGCTGGAGACGATCCGTGCGTACGCCAGGGAACGGCTGGCCGCATCCGGCGCGCCGGACATGGCCAGACAGCAACACGCCGCGCACTACCTGCGGTTGGCCGAACGTGGTGCCGAGCGGATCCGCACGTTCGACCAGCGCGCCTGGGTGCTCCGGCTGATCATCGAACAGCCGAACCTCCGGGCCGGGCTGGCACACACGATCGCCACCGCCGACAGCGAGTCCGCTTGGCGATGGATCGCCGCGCTGCAGCAGTTCTGGGACGTCACCGGGCAGCGCCGCGAGGCGCAGGAGTGGATCCGGCGAGCGCAGGCCGTCGGCGAACCGCCCGCCACCCCCGCCGTCGCCGCCGGGCTGGCCGCAGCCAGTGTGCTCCTGCAGGCCACGGACTCCGGAGCCGCGTTCGACCTGGCCAAACAGGCGACAGCACGGGCGGCCGGCCTCGACGACCCCACCCGCGCGAGGGTGGCACGCGCGCTCGGGATGAGCGCCATCTGGATCCAACCGGAGCTGACGCTGCCGGCATTGCACCAGGCACTGGACCTGCTGGGTGACAGCCATCAATGGGACAGCGCGATGACCATGCAGGCCCTTGTGCAAGCCGCCGGTGAACTCGACGACGCGCTGCGCTGGGGCCGCCGGAGCGTGGCGTTGTTCCGCCAGGTCGGTGACCAGATGCTCGCGGCGAACACCCTGTTCATCATGGCCCAGCGGTGCATGCAGTCCGGCATCGCCGACGACGAGGTGCGCGAATGGCTGACCGAGAGCCAGGGCCTCGCCGAGGCCGCCGGCAGCGAGGAAGACCGAACGCACGCCACCGTCGGCTTTGCTCGACTGGCCTGGCTGCGAGGCGACCATGAGCAGGCCGCCGACCTGATGGAGGAATGCCTGCCGACGCTTCGCCGGCTCGGCGACCAGCGCTGTGCGGGCAGGGCGCTCTACATCCTGGGCGAACGGGCCCGCCAGCAGCGACAGCTGGAGCACGCGGAGAAGCTCCTCATCGCGAGCGTCGAGGCCATCGCCCTTGCCGGCCAGTCCTTCGTGCTCGTGGACGCGTTGGAGGCGCTCGCCGCCGTCTGGTCCGAGCAGGGGCGTGCCCGGCATGCGGCCATGCTGCTGGGTACCGCACACGCCGCCCGGGAGGCGGCCTCGGCCGGAACGCGACCGCTCCAGCCGCCTGACGGGGCGTTGCGCAGATCCGTGGCCGAAGCCCTCGGCGGCGCAGCCTTCGACGCGGTCCACGCCGAGGGCGGACGCCTTTCGCCGACGCAGTCGCTCCGGGTCGCCGCAGCCGAGCATCGCGACGACGCCCGGCCGGCCGCCGGCGCTATGCCTCGTCGCTGACGGGCCGGCCCACGGTGAGGACCTGCAGGAGCTCGGGTTCGATGCTGGCGCGGTACTGGAAGTCGGGCTCAGCTCCCGCCGCGTCGATGACAGTACTGAAGAAGCAGCGGGCCGCAGCCGCCAGGATGACCTGAAAGATCTCGTCGTCGGAGAGTCCGTGCTGGCGCAGCGTGTCGACGTCGTCGGCCGTGATGCTGGCGGCGTCCCGGGCGGTCTTCCCGGCAAAGTCCATGACGGCGACGTCGACGGGGTCGAGATCGGCGTGGTGGTGGTCGGTGGCGATCTTCTGCACGGCCTTGGCGTCGTAGAACCGGTCCCGCAGGACCTCCCCGTGGGCCAACGAACAGTAGCTGGAGCGCAGCTGCTTGGCCGCCGCCAGCGTGACCAGCTCGTAGCGGCGAAGGTCCATGCCGCGCCTGATCGTCTTGCTGAGCCCCACCCAGGCATCAAGGACGTCGGGCCGTAATGCGAACAGCCTGGTGAGGTTCTGGACATAGCCGACCTTGGCGCGGTCTTCGTCGTACATCCGAGCGACGTCGTCCCGGGCCTGCGCATCGGCCGGGGTATCGAGGTAGGTCATCGGCGTCTCCTTCGTCGCGCGGGGTCCGGCTCCCTCTCCAGCGTCGCAGATCGCGAGCACCGGGACGTCCGTACGCGCTACGGATGTGTGCCCCGATGTCGCCTCCGTACGCGGCGATCCCGGCACGGGTCGCCTCGAACGACCGGCCCCGGCTCGCCGCGGCAGCCGCGCTGCTGGGGCCAGCTGCGGGCACGCCTGCGCGGGCTGCGGTGGCCGCTGCTGGTTGACGCCAGGCTCGCCGCCGCGCTCGTCGAACCTTCGCGAACGCGGCCAATACAACCAAGCCAAACCCCTGGCCGAACAAGCGCTCGAGGTCATCGAGGCCGCGCTCGGCCCCGACGATGTTGCCGTGGCCTGGCAAGGCGACGAACTCGGCCGCGTCCTGCAGAGCCTGGGCGACCTGGCCGGCGCTCGCACCCAATTCGAGCAGGCCGACCGCGCCGGGATGCGGGCCGTGGGCGGCGATGTGGCCGGTGGCGTCGACGGTGAGGTAGCCGAGCTCATGGAGGGCGTCGTAGCCGAGCAGACATGTGGCCATGATCACGTTGTCCAGGTCGCGGCGTTCGTCGTCGGTGCAGGCGGTGCGCCGCTTGATGTGCGCGGCGATCAGCAGGTTCACCGGGTCCACCTGGCCGCACAGCGCGCATGGCGCCGCACCTTGGTCGTGACGACCAAGTGGTGTCGCTACTGGACGACCAGAGCCATCATGGGCTATCTAACTAACGAGCCCGGACGTTGCACCAATCAAGTTCACCAAAGAATCAACTGGCCGCAACGTTTTCTGCGGAGATGCCGGAATTGCCCCAACCTGCGACCTGCGTTGATTCGTCCGTCGGGTCTCTCGCCAATGGGCGTACGCCGATGCAAGCGACGGTCGATCTCGTGCTGTACATCTGGCGGCTCTTGCGTGGTCAACAAGACCCTCTAGTCTCCGGCCCCTCAACTCCCCGACAGGAAGCTAATCTGATGGACTGGAACGGGCGCAAACGAATACAAAGCGTGTTCGGCGTCTTCCTCGCAAGCGGTGCCCTCCTCTTGACCAGCGGGGCGCCCGCGCTGGCCGAACCGGCGGCATCGTCCCCCCTTATCAGTGAGATTCACTACGCCAACGTCGGCACCGGCACCGGCACCGGTGAGGCGATCGAGATCGAGGCGCCGGTCGGCTCAAACCTGACGGTCAACCTCCAGCTGCTCGGCATCAACGACTTCCACGGCCGGCTGGAGTCCCCGGCCACCGTGGGTGGTCAGCCGGTCGGTGGCGCCGCTCAGCTCGCCGGCCTGGTCGGTCAGCTGCGGGCGCAGAACCCGAACACCGCGTTCGTCTCCGCCGGTGACAACATCGGTGCCTCCACCTTCATCTCGGCGATCGACGGGGACAACCCGACGATCGACGCGCTGAACTCGATGGGCCTGGCCGTCTCGGCGGTGGGTAACCACGAGTTCGACAAGGGGATGGCCGACCTCACCGGCCACGTGTCCGACCGAGCCGACTTCCCTTACCTGGGCGCCAACGTGTACCGGGGCGACACCCGGGCGCTGCCGGCGTACTCGGTCAGCACCATCGGTGGGGTTCGGGTCGGCTTCGTCGGCGTGGTGACCGAGCAGACCACGTCGCTGGTCAGCCCGGACGGCATCGCCGGTCTCACCTTCCGCGACCCGGTGGCCGAGGCCAACCTGGTGGCCCGCCAGCTCAAGGACGGCAACCCGGACAACGGCGAGGCCGACGTGGTGGTGCTGCTCGCGCACGAGGGCGCCGCGACGGAGAACATCACCTCCGCCGAGGCGCTGGCCAACGACCCGGTCTTCGGCAAGTACACCCGGGTCGACGCCACGATCGACGCCATCTTCAGCGGCCACACCCACCAGCCGTACGCGTTCAAGCTCCCGGTCCCCGGATCGGACAAGCTGCGTCCGGTGGTGCAGGCCGAGGACTACGGTCAGCGGCTGGGCAAGGTCAACCTGACCTTCGACCCGAACACTGGCTCGGTGACCACCTCCGACGCGCAGCTGGTCGACGTGGTCGGCGCGCCGCAGGACCAGGCAGTGGCCGACATCGTGGCCGCCGCCAAGACTAAGGCCGCCGAGCTGGGCAAGCAGAAGCTCGGTTCGATCACCGCTGACATCAAGCGGGCCTACAGCAACGGCAACGAGGACCGGGGCAAGGAGTCGGCGCTGGGCAACCTCATCGCCGACGTGCAGCTCGCCGGGACCAAGGACGTCGGCCGGGGTGGTGCGCAGATCGCGTTCATGAACCCCGGCGGCCTGCGGGCCGATCTGCTCTACCGGACCGACGGCACGGTGACCTACGCCGACGCCTTCGCCGTCCAGCCGTTCGCCAACGATGTGGTCACCAAGAGCTACACCGGTGCCCAGATCAAGCAGGTGCTGGAGGAGCAGTGGCAGCCCGACGGCGCGTCCCGCCCGGTGCTGTGGCTGGGTGTCTCGAAGGGCTTCACCTACACCTACAACCCGGACGCGCCGAAGGGCTCGCGGATCACCTCGGTCAAACTGAACGGCACGCCGCTGAACCCGTCGGGCACCTACCGGGTCACGGTGAACTCGTTCCTCGCCGCCGGCGGTGACAACTTCACCACCCTCGGCAAGGGCACCAACCCGGCCACCACCGGCGACAACGACCTCACCATGCTGGTGAGCTACTTCGCGGCGAACTCGCCGGTCACCGCGGACACCCAGCCGCGGTCGACGATCGGCGAGGCCGGCCCGCAGTGCACCACGACGATCACCGGCAAGTACAACAAGGCGCTGGTGGTCAGCGCGGGCCTGACCTGCCTCGAGAACGCCACGATCTCGGGTGCCATCACGGTCAACCCGGGTGCCTCGCTAGTGGTCACGGGCGGCAGCATCAACGGCCCGGTGAACGCCACCCGCCCGGTGCTGTTCGACCTGTCCGGCGCGACGGTTTCCGGCCCGATCACGGTCACCGGTGCCACCGGCGAGCTGAGCATCGTCAAGAGCAAGGTGAACGGCCCTGTGTCGGTCACCAACAGCACCGGTGGCGTACGGATCGACACGGTCACCGTCGGCGGTCCGATCACCGTCAACGGCAACACCGGCAGCCAGCCGGTGGTTGTCGCCGGGAACACCGTCAGCGGGCCGCTGGCCTGCTCGGGTAACGCCTCGGCCCCGGTGAACGAGAGCCGGCCGAACAGCGTGAAGGGCCCGGCGTCGGGTCAGTGCGCGCGACTGTAGTTCGGATGCGATAACCGGTCCGCGGCCGGGGCCTGCCAGGCTCCGGCCGCGGACCCTTTTTGTGGCCGCCGTCGCCGCGCTCCCCGGCCGGCAGGCAACGCCACATCCGCGACATCCTCACCGCCACCGGAATCCAGGACGGTCCCGTCACCCTGGACCGCCTGCCGGCGGGGGTGCGGGCCAGCCTCGCGCCGCATCTCGCCGTGCCGCTCACCCCACTGGTACGCGTCGAAGCCGACCTCACCGGACTGCTGGCCGCCTGCATCGCCTCGAGCCTGGTCACCGACGTCGCAGCCGAGACATCGGTTTAGGCCGATGCGCGACCTACGCACGGACGAGACAGCACATGTCCTCATCGCCGGGCTCGCCTTCATGCAGGAACCCACGCCGCGGCCACTACGAACTCGCCGTCGACGCCTGGCCCGCTCTGCGGGTCGCTGCGGCGTTCACCGAAATCGCCCGAGCGATCTGACCACGGACCCGAAACACGGTGGCAACGCGCGTCCGCGGAGGATCCACTCCGGATCAACCGCTGGTGGGCGGGAATGCTCATCAGTGATCCACTACGGTCGCCCGCCGCGGCCGTCGGGCCAGGGCGCGACTCACTCACGCACGCCAGCGTAGGTAGCCAGGGGGTCGGACTGCAGCAAACAGATGAAGCCCAACTTCACGACGACTCCGCCACATTCCGTGGAACGCACCCCAAAGCCCTGTCGACCCTGTCGGCGCGTCGTCGGAACCTGTCGGCGTGTCGATCACACGTTCGATTTCGATTCGTGTTGGTGCTGTCGGTGCGGTGCTGGATGCCCTACGGTGCGGTGTCGTCGCTGGCTGTCGGGCGGCCAGCCTGGATCGGACGAGGTGGATCAATGACGGATGCTTGGCGTGAGGTCTCGGTACCGGCGCCGCGTGATCGCCGAGTGATCGGCTGCACGGTGGAGTTCACGATCGGCGGTGTGCCGGGGGCGATGACCACCGGACACGCACCAGACGGTGAGCTGCGCCAGGTGGACCTGCGAGCAGATGTGCACGGCTCGGCGCTGGCAGGTTGGGCGGACGCGCTCGCCACGGCGATCACGCTCGGCCTGCAGCACGGGGCGCCCCCGACCGCGTACGTCGACGTCCTGCGTCGCCTCGAAGTGGACGCCACTGCCGTGGACGCGGCAGACCCCGCACGGCATGCGCTCGTTGATGCGCTCACGGTGGGCGCCGTCCAGCACATTGACACGGGCCTGGCTGCGGGCCAAGGACCATCTGCGTGAACTCGGTGGACGAGGCGAGAAGGTGGCGACTTGGCCCGGTGCGCGCTCATGCCGCGGTGCGCTGGCTAGACACGACCGCAAACCCGATGCTCGAGCGGCCCGATCAGCGACCCGAGCGGTTCGGCGTCAGTCGCGCTCGTCCACCCGGACAGGCAGTTCGCTGAACAGCGTGAACTCGAACTCGGTCTGCGTGGTGTCGGGTGCATCGTCAGGAGACACGAGATACGACTCGACACGGAAGCCCAGGTTGAGGACGTCTGCGGCGCGGATGTGCTCAACCAGCTCGTCAGCAGCCGAGAGGTAGACGGTATAGATGGTCGACGGCTCACCGGAGGTCTCGAAGGATGCCTCAGCGGTCGTCTCACCGGGGGTCTCAGCTGCAAAATCAACGGTCATGAGCCGCGAGCTTACGGCAGCTCGCTGCGGCCGGCGACAGAAGCGCCGGCCGGTCGACAGCGAGTGGTGCTGGCGATGCGTTCCGCCAGCCGGGATGCGCAAGACCTACTCGCACGTTCCGCGGCGCCGGTTTGTCGAGGTCGGATGCGCCGATCTGCTATCAGCGCCGGAACCACCAGCGTCGGGCATTGCCTGGCCGTGCACCCATGCCAGCCCGAGAGCCCTCAGGGGCTCACTGGGCCTGGCCACGTCCGGGCGTGCCGGCCGAGAGACGTTCAACGCCGGGGAATCCCTGCAGTCGTGGGATTACGAGGAAACGGCGGTGGGGTCCTGCATCCAGTGCCGCCGCGTGGTCCAGCCGAGCAGGCGGCGTCCGCCGGCAGGCGTGCAGTCGTCGGTGAACCGGCCGCCGGCCGCGACGTAGGCCAGGCCGACGACGGCGGGCGTGAGGCGCGCACGGACCGAGCTGGGCGCGCCTGCCAGCTCAGCGCGCAGTTCGTCAATCGTCGCGCGGGGGTCACCGGCGCCGGGCAGCGACAGGTAGCAGATCAGATGGCGCCAGGCGTAGGCGATGTCCTTGATCATCGGCAGCGGGCGGGGGTTGCCGTCGAGCCGGCCGGCGAGGCGGACGATGGCGGTGAAGGTGCGCCGAGCCAAGGCCTGCCAGCCGTCCGGCGGCGCGACGTCCAACGGGCCGGCCAGCGTGGCCAGGTTGTGCGTCGTGAGAATCTGCGCCTGTTCGATCACCATGCCGTTGCCCGCCACCCAGAAGCCGCCTCCGACATCCCCAGCCGGTCCGAAGGCGCGCCAGCGGCACAGAGTGTCGAATGCGTCATTGCCGGCCGCGGCGTCCCGGCCGCGCCGGACCACGGCCGCGACCGGCGGCAGGGCGGCGTAGTCGATGTCGTAGTACCGCGCGTAGAGGCGGCCGGACAGCAGCAACCCGGCCAGATGCGCCGCGCGCAGGAACTTGGCCGAGAACCGGCCCATGAAGATGTCAGCGGCCAGCTCCTCCACCCACGGCAGGTCCTCGCCCGCCTCACGGCCGAGCGCAGCCAGTTCGGACACCAGCGGGTTGGGCAGCAGCGTCGCCGGGAAGCCGTCCAGCGCCAGCTCCGCCAGCCGGCGCAGCGTTTCGCCCGCCTCCCAGCGGGTGTCCGCGGTGGCCTGCCGATACGGGGACAGCACCCGCACCCACGGCAGTTCATCCAGCCGTACTTGATGCTGCAGGTCCAACAGCAGCAGCGATCGGCGGCGACGGAACGCGCGATACGTCGCGGCCATCAACGTGCGCAACGCCGGGTCGGGATACGCCGCGGCGCTGGTAGTGGCGGCGAGCTGCGGCACCAGCTCGGCGAGAACCTCAGCCGAGGGAATCACGCCCGCGCCGACCAGCTCCGCGACGGTGCCGGCGGCCGCACGGCGGACCACGTGCCGGATCGGGTCGGGGACGGTGGCGCCGGCCGGCACGCCGTGGGTCGACGCCTCCGCTGCGGACACCGGTGCGCAGACCGCGTCCACATCGGTGATCCCCGCATCCGGGTCCAGCACCGCGACCCGGGCCACCACAACCCGAGCCAACCGGTGATGGCCGGGCATCGCGGCGACCCGCGCCTGCACCGCGCGCAGCGCGGCATGCCGCGGCGAACCCGGGCGGCCACGCCGGGCGAGCATCGCCTCGACCGCCTGCTGCAGCAGCCCATGCGTGCGCGGGGTCAGGGCTCCGCCGGCGAGCGCGTCCTGGGCCGCGGTCCGCAGGATGGCCAGGTTCTCCCGAGGCCGGCGGTGCTTGCCGCACCGGGTGTGGACGTTGGCCAGCCGCTCGTAGCGCGCGACGAGCTCGTCCGCCCGCGCGCGCCACCCCGGCGGGAACACCGCAGCGACCGCGCCTGTCTCATCGCGCGTGTTCAGCCACAGCTCAAGCAGTTCGTCGGCGAACGGGTTCCACACCGTCAACGCCTCGCGCATCGCCTCCACACGGTCGTTCTCCCGCCGCTGCCGCAGCGCCTCGCCGGCCACAGCGGCAGGCTCCCGCCAGACCACCGACCAGTCACGCTCCGCCGCGCGGTCCGGCACCGGGGCGAAGCACAACTCACTCGCGAACGGACCGATCTCGTCGAGCAGGTCCAGCGCCCTGGCGCGATCCCCGGCACGCAGCAGCCACGCCACCACCAGCAATGCCGCCTGCTCGGGCAGCTCCACCCGGTAACCGCCGCTGCCCAGCAGGGACCACAGCTCGGCCAGGCCGGCCTCGCCGACGTGCCACGCGAAGACCGGGCCGCGCTCCGCGGCCACACCTGCCCGGCCGGCAACCGCCACCTCGTACGGGCGCAGTGGCCCACCGGCGGCCGGACTGCCCGTGGCGAAGCCGCCTCGCACCACCTCGGGGGTCGCCCAGGCCGGCAACCGGTCCACCGGCGTGCGGGAGCCCACCGTCAACCGGCCCGAGGTCATGCCCTCCAGCACCGCCGACCACTGCCGCACACGCTGCTGCGCCCGGTCCCGAGCGTGCGGGTCCTCGTTCGTCACCGCGGTGACGAACGCCTTCGCCAGCTGCCCCACCGGAAAACCAGAGCCGACCCGCACGTCCATGCCGTAGGCATCCATGCCAGCGTGGCGGGCTCTGCCCCCGCGCCCCCCGGGTTACTAGCCCGGCGCTCTGCTGACTGAGCTACACGCTGCCGGCGGCTCACCAAGCCACACCCGCCGACCATAAACCACAACGCCAGCCACCCGCATTGACGTTTCCAACCTAACGCCGCGGCCGTCGCCGGCGGGGAGATGGCCAGGGCCACCCACCTACGCACCATCGCCGACCGGCACTACAGGTCCACCACGATCGCAGCCAGGCCATGGCCCCGTGAGGCCAGCAGCCCGGTCGGGGCTGGCGACGTGCGGCAGGAGCATCAGAGCGATTCCGGCCTATTTGGCCGCCTTGCGGAGACGACGACTGCCAGCCATCCCAGGTCGCGGAACGAGCACCTGGCCGCCAGCCGCTCGACATCCCGAAGGCCTGACCGTGCTCCTGGCCGGCACGTGCGGCAACGTCTCGGATGACCGATCAGGTCAGTTGATCGAGAGTGCTGCGGATGATCGCTCGCGCTGCCTTGCCATAGATCGCCGACGTCTGCAAGTTCGCGAACATGCGCTGGTAGAGGCTCGCCGCCGCCTCGGAAATGCGCCGACTGTTCGGCCGATGGCTTGCTCGGCTTCCACAGTTTCCCCGGGACCGGACCCGGCTGGGCCCTGCGTTCGTGCGGGAGCCTGCGGTCACGTGACGTTCATGCCGCCTTCCCGATACCGGCGCAATCCCGGCGTAAACATCTGACAGCATCTATGCGATTCGCGCCGCGTCCCCCGTCGGAAGCCCCCCATCCGGCCGCGGCTGCGGAAAGTCAGGAGTCCCAGCGTGTCCCGCGCCTTCAAGGCCACCGTCGCCGCGGTGGCCGTTACCGCCATATCGCTCGCCATCAGTGTGACTCCAGCCGATGCCACACCCCCGAACATCCCGTCGTACAGCACCGCGGTGAGCCGGCTCAACTCGCTCACCGTCGCGGCCGAGTCACACCAGTCCACCTACAACCGCGACCTGTTCCCGCACTGGATCACCATCACCGGCTCGTGCAACACCCGGGAACAGGTGCTCAAGCGCGACGGCACCAACATCACCGTCGACAGCAGCTGCTACCCCACCTCCGGATCCTGGTACAGCCCATACGACGGCGCGACCTGGACCAACCCCGCCGACATCGACATCGACCACATGGTCCCGCTCGCCGAAGCATGGAGATCCGGAGCCTGGGCATGGACCACCGCCCAGCGCCAGACCTACGCCAACGACCTCGGCGGACCCGAACTCTGGGCAGTCACCGACAACGTCAACCAAGCCAAAGGCGACAAGGACCCCGCCACCTGGCAGCCCCCACGCACGGCGTTCCGCTGCACCTACGCCAAGGCGTGGATTCAGGTCAAGTGGTACTACAACCTCTCCGTCGACAGCGCAGAGAAATCAGCGCTCAACACCATGCTCGCCACCTGCTAACCGTCCAGGCTCTCGCACCAGCCACAACCTCGTAGACCCCCTGGTTTCATGCAAGCCAGGGGGTTCGCTGTCCAGGACGTACCGAAGATCAAGCGCAGGCTGTTTTCAGCACCCGCAGGATTGCGTGGCGTCCGCTGCGTCACAGATGCGACGGACCGGTCGCGCTGGGGGCGTGACCGGTCCGTCGATGACCGTGCTCGTCCGCGTCAGCAGGTCAGATTGCCGCCCGCGGGCACACCCAGAATCCCGACGAACTGGTTGTAGAGGTTCACCCGGCTCTGCATCTGTGCGGTGTTCCCGCCGTTGCACTCGATGCTGTTGATCGCCCGGATCGTGGTGCCGAAGCCCTGCCCGTTCACCATCGCGTTGTGCGACGTCGTGCCCGCGCCGCCGGTGCCGGTCATCCAGTACCACAGCCCGGTCTGCCACGAGATCGACGCGTTCGTCGCCACCAGGTCCGGGTTGTTCAACAGGTCGACGCCGAGCGCGTCGCCCGCCGCCTTGTAGTTGAAGTTCCAGCTCAGCTGGATCGGGCCGCGACCGTGATACGCCGACTGGCCCGCGGGGCACCCGTAGGGCTGGCTCCAGTCGCAGTACGTCGGCCAGTTGGCGGTGTTGATTTCGTTGATGTACACCAGACCGCCGGTCTCGTGGCTGACGTTGGCCAGGAACGCCGCGGCCTCCTGCCGCTTGACCGTGTCGCTGCCGGTCGTGGCGAACGCGGGGTACTTCTTCATCGCGTCGGTCAGCCCGGCGTAGGAGTAGAACGAGTTCCGGCTCGGGAACATCTGGTTGAACTGCGCCTCGCTGACCACGAAGCCGCTCGACGACCCGCCGCCACCACCACCGCCGCAGTTGTACGGCGACCAGTACCAGGTGCTGATCGTCGGGTCGTATCCGGGATTGTCATGGGTCGCCTGGTAGTAGAGGCCGTTGCTGTACCGCACGATCGCACCGGTCGCGTAGAACTGCCCGGCAACCCAGTTCGGGTAGTTGCACGAACCCGTGCCGCCACCACCGCTCGGGACCGTCCACTTCTGGTTGGCGCCGCCGTGGCAGGACCAGATCAGCAGCGGTGTGCCGTCGGTCGAGCCCCAGTTGGCCGCGTCGAGGCACTTGTTGGCCTGGGGGTTGACGATGTCGTTGGCGGCGTTGGCGACCCACTGCTGGGCGCCGGTGCCGTTGCAGTCCCAGAGCTGGACCCTGGCCCCGTCGGCGGTGGAGCCGCCGGAGACGTCGAGGCACTTGCCGAGGGCGCGGATCGTGCCGTCGGTGCCGACGGTCCAGTTCTGGGCGTTGGTGCCGTTGCAGGTCCACAGCTGGACCTGGGTGCCGTTCGCGGTGTTGGCGCCGGAGACATCGACGCACTTGGCGCCGTAGCCGGTGATCGCACCCGTGCCCGCGGCGGCCGCGGTACCGGCGCTGAACGGGATGAGGACGACGGTGCCGAGGACGGTAGCGGCTGCCGCGACGAGCATTCGGCGCAGGCGCGCCGGTCGTGATCTGTCCATGGGGTTGCTCCTGGGCGAGAGGGTGGGGCGGGACATGGACCCAGATCTCTATGGGGGACTTTTTCATATCGCAAATTCAGCTAACTGTAAAGACTCCTTCCTTAACTGTAAAGTATCCTTCCTTTTTGTCGATGCGTCGTGACAGGATGCGTCGACGTCCACGCGTGACGCGTCGACGCCGGAGAGCCGGAGCCCGCTGACCACAGGTGCTGCGGATGATCGCTCGCGCCGCCTTGCCGTAGATCGCCGACGTCTGCAAGTTCGTGAGCTGGTCGACGGTGCGACGGGCGACCACCGCCCCGACTGAGCGCCCGGCTGCCGCCCGGGCCGTGGCTCGTGAAACGCGCTGTGGCCCGTCAACCGCCCGTCTCGGCTGTGCGTCCGGTTGCGGCCCGTAGTCGTGGCTCGTTAACCGCCGACCGCGCCGGACATGACGAGGACGCACGTCGTGAGGAACGCGGCCGTGGCCAGCACCACCGCGGCGATCATCACTGGGCGCGGACGCTCCAGCACCGTGCCGGTTGAGCTACGACCGCTCCAGCCGGCGCAAACGGGCTACGGCAGGCGGCCTAATGCCGTCGTCATCAGGTTGCGCAGGGCGGTATCGGCGTTGGGTGTGTTGGCCGGGATGCTGATCACCACCGCTGCCGCGCCGGTGAGTGCATGCAACTCTCTGGCGTTCGATGATGTCTGGAGGTATGCCTTGTCGCCGATGCCGCCCACAGCACTCGCTGTGCCATTCCGCATCGCGGTGAATGCTGTTGCTCCGGCGGGAATATAGGTGACCACGACGACAGAGGATGCTGTCGTGCTGGTATAAGTGCACATCGTAGAATCGCCGACACTGGTGGATATCGGCGTCGAAAGCCTGTCGCCGATCACATTGCCGATCTCGTCGGATGTCAGCACGCAGCCGTTGTTCTTCCCGCCCGGCTGCCCGGTCGGCTGGTCACCGGCACTCGTTTTGGCGTTCGCTGCCCTGTCTTGAGCGTCCGCGCATCCGGTCAGCGAGAGCAGCAGCGCCGCGACCGCAAGAATCCTGTATCTCTGCCGGACCGTCATGTTCCCTCCCGAACTGGACTGTGAGCTGTCGAATCACGGCCAGCCACGTTATTGACGGCGGGTAGGAATCACCCTAGCCAGGGTCGATGCGCGACCGAGACCAAGAAGCGCGATGCCGACAGCTTGAAGGTAAAACAGGCGTATTCGCCGGGAAGGTCCACGAGCATTGTTGCTGCCATGCGCGACCAACCCAAGCAGCATCACAAGCGCTACGACAGTTGAGGCGGCAGGTTCAGGAACCATCGAACGGGTCACGGTTGTGGTGCGGGGTCTCGGGGCGCCGGCCCCAGACCCCGCTACGTCGGAGCCTCGGTGCGGACCCGCCGCGTGCCTTATGCTCCGGTGAGCTGCGCGACGATGGCCCCTCCATCAAGCCAGACGTTCTCCCGGCTGATCGCGCCGTCGCGGAATTCGAACACGTGCAGCATGCGGAACACCAGCGATTCGTCGCGGCCCGGCGCACCCAGGAAGCCGTTGGGGAAACGGCCGGTCGCGCGGTGTTCGATGACGCAGAAGTCCTCGCCGTACAGAGTCCGCGTCGCGGTCATGTCCTCGTTGACGAAAGCGGCGATCAACTGGTCGTAGAAGTTCTGCGCCGCGGCCGGTCCGATGACCGGTCCGGTCGGCCAGCCGACCACGTCGTGCTCGATGTCGTCGGTGTAGACAGCCACCGTTGCGGCGGAGTCCCCTGCCTTCTCCGCGTCGAGGTGCTGTTCGATCAAGTGCTCCATCTCGCGTCGCGAGGTCATGCGCTCCTCCAATAGTACGGTCGGCCGTACTAAAAAAGTACGGTTGACCGTACTAGACTGTCAAGCATCATGAAACGCCCCGAGGACGAGCCGCAGATCGGCGCGCTGCTGCGCATGGCATGGGAGGCGCTGCACGTCGAGGTGTACGGGCAGCTCCGCGCCGCCGGCTTCGACGACCTGCGCGAGGTCCACCGACCGTTGCTGCGCTACCCACCCATCGACGGAATGCGCCCCACCGAGCTTGCCGCACAACTGCGGCTCAGCAAGCAGGCGACCAACGACCTCCTCCGCGACCTTGAGAAGCTCAACTACGTCCGGCTAGACCGCGACCCGTCCGACGGCAGGGCCCGCGTCATCCGGTACACCGACCGGGGCTGGCGCCTCTTCCGAACCGGATCCCAGCTGAGCCGCGACGTCGGCCGGCGGTGGGCGCAGGCGATCGGCCAGAAACGGTACGACCAGTTCAGCGCTACGCTGCGGACCATCGTCGAGCTGGGCCGTCCCGAAGAGCAGACGCCGAGCTGACCTGTACCGGCCGGCTGAGCCGCCATCCCCGTCACACGCCGCTCAACGGCTGGGCACCATAAGGGGACATTCGGGTGCAGCTCGCGCCTGCCACACACCGCTGACGTTTGCGCTCCCAGGCTTTATAGGTGTTTCGAACCAGGTCCGATTGGCAGCAGCGTTCGTCGCCGTTGCTGATGATCTTTCGCGGCTCGACCGACAACGCTGGTACAGCGGGAGAGGCCGCCGTCGGCCCTGACCTGAAGGGCCGAGTCCGCGAAGACAAGAACGTCTGGCTGGTCGGTGACGATGTTGGCCGAGTTCGGTGCTGCATACCGGATGTGATGGCGCGACCCTGGGTCAATGCGGTCCTTGTTGCGGTTCGGGCGGCTCTCCGGCAGTGACGATTCCGCAGGCGGGACACCAGCCCAAGATCCTATGACGCCGCCGGGCCTGCAAAGGCCCGGCGATTCGCGAACCACGTCCGCACCGCCGGATCGCCGGGGCCTGACGTGCGCCGAAGCTTCGCGCGCATCACGGAAGCGCGCCAGCGGTCGCAGCCAGAAGTAGGAACAGATCATTGCCGCACCCGGTTCGACAGACGAAATGTCCTCGATTCCAACTTCGACGCCAAGAGGTGTGCCAGATGCGCAACACAGGACGCGGGCGCAGCAAAGCACAGTGGGTGCAGGCGGTGGTGGCCGTTCTGGCCCTTCCGCTGCTCGGTCTCGTGGTCGGTAACGGGCAGGGCCCTTCGGGTGGTATCGCATTGGCAGCGGCGTCGGACCCGGCGTGGCGGGGCTGGGCCAGCGGACCGGAGGCCGGGGCCCGAAAGCTGGCGACCCTGACCCCGTCGACAGCGACCACCTTCACCAGCAGCATCACAGTCGACGCCGCAAACCCGAAACAAACGTGGCTGGGCACCGGTGCCACCCTCACGGATGCCGCCGTCACGCTCCTGCAGCAGCGGCCGGCCGCGCTCACCAGGCTCTACGACCCCAACGCGGCCAACGGCGCACGCCTGAACCTGCTGCGCCTGCCTCTGACAGCCACCGACCTCACGGACCCGAAAACGAACCCTACGACCGGCAAACCGACCAACCTGTGGTCGTTCGGCTGGAACGCCAACGGAACCCTCGCCGCCGCACCGGCGCAGGCGGTCACCGCCACCAACGTCGTCGCCTCCATCAAGGCAATCCAGCCGCAATTGCAGGTCCTCGCCACACCCTGGTCCGCGCCGCCGTCGATGAAACAGGGTGGCGTCATCACCGGGGCGCCGTTCCTGTCCTCGAACAGCACCGCCTACGCCAACATGCTCGACGCCCAAGCCGGCTGGCTGCTCAACCGCGGTATTCCGCTCACGTACATGACAATGGCCAATGAGCCCGGCTACGCGCCGCTCAACTACCCCGGCATGACGATGACCGACGCGGACATGGCCGCCGTCGCCAAGACCCTCGACCCGAAGTTGCAACGCCGCGGCGTCCAACTGTGGGCGCTGGACCACAACTGGGAGAACGCCGGGCGCGTCACACTGCTCAACCTCCTCGCGCCACGACTGTTCCAAGGCGCGGCCTTCCACTGCTACGGCAAGACCAGCCCCTCCAACATGGCCGGTCTCGGTATGCCGGTCGCCGTCACCGAATGCACCGGCATGTCCCGCGACGACATCGCCGGCACCTTCGCATGGGATTCGCAATACCTGGTCCGCGACGCCATCAACGCCGGTTCTCGGACGCTCTTCGCGTGGAGTCTGGCCCTGGACCCAACCGGTGGACCGAAGATCCCGAAGACCTGCCACGACGACAAAAAGGGCGAGTGCCGAGGCGTGCTGCAGATCGACCCCGCCTCCGGCGCGATCCTGCCCCAGGCCGAGTTCCTCACGCTCGCGCACCTGTCACGGGCCGGCGATCCCGGATCGCAGGTACTGCCAGTGACCGCCTCCGGTGACGTCTACTCTGTCGCCTTCCGCAATCCCGACGGCACCATCGGCGTCTACGGGTTCAACAACACCAACGACACCAAGATCGTCAGTGTCCGCGTCGCCGGCGCCGGCGAGCGACGCTTCGAAATCCGCGCCCACGAACTGTTCACGCTGCGTGGCACACCCGGTGCGCCCGACGCCAACCCCCGCGGGCGGATCCTCATCTCCCCCGAGGGCGCCCGTTTCTACATCGACACCACCGGTTACCGGCACGCGATCGGCAGCGACGCCGTTTTCGCCTGCAACGGCGGCTGGGCGAAAGCGTCGCTGAACGTGCCCTGGAGCGTCATCAGCAGCTACCCGCAGAAGGAGCCGGCAGCCTGTTTCACCGCCCACGCCGGTGACATCATCCGCCACCCGGACGGTGACGCCTACGTGCTCGACGCCGACAGCAACGGCCTGCTCCGGCACTGGATCCCCACCGGCACCGACTACGTCTGCGCCCGCGCCGAAGGCCGCGTCGTCGTGACCGTCACCCGCTACCAGATCGCCGAGATCCGTTCCGGCGCCAACCGGCCGGGCGGCAACTGCATCGTGCGCGGCCCCGGAGGCGACAGCCATTTCATCAACAACGAAGGCCGCCGCGAGTGGATCCCCGACAGCCCCACCTGGGACTGCGAGATCGGCCGCGGCGTGCCCGTCCGCGACGTCCCGGCAGGGTTCGTCAACACCGTGACCGAAGTCGGCTGGCACTACTGCCTCAACAAGGCCAACCTACGCAACAAGGTGCTGCGCCACGCCGACGGCGACGCCTACTTCATCCACCCCGACGACACCAAGACCTGGATCCCAGACGGCCCCACCTTCGCATGCCGGACCAACCAAGGCACACCTGTCGTCGACACCCGCTGGCGCGAGTACGTCAACGCCTTCCCCGGCTCGCAATGGGACTACTGCTACGACATCAACACCATGAAAGGCCGCATCGTCACCCACCCCGACAGCGACAGCCACTACATCGACACCGACGGCGTCCGGCACTGGATACCCTCCACCGCCGTCTACGCATGCCTGCGCGCGCGAGGCATCCCCGCCGACACCATCCGCTGGCGCGACTACATCACCCGCACCCCGGAACGCGAATGGGCCGTCTGCGGCGACACCCTCACCACCAACCAGAAACTCGACCGCGGCCAGTGGCTGCAATCATCAGACGGCCGCTACCGGCTAATCATGCAAGGCGACGGCAACCTCGTCGTCTACAACGCCGCGGGCCGCGCCATCTGGGCCACCAACCGCACCGGCACCTTCACCATCGTCCAAGGCGACGGCAACCTCGTCGAGTACACCGGCACCGGACCCGTCTGGGCCGCCAACACCACCGGCACCGGCGCCAACCGCCTCGTCATGCAAAACGACGGCAACCTCGTGCTGTACTCCCCAACCCGAGCGGTCTGGGCCTCCAACACCGTAGGCCGCTGACACACGCCGTTCCTGGGCCGTACCTGCCGGTACGGCCCAGGAACGAGACCGAACCTAAGCGCATCTTCGCCGATCCTGGTAGCGCGGTCGGCGGTCTATGCTGCGGCCGTGTTCCGCCTCGACGACCTGCTGGCCGCGCCCGATGAGACCGTCGTGCCGATGCTGTGCGACCTCGACGGGCCCGCCCAGGTGGACCTGGCCCGCCAGGTCGACGCCGCCTTCGCCGCCGACATCGAGGCCCGGGTCCACGGCCGGGGCGCCGGGCCGGTGCTGACCGACCGAGACCGGCGACGGCTGCGGCTGGCCCGGATCGCGACGGTGTCGCCGGGGCAGGGCCTGCCCCGCGACGACGAGGAGATCCGCGTCGCGGTCGCCCGGGGCCGTCGCTACGTCCAGGCCGCCGCCGAGGCCGCGGTGCGCTGGATGGCCGGGGCCGCCGACCTGGGCTGGGCGTTCGTCGCGGTCCGCGAGCTGGAGCGGCGCGGCGAGGTGACGCTGCCAGCCGACGACGACTACGTGCTCGCCGTCATCGGCTCGTTCGTCGATGCCGGGCGATGGGCCGGCGGGCACTTCGCGCCGCGCTCCACGCCGACCGGCCGCATCGCCGACCGGTTGCGCGCCGAGCCCGACCTGCTCGCCAAGGTGTTCTGGCGGCTCTTCGAGGTCGACCGCGAGCGGGCGCCCAGCCTCGCCGGGACCGACCGGTTCCTGAGCCGGCCCGGCGCCACCTGGCGGGAGGCGGTCCTCGACCTGCTCGCCGCCGGCGTGGTCGACCGCGAGCGTGTGCTCAACGCCACCCTTACCGCGCTCGGCCGGGCGACGTCGGGCTTCCGGGCCGGCTGGTTCGTCGGGCTGCACCGCGAGCTGGCGCCGACCGTGGCCGAGGCCGCGGCCCGGCAGCCCGCCTACGACCTGCTGCTGCGCTCCCCGATCGGCCCGGTCGTGGCGGTCGGGCTGGACGCGTTCCGTGCCCTGCGCGCAGCCGGGACGCCGGTCGACCCGCCGAGCCTGCCGGCCGCGGTCCAGGCGCCGGGCAAGGCGGTGGCGCTCAAGGCGCTGCGGCTCGGCGGTGTGCCGCTCGCCGGGGCCGCGCTCGACCACCCGCACCCCGACGTCCGGGCGGCCGCGGCCCGCCTCCTCGGCCGCCCCGCGCCCGCGTCGGTCATGCCGTCCAGCATCCCCGCGCCCCTCACCCTTCCTCCTCTGGTACCGGCGATGCCGATCGTCGACCACGCGGAGCTCGCCGAGGCGTTGGCGGTCCTGGTCGAGGACCCGACCGACGCCGACCTCGCCGAGCGGGCGCTGTGCGCCGCCGCCCGGCTGGGCCCGGACCCCGAGGGGCTACGCACGGTGGCCCGGCGCGTCGTGCGCCGCACGAACGACCTGCCGGTGGAGATGGACGTGCTTGCCATAGTCGGCATGGTCGTCACGGCGGCCGCCGGGCAGCGCCGCTTCCGCGACAGCCCGGTCCCGGCGAAGGCCGGCCTCCTGGCGGCGCGGGCCCGTGAGATCGCCGACACCCTGCTCGCCGGCCACCGGTTCGCGCCGCTGGCCGAGCCGACCCACGCGGGCGGCTGGGTCGACCCGAAGGTTCTCGTGGCGCGACTGACCGCCGGCGGACCGGTCGAGCACCGGCCGGCCGACGCGGTGGCCGCGCTGCTGCGGCTCGGTCCGGACCCGGCCGCCTCCGGGCCCGGCCTCGCCGCCGAGGTGCCGGGCGCGTTCGGCGCGGCCCTGCGCTACGCCCTGGGTGGACCGCCACCGACCACGGTCACCCCCGCCGACGCCCCGCTGTGGGTCGCCGCGGCGCGAGCCCGTGCCCCGTACGACGACGACGCCGCCCTCATCGTCCTCGGCCTCGACGAGGTGGGCGCCGGCCGGGCCCCCGCACTGGTGCCCCGGCTGCTCGTGGACGGAGGGATCGGGTTCCGGGCCGTGATGCCGGCGCGCCGGACCGATCCGGATGCGCTGCTGCCGACCGTCGCGCTGAGCACCGTCGACGACCACCTCGACCGGTACCTGGCGGCGGCCTGGTGGCCCTGGCTCGCCACGACCTGGCCGGGCAACCTCGGCGTGCCGGCCGCCCTCGTCCTCGTCCAGTGGCCGGCCGGCGAGGTGGGTCGGTTCACCGGCGAAGGGGTACTGCGGCCGCTGCTCGGCGCGCGGGTCACCGTGCCGCCGGTCGCCCGGGTCCTGGTCGCGGCCGTGCTCGGCGCCGAGCGGCTGGCCGACCGGGTCGCTGGCGCCGACGCCGTACACGATCTGGTGCCGGCCCGACTCGCTCCAGCCGAACTGGGTGCGGCGATGGGCTGGCTGGCGCCGGCGGTACCGCTGCAACGATGGACCTCGGCGCTACGCGCAGTGGCGGAGTCCGGGCGGAGCCCAGAAGTCGCGGGCATCCTCGGCACGCTGTTACCGACCCTCAAACGGTCGCGGGCGGGCCTGTTCGGGCTGGTGGAACTCCTGGTGGACACGGCAGTCCCGGTGCCGGAAGGCGAGCTGCGGCGGTGGCTGGCCGAGTTCACCGGCACCAGCAAAGCCGCGAAGGCCGCCCGCGCCGCCCGCGCCCTGTCCTGAGACCACGGCGGACAGCCGGATCCAGTAGCGCCAGAACCAAGACCGAACAGTCGCTACCACTGCACCCAACTGTCGACGGGGTGCATAAGGGGTCCTTCCTCGATATCCCCTGGCGCCCTGCTCCGGAAATGCTGCGTGTCCAGCCCTCCGCGATCGTTTCCAGCATCTACCTTTCGCCCGAACCGGCGAGCCGAGAATGCGCAACAGCATGCGTCATGCCGACGAAACGCCCGGCCCGCGGCTAGTTGAGCCCCCTCCGATTTGTCCCGTGGGCGCCGTTCGGCCCTGATAAGCATTCGATTGGCTCCACGTGCAGCTATTTGTCATTGCGCATGGCATCTGACACATCGCGGAACGCTTCACCCAGTTGAGGCGCGATTCGCTGTCGACGCCTGCGTTCCGCCTCTTTCGGATCGCCCGTACTCGGAATTCGGTCGGTCGATCGGACAATTGCTGCCGCGTAATCGACGAGCCAACAATCAGTGCGCACGAATCTGCCTGCGGCCCAAACGAGAGGTTCAGCATGCGTCAGAGACTGCACCGAACAGGTCGTTTGTCGATTTTCGCAGTAACCGTCATCGGCCTGCTAGCAGCCACCGGAACCACTGTCCTGGCCCACGGCCAGGACCCCGGCACGGCGCATCCGTCCCCGTCACGCTCGTCATCATCATCGCCCGCACCGTCGCCCTCACCGTCTCCAAGTGGATCGCGGCCTTGCCAGGTCAAGTCCCACGACGACATTTCGGTCCGTATTGAAAGCCCCCGCCGGGGAGCCGTCGTCGACCTGACCCGCGCGCCGGTGTTCACGGTCAGCGGTTCCGTGCACGCCGAGCGCCGCGAAAGTGTGGCATCGATTCAGGTGTACGCCGACGGCGTGCTCATCGCCACACCGGCGCCGACCCGCCCGGACGGCCACGACCACCACCGCGACCTGGACCGCGACCGGGACTGGACGGTCAAGACGTCCGCCCCGCCCGGCACACACACGCTGGTCGTCTGCGCGCGGACCGCGCGGGGCGCCACGGCCGCCGACAGTGTGCAGTTCCGCGTCGCCGCACCCTCGTCGACGGCGACGATCACCGCACCGGACGCCGTCGCGCTGTCGGCGGCCGACACCGGCGCGATCACCGACGTGCAGGACGGCACCATCACGTTCCGCCGCCGCCCCGCCTTCACCACCGGTCAGGTGATCGTCGCCGACGTCACCACCGCCGCGCCGAAGGGGCTGATGCGGCGGGTCACCGGCATTACCGCAGTCCGCAACGCCTACGTCGTGCGCACCGTGCCGGCGACGCTGGACGAGGTGTTCTGGCAGGCCGACATCGTCGCGAGCGTACCGCTCGAGCAGCCGACGACCACGGCGGCCGGGATCGCGCCTCGGGCGAACACCCGCGCGGCCGTCAGCACGCCGACGCTGAACCTGAACCAATCGCTCAGTGTCACGCAGGGCAGGCTCACGCTCAAGACCGGACTGAGGGAGAGCTTCAGCGCCTCCATGGACGTCCAGATCAAGATCACGCCGCACTGGTCCTGGAGCCAGCCGACGATCACGATCGACCAGTTCCTGTTGAGCGTATCCGGGACCGCCGAGTTGGGCGCCGACGTGGCCCTGACCGGCGAGGCCGGCAAGATCGAGCACACCTGGGAGAACGTGGTCGGCCCGTACGCTCTCAAGAAGATCGTCCTCCTAGTGGGAGAGTTGCCGATCGTGATCGTCCCGGTCGTATCGTTGGACGTGACGGCCAGCGCCGCGGTCGAGGCCGAACTGAGCTTCGGCGCGTCGGCCAAGGCGGTGCTGACAGCCGGGTTCGAGTACCGCGACGGCGCCGGCTTCCGGAACCTGAGCAACGCCAAGTTGACCGGCGGGGTCACGACGCCGATCAAGGGCGGCGCGAAGTCCACGGGCACGGTCAAGATCGCACCCATTGTGAACATCGTGGCGTGGGTATACGGGGTCGCTGGGCCGGAGATCAAGGTCGAGGCGGGCGTGGAGGCGTCGGCGACGAAGCCGTGCCCGGGCAAGGTCACGGTCGGCCCGTACGTCGAGCTCAAGACCGGCGGCGCGATCAACCTCTTCAAGAAGCGGCTCGCATACGAGGCGGTGCTGGCCAAAGCGAGCTTCGACGCCTACGAGGGCCCGTTCTTCGTGTGCGACCTGAAGATCGACACCGAAGGTCTGCCGGCCGGGCAGGTCGGGACCGCATACTCGGCGAAGCTGGCGGCCAGCGGCGGCAGCAACAAGCCCGGGAGCGGTTCGGAGAAGATCCATTACGTGTGGCACGCCACCGGCCTGCCGCCGGGTCTCGTCCTCGCGGATGACGGGACACTGAGCGGTACACCGTCGGCCAACGGCGATTTCAAACCCGAATTCAGCGTCGCCGACGACGCCGGAGACACCTTCTCCAAAGTCATCCCGATCACGATCACCGGCGGCCTACGGATCACCACGACCTCACTGCCCGACGCCACCGCGGAAGTCCCGTACAGCACCACGCTCGCCGCGGCCAACGGCAGCGGAAACCTGACGTGGACGCTCGACTCCGGTAGCCTGCCGCCGGGCCTCACGCTGAATCCGAACGGCACCATCTCCGGCACGGCCGGCTCGGCGGGCGGCGCGCACGTCACGGTGAGGGTCACCGACGCGGCCGGCAACCACGCCACCGCCACGCTGACGGTCACCGTCAATCCGAAGCTGCCCGACCCGCCGACCGGCACGCCGCGCCCGCCGGACCCGATCCCGGTGTGCACCACCACCTGCGGCACGACGTGGGGCGACCCGCACCTCATCACCTTCGACGGTGCCCGGTACGACTTCCAGCAGGTCGGGGAGTTCGTCGCGGTGAAATCCAGCACGGACGACTTCCAGATCCAGGTACGGCAGGCCCCGCTCCCCGGCTCCCGAACCGTGGCGGTCAACGTCGCGGCGGCGTTCGAGGTCGCGGGTCATCGCGTCGTGTGCTCGGTGGCCGCACAGGGGCTGAAGGTCACGGTCGACGGGCAGCCGGTCACGCTCACTGCGGTACCGCTGGCCCTACCGGGCGGCGGCAGCATTGAGCTCTCCGCGCCCCAAATGGCCACCGTGCGCTGGCCGGATGGTTCCTTCGTCACCGTCGACGCGACGAGCGGGCAGCTCATCACGCTGGCCCTCAGCCTCGCCGACGGCCGGCGCGGGCACGTCACCGGCCTGCTCGGCGACGCCAACGGCGCCGCAGAAAACGACCTGACCACCAGGGACGGCACGGTACTTCCGCCGTCGTCGCCCGCCGATGTGCTCTACGGCGCATACTCGGCAAGCTGGCGGATCAAGCAGGCCGAATCGCTGTTCGACTACGCCCCCGGCGAGGACACCACCACGTTCACCGACACCGCGTTCCCGTACGGCTACATCAGCGTCGACAGCCTCCCTGACGCCAACCGCCAGGCCGCGATCCAAGCCTGCCAGGCGGCCGGCATCCAGCCCGGCCCGACGTTCGATGCCTGCGTCCTCGACGTCGCGCTCACCGGCGACGTCAACGCCGCCACCTCCGCGGCGACCGCGCAGGCCGCCACCAACGGCGGCAAAGCTCCGGGCCTGACCTGCAACGCCGACAACGTGGCACCGACCGACGACGGTTCCAGCCCGGAGATCACCCTGCCGTTCCCGGTCAACTTCTACGGCCGGCAGTTCGGCTCGGTCTGGGTGAACAACAACGGCAACCTGACCTTCACCGGCCCGCTGAGCCAGTACACGCCCGGCCCACTCGGCACGACCAGCGTGGCGATCGTCGCCGGATGGTGGGCCGACGTCGACACCCAGGGCCCCGGCACCGAACCCGTCCACTACGGCACGGGCAAAGTCGACGGCCGGACCGCGTTCTGCGCCACCTACACGAACGTCGGCTACTACTCCGGCCACGCGGACAAGCTGAACTCGTTCCAGATCTACCTGGTCGACCGCAGCGACGTCGGGCCCGGCGCCTTCGACATCGTCCTGCAGTTCCAGAAGCTGCAGTGGGAGACCGGGGACGCCAGCGGCGGCACGGGCGGCCTCGGCGGCACCTCCGCCTATGTCGGCTACAGCAACGGCTCCTGGGAGGCCGGAACCTACCTGGAGCTGCCCGGCTCCGGCGTACCCGGTTCGTTCCTCGACGGCGCGGATGGCAGCCTGGTCACCGGAAAACAAGACGGCGGGCAGCCGGGGGTGTACGTGTACCCGATCCGCTGACGGCCCTTCGACCGGCGCCGGTGTTGCCCCGCGACCGCAGGGCAGCACCGGCGCCGTGATCCAGGTCACTATTGCGGAGCCAACCTTGAGTGGCGTCGTGCGTCTATCGCTGCGGAAGCCGTACCTCATCCACTGGAGTGCTGTGATGCGCCTGAAGGTTCGTTCCGTCGCTTATGTCATGTTCGCGGCTACCGTCGCCGCGATCGGCGCCGTGTCCGCCGTCGCGTTCGCCGACGAGGCTCCGCTGCCGTCGGTCGTGCCCTCGCCGCTGCCGTCGATCGTGCCGTCGCCGGGGTCGACGTCAGTCGTGCCCTCGCCGAGGGCGTCGTCGGTCGTGCCCTCGCCGCTGCCGTCGATCGTGCCCTCGCCGGGGTCGACGTCAGTCGTGCCCTCGCCGAGGGCGTCGTCGGTCGTGCCGTCGCCGGGGTCGTCGTCGGTCGTGCCCTCGCCGGGGTCCTCGCCGGTCGTGCCCTCGCCGTCGCCGCGGCGGTGACCCCGGTTCGGCTCCGCGGTATCGTCGCGCGTTTGTTCCCTGACCTGCGAGAACCATGACGCTCACGTTCCGCCTGCCCTGGCCGCTGCTGCGCGTGCTGCGCTCGGTGATGTCCGGCACGTCCGCTTCCCGAGGCACCCCGCAGCGGGATGGTCCGCCGGCGATCAACGCGCTGTACCACGCGCGGCGGCTCAGCCTGGTACGGCTGGCCGTCCTCATGGTTGACGACCTGCCCACCGCCGAGGATGTCGTGCAGGATGTGTTCGCCGCGTTGTATCAGCGGCACGGGGCGGACCTGCGCACAATCGCCGATCCGCACGCGTACCTCACGGCCGGGGTGATGAACGCGGCGCGGTCGGTGCTGCGCCGACGCCGCAGTGCCCGCGCCTACGTGCCGCCGCCACCGCCACCCGTGCCGGCCGCGGAGGAAGAGGCCCTGCTGTCGGAGGAAGACCAGGATGTACTCGCGGCGCTGGCGCGGCTGACCGTCCGGCAACGCCAGGTGGTGGTGCTGCGGTACTGGTCGGAACTGTCCGAGCAGGAGATCGCCGAGGTGCTGCACGTGTCGCGCGGCACCGTGAAGTCGACAGCCAACCGGGCTCTGACAATCCTGCGTGACGCGCTATCGGAGTTGCGACGATGAACGTCGACATTGAGGGGCGCCTGCGCTGGGCACTCGCCGCACAGGCGGCCCGAGTCACCCCGGAGCGACTGCGGCCGGCGATCCCCCCGACCGCGCTGCTGGTGCGCCGTCCGGCGTCCATATTCGTGCGACGTGTCAGCTGGGTCGCCGCGATGCTGCTGCTTGTGGCCGTCACGATCGTCATGCTGCCTCCAACCGGCTCGGAACCGCAGCAGCCGCCGACCATAGTGACGCCATCGCCGTCCGGCTCGTACGACTCGCCGCCACCGTCGCCTTCACCGAGTCCCACTGCGCCCTCACAGGATGGCGTCGTACCGTCCCCACGTCACGTGGTTACGTCACCGAATATCGGCTCGTCAGCGCCTCCAACGTCGTGACGGACGTGAACACCGGCCCAGCTCGACCAGCTCAGTCGGTGTGGATGAGCCACTCTCCAGTGTGCGGGCTGACCATGCCGGATCGTACTGCGGTGGTGGCCACCTCGAGCCGCGAGTGGGCGCCCATCTTGGTGAGCACGCTCTGGATGTGGCAGCGCGCTGTGGCGGTTGCGATGCCGAGGTTTCGCGCGAGCTTGCTGGTGTTGACGCCGCTCACGAGCGCGCTGAGCACCTCCCGCTCGCGCGGGGTCAGGAACGTCGCGAGTCGCTGGGCGTCGTTCGCCGGCTTCGGATGTGCGCGCGTCATGGATACCGCTGCCGGGGGTCGGGCCGGGATCGCCGGCCGGCCCGCATGCACCCGGGCGAGGATCGCGATGATCTCGGCGGCCGGCTGACGCTTGTCGGCGATGCCGCTCACACCGGCGGCCCATGCCGCGCTGACCAAAGCCTGGTCGATGTGTCCGCACACGAGCACCACCTTGGTAGACGGCGCCGCAGCGACCAGGTCGCCAAGGCGGTCGACCACCGTCTGCGCCCCGAACACCACGTCGAGCAGGCAGATGTCGACCGTTTCGCGGGCAAGCAGGGTGAGGGTCTCGTCGAGGTCGTTCGTCACCGCCACCACGTCTGCGCCGCGCGTCGCGAGCAGGTGCGCCAGCGACTCGGCGAAGACGATGTGGTGGTCGCACACGAGGATGCGCATCATGCGTCCTCGACCTCGGCGGACACCGGCCCGGAAACGGCGGTGATGAACCGGCCCGGCGGGCTGTCGTCGCGCAACCGCGTGTCGGATGGTGTCCCCTGTGGCCTGGACGGCCTCTCCATGGAGCCGCTCAATGCACAAACCCCCTTGTTTCCCGGCCGAACATGGCCGGTGACTGGGTACCGTGTGGTCGCTCCGTACGCATAGCGGCCAATGCCGGGCACAGCGTACGTGAGACGGGTGTGCAAATAGGGGCGATTGCGTTTTTTGGTACGTGCCTCCAGGGTTCTTTCGGTGGCGGAATCCGTGGTTCGCCGGTCAGCGCGGCTTCTTCGTCACATCCGGGCGGCCCAACGCGCGGTACTCCCAGCCCGCGCCACGCCAGCGCTGCGCGTCGAGCGCGTGCCGCCCGTCCACGATGCGACGGTGTCCGACCACCGCGCCCATCGCGTCCGGATCGATCTCACGGAACTCGGCCCACTCCGTCAGCAGGACGACCACGTCGGCGCCACGGGCCGCGTCGAGGGCGCTCTCGCCGTAGCTGAGCTCCGGGTGCACCCGGCGGGCGTTGTCGAGGGCCGCCGGATCGAACACGCAGACGTGGGCGCCCCGGTCGTGCAACATACCGGCCACATCGAGGGCCGGGGCGTCGCGGATGTCGTCGGAGTTGGGCTTGAAGGCGGCCCCGAACGCCGCGATCCGCTTTCCCGCCAGATCGCCGTGGGAAAGCTCGACGACCAGGTCCACGGTGCGGGCGCGCCGCCGCTGGTTGATCTCGTCAACCTCCCGCAGGAAGGCTACGGCCTGGCCGACGCCGCGTTCCTCGGCCCAGTGGGTGAAGGCCCTGATGTCCTTGGGCAGGCAGCCACCGCCGAAGCCGAGGCCGGGCTTGAGGAACCTTCCGCCGATGCGGGCGTCGTAGGCTAGGGACTCGGCGAGGTCGCGCACATCGGCCCCGGTTGCTTCGCAGACCTCCGCCATGGCGTTGATGTACGAGATCTTCGTGGCGAGAAACGCGTTCGCGGCCACTTTGACGAGTTCGGCCGTCGTGAGGTCGGTGACCACCACGGGCGTGCCCTGTAGGATCACCGGGGCAAATGCGGCCATCAGGCGTTGCCGCGCCCATGCCGACGCGACGCCGAACACCAGGCGGTCCGGGTTCATGGTGTCATCGATGGCGAAGCCTTCCCGCAGGAACTCGGGATTCCACGCCACCTCGACGTCCTTGCCCGCAGGGGCCAGCCGCTGGACCAACGCGGTGAGCCGATCGGCGGTTCCGGCCGGGACGGTCGACTTGCCGACCACGAGCGTACGGCGACGCAGGTGGCCGGCCAACTCGCCGAACGCGTCGTAGACGTAGCGCAGGTCGGCCGCGTGCGACCCGTCCTGCTGGGGCGTCCCGACGCACACGAAGTGCACGTCACCGAAGGCGCCGGCCTCCGCGAACGACTCGGTGAAGCGCAGCCGGCCCGACTCGAGGGCCTTGGCGAGCATCTCGGGAAGCCCGGGCTCGAAGAACGGCACCTCACCGGAGTTCAGCCGCTTGATCTTGTCGGGGTCCACATCGACGCCCAGCACCTCGAAGCCCAGGGCGGCCATGCAGACCGCATGAGTAGCGCCGAGGTAGCCGGTCCCGATGACGGTGATCCGGGGCGATTCGGTCGTGTCTGTAGCATCCGCCATATCCATGAATAACCTTCGACTGGTGAATGTTCGATTGGACGAATGGCCGGTCAGCCCACCGACACCGGGATGTTCTGGGCGTCGTCGGTGACCGCGGGAGTCTGGACGGCTTGAATCGCCCTCCCGCGGTGACCGAACTCGCGGACGACCCTCGTGGGCAAGGGCAGTTTGTCGCCGTACGGGTGGAGTACGCCGTACCGCCCGCTCGGCGCGTGGCGCCGTCGCCGGCCGGTGCGCCGCGACCCAGCCAGGAGGATCAGCAGTACGATCGCGGTCCAGAGCAGCGTCATCGGGCTCGCGTAGTGCCTGACCGTGCCCCAGAACGACCTGGTGTCGGACCAGCCCGAGATTCGGTTGTCCTTGACGTCAGCGCTGCCCCGCGCCCGTTGCGCGTCGATGGCCGACGAACCGGTCCCACTGACCACGTTGGACGCCACCACGGTTCCGGAGACGTTGCCGACCAGCGAGATGCCGTGGTTGCCGCCGCCGTCGACGGTGTTGCCGCGTACAGCGGCGTAGGAGTCCCGGATGTAGATGCTGTCGGTCACGTCTCGCACGACGTTGCCGGTGATCGTGGCCCCGACGACCCCGTCGCGGACGGAGATGCCGTGCCGGCGCGCCTCGGTGATGGTGTTGTCGGCGATGGTCACGGTGTCGGCGGCCCCGCGGATCACGACGCCCATGTCGCCGTTCTCGACCCGGTTGTTCCGGACGGCGACGTTGAGACCGCCTGCGATCTCGATGCCGTAGCGGCTGTTGGCGCGGGCGACACTGTTGAGGACTGAGTTCACGCCGTACGGCGCCGTGGACTCCCCGGAGGCCGACAGCCCGTCGGCGAGCGGCTGCCCGTTGACGGTGAAGCCGTTTCTTCCGTTGCGCTCGGCGACGGAGTCACGCACCTGGACCTGCTGGGTGGCACGGAGGGCGAAGCCGTCGCGACCGTTGTCCCGGGAGACGACGCGTTGGACGTCCGCGTCGGTGACGAACCGGTGCATGACGATGCCGTCCGCGAGGCTCTGCTCGACCGTCGTGTCGGTGATGGAGAGACCGCGCGCGCTGGAGGCGAAGAAGCCGAAGGCGTCGCCGGTGATGCTGGAGTGCGTGATCCGGCCGGTGACGTACGGCGCGACGGGAACCGCGAATCGGTTGGTGGGTTGGGTCAGTTCGCCGCTGCGCTGGATGTCGACGGTGTTGCCGCCCGGCGAACCGGCTCCGGTGGTCGGCTCGCCCGCGATGGCACCGAGGTCTGGACGATCGGTGCCGGTGAGGCTGAGACCACCGGTGCGGCCGCTCCAGAATCCGAGATGCGACAGCGCCGCCCGGTCCATCGACAGCTGGCCACCAACGGCGCGGATGTAGGCGCGTCCATCGGTCACGTCGGTGTCCGGCTGGCCTGTCCGGGGATCCCAGCTTGTGATCTTCACCGGCCCTTGCTCGGTTCCCGCGACGGTGAGCACGCCGCCGAACGACACGATGGAGACGAAGCCCTGGACACCGCTGGCCATGCGGATGACCAACCCTGCAGGGTCGGACAGCGCCAACTGTGCGCCGCTGTCCAGATAGATGCTCTCGGTCAACAGGTACGCGCCGTCAGGCTGCTTGACGAACGTCTGCGGGGCAAGCCTGACGAGATCCGCGAGCGTGTACGGGTTGGCTCGTTTCGTGAGTACCAGGGTGTAGCTGTTGCCGGTGTTGACCCGGAACGGTTGCTGCCAGGGATTCGCGGGCTTTCTGGTGCTGCGGGACTGCTTCTTCACCTGGTAGGTCCATTGCAAGCTCGCGGCCGCCGTGACCGCGCGAATCTTGTCCAGCCTCCTGTCCTCGGCCGCGACGAGCGCCGCCTGCCGCTGTGCGTCCTGCTGAACCTGACCGCCAGGATCGGCGGTCGTGGCCGTTGGGAACGACAGCACGGACGCCGCCGCGGCAAGTGTTGCCCAGACGGCGATCCGACCGATCCGGTGGCCGCGAACGCGGCGTGGCGTGCTCACAGTGCCTCCGAGGCGGCAGCGGGCACGCGGCCGCCGTGGCCGGCCAGTGATCCGAAGTCCTGCCCTTCACCGCCAACGCGGTCGCTGGCGCGCGTGAGCCAGCCCTGCCTGTTCATGGTGAGAAACGCGTAGAGCTTGATCGGCAGCGAAATCATGATGACCACCAGCGCGTGCACCGGCAGCAACAGGATCTCTCCCGGGTGCCGCCGCAGATGGGAGTACCCCCGGACGGCCCGTCCGGCGAGCAGCCAGATCACCGCGAACGTGATACCGCCGGACGTCAGTTCGAGGCGGCTGAACACCAGGTACCCGATGGTCATGCCCATGGTCGCCGGCGTCAGCAGGATCTGCAGTACCGTGACCTTGGTGATCAAAGGCGCCCGCCACAGCCAGCCCTTCCACAACGCCGTCAGGTAGCAGCGGTACGAGTTACGGCTCCACCGGATCCGCTGCTTCACGAACGCCCGGAAGGATGCGGGAAACATCGACAGCGCCCGCGCCGAGGACTGATGGACGGTCTTGTAGCCGGAGGCGAGCACGAGCCACGTCAGCCGGCCGTCGTCGCCGGCCACGCACCTGCGGCCGAGGAAGAACTCGTTCTCCAGATGCTCCAGCACCGGCATGACCGCCGAGCGGCGATACGCGGCGGTCCGACCGGACAGGCACGCGACGCCACCTTTGCGTCCCATCGCCGGCACGTAGTCGTAGTAGCGCAGGTTGACCAGCCAGTCGGCGAGCCGGCGCCAGATACTGCTTCCGCGCTGGTAGACGTTCTGCTGGGTGCCCACGCCACCCACACTGGGATCGGCGAAGGGCATCTGTACGGCGGCCAGCAGACCTGGCTGCCACCGGGTGTCCGAGTCCACCAGGACGATCACCTCGCCCTTCGCGGCACGGATGCCGACCCCCAACGCGGATCGCTTGCCGCGATGTTCCATGACCAGCATCCGTACCCGCGGGTCGCTCAGGGCTTCGAGGCGCCGTTGCACGTCGACGTCCTCGACGTCGGGCACGATGATGATCTCCATCGGGTCCTGATCCAGCCATGTCTTCAGGCACTGCATCAGGATGGCCGGATCCTCCCGGTACGACGGAACGACGACGGACACGCTGGTCCGGAAGTCGTTGACGACCGGTCTGGCGAGGCGGGACAGCACTGCACGGCCGAGCCAGATCGTCCAGATGAAGATGCCGGCAACGCCGAGCGGCACCACGGCTCGCCAGGACGTAGCGCCGACGGTCGTGACGAACCACGACCGGACGTATTCGAAGAGCTCCCCCACGAACGCCCGAACCCCCGTGAATCAAATGCGAACTGCGCGGACGATGTGCACACAAGAGTGGCCGCCCACGGCGGTGCTGGGATCCCACGATCGGCGCAGCCGCGTCTACGCCTTGTGATGGAGGGCTTTCCAGTTATTCGGAACAATACGTATATATCGGCTTCTTCTACGTAGACTGGCTCCATCATCTGGATGATGTGCTCAACCGCGCGAACCGGGATCATCGCCAGCCATGGGGGGAATATCGGTACTCGTCGTCGATGACCACGCGGTCTTCGCCGATGCGCTACAGGCTCGGCTGGCGGATGAACCCGACCTCGGCCCGGTCTCGGTCGCGTACAGCGCCGCGCAACTGCGCGCCCACCTCACTCGCAGCAAGCCGGCGGTCATCGTGCTCGACCTGATGCTGGCCGATCGCACCGGGCTCGATCTGGCCGACGACATCCGCGAGCTGTCGCCGACGACGAGGACCGTGATACTGACGGCGATGGAGTCGGTCGAGCCGGTCTTCACCGGGCTCGCGCGCGGCGTGCGGGCCTGGGTGTCCAAGACCATCGACACGGATCGTCTGGTCCGGATCATCCGTGGGGTCTGTGCCGGTGAGGCGTACCTGGCGCCCGACGTTCTCGGTCGGGTGCTGAGCGAGATGTCGGCACGCACCCTGCATCCGGCGCCCGACCCGTTCGCCGGGCTGACCATACGCGAGCGCGAGGTGCTGCAGTGCATGGTCGACGGGCTGACCCGTGCCGAGATCGCCGCGCGCCTGGGAGTCTCGGTGAACACGGTGCGGACCCACGCGCAGAATCTCATCGCGAAACTCGGCACACACTCGACGCTCGAGACGGTGTCCCTCGCGCTGCGGAACGGAATCCGCGCGTCCGGATACCCCGCCGTGCATCGGGTCGGTAGTGTTGTCTAGCTGGATGCGGCGTCTTCGGGTGCACGTCACGCTGAGCTCGGTGGTCCTGGCGCTGGCCGGTTGCACGTCCGGCGGCCGGGGCCCGGCGCCGGTCTCCACCGCGCCCGCCGCCCGAAGCAGCGACCAGCCCGCGCCGCTGCGCATGATCGACGTGCACGATGCCGCCGAGCTGACGCGCGCGCTGGCCAACGCCCGGGCGGGGGACGCGATCCACCTCGCGGACGGCACCTATGCGGGCCAGTTCAAGATCGTCACGAGCGGCACCGCGCAGGCGCCGATCACCTTGTACGGCTCGCGGCAGGCCGTGATCGACGGCGAGGGGACCAACAAGGGCCGCACGATCGAGTTGACGGCCAGCTACTGGCGACTGCAGGGCTTCACGATCACCAACGGGCAGAAGGGCCTGATGGCCCTCGGTGCACAGCACACGGTCGTGGACGGCCTGCTGGTGCACGCCATCGGGGACGAGGCCATCCACTTCCGCGACAACTCCAGCGACAACATCATCCGCAACAGCGAGGTACGCGACACGGGCCTGCGCCGACCGGAATACGGCGAGGCGATCTACCTGGGGCAGGCGGTCAGCAACTGGACCAACGGACCCGACCGCAGCGACCGCAACAAGGTGCTCAACAACGTGCTCGGCCCCGGCATCGCCGCGGAGGACGTCGACGTCAAGGAAGGCACGACCGGGGGCGAGGTGCGCGGCAACGTCTTCGACGGGCGGGGCCAGGCCGGCGAGAACTCGGGCGAAAGCTGGGTCAACGTCAAGGGCAACGACTACGTGATCGCCGACAACAAGGGCACGGCCGCCTACGCGTCGGGCTTCAAGACCCGGGTCGAGGTCGACGGTTGGGGCTGCGGCAACACCTTCCGCGGCAACACCGGCTCGGTGGCGCCGTACCGGGTCAACCAGGGCTGGGCCTTCGACATCCACGGCAGGAACGCCGAGTGTGAAGGTCACGAGAATGTCGTCTGCGCCGACAACACGGTGCAGCCGGGTGGAGCGGGCTTCAGCAATGTTCCGACCGTGACCTGCCCGGCGGCGAAGTCGTGAGCGCAGGAGGCCCCGCTGGACGACCTTCGCGCGGTCTTCCCCGGATACTGACTGCGGTGGTACCGCGGGCCGGCTGACGGCCCGCGGTACCACCGGGGGTCTTACTTGTCCTTCAGGCAGAGGACCGTGCCCTTCTGGCCCTTCTTGCCCTCCCAGAAGGCGCCCGTCCTGTCCTCCCACTGGTCGCACACGCCGGCCACGTCGGCCTCGCTCTGGGTCTTGCCCTCGACCCGGCCGAGCACGATGAAGTTCGCGTCGGCGCTGTCGCACTTGACGAGCACCAGGTCGTTCGCGCCCTTCTGGTGCAGGCAGTCGCCGACGTTGGCGTTCAGGGCGTCGTCGCGGTTGACGTACCAGCCGATGCCGGCCAGCACGACCAGGACGACGATCGAGATCACCACGCGCGGGATCTTGATGCCCTTCTTGGCCGGCTGCGGCGCCACGGGCTGCTGCAGGGGCGGCTGCTCCTGCGGCTGCTGCTGCTGGGGTGTGGTCATGGTATTGGTGCCTCCCGTTGAATGCGTACCGGGAAGGCCTACCGGGTCGGAACCGGTTCGTCGAGGGGTTGCCCGCTCTCTGACTTGTGACCTTGATCGCTTACACGGACTGCCGCGGCGCGAGTACGTTCGGCGGCTCCCATCCCGGTGCGCGGTGTGACCCTGCAGGCAGCGGTACGTGACGTAGGCGACGCGGTCGCCGGCGGCGCACGTCCGCCCGGCCGCCCACGTCGTCTCGAGCCTCAGCTGGTTCTGGCCCCGCGCCGAGCGCAAGCTGTACGACGAGCCGAAGCGGCTGGTCGAGCAGGGTCTGGCGACGGCGACCAGAGATCATTCGCAGCCGCCTTGCTTCGGACCGGGCGGGGCCGCGGGTGCCTCGTCGGCGACCGTGACCGAGAGCAGCGCGGTCGCGCCGAGCACGGTGCCCCCCGGTGCCTGGGCCTTGGCGGCATCGACGACGACGTCGCGGGAGCCGAGGCGTCGGAACGTGACTGGGTCGAAGATCAGCTCGTGCCGCAGGCCGCGCCGGGCGTCGACGTAGCCGATCGCGGTGCCGGTGCGGCCCACCACGTCCTGCACGTCGCCGACCAGCTGAGTACCGGGGATGAGCTTCAACGCCTGGAACACCGCGGTGCGCTGGGCCGCGGGCATCGCGGCATCGGCAAGCTCGCCGCCGGCCTTCCACAGGTAGAAGTTCTTGTCGCCGCCACCGCCGGGGAATCGCGCGAAGTACGCCAACATACCCGTCGGGTCAGCCGGGAGGGTCGCGTAGTAGGCGTAGTCCTGCCGTGCGACGTTGCCCTTCACCGGGCAGATCAGGTGCAGGTCAACGGTGCCCGCGCGCGGCGCCTGCGGCGGGATCGGCAGGCCCGGATAGGCCAACGGCTCCAGCTGCTCCGACCGGGCCGCGCCGGGACGGGTGTTGTCGGCGGAGATCCAGCTGGTGAGTTTCGCACGGTACAGGTAGCGGCCACCGTCACCGAACTCCGCCGTGGCCATCACGACCGACTCGGTGACGACGAACTGCCCGGGTCCCGGGGCGACCCCGCCGCCGGCGGCGGCAGCCAGGTCGAGCACCTCGGCGACGGAGACCGGCTTGAGCACGACTGGTGCCGGCGAGCCGGTCGAGGTGGGTGGGATCCCCGTCCCGGTCTGGCCGCCTGGCGAGCCCGGCAGGGTCAGCGCCACGACGAGCGCAGCGGCCGCGGCCGTCGTCAGGCCCGCGACCGTCACGAAGAGCGGCCGGCGGGACCGGGCCGGAGCCCGGCGGCCCGCGCCCTCCGCGCCCTCGGCGCGAGGACCGCACGATGATCGCGGAGTCGCTCCCCGGTTCGGTGGCCACCGCTGCCTCGGTTGGTCTGGTCATCGAACATCAGGCCTCTCGGCTGTCGGTCAGTACACCAGGTACTTGCCCGACCCCCAGGTGGCGGTTCCCGACGGCTCTCCCCGCGCGGCCCGGCCGGCTCCTACAACGTCGGCGCTGGTCACGGTGGTGATGAGTGGAGCGCCGGCGAGGCGGCCGCCCCCGGGAAGGCGACGCGGATCTGGTGTTCGCCGACGTCCAGGTCGAGCCGGATGGAATTCCTGCCGGTCACGTGCCAGCCGGACGAGTCCTGGCCGTCGACGGTGACCGATACCTCATCCGGGCCGGGGAGCTGGTCGACCGTGAAGCTGGTGGGATTCCCTCGCCGAGACGGTGTGACGGCCGTGGTCTCGATGTTGAGCACGTGCTGGGCCATATCGTTCTGGGCTCGGCGGATGCCGATGCTCGGGTAGTCGACACCGCGGAGGGCCGGTTCCGAAGCCAGTGCGACGTTGGGCTGGTTGAAGACCCGCCACCACGCCCCCGGGCAGGCGCACTCGGTGAGCATCATTGTGGCGTTGATCTGTCCGCGGGGCCAGGTGGAGTCATAGCCGAACCAGAATGCGAAACGGTCGTTCTCGTCGCCGAAGAACCGGGGCTGAAAGTCCCGCTCGACGATAGCCCGGATGCGGTCCTCGATCCCGATGTCCCCGACTTCGCGTGCCATCCACAAGGCGGCAGACAGCTGCTGCGGGCCGGGGCCGAGCCTGCTCAGGGGTATATCAGGGTTGTTCCAGCCGAGTCGGCGCATCGCCAGCTCATACAGCCAGACGGCGAACTCGCGGTCTTGCGGGTACAGATGCAACAGGCAGGGAAGCACGCCATAGGCCGCCAAGGGGCCGGGCAGCGACATGCGGCGTTGTTCTATCGGGTCGTAGTAGGACGCGAACGTGTCCAGCTCGCCGGTGCTCGTCAGGCTCACATAGTGTTGGCGGGCATACTCGACCCAGCGCGGGAACGGCTCGTGCAGGGTGGTTCCGAGCAGCACGTCGTAGAGCTTCAGGCCGAGCCCGGACGCGCTGACGCAGAATGGCCAGATCTTGGTGTTTTCGCAGTGCGGGCCCTGTGGACGGGTCCGGAACTGGGCGGAGATGAACTCTGCGATCCGCTTGTGGGTCCAGGTGAACTGCCGGTTCTGGTAGCCGGTGATGTCGAGTGGCTGGGACTCGCCGGTCTCACCGGATACATAGCGGCGTATTCCGAGCAACAGGTTCAGCCAGCCCCGGTAGAACAGGTTGCCGTCGGCGCCGACCGGGTCCGGCTGCAGCCCCCACGGCTCGACCCCGTTTCCGGTCCATCCCGGAATCGCGTAGCGACCACGAAGCGGCTCGGGGACATTGACCAGCCACTCGGGCGGGTAGCGGTCCACACCGGGATCGGGCCCGATCAGCGTGCACCAGTCAACGGCGCCCCAGAACGAGACATAGCGGCGGATGAGTTCGTCCGCGATCCGGGTGTAGGCCTCCCGCCACGCCGGGGTCGCTTCGAGCATGAGCGGAAGGACGTAACCCATGTATGCGACGTCGAACCGGGGAAAGACGCACATCGGCGGCGCGCTGTAACGATCCCACCATGGGTGGGGTTCGCCCAGGTCACTCCAGTCGTCAGGGGTCGTCGCCTTGTCCCACATGAACCGCAGCCAGCCCAGGGTGCGGTCGTTCAACCCAGCCGCCGGCTGCCTCGCCTTGACCGTCTTGGCAACGCTGCTCATCACGGGTCCCGAAGCGGTTCGCCGCTGGCCCCGCGCACGAGCCAGAGTTTGGCCCGCGAATTCCAGGCGCGGGTCCAGCGCGGATCCAGCTGCCGTACGGCCGGCTCGATCGTGATCTTCTCGACGCCGTTGGAGGCTGGGTCATGTGCCAGGTACGCGCCCGGAAGAGCCTGCCGACGGGAACCCGGTCGGCCGATGGGCACCAGCCTCCGCGTCAGGCCGTGGAACCACGCCAGGATCATCACGCTGCCCTCGAGCCGGACGGCTCCATGCATCAGGTTGACCATGATGCGGTCCATCGCACGTGGCGACGTCAGGTCGCGAAGTGCCTGGCCGCTACTGGTGAACCGGAGCGCGAGGTCGGGAGCCTCGGCCCGCCCGGCGGTCACGGAAACGAGGCGCCGCCGGCTGTCGAAAACCCAGTGCCTCGCGACACCGTCGTCGGTGGAGATCTCGACCGTGAGACTGCGCGTGATCTGCGACCGGACCGGTGTACTGAACCGTGACGCCAGCGCGAGCCCGTGTCCGATCCACCACAGCAGCATCCGCAGCCCCGCCGCGAGCGCCGGACCTGACCGTCGCGGCTGCCCGTGCGACAGCGGGCGGGCAATGTGCATCACGCCGCCCTCCTTCGCCTATCCCGAAGGATTCCTTTACCCGCTGATGGTGGCGTCATGCGTGCGATCTATCCCGTAGTCGCTAAACGGGTAGGACGGGTGTAAACCTGCAATAGGTGACAAAGTCCCGTGGTCGCCCAAGCCTGAGAGGCGCAGTCCGAGCAGCAGTGTGCCACCCAGCATGCTGGGTTCGCTCTTCCAAGCCGACGCGAGGAGGAAGACGCCATGGACATCAAGAACTCGAACGCGTTCGTGACCGGTGCCAACCGCGGCTTCGGACGGCACCTCGCCGCGCAACTGCTCGACCGTGGAGCCGCAAAGGTGTACGCCGCGGCCCGCAACCCCTCGATCGTCGACCTACCGGGCGTGATACCGGTGCGGCTGGACATCACGGATTCCGCTTCCGTGGCCGCGGCCGCGTCCGCCACACAGGATGTCACGCTGTTGATCAATAATGCGGGCATCAGTACCCACGTAGGCCTGATCAACGGTGACCTCGCGGACATCAGGCGAGAGATGGACACACACTTCTACGGCACCCTGGCCGTGACCCGCGCGTTCGCCCCGATACTGGCCAAGAACGGCGGCGGCGCGATCCTCAACGTGCTGTCCGTACTCTCCTGGGTCCACCGCCCCAGCTACGGAGGGTACAGCGCGGCCAAGGCCGCCGAATGGGCGATGACGAACGTGATCCGGCAGGAGCTGGCACCCGCCGGCATCGACGTGACGGCACTCCACGTCGGCTACATGGACACCGACATGGCCGACGACGTCGACCCTTCCGGCAAGCTCGACCCCGCGGTGGTGGCCGCGGCAGCCCTGGACGGTGTCCAGGCCCGCGCGCCCGAAGTCCTCGCCGGCGACCGGGCCCGGCAGGTCAAGGCTGCCCTGTCGGGCGAGCTTGAGCTGCTGTATCCCGATGTGGCGGTAGCGGGCGCCCGCTGACCTCACCGGGCCGGCGCTATCGCGGCGCCGGCCCGGGCAGACCCTTCACCGCCTGCCGCGAAACTTTCTCGACCGGCACCGACTCGCCGTTGACCAGTCGCGCAATCTCGACATGGAGAACTCCTCCGCGGTGCCGAGGGTCGGATGCAGGTATTTCTGGCCCTCGACGCCGTTCGACTGACATGGATAGCATCGCCGCGTCGCACGTACCAGCGCGGTAGCGCCGGCGTTGGTCCTGCGTCGTCCCCCAACAACCTGCCGTGCCAGGAGTTCTCATGGGTCTTGTAAAACGTTATCGACAACGTTCTCCCAGGCGTCACCCTGTCATGATCATCGCTACCGCGATCGTTTTGGCCGGGTTCGTCCAAGGCGTCGCCAGGGCGGATGACGCGGTGTTGCTGTCCAGCAACTTCGAGTCCGGGTACACGCCGTGGGGCACACGCGGGCCGGTGACCCTGGCGCTCTCGGATGAAGCGCACGGCGGCTCGCACAGTCTTTCCGTGACCGGTCGTACCGCCAACTGGAACGGGCCCGCGACCAGCGCGACCGACTTGTTCCGCGCCGGCGCCACCTACTCGGTGACCGGCTGGGTCAAGCTTCCGGCGGGTACCAGCGGCTCCACGGGGATCCACTTCAGCGTGCAGCGCACCCCGGCGGATGGCAGCGGCGACAGCTACGACTGGATCGGTGACAGCACCCCCACCACCGCCAGCACGTGGGTGAAGATCGGCGGCAGCTACACCTTCCCCGCCGGTCAGAGCGCCGCCACCCTCTATGTCGAGGCCGAGGGCGCCACCACCGCGTTCCTGCTCGACGACGTGTCCGTCACCGGGGGGCCGACCACCCCGCCGGCGACCGTGGTGAGCAAGGTCGACTTCGAGGACGGAACCACCGGCACCTGGACACAGAGCGGCGGCGGCACCGGCACGCTCACCGTGATTCCCGGCCCGGACGGCGGGAAGGTGCTCAGCGTCAACAACCGCAATGCGGACTACGTCGGCATCCAGAGCCCGACCGGCCTGTTCCAGGCCGGCAAGACGTACACGCTGTCGATGAAGGCGCGCCTGGCCCCCGGCACGGCCGGGTCAGCGGGCGTGCGCTTCGTGATGAAGCCGCAGTACGAGTGGATCGGCAACACCACGATGACGGCGGACGGCTGGACCACCCTCACCGCCGACTGGACCGCGCCGGGCTCGGCGCCGGCGGGCACCGACCCCACGACGCTGCAGCTGTACATCGGCACCGGGAACCTCGACCCGAACGTGCCGTACACGTATCTCATCGACGACGTCCAGATCACCACGCAGCCCAGCGTGGTCCAGGACCTCACGCCGATCAAAGACACGGTGGACTTCCCGGTCGGCGTGGCGATCGACAGCAGGGAGACCACGGGCAACCCGTCGCAGCTGCTGCTCAAGCACTTCGACCAGGTCACCCCGGAGAACCACTTCAAGCCCGATGCGTGGTACGACGCGGACCGCAAGTTCCGGCCGAGCTCGGACGCGATCGCCATCATGAACTTCGCGCGGGACAACCACCTGCGGGTCTACGGGCACACGCTGGTGTGGTACCAGCAGACGCCGGCCTGGTTCTTCCAGGACGACCAGGGCAACCCGCTGCCGGCCGACGCGACCGGCCGGGCGATCCTGACCCAGCGCCTGCATGACCACATCTTCAACGTGGCCAACTGGCTCGCCACCAACTACGGCAAGTTCGGTGCCGGCAACCCGCTCGTCGCGTTCGACGTCGTCAACGAGGTGGTCGCCGACACCGCCGAGAACGCCGACGGCCTGCGTCGCAGCGAGTGGTACCGGATCCTGGGGGAGAGCTACATCGATCTCGCCTTCCAGTTCGCCAACCAGGCGTTCGACGTCGACCACGCCGCCAGCGGCGCCGACCGCCCGATCAAACTGTTCATCAACGACTTCAACTCGGAGCAGGGTGGCAAGCAGGACCGTTATCACGCCCTCGTGCAACGCCTGAAGACCCGTAACGTGCCCGTGGACGGCGTGGGCCATCAGTTCCACCTCAGCCAGACGACGTCCATCAGCTCGCTCGGCGCGGCCCTGGACCGGTTCACCGATCTGCCGGTGGTGCAGGCGGTGACCGAGCTCGACGTCACGCTCGCCACCCCGGTGACCCAGGCCGAAATCATCGACCAGGGCTACTTCTACCAGGACGCGTTCAAGGTCTTCCGGGCGCACCACTTGTTCTCCGCGACGGTCTGGGGCATCGACGATGCGCGCTCCTGGCGCTCGTCGCAGGCACCGCTCCTCTTCGACGGGCAGCTCCAGGCGAAGCCGGCCTACTACGGCATCGCCGACCCGGCTCACCTGCCGGCGCGCCTGCGCACGGCGAACGTCTTCGGCGGCGATGTCGCCCTCGGCGCGTCGGCGTTCAACGCGATCGAGTGGCAGCAGCTGCCGCCGCTGCCGATCGGCGACGGGGTCGGTTCCTTCGGCCTGCGCTGGAACGCCGACCACCTCACCGCGCTGGTCACCGTGGCCGGCGACAAGGCCGACGCGATCCAGTTCGCGTACGCCGGAAAGGAGCTGACGTTCCGCAAGGACGGCACCGGCGACGTGCCCGGTGTGGTGAGCGGCAACGGCGCTGGTTGGCGGGCGGTCGTCCATCTGCCGCACTCGGGCGTCACGCAGGGCGGTACGGGCGGCCTCGATGTTCGGGTGCTCTCCGGCGGCAACGTCCTGGGCGCCTGGAATTCCCCGGGCGCGCTCGGCACCCTGTCGTACATCGAACCGCTCTCGTACCTCCAGGTCGTACAGGCTCGGCAGGCACCGTCGATCGACGGCGACATCGACGCCGCATGGGCCGACGCCAAGGTCGTGCACACCGGCAAACTGCAGTCCGGCGATTCCGCCGGCGCGACCGCGGACGTGCGCACCCTGTGGCAGAACGACACCTTGTACGTCCTCGCGGTGGTGACCGACCCGCACATCGACGCCTCGTCGTCGAACGCGTACGAGCAGGACTCGGTGGAGCTGTTCATCGATCCCGGTAACGCGAAGAACGGGTCCTACCGGGCCGAGGACGCGCAGATCCGGATCAACGTGAACAACGTCCACTCGTTCGGCACGGGCGACGCGGCCGCTCAGGAGGCCCGCCTGCGCAGCGCGACGAAGCTGACCGCCACCGGATACATCGTCGAGGCGGCGGTGACCCTGGCCGGCCACGGCGGCATCGGCACGTTCCAGGGCCTTGACTTCCAGGTCAACGACGGCACGAACGGCGCACGCACAGCGGTGCATTCGTGGGCCGAGCCGACGGGCACGGGTTACCAGACCACCGCCCGCTGGGGCGTGGGCAACCTGGTCGGCCCGGCGGTGCCGGCTTGGAGCGCTGCCACGACGTACTCCTCCGGCGACTGGGTGACCTACCAGGGCTCGTTCTGGACGGCTTTGTGGAAGACAACCAACCAGGCGCCGGGCGATCCGAATGGCGCGTGGCAGCAGATCGCCACGGCGGACGACGGCGCGACGATCTGGACCCCGTCACGGATCTTCAACAAGGGGGACGCCGTCAAGTACCAGGGCAAGACATACGTCGCCGAATGGTGGACCCGCAACCAGCAGCCGGGCGATCCGAACGGCCCGTGGAAGGAGACGGCGACCGCGCCGGACGGCGCGACGATCTGGACCCCGTCCGGCATCTACAACGCCGGGGACATCGTCGTGTATCAAGGCAAGACGTACGTCGCCCAATGGTGGACCCGCAACGAAACGCCCGGTACGCCCAATGGCCCATGGAAGTCCGCCGGCTGACCGCGGCCTGTAGCCGGTCCGGCTAGAGTGCGGGCCTGGCCTTTCAACGCGTTGGAAGGCCAGGCCCGGTAAGTCAGGCCCGATAAGTCAACCGCGTAGGCCCTTCACGTCGAATGTGCCGAACTTCCCGGCATCCGCCTTGCCACGCATGCTGTCGCCCTCAACGGTGACCGCGAACGCGACCGTCACTTTCATCTTCAGCAGCTTGTTCAGCGTTTTCTCGACTTTCCACCCGGCATCGTCACCCGAAATCATCCCGTCGGTGATCTCCAGGCTGGTCGTTCGGTGGTCGAGTGACCCGGTCAGCCGGTCGCCGTCACGGTGCAGCACGAGTATGGCCTCCTGCTCGCCGATCGGCGTATCGATCAACAACGTCCAGGTTCCCTCGACGGCCACCAGGCGACCCCCACTTCCAGCCCGGCCGACACCTGCCCGCTGATCGTTAGCGGCAAACCGGTGACCCCCGCACATCATCCAGCGGCTGCCCTTGTCGCGGAACGAGTGACGGGCGTCAACATCGGCCGCTCGGTCGATGTGCAGAGGTTCGTGAGTTTGGATGCTGTTTGGATGCGGTTGGACCCACGCCCGGGCACGGTGACCGCCGCCAGGCTGTCGCTGTTGACGCTGGCGGTGACGGTGCTCGTTTCTTGTCTGCTCGGCCTGCTCGTACACGACGAGTTCGCCAGGGCGTGCTGCTCCGAAGCCATGGACCAAGGTGACTCTGACGCGACGTCCCTTGTGTTGGACGGTGTCGTGAGCGGAGTGTCCCTGGCCGTGATCTATGGAGTGCCGGCCCTGCTCCTGGGCCGTCCGTACAACTGGGGGCGAGTTGTGGCGTGGGTGGCCTGCGTCCTCAGCTTCTGCTGGGTGGTTCCGGGCCTCAGCGGTTCATCGCCGACCGTCCGTCAGCTCGCCGGCGCCCATGGTCGGTGGGTCCGCGATGCAATTCCGACGTGGTACGTCCACACGACGGTGTCGCTCGCCGCAGCCGGGCTGGTCGCGGCCGTCGTGGCCGCGGTGTTGCTGGCCCTGCCCCCGTCCAACGGCTACTTCCGCCGCATTCCTGACTGATCCTCGCCCGTTGTCCGGCCCGGCGACCGAAGCGGACCGCCGGGCCGGACAGGTGCGGGTCAGGCCGATGGCTCGGCGGCCCACCGCAGGTACGGCTTGATCTCCTCGACCTGCTGGAAGCGCTGCTTGGCGTCCTCGGTCGACATCGTCGGGGCGACGATGACCCGGTTGCCGGGCTGCCAGTCGACTGGCGTCGAGACTGGCGCGCGGTCGGTCAGTTGCAGCGCGTCGATGATGCGCACGATCTCGGTGAAGTTGCGGCCCACGGACTTCGGGTAGGTCAGCGTCGTGCGAACCTTGTTGTTCGGGTCGATGACGAATACGGCACGGACGGTGGAGGTGTCACCTTCGCCCGGGTGGATCATGCCGTAGAGCTCGCTGACCTTGCGGTCCTGGTCAGCGATGATCGGGAAGTTCACGGGGGTGCCGCCAACTTCGGCGATGTCCTTCGACCAGTCATGGTGGTGCTCGACGGGGTCGACCGAGACGGCGATCGCCTTCACGTTGCGCTTCGCGAACTCACCTTTGAGCGCGGCGGTACGTCCGAGCTCGGTGGTGCAGACCGGGGTGAAATCGGCGGGGTGGCTGAACAGGACCGCCCATGTGCCCGATTTCCAGTCGTGAAAGTCGATCTGCCCTTCGGTGGTCTCCGCGGTGAAGTTCGGCGCTTCGTCGCCAAGCCTGATGCTCAACTCGTCTCCTATGCAGGTTGATGCGGTAGTTCGCTCGACGGCGGGTCGCCTGCGCTCCGCCACACCAAAAGGTTGGTGCACAAACAGTATGTGCACCAACAAGCGGAAGGGCGAGGAAACCGCACCACGAGTGACCGGGCCGACAGTTTCGCATTGGCCATCTCGCTGTGGGACCGGTGGCCAGCGACTTCACCTTGCGTACCAGTGGTCCGTCCGCTGGCAGCGGCGGACTATGGGGGTATGGCCATCCAACTGAACCACACCATCGTGTCGGTCCGGGACAAGCAGGAGTCGGCGGAATTCTTCGCCGAGATCCTGGGCCTCGACAAGCCGACACCCTTCGGGCCGTTCCTGACCGTACAGGTCGACAACGACGTCTCCCTCGACTTCGCCGACGACCACGGGCCGGTCCACCCGCAGCACTACGCATTCCTGGTCAGCGAGACCGAATTCGACGTGATCTTCGATCGGATCCGTGCTCGCGGCCTGTCCTACTGGGCCGATCCGTCTCGGCGCTGGCCGGGCGAGATCAACACCCGTGACGGCGGTCGAGGCGTGTACTGGCAGGATCCCAGCGGGCACTTCCTCGAGATCCTCACACGTCCGTACGGCAGCGGAAGCTAAGGACGCTGCTCGAACGCACCAGCCGCACCGTCAGGCTGACCGAGGCCGAGTCGGTGCTGCTGCGCGAGGGCCGGGCCGCCCTCGACGCGGTCGACGCCGCCGACCGCCGCCGCACAGCCGTTCCAGGGCCCTCGCCGGACTGGTCCAGGCCGCGACCCGCCTGTAGCCGGCCCGCTGGCCGGCTCGGCGGGCGCGAGGACCGGTGTCACGGATTCGGCAGGGGGTTCTCCGGCCACGCTGCCGGGTCGTCGCCGCCCAGCCACTGCAGGGTCGCGGCGAGTTCACGTACGACCGATCGGTTGTAGGAGCCGGCGGCGACCATCGACAGCGTCACGCCACCGCCCATCCCCATGTGGATCTCCAGGATCGGGTGGCCGCCGTCGCCGGGGTGCTCGAGGACCTGGGCCCGGCGGCCGCCGAGCGTCTCGTTGGCCGCCCCGGCGGCTGAGCCGTTGCGGAGCTCCGTGGTGAACGAGACGTACGAGTCGCCGATCGCGATGGCCATCACGGTACTGCGCTCCGACCCGAAGAACGTCGTGCCGCACGCGGCCGCCCTGGTGCCGGCGGGTACCGACGGCAGGCGGAACGGCACAGCGCAGCGGTACGTGCGGTCGAGGCGCACGCCGTTCGCCACCGCCAGCGTCGCGGCCTCGTCGAGTTGGCCGTACACCTGCAGCCAGAGGCCGTTGGCGAGGCGCCAGCGCAGCGTGCCGGTGCCGGACCGGGAATCGTACGCGAACGTGCCGGGGCGGCCGTCGACGACGACGGACTTCTGCTCACCGGTGAGCGGCTCGAAGTCCGTGGTACCGCGGGAAAGCCGGACGTACAGCATCGACAGCGTCTTGGGCGTGCCGGACAACTCGCCCTGGAGCTGCACCCACTCGCCGTCGGTGGACGTCTGGTAATGCACGACGGTCGCGGGAAACGGCAGGACGTCCATACTGAGATGCACCAGCCACGGGCGGCCGACCTGGGCGGGGTCGCTCAGCGCGCTCGGCGCCCCATCGGCGGGCGGCAGGAGCGGCGGCGCCGTCGTCTGCGGCAGCGCGGCGGCGGTCGTAGGCGTCGCACTGGGCGCGGCCGACGGTACGGCGGTCGTGGCGGGTGGCGCCGCCGGCATGCCGCCCGCCGTGGTGGGCAGCAGCGCGGTGGTCAGGGCGACGGCGGTACCCACGGCGGCGACGGAGAACGCCGCGCCCGCCGCGATCGCCAGGCGGCGGCGCCTGCGGTAGCGGATGCCGCCCGCCCTCGCCCCGGCCAGTAGCCGCTCGACGTGCACGTCGTCGTCGGCGACCCGGGCCAGCGTCTCGGTGACCACCCGGTCGAGTCCGGTCACGACTTCCCTCCGTTGAGCGTCAGGCCGGCCGAGCCGGCGTCGGATCCTTCTTCGGCGAGCCGGGCGCGCAGCGAGTCCAGGGCGCGTTTCACCTGGCTGCGCACGGTCTCCCGGCTGCAGTTGAGTAGCTCCGCGATGGCTGTGTCGTCGAGGTCCTCGTAGTAGCGCAGCACGACGGCGGCGCGCTGTTTCGGCGGCAGGGCGCGGATCAGCCGCCACGTCGCGTCGCGCTCGGCGGCCTCCGCGCCCAGGTCGCAGGGGCCGGGAGTGTCGTACGGCTCGGCCACCGCGACCTCCCGGCTGGACGCCAGCCGCCACCGGGAGATGGCGGCGTTGACGAGCATCCGGCGCAGGTACGGGTCCGGCGGGTCGGCCGCGATCAGTTCCCAGCGCACGAACGCCCTGGCGAGCACATCCTGCGCGAGGTCCTCGCCCTGGTGCCGGTCGCCGGTGAGCAGACGCCCCAGCCGCACCAGCGCGGCGCCGCGCTGCCGTACGTAGTCGTCGAACTCCACGCGGAACTCCTCCCGTGCGCATGCCGTCACCGAACTGCACGCGGCGGCGAGCCCCGGCTGTTGCATCGCCGGCGCGGTCGCTCGTCGACGGCCTCGCGGCACAGCCGGGCAAGGACTGGGCCATTCGGCCGTGATCTGGGTCACTATCGGCCACTGTGCGCGAGGTTGCGGGGAAGTCCGCACAAACGGTGCGGTGCGCGATTTCGGCGCCCTGGGTACAGTGACCCACGGTCACGTCCACGAGGGCACCGCCCCCGGTGCCGGGCGGGGCTGCCGCCTAATCGTCGCACCGTGGCGAGCCGGGGACCCACCGTAATGTTGGGGTGAATCCACCTTCCTCGGAAGGATGGTAGGGGTCGTTCCGTCCCGAACCCGTCAGCTAACTCGGTCGGCGGCCGACGGAAGGAACAACGAACCAGATGTCATCGCGACATCCCTACCGGCGCGCTTTCGTCGCACTGCTGGCGGCAATCGTGCTCGGGGGGCTCGCCGCCACGCCCGCCGCGGCCGAGCCCGGCGGCGACACCGGCGACGAGGGCGCCGGTGCCAACCCGACCCTCAACTCCGTCCTCGAGGACACGACCCGCAAGTGGACCGAGGCCAACGATCAGCTCAACGCCTCGGTCAAGCACCAGGGCGAGCTCACCGCGCAACTGCAGGCGACCGAGGCGGAGCTGGCGACGATCCAGGAGCAGGTGGCCGCGATCGCCGCGGCGGCATACCGCACCGGCCCCCTCACCACGTTCGCCGCCCTGATGGACGCGAAGACCCCGGACAGCTTCGCCGAGCGGGCCAGCTCCATCAACGAGATCGCGCACCACAACGACAACCTGCTGCACCAGCTCAAACAGCTGCGGGAGAACCAGGCCGCGCAGAAGAAGGCGATCGAGGACGAGATCGCCACGCAGCAACAGCAGAAGAGCATCATCGAGCAGCAGAAGAAGGCCGCGGAGAAGGCGCTCGCACAGGCCGGTGGGCCGAGCAGGGGCTTCGTCACCGCCAACCTGCCGCTCGCCGACCCGGTGCCGCGCAACGCCAACGGGTCGCTGCCCAAGGAGTCGTGCAGCGTCAAAGACCCCACGACCACGGGCTGCATCACGCCCCGCATGCTGCACGCCATGCAGCAGGCGCAGAAGGACGGCTTCAAGCGGTTCGTGGCCTGCTACCGCCCGAGCGGGCCGTACGAGCACCCGAAGGGCCGCGCCTGCGACTTCTCGGTGCAGACCAAGCCCGGCTTCGGCGGGGTGGCCTCCGGCGACGACTACGTCTACGGAACCACCCTGGCGACGTACTTCGTGAAGAACGCCGACCGCCTCGGGGTCATGTACGTCATCTGGTTCAAACAGATTTGGACGCCGGCGGTCGGGTGGCACCACTACTCGGGCGTCGCCGGAGACCCCTCCAGCGACCATACGAACCACGTGCACCTCTCTATCCTGTAATCCTCACGTTCGCGGGCGGCCGGTCGATAGGGGAACCGTCGACCGGCCGTTTCTGCGAGGGGGATCTGCCGCACGACGCGGCCGAGCGGGTGCTGGGCGAGCTCATCGACCAGGTCGGCGCGCCGATGAGTTCCACCGCCGGCCGCCGGAGCTAGGGGTTCGGCCCGGCGCGGCTCAGAGGATCTCGGTGTCCCGCAGGAGTCGCCACAGGCCGGCGCCGTCGGGGGCGCCCAGCCAGGGGCGGTCATTCAGCGGGAAGCGCTTAGAACTACCGGCCACCCCCGGGAACGCGCCGGCCAGCACCGCCTGGGTCGGCGAGAGGTGCCGGATCGCCACCGCGGCCACGCTGTCGGGGTGCTCGGCGGCGAACTCGGCGTAGATCTCCGGGTCGTGCTGCCCGTCGTCGCCGACCAGCAACCAGCGGATGTCCGGGAACTCCTCGGCGAGGCGGGCCAGCGACGCGCGCTTGTGCGCCTGGCCGCTGCGGAAGAACCGGTCCGGCTGTGGGCCCCAGTCGGTCAGCAGCAGCGGGCCGGCCGGGTACAGGTGCCGGGAGAGAAACCGGGTCAGCGTCGCGGCCACGTTCCAGGCGCCTGTCGACAGGTAGAAGACCGGCGCGCCCGGGTTGGCGTTGACCAGCCGCTCGTACAGCACCGCCATGCCCGGCACCGAGGCGCGGGCGTGCTCGTCGAGCACGAACGTGTTCCACGCGGCGAGCAGCGGGCGCGGCAGCGTGGTGACCATGACCGTGTCGTCGACGTCGGAGACGATGCCGAAGCGGGTGGTGCCGGGGTCGATGATCCGGATCGGCGCCTCGACGGCGGCGCTGTTCTCGCTCTGCAGCGTGACGGACGCCCAGCCGGGCGCGAGGTCGGCCTCCACGACCACGTCGATGAACCCGCCGCGGTCGCAGCGCACCTCGCAGGTCCGCCCACCGGCCTCGATGCGCACCAGGGCGTCGCTGACCGACACCGCGGTGAACGAGCGCCAGCCGCGCAGCTTCTTGAGCCGCTTGGCCGGCTTGGGGTCGATCCGGGCCAGCAGCACGCGGCCGAGCACCCGGACCCACCCGGGGCGCTCGGCGGTGGCGCAGGCGCCGTACCCGGTGTAGGCGGTGACCGCGACCTTCCACCCGCGCCGGCGCAGCCGCCGCTCGAGGACGTTGTGGATCGCGTCCTCGATGCGGGCCGCGCGGTGCAGCGGCAAGGGCGCGCTGCCCGGCGTGTTGGGGATCAGCGACACGGCCCCAACCCTGTCACAGCCCGCCGGGGACTGCACCCCGCCCCACGGTCAACGCTGGGTGACTACCACACGACCGTGGCATGAAACCGTGAGCCCGAACTCCACGGACGCTTCTAGCGTGATTGTCAGTAGGGAACAGAGCGCACAGGAGGTGCGAGATGGCTACCACGTTCGAGGCCGTTCGGGCCGAGGCGCTATTCGCGTCGGACCTGCAGTCGTCACAGTCGCCGGTCGGCGGTGAGATCCGCACGGCGGTCGCCGCGACCCTGCGGCGGATCGGCGTCCAGGGCTGCGCCGCGCGGGTCGCGAGCGAGTTCGGGGACCACCCGGAGACCGCGGTCGCCCGCATGGCGTGGGCGCTGGCCCAGGTCCGCGCGACCTATCCGGCAGGCGGCGCCAAGACGGTGCGCGCGATGCGTTCGCTGCGCCGCCCCGGCGCCGTGATCGGCTCCGTCGCCGCCTGAGCCGGCCGCGGCACCACCCGGGCCACCGGCCGGGGCGTGCGCCGATTTTTCCTGATTGCCCCCGTCGCACAACTTGTCCGCTCCGCTGCAGGCCCTGGCGATGCAGCGGCAGCGCACGACTACTCGTTGAGCACCCAGCGCACCTCGTGCGCCTCGGTCGGGTCGGGCAGCTCCCAGCGCCCGGCCAGCCGGTCGATCACCGTGGCCGGCACCCGGCGGGGGCGCGCCCGGTTGCGCCGGTGCACCACGTCCGGCGGCGCCTCCACGCTCACCACCTCGACCCGCGCGCCGTAGCCGGCGGCCAGCCCGATGCACCGCGAGCGCAGCGCCCGGGTCACGTTCGTCGCGTTCCAGACGTACGGCGTGGCCGCGCGCAGGTGCTCGCGGGCGCGCGCGTACGCCGCCGCGATCACCGGGCCCTGGTCGCCCGTCGGCCGCACGCCGAGCTCGTCGCGCAGGTCGTCGAGGCCGACCACCGGCAGCCCGGGCCGGTTGGCCGCGATCCAGTGGTCCTTGCCCGAGCCCGGCAGCCCGGACATCACGGTCACCGTGAAGCGCGTGTCGTCGAACGCCGCGTAGCCGGGGTCTCGACCCACACGGCCCGGGGTGCGGAAATATTCGAACCGCGCATGGTCCGAGGCGAAGGCGCGCGGTCCGTCGAGGCAGCCGATTTCCCGGGTGTACTCCATGAAGAGCGCGACCTCGTCGAGCAGCGCCCGGGCGCCGGGGCCGCCCCGCGCGAGCACGTCGGCGGTCGCCAGCAGCGCGAGGTCGTCGTTGCGGGCCAGCAGGCTGACCCGGAACGCGACGCGGTCGAGGTCGGGGTGCTCCAGCGCGCCGAACGGCAGCCTCCGGTGGCGCACGAGCGCGCACACGTGCTCGCGCCAGGCGATCGGCACGCCCATCTCCCACAGCCGCCGCCGGGCGGCGAGCTCGCCGCGGCGGGCCGAATCCGGGTCACCGCCGTCCACGAGCAGGGCGGCGGCGAACAGCCGCGCCCGCTCGGCCGGCGGGCGGCCCCGCCACCGGTCCAGCCCGGCGAGGGCCTCCACGGTCCGGCGGGCGTGCGCGTCCGCCTCCGGACGGAGGTCACGCAGCTCGTCCCAGCGCACGGCCCAGGACGGTGGCGCCGGGCAGAGCCGCTCGAACGCGTTCACGCCCGCGCCCGGTTGGCCACGATCGGGCGGTCCTGCCAGTGGCTGCCGGAGTCGAGGATCGCCGTGTGGAAGCTGGGCCGGACCCACTTGTAGCGGCCGAGCACCGCGTCGTCGTCCTCGAGCTTGAGGTACAGGCCCTCCATGTCGTCGGACATGTCGGTCTCGCGCACGACCTGGTCGGGGTCGGCGCCGCCGGCGACCGCCGCCTCCCGCAGGGCCTCCCGCCAGCCGCCGGTACGGCAGGTCGACGGGCCGACCAGCTTGGTGAGCGCGGCGAGGTCGGCGAAGGACCCCTCGTGCAGCACCGGCACGGACGCGACGCCCAGGCCGGCCAGCAGCTCGCGGCGGTGCGGCGTGGACAGAAACACCTCGGATCGGCGGTCGTACACGTCGAACTCGCAGAAGTGATGCGGCAGCGCGTCGTAGAAGACGGTGTGCTTGGCATAGAGCCATTCGCCGTAGAGGATGAATCGGTCCCGCAGCACCGGCCACAGCTGATAGCGCACTCCGGCCGCCCACGCCTTGAACAGGGCGAACTGTTTCTCGCGCGGGCCGCCGGTCAGGTAATGGCCGCGCGACTGCAGCAGCAGCCCGCCATCGGTATCGAAGCTGATGGCGGCGTTGGCCCCGTCGAGCTTCTCCTCCACGACCAGGGGGCGGCCGGCCAGTTCGGCGAAGGGGACCTGCGCCAGGTCGTGGTCCCCCGGCTGCAGGCGCGAACCCTGCAGATGGGGCGTCCGGGGGTACTTACGCAGCATCACACCGTTGTACCGGAGTCGATTCGACGCGCGACACGGTTTTTCTCGGGTGATGGAAAGGGTGTTACGGCTTCCGCGCGGCACCCCAGACCGAAAGCATCGGCGTGACATTGTTTGACCCGAATCACTTGCCCAGACATTCCAATTTGGGCAAATTTGGGAGGGTTGTCTTGGAAAACAGAACCGTGAAGGGGCTGGTTCTCTTCACCGCTGCGGCCACGCTCGCGGCCGTCGCGCCGGCCTCGAGCGCTCTCGCCGCGCCCGGGGGCGACGGCAACAGTGCCGCCTCGATCCCGTGGGGCAAGTGCGCGAGCGCCGGCTTGCAGCGCCGCGGCGCCGAGTGCGGCCTGCTCACCGTCCCACTGGATTACAGCAAGCCCAACGGGCAGAAGATCCAGATCGCGGTCTCGCGGATCAAGCACAAGGTCGCCGACAAGGACTACCAGGGCGTCATGCTGGTCAACCCGGGCGGCCCCGGCGGGTCCGGGCTGACGCTGTCCGTCCTGGGCGAGTACGTGCCCAACGGCGCGGGCGCCGCCTACGACTGGATCGGCTTCGACCCGCGCGGCGTCGGCTCCAGCGTGCCGGCGTTGCACTGCGACGACGACTACTTCAACGGCCCGCGGCCCGAGTACATCCCGTTCACCAAGAGCATCGAGACCACCTGGCTGAACCGGTCCAAGAAGTACGCCAAGGACTGCGGCAAGGCCGGCGGCGCGCTGCTCGACCACATGACCACGGTCGACTCGGTCAATGACATGGAGTCGATCCGCAAGGCGCTGGGCGCGAACCAGATCAACTACTACGGCTTCTCGTACGGCACCTACCTCGGCCAGGTCTACGGCACCCTGCACCCGGACAAGGTGCGCCGCATGGTGCTCGACGGCAACGTCGACGTGCGCAACGTGTGGTACCAGGCGAACCTCGACCAGGACGTGGCCTTCGAGCGCAACGAGAAGATCTGGTTCGGCTGGCTGGCCAAGTACGACAGCGTCTACCACCTCGGGACCACCGCGAAGCAGGTCGAGGCGCGCTGGTACAGCGAGCTGAACCAGCTGCGCATCAAGCCCGCCGGCGGCGTGGTCGGCCCGGACGAGTGGACCGACATCTTCCTGTACGCCGGCTACTACCAGTCGACGTGGCTCGAGCTGGCGGACGCCTTCGCGGCCTGGGCCAACGACCGCGACACCGACACGATCGTGGCCGCTTACGAGGACTGGGTCGGCCCCGGCGACGACAACGGCTTCGCGGTCTACAACGCGGTGCAGTGCACCGACGTGCAGTGGCCGCAGAGCTACAACCAGTGGCAGCGCGACAACTGGCGGGTGTTCCTCCAGGCGCCGTTCCTGACCTGGGACAACGTGTGGTTCAACGCGCCGTGCCTCTACTGGCCCGGCAAGGCCCAGAAGCCGGTCAAGATCGACGGCTCGAAGGTCAAGAGCGTCCTGTTCGTCGGGACCACCCTCGACGCGGCCACGCCGTTCGAGGGCAGCCTGGAGGCCCGCCGGCTCTTCCCGAACGGCAGCCTGCTCGCCGAGGTCGGCCAGACCACGCACGCGAACTCGCTCAACGGCAACGCGTGCATCGACGACACGATCGCGGACTACCTCGCCACCGGCAAGCTGCCGCAGCGCAAGTCGGGCGACCGGCCCGACAAGAACTGCGACGCCCTGCCGCAGCCGGACCCGACCGCGTTCTCGCTGTCGGCGAAGTCGCTGAGCGCGGGCACCGTCGCGCGCGAGCCGCTCTACCCGGTGCACCACTAGTACCGAAGCAGCAACAACGAGGGGCGGGGGCGGGAACGCCCCCCCCCCCCCCCGTGTTAGCGGTTAATGGGGGCGGTTTAAAACCCCCCGCCCGTGTCCCCGGGGGCCGCCGCGGCGGCGCCCCGCCCCCGGGGGCGCGGCAGC
>NZ_JBICTV010000045.1:0-55210 GCF_043197855.1 Dactylosporangium sp. NPDC048998
GGACCTGATCGCGTCGGGCCTGCAGTCCGGCAAGTCCGAGGACTGACCCTCGCGGGGGGGGGGGGGGGGGGCCCCCCCCGGGCGCCCCCCCCCCCCCCCCCCCCCCCCCCCCCCCCCCCCCCCCCCCCCCCGCCGCATGATCACCGCAGGTCACGAGCCCACGGTAAGCGGCGCCACGATCACCGTGGAACGCTTGAAGGAACGGCTGTCCGTCGATAGGTTAGAACGCATGCGTCCCTGTTTCATGCAGGGGTGCTATGGGTGGGGGTTCACATCCCTTCGACACAAACCCCCACGCGCAGACATCCTGCGCAAATGGGTCACGCTCGTTCGAGCGTGCACACCGTCTCGGTGCAGAGCAAGACGAGTTCGTGTCGACTCAGGTGCTCGGCGAGCCGTCGTCCAGAACGATCCTCGCGACAATCGGGAATCAGGCCCTGCAGGATCGCGACGATTCGATCTTCACGGACGTAGAGGTTGCTCGTCCGGCCGCGTCTCGGTTGTGCACTCGTCTGCCCATGACGACAGCGATAGGCAGGCCGCCCATGCGACCAGCACGACTCGAACGCGCGCCCGCAGCGTCCGCACCGCAGCCAGCCCGCCAGCTGATAACAATGGGCGACACCCCGACCGGCTGACGACCCGGCGGCGAGCTGCTGCACAGCGACGAAGTCGGCCTCGGACACCAACGCCGGATGCGCCACCTTCACCGACACCACCCACTGATCCGGCCGCACCCAGCACTGCGTCCGGAACGGGCCCGGCAGATGCGGCGGCGAGTACCGGGCCGGCTGACGGTTCCACACCTGCCGCCCGGTGTACCTCGCGTTGCCCAGAATCGACCGCACCGTCGTGGTCGCCCAACCGACCTTCGCCCGATGCCGATTTCGGGCGCTGTCCGCCTGCGATAGACACGGCAGCGCACGCTCGTTCAACGCCGCAGCGATCCCGGCCACGCTCCGGCCTGCCAGCCGCTCCGCAAAGATCCACCGGACGATCGGCGATGTCACCGGATCCGGGTCCAACCGCTGCAACCGACGACCCCACATCGCATGCATCGGATTCGGATGCGGACCGGCATCCACCAGCCGATAGCCGTACGGCGGCCGACCACCCAGAAACCGCCCCTCGTCACGCGTCTGCGTCCGGCCCACGAGCCACCACCACCTGCGTCGTACACGCTCCGCAGAGAATCGGCAAAGCCATGCAGGCCGCCGAAGAATTGATCGTGCGACGTGATCCCGATGTTCGAGCACGACGCCAGGACACGCAGCGGAACTCGTGGCCACCACGGCGACGCGTCTTGTGTCGACGTTCGATGAGTACCCGCAAGCGCAGCCCGACCGTCCGCGCCGTGCGGGGATGTCGTCGAACGCGACGGTCGCCCACGCCAGGAGCCCGAGCCGCTACAGGGCCAGCCGGAAATCGGCCGGCTCCGGCGAGGCGGCCAAGCTGGACAAGGCCGCAGTCCGACGGCTGGTCGCCGACCGATGACCGCAGCGGCGGACGCTCATCGCGCCCGCCGGACTCGCTGCGACGCGGCCAGGCTGACCCGGCGGAGCGCGACCGCATGCTCGGCCGGGACGAAGCGGCCGGTCGCGCCCGAGACCGAGAGACCGGCGATGGGGACGCCGCTGGGGCCGAACACCGGCGCGGCGACGCAGGTGAGCCCGATTCGCGCCTCCTGCCGGTCGAACGCGATGCCGTCCTGCCGCACGGCCGCCAACTCCTTGAGCAGCGCACCGTGGTCGGTGAGGGTGAAGGGCGTCAGGCCGGTCAGCGGCATACTCGCGATCAGGTCGGTGGCCGCAGGGTCGAACGCGAGCAGGGCCTTGCCGACCGCGGTGCGGTGCGCCGGCACCCGGCCGCCGACCTTCGACGGCGACGGCACCGGGCGATGCCCGAACAACTTGGCGAGGTAGACGACATCGGGCCCGTCCAGCATCGCCAGGTGGACGGTCTCGTGGGTCAGCTCGTACAGATCGGCGAGGAACGGTGTGAGCAGGTCCCGGAGCCGTTCGCCTTCGGGTGTGTACACCTGGATGCCCAACGAGTGCAGCCGCGCTCCGAGCCGGTAGTTGCTCCCGACGCGTTCGACCACGCCGTTGCGTTCGAGCACGCCCAGGAGCCGGAACGCGGTCGACTTGCTCATAGACGAACGACGCGCAAGCTCACTGACCCCCAGCCCGGCCTTCGTGTGACCGCCGAACGAGGAGAGAAGATCGATGGCCTTGTCCACGGCGGCTCGGTCGTCACGGCCCTGCTCCACCATCACGGTCATCGTCGATCACACCCTTGTTCACCGCGGCGAAGTCCCGTCTTCAGCCGTGTGACCAGCATCATCGGACCGGATCTGTGCGTCAAGAGTGACGTAAAGTCAATTAAAAGTGACGACCCTCCGGTCAGTTGCCGGTCGCGAACTGCGGGACCTGCGGGACAGTCGTCACGACGTGCAGTGTCGCCTCGGTACTCAGACACACGATGCGATGTTCTGCATCGCCCGGAAAGCGCGCGAAATCCCCTTCGCCGAGCGTCACGAGATCCTTGACCGGCCCCACCCGCACCTGACCCATGATCACGTAGACGTGATGCAGCGTGCCCGGCGTCCCACCAGTGAACGACTGCCGCTGCTGGCCGGCGCGCCGTAGCCGAACGATCAGCGTCCGCACGTACCCGGACCCGTAGACCTCGTCCATCCGGCGCAGAGCCCAGGCGGCGCCGTCCTCGTCCCACGCTGCCGCCGCGCCACGCTGAACGAACAGCGGATTTCCCCACTCGGTGACCAGCCGGCGGACCGGGATGTGCATCGCGTCGGCAATCGAACTGATCGAGTCGATCGTCGGGTTCCCGATCCCCTGCTCGATCTTCGACAGCGTCTGCTTCGACAAACCGGACCGCCGGGCCAGCTCACCCATGGAGATCTGCAGTTCCTCCCGGAACCGCCGGATGTTGCGAGCCAGCAGGTCGTTCATCTCCGTCGCCACCCGCCCATCGTCACTTTTGGGTGACGGTTCGTCCAGCGGCTAGTTCGATGGCGACGTCAATGATCACGTCTTCCTGCCCTCCGACCACCCGCCGGCGACCGAGTTCGAGGAAAATATCGGCTTCCGCAACGCCGTAGCGCTCGGCCGCCCGGCGGGTGTGCAGCAGGAACGAGCTGTAGATGCCGGCGTAGCCGAGCAGCACACTGCCCCGGTCGAGGCTGGGCAGCTTGCCCGCACAGATCCGGGCCACCACGTCCTCGGCGACGTCCAGCAGTCCCAGCGTGTCGACACCGGTCTCCGCGCCAGCCCGGTCGAGGGCGGCCACCAGCACCTCGGTCGCCGCGTTGCCCGCTCCCGCGCCGAGCCCGTGCGCCGACCCGTCGAGGATCGCCGCACCAGCCTCCGCCGCCGCAAGCGCATTGGCGACCCCGCACCCGAGGTTGTTGTGCGCGTGCATCCCCAGGCGGATGCCCGGCCCGAGAGCGGCGCGCAGGGCGGCGGTGCGCTCGGTTACCTGGTGCGGCAACAGCGCGCCCGCGGAGTCAACGACATACACGGTGTCGGCGCCGGCCTCAGCCATGATCGTTGCCTGCTCGCCGAGCCCTTCCGGGCTGGTCATGTGGGAGAGCATGAGGAAGCCGACGGTCTCGAGGCCGAGTTCCTTCGCTGCCTTGAGGTGCTGGATCGCTATGTCCGCCTCGGTGCAGTGGGTCGCGATCCGGACGACGTCGATCCCGGCGTCGGCGGCCTGCCGCAGTTGGTGAATGGTGCCGATACCGGGCAGCAACAGCGCCGCGAGCTTGGCCCGGGTGATCTGCTTCCGAGCGGCGCCGAGCAGGTCGATGTCGTCGCAGCGGCCGAAGCCGTAGTTGAACGATGACCCGCCGAGCCCGTCGCCGTGGGTGACTTCGATGACGTCAATCCCGGCGGCGTCGAGGCCGGCGGTGATCTCCTCGACGTTCTCGACCGTGAACTGGTGCGACATCGAATGCGCCCCATCGCGCAAGGTCGTGTCACAGATTTCGATACGCCTCCCGGCGAGCGGGTCGGTGGAGCGCGGGCCGCCGATGACAGGGGTTTCCACGGCAGAGTCCTCTCAGCGGGCAGCGGCGAGCTGCGGGGCAAGCCGGTCGGCGGTGGCGATCGCGGCGGCGGTGATGATGTCGAGGTTGCCGGCGTACTCCGGCAGATAGTCGCCGGCCTCAACGACCTGGATCAATGCGCTCACCTTGGTGGTGCCACCCGGGCCGGCGCCCCGGTCGAGCTGCACCGGCGCGGTCAACCGGTAACCCGGTACGTAGGAGCGGACGACCTCGACCATCTCCTCGATCGATGCGCGCACCGCATCGGGATCGGCCGACGCGTCGACCGCGGCAAACACCGTGTTCCGCATGATCATCGGCGGCTTGGCCGGGTTGAGGATGATGATCGCCTTGCCGCGCGCGGCGCCGCCGACCCGCACCAGCGCGTCCGACGTCGTCTCGGTGAACTCGTCGATGTTGGCCCGCGTGCCCGGCCCTGCGGCCCGGCTGGAGATGGCTGCGACGATCTCCGCGTAACGCACCGGCGCGACCCGGCTGATCGCCGCGACGATCGGGACGGTCGCCTGTCCCCCGCAGGTCACCAGGTTGAGGTTGGGTTCCGCCCGGACCTCGTCGAGGTTGACCGCGGGAACGACGTACGGTCCGACGGCCGCCGGGGTGAGGTCGAGCGCGGTCAGCCCGGCTGCACGGTAGCGCGGAGCGTTCGCCGCGTGCGCGGCTGCCGAGGTGGCCTCGAAGACGACGTCGAACTCGGACGCGCGGGCGATCAGCTCGTCCACGCCGTTCGCGGTCGCCTCGATGCCCATGTCGCGGGCGCGGCGCAGGCCGTCGGAGGAGGGGTCGATGCCGACGAGGAGCCGCGGTTCGAGCGTCTCCGAGCGCGTCATCTTGATCAGCAGGTCGGAACCGATGTTGCCGGATCCGACGACCGCGCAACGCAGTGTCACGGCCGTCTCCTTTCTACGGGTTCGGTGATCGGGCCGTGATCGCGTCGGTGTCGTCGTCGATCCGCGTGACCCACGCCGGTTCGGCGACGAGCAGGCTGAGCGAGGTGCCAGGCAGGTCGACGTCGACGACGTACCGGAACCCGGCCTGCTCGGCGGACGCGACGCGGCCGAGATCGCCCTCGGCGGCGGCGAAGACGACCTTCCGGCAGGCCGGATCGGCGGCCTGGACGGCTTCGACGACGGCCGTGAGCAGAGCTGTCAGCCGGTCCGGTTCCAGCGACTCGTCGAGGACGCGGACCTCGACGTCGTGTTCACCGACCGGGTAGGCGTCGCGCAGCCGCCCGGCGGCGCACCGCTCGAGCGCGGTCCCCGGCAGGTCGGGAAGGCTCGCGGTCACGAGTCGACGTACTTCCGGCGAGGCGCGAAGGGCACGAGATACATCGAGGTCCCCTCAGAGGTGGTCGCCGCCGGCGGCGGACGCGAAACCACGTACGCCGATGCCGCCGTCGGCCTGGACGGCTTGGCCGGTGATGACGCCGCTCTGGCCGCGCGCGGCGAGCAGCACGTAGGGGCCGGTGAAGTCGGCCGGGTCGACGCTGGAGTCGTGCAGCGGAATCGGCGGCGGCGGAGCGTCGGCGGCCCGGCGGTCGAACGACACGGCGAGCGACCGGTCCTCGAGCGCCAGCGCCTTCGGGCCGCGCAGGTCGGTCCGCATGCCGCCGCACGCCACCCCGTTGACCCGCACCTTCGGGGCGAGCTCGTAGGCCAGTTCCCGCATCAACCCGAGGCACGCATGCTTGCTCGCGGTGTAGAGCGGGCCGCCGCCGTTGACGTAGAACGAGGCATTGGACAGCGTCATCACGATGCTGCCGCGGGTCTTCACGAGCTCGGGCCAGGCGGCCGACGCGGCGAGCAGGTAGCCCTTGACGTTGATGCCGAACACCTCGTCGAACCCGGCGTCCAGCTGCTCGGCCGAGAGACGGGTCAGCTGGCGCTGGTAGTCCCACACACCCGCGTTGGCGACCAGCGTGTCGAGCTTGCCGAACCGGTCGACCGCCTCGGCCACGGCCCGTTGGAGATCGTCGCTGGACCGGACGTCACCGACGACGGTGTGCACCCGCTTCGGATCGATCGAGGCGTCCCGAGTCGCGGTCAGCCGGTCGGCGCCGCGCCCGAAGATCACCACGGACGCACCCTCGGCGACGAACCGCTCGGCGACCGCGGCCCCGATCCCGGTGCCACCACCGGTGATCAGCGCGACGTCGCCCTCGAGCCAGCCGCTCACGACGCCTCCCCGAGGAAGCCGATGACCAGTCGCTCGAACTCCCGCGCCCGCTCGAGCTGCACCCAGTGGCCGCAGCGGCCGAAGACGTGCAACTGCACGTCGCGGATCTGCTTCAGCATGATCTGCGCGCCGTCGAGCGTGATCGTACGGTCGTCCCGGCCCCAGAGCAGCAGCGTCGGCGCCTTGATCAGGTGCAGGTCCCGCCAGAGCGGATCCATCCCGCCCCGCCGGCCGAAGGCCGCGTTGTAGCGGTGGTAGAAGGCGATGTGGCTGTCGTCCAACGACGCTTCGTAGCGCGACCAGACGACGTCCTCACCGAACTGCTTGTGGTCGTAAACCATCGTCCGGATGAACGCGGCCATCTTCTTCTCGGTCGGCCCGCCGCTGTTGTAATAGCGGAACATCTCCTTCTGGCCCTCGGTCGGCGTAGGCCCGAAGGGCAGCCAGCCGCCGCCGGGCGCCATCAGGACGAGCTTGTCCACCCGGTCCGGATGCGTCTGCGCGAGCGCGATCGCGGCGGCGCCGCCGAGGCTGTTGCCGAGCAGGTGGAAACGGTCGATCCCCTTCGCGTCCAGCGCTTGCAGCAGCGCGTCGACGGTGATCTCGGTGATCGAGCGCGCCTGCAGGTCGTCCTCGGTAGGGCGGTAGCTGCCGCCGAAGCCGGGCTGGTCCGGCAGGACCACCCGGAAATGCTCGGTCAGAGCGGGCAGGTTCTGGTGGTAGTTGCTGACGCCGGACGCGCCGGGGCCGCCGCCGTGCAGCATGACCAGCACCGGTCCCTCGCCGGCCTCGGCAACGGCGATCTCGCCGAGCGACGTCTGAATCTGATCGTTCTTCACGAAAGTCCTTAGCAGCGCGAGTGTTCCTAGAAGAAGGTGCTGATGTTCTTGGCCAGCAAGACGTTCTGGTCGAGCAGGATCGTGCGGCTCGCCACCCGCAGCGCGCCCTCGAACAGCCGGAGCACGTCGGTGCGTTCGCCGGCGAACACGTTCTCCTCGCGTTCCAGACGGTTGCGGTAGACGAGGAAGTTGGACCGCACCACGAATTCCGCGGGATTCTCGGCGTGCGCCACCCGGACGTTGGTGATCAGATGCCGGGTCCGCGACGGCGGGTCCTCCGCCCAGGCCATGCCAGAGTCGAACCGGCGGATCCGCCAGGCCAGGCTCTCCTTGGTCTCGTCGTAGAACGCGGCCTCACCCCGCGCCGCGATCGAGAGCGCCTGCTGGCGGCGCAGCCGGTTGGTGCGGGTCGGCATCCAGTACACGAGGTCATCAGCCAGCAGGTCCAGCCAGTCGGTGTAGCGGCCCTCGTCGAGCAGTTCGGCTTCCCGGTAGTAGAACTGCTCGACCTCGAAGTGCGTGTCCCGGTCGGCCGTGATCGTCATTTCGGCCCCTTCAGCAAGCCACGGAGGTTCGTCGACGGGTCGGCGAGGCACTCGGCGTCCACCGCGACGTCGCGGTCGATGAGCCGGCGAGCGGTGCGCACCGCGGTGCTGTCGTCCACCGCGACCGCGCCGACGACGTACCGGCCGCGCAGACCGAACACGGCGAACGGCGCGTCGCCGTGGGATCCGCGGATCACGGTCCGGTCGGCGTCAGCCATCCGTCCGACGACCTCGACGTGCCGGCCGTGCCGGTCGCTCCAGAACCAGGGTGCGGACGGTTCCGCCGCCGGGTGGCCGAGCAGCGTCGCGGCCGCGCGCTGCCCGTCCCGTTGGGCGGCTTCCCAGTGCCCGGCGCCCGCGGCGTCTCCCACGGTCAGTACCGCGGGAGACGGCATCAGGCGAGCATCGGGCGTCATGCCGACGCCGATTAGCACGGCGTCGAACGTGCGCGGGCGGTCCTCACCGGCCAGCGTGGCCTGCACACCACCCGCGGTCGCCCGGAACGCCACGACGCCGGTCGTGACCGTCCGGATCCCCCACGTCTCGTGCTGAGCGTGCAGCCAGGCGGCGGTTTCCGGTCCCACCGCATCGGCCAGCGGCGCCGCGACCGGATCGGCCAGCACGACCTCGCAGCCCATCCCGGCGGCGGTCGAGGCGACCTCGGCCCCGATGAGCCCGCCCCCGACGACCAGCAACCGCACCTCACCGGCGAGCACCTCGCGCAGGCGGTCGGCGTCATCGGCGGTCCGCAGCGTGTGGATCCGCAGGTCGTCGATGCCCGGAATCGGGGGTCGGACGGCCAGTCCTCCGGTGGCCAGCACGACCCGATCTGCGGCAAGCGCGGGCCCCTGACGCAACTCGACACGTTCGGGCCGCAGTGCCGTGACCCAGGTACGCGGCAGGAGCTCAACCGCCTGCGCGGAGTACCACTCCGGTGGCTGCAGCGCGATCTGCCGGAGGTCAGCCTTGCCGGCCAGGTACTCCTTGCTCAGCGGCGGCCGGTCGTACGGGAACTCCCCGGCGTCCACCAGCGTCAGCGCGCCCTCGTAGCCGCCGGCCCGCAGGGCCGCGGCCGTACTGACACCGGCGATTCCGCCGCCCACGATGACGACCCGATTCATGCGGGCGCCTCGCCCGGGAACAGGTACACCTCGCCGTCTCGCACCTCGACCCGGTGGGCGACGGTGCTGCGAGTGGCGGGCAGCCCGTCGACCGCGCCGTTGCGCAGGCAGAACTTGCTCGAGTGCAACGGGCACTCGACGTGCCCGTTCTCGACCCAGCCCTCGGCCAGGGACGCCGTCTCGTGGGTGCAGGTGTCGTTGAGCGCCCACACCGAACCGTCCTCGTCGCGCAGCAGCGCGATGTTGTCCTCGGTGCCGGTGATGCTCTTGTCGACCGCGATGCCCTCACCTTCCGGGATGTCGTCGAGGGCAGCGACCCGGATCATGTGTTCTCCTCGTGCCACGCGGACGTGTTCATCAGCGACTGCCAGCGGCGGTAGAACGCACGGCCGGCGGCGTCGCTGTAGAGCTCGCTGGTCGTGCCGGGGTAGCGGCCGTCGTCCCGCTCGGATCCCAGGCCCATCTGATAGTTCAGCGGTGTGCGGTTGGTGACGAAGCCGCGTGAGATGGCCTGGACCTCGCTCCAGTTCTCGCCGTCGTCCTGCTCGAAGATGCCGCTCGGTCCGAATGTCCGCAGGTTGTAGAGCCGCTGCGCTTCCTTGACCTCATCGGGCATGGACCTGTCGACCAGCGTCCAGGCCCACACCTCCATCCGGTCCGGGCCCTTCGGGTGCCAGATCCGGATCGAGCCGTTGACCGGCAGGTAGGAGAAGTTCGGGAACACTGTCGCGTGGCCGTTGGTGAGCGGCCCCTCCACCTGGGCCTCACCGAGGCGCTCGCGGGCCGCGGCGTAGTCGAACCACTGGTGTACGGGCTGGGCGTCGAACCGGTTCTTCGGGTGCACGGGGAAGCCCGCGCCGTGGCCGTTCGGGTCGGCGTACTGGCGTCCGGATCGGTGGACGATCTCCTCGCGCGGGCCCTTGCCGGTCGGCGAGAGCGCCATCAGCGCCGACGCGTGGCTCATGTTGACGTGGTACCAGTCGGTCGCGAACTGCTCGGCCGCGAGCTTCCAGTTGCCTTCGAGCACCCACTTGTGGACGCCGCCGACGGCCTCGGTGCCCTGCCCGTCGTGGTCGAGCATCGCGTCCATGTACCAGGTCATCTCGCCCAGTGCCTCGCGCAGGGACGGCGCCTGCGGGTTCCAGGTACCGAAGATCAGGCCGTTGTACGAGTCGACCTGAGGCACCTCGACCAGGCCCCAGTCGCCGGTGTCGAAGCTCTCCGGATAACCGGCCTGATTCGGGACGCTGATGAGCGTGCCGGCCACGTCGTACGCCCAGCCGTGGTACGTGCAGGTGAAGGCCTTGGCGGTGCCGAAGTCGGCCCGGCAGACGCGCGCCCCGCGGTGCCGGCACGAGTTCAGGTAGGCCCGGATCCGCCGGGTCTTGTCCATCGCGACGATGACGGGGTCCTCGCCGAGGTACGTGGTGAAGAAGTCGCCGGGCTTGGTGAACTGGCTGGTGTGGGCGAGGAACAGCCAGCTCGGCGCGAACACCCGGCGCAGTTCCTGCTGGTAGATCGTCTGATCGGTGAAGATGGCCCGGTCCAGCAGCCCGCCGTCGGCGTCGACCAGGCCGGAGACGTCCAGGGTCGGGCTCAGCTCGGCCGGGCGGCGCAGGTTGCTCACCGGACGCTCACCCGCACCGTCTCGAAGCCCGTGGCCGACGCGGCCACCTCACGACCGGGCGTCAGCTCGACGGAGGCGTGCACGGCTCCGGCGAGCACCACGTCACCGGCGCGCAGGCCGACCCCGAATCCGGCGAGCCGCCGCACCAGCCAGACGACGGCCGACAGCGGGTCGCCCAGCACGGCCGATCCGAGGCCACTGCTTGTGGCGTGCCCGTCCGCGGACAGCGTGATCTCGGTGCCCGGCAGCGCCGCGAGCAGCTCCGGGGTGGCGGCCAGTGGCCGGCCGGCCACCATACGGGCCGAAGACGCGTTGTCGGCGATCGTGTCCGGCAGCGTGATCTTCCAGTCCGCGATGCGGCTGTCGATGATCTCCAGCGCGAGGAGCACCTCGCCCACGGCCGCCCGGACCTCGGCCTCGGTGACCGCGGCGCCGGCCAGATCGGTGCGGAGCCGGAACGCGAACTCCGCCTCCACGCGCGGGGAGACCAGCTCGTCGAGCGCCAGCGCCGCGCCGTCCTCGAGGAGCATGGAATCGAACAGCACGCCAAAGTCGGGCTCGTTCACGCCGAGCTGGCGCTGCATCGCCTCCGATGTCAGCCCGACCTTGCGGCCGGCGATGCGCTCCCCGGCGGCTTCCCGCAGCGCGGTGTTGATCGCCTGAATCCGGTAGCCGTCTTCACTGCTCAGCGTTCGCCCGCTGGTGAGCGGCGCGATGGCGGCACGGTCGGCTTCGGCACGACGCAGCACGGCGGCCAGGTCGGCCAGCAGCGCTTCGTGATCGGAAGTCACTCGGGCGGAAGTCACGAGTCCAGAACAGCCGGTCCGCTCGGCGGCCGCCACGGCGCGTTCCGCACGGCGGCACACGAGCTGTCCGGCCGCATCACAGCGCGGTCATCGTAGCGTCATGCTCGCTGCCCGCGCCGTCTCCCAGAGCGCTTCCCACCCCTTGTCCGGGCTGGTCGTCGAGGACGTCCCGGCCCCCGTGGCCAAGCCCGGCTGGTCGGTCGTCCGGGTCCTCGCGTCGTCGCTCAACATGCACGACCTGTGGACCCTGCGGGGAGTCGGTCACCCCGCCGAGCGGCTTCCCATCGTCCTCGGCTGCGACGCGGCCGGCATCGACGAGGAGGGCAACGAGGTCATCGTGCACCCGGTGATCGCCGACCCCGATGCCGGGCGTGGCGACGAGACCCTCGATCCGAACCGGGCCCTGCTCTCCGAGCGGCACAACGGCGCATTCGCGCAGTACCTGACCGTGCCCACCCGCAACCTGGTGCCCAAGCCCGCGTGGCTCACCTTCGACGAGGCCGCGAGCCTGCCCGTGGCCTGGACCACCGCCTACCGAATGCTGTTCACCCAGGCCCGGATCACGGCCGGAGACCGCGTGCTCGTCCAGGGCGCCGGCGGTGGTGTCGCCTCCGCGGCGATCAGCCTGGCCGCCGCAGCCGGCGCCGTGGTGTACGCGACGAGCCGGAGCTCGGCCAAGCGGGAGGCCGCCCTGTCCTGGGGAGCCCGCGCGGCCGTCCCCACCGGCGAACGGCTGCCCGAGAAGGTCGACGTCGTCATCGAAACCGTCGGTGAAGCGACGTGGTCGCACTCGCTGCGGTCGCTCCGCCCCGGCGGCACGGTCGTCGTCGCCGGGGCCACCAGCGGTGCGAATCCGCCGGCCGACCTCAACCGGGTCTTCTACCTGCAGCAGCGCATCCTCGGCTCGACCGGCTGCACCCGCTCCGAACTGGTCGCGATGCTCCGCATGATGGACGCCACCGGCGTGCGCCCCGTCATCGACCAGACCCTGCCGCTGGACGAAATCGCCAAGGGCTTCCAGCTCATGATCGACGGCCAGCTGACCGGCAAGCTCGTCATCCATCCGCCCGCTCCCGAAGGAGACGTCGCTTGACATCCTCCCCGCCCTAAAGGACGGGGATTCCCTTGGTCGCCCTCGGGTTTTCCTGCTTCACCGACGACTGCCCCGTCCGAGAGGACTCTCGTTGAGGTCTTACACCGCCTCCACAGGCAATCACGGAGAGCCCCTCCGCGAGAATGTTGCGGGCCGCGTTGACGTCGCGGTCGTGGACGGTGCCGCACCGGCACGTCCACTTCCGCACGTTCAGCGGCAGCTTCTGGGCCAGCGCGCCGCAGGCCGAGCAGAGTTTGGAGGACGGGTACCAGCGGTCGACCGCGATCACCTCGCGGCCGTACCAGGTGGCCTTGTACTCCAGCATGGTGCGGAACTGTCGCCACGCCGCGTCCGAGATGGCGCGAGCGAGGGTGTGGTTGCGGACCATGTTCCGGACGGTCAGATCCTCGATCACGATCGTTTGGTTGTCACGAACGAGTCGAGTGGTCAGCTTGTGCAGGTGATCCCGGCGCCGGTCGGTGATCCGGGCGTAGACGCGGGCGACCTTGAGCCGGGCCTTGGCCCGGTTCGCGGAGCCCTCTTCCTTCTTGGCGAGGTTCCGCTGGGCTCGGGCGAGAGCGGTCCGGTCGCGGCGCTCATGCTTCGGGTTGGTGATCTTCTCCCCGGTGGACAGGGTAAGCAGGCTGTCGAGCCCGGCGTCAATCCCCACAGCGCCGGACGCCGGGGCCTGCTCGATCACGTCGTCGCAGAGCAGGGACACGAACCAGCGGCCCGCGCTGTCCTGCGACACGGTCACCGTGGACAGCGCGGCCCCGTCGGGCAGCGGCCGGGACCACACGATGTTCAGCGGGTCGGCCATCTTGGCCAGGACGATCCGGCCGTCGCGGTAGCGGAACGCGCTGGTCGTGTACTCCGCCGACTTCCGGGACTTCTTCTTGCTCTTGAAGCTCGGGTACCGGGCACGCTTGGCGAAGAAGTTGGTGAACGCGACTTGCAGGTGCCGCAACGCCTGCTGCAACGGCACGGACGAGACGTCGTTGAGGAACGCCAGTTCCTCGGTCTGCTTCCACGCGGTGAGCATCGCCGAGGTGGCGTTGTAGTTGACCCGTTCCTGCCGCAGCGTCCACGCCTCGGTGCGGGCGGCGAGGGCCAGGTTGTAGACCTTCCGGACGCAGCCGAACGTCCGCGCGAGCTCAGCGGCCTGCGCGTCGGTCGGGTAGAAGCGGTACTTGAACGCCCGCTTCACGGTCCTGGACATGCTTCACATGTTAGCAGGTTTGTTTGTGAACCTTGCGGCAGCATGCGGGTAGACGCCGGTCCGCCTTGGCGGCGGATCGGCTTGTCCTGTCCTGCTCCGCAGGGGTTCCGTTTCCTCCCCGGCCTGAAGGCCGGGGTATCCACGGAAGGAATCTGATGACCGCCGCCGCCGTCGGCCTGTCCCACTCACCGCTGATCGGAAAGAACGACCCGGCGCCCGAGGTGCTGGCTGCCGTCGACGAGGCGGTGGAGAACGCCCGCGTCTTCATCCGGGACTTCGCCCCCGACCTGGTGGTGCTCTACGCGCCCGACCACTACAACGGCTTCTTCTACCGGGAGATGCCGCCGTTCTGCCTGGCCTCGGCGGCCACCGCGGTCGGCGACTTCGGATCGGCCGCCGGGCCGCTCTCGGTGGACGCGGATGCGGCGAAAGCGATCGCGGCCGGCGTCCTCGACCGCGGCGTCGACCTCACAATCTCGGCCCGGATGACCGTCGACCACGGGTTCGTCCAGCCGCTCGAGGTGTTGTTCGGCGGTATCGATCGCGTGCCGGTCGTCCCCGTGTTCGTCAACGGTGTCGCCACGCCGCTCGGGCCGGTCGCCCGCATCCGCGCGCTCGGTACCGCGATCGGTCAGGCCGCCGCCGAGCTGGACAAGCGCGTCCTCTTCCTCGGCTCCGGCGGGCTGTCCCACGACCCGCCGGTGCCGGTGCTGGACGGCGCTCCGCCGCGGGTGGCCGACGCACTGATCGAGGGTCACCCGCCGACGCCGGAGCAACGCGCTCGCGGCGAGGAACGAGTCGTCAACGCGGGCCGTGCGTACGCGGCCGGGTCGACGACGATGATTCCGATCAACCTGGCCTGGGACAACCTCGTCCTGGACACGTTCGAGAACGGCACGCTGGCCGACGTCGACGGCTGGACGGTCGAGTGGATGGGCGCGGAGGGCGGCGGTTCCGGCCACGAGGTGCGGACGTGGATCGCCGCGTTCGCGTCGCTCGCCGCCTCCGGCGGTTACACGATGACCTCACGGTTCTACCGGCCGATCCCGGAGTGGATTGCCGGTTTCGCGGTGGCAACCGGGCAGACGCGGTAGCTGCATGAAGATCCAGAGCCGCTTCGCCCTCACCTCGGTCACCGTCGTCGACGGACTCGGTCGTGAGCCGCGGCCACACCACGCGGTCGTCGTCGAGCACGGCCGGATCACTGCCGTGCTACCGATGAGCCACTACCGGCCGGACGCCGACGTTCACGAGATCGACCTCGACGGGCACTTCGTCATGCCGGGGTTGATCGACGCCCACGTGCACCTGGCCGGCGGCCGGGCCGACATGAGCGACCAGGAGCTCGGGGTCATCGCCGAGCCCAAGCTGATGCGGGCGATGCGCTCGGTCCATCAGGCCCAGAAGCTCCTCAAGCGAGGCTTCACCACCGCCCGGGACATCTCCTGGAACGGCCTCTACCTCAAACGGCTGTTCCATGAGCAGGAGCTGCCGGGGCCGAAGGTCATCGCCTGCGGTCCGGGCCTGACCCGCACCGGTGGGCACGCCGACCTGTTCCAGTTCACCGACCTGCTCACCGGACGCATCGTCGAGGTGTGCGCAGACCCGCCGCGCGATGACCATCCGCCGGTCCCGCCCGGCAAGTGCCGACAGTCCGTCGGCCCGTCCGAGGTCTTCCGCGGGCGATGATCACGACAACGGCGTACGCCGGACATCAGCTACGTCGAGGAGAAATTGCGCATGCGCACGTACCTGGACCTTGTGCGCACGCCGGGGCTGATGCGGCTCACGCTGTCGCAGCTGCTGACGCGACTGCCCGATGCGATGTTGTCGATCGCCGTCCTGATGCACGTCAACGCTCAGCTGGGTTCCTACGCCGCGGCCACCGCGGCGGTCGCGTCGCTCGGCGTCAGCCAGGCAGTGGCGACGCCGAGCCTGAGCCGGGCGGTCACGGCGTGGGGCGCGCAGCGGGTGCTGGCCGTTGCGGGCGCGGTACACGCCGGCGGCATGCTCGTACTGGGTTCCGCGCCGCTCAACGGCGCCGTCGCGGTGACGCTCGCCGTCGTCATCGGCGCCTCGACTCCCCCGGTGGTGCCGGTCGTCCGGTCGCTGTACCCGGCGCTCGTGCCCGCCAAAAACGTGTCGGCGATGTTCACCCTCGACATGACCGCGCAAGAGGTCATCTGGATCGTCGGGCCGCTGCTCGCCACCACGCTCGCCGCCTCGGGGTTCAGCGGGGCCGGCCTGATCGCGGCCGGGCTGGTGGCCGGGTTCGGCATGACCTGGTTCCTGCTGACGCTGGGCCCCCGGTCGGCCGAGATCCCGCGCGCGGCGCGAGGTGGGCGCGGCGTTCTGCGGGACGCCGCCATGATCGCGACCATGCTGGCGACGTTCATGCTCGTGGCTTCCTTCACCGCCATGGAGGTCGCCGCCGTCGCCAAGTTCGAGGGGCAAGGAGTTCTCACCGGCGCCGCGATCGCGTTGTCCAGCGCGCCTCGCTCATCGGCGGCGCGCTCGTCGGACACCGGGTCCTCGGACGGGCCGGTCTGATCGTCATGCTCTCGAGCGCCCCGGTCGGAGCCGGCCTGGCCGGTCTGACCAACTCCCCGGCCCTGGTTCTGGCCGGGTTCTTCGTGTCCGGGCTCGGCTTCGCTCCCGGGATGGCGGCCCTGCAGTACGGCGCTTCCCGGCGTACCCCGCCCGCGTCCGCGCCGCTGGCCTTCGGGTGGCTGGTCACGGCGATGATGCTAGGCGGGTCCTTCGGCACCCTCGTGTCAGGTCTTCTGGTCGACACCCGCGGCGACGGCGGCGCCTTCGCCGCGGCCACAGCTGTGGGCCTGCTGTCCGCGGTCGTCCCGGTCGTCTGCCGCGCGGTCGTCGCCGACCGCGCGGCGCCGGCTCTCAGTAGTGAGCACTCATCACGTGCTTGATCCGCGTGTAGTCGTCGAAGCCGTAGCCGGACAGGTCCTTGCCGTACCCCGAGGCGCCGAAGCCGCCGTGGGGCATCTCGGACACGAACGGGATGTGCGTGTTGATCCACACACAGCCAAAGTCGAGCTCGCGGGTCAGCCGATCCGCGGTGCCGTGGTCCTTGGTCCACACACTGGCCGCGAGACCGTACGGGACGCCGTTGGCCAACCGCTCCGCCTCGTCTGTGGTCGCGAATGACTGCACGGTCAGCACCGGTCCGAAGATCTCGTCCTGCACGAGGCGATCGTCCTGACGCACGCCCGTGATGACGGTCGGCGCGAAGTAGTAGCCGCGCTCACCGACCTGTTGACCGCCGGTCAGCACCTTCGCGTGCGCGGGCAGGTCGTCGAAGAAGGCCTTGACCTTGGCCAGGTGGTTCGCGTTGTTGAGCGGCCCGTACGCCGCGCCCTCGTCGTCGGGCGCGCCCGGCCGGGTGCCCTCGGCCTGCTCGACGAGGAGCGCCACGAACTCGTCGTAGACGTCCTCGTGGACGATGGCGCGGGTGGCCGCCGTGCAGTCCTGGCCGGCGTTGAAGTACGCCGCCGCGGCGATCGACGCGGCGGCGGTCCTCAGGTCCGCGTCCGGGAAGACCACGGCCGGGGCCTTGCCGCCGAGCTCGAGATGGACGCGCTTGAGCGACTTCGCCGCGGACGTGGCCACCTCGATCCCGGCCCGCACGGACCCGGTGATCGCGACGAGCCCAGGCGTGGGGTGCTCGACCAGGAGCCGGCCCGTCGTGGCGTCCCCGTTGACGACGTTGAACACGCCCGCGGGGAGCACGCCGCCGGCGATCTCGGCTAGCCGGACGGTGGAACGAGGGGTGGTCTCGCTGGGCTTGAGCACCACGGTGTTACCCGCGGCGAGCGCCGGAGCGATCTTCCAGATCGCCATCGCGAACGGGTAGTTCCAGGGCGTCACCTGGGCCACGACCCCGATCGGCTCCCGGCGGATGCTCGAGGTGTGCCCGGCCAGGTACTCGCCGGCCGACTTGCCCTCCAGCAGACGGGCCGCGCCCGCGAAGAAGCGGAGCTGGTCGACGCCCTGGTCGATCTCCTCGCTGGCCACGAACCGCAACAACTGCCCGGTGTCCCGCGACTGCAGGGCGCTCAGCTCGTCGCGTCGTGCGGCGATGGCGTCGGCCAGGTCGAGCAGGTACTTCTGGCGCACACCGGGCGGCAGTCGTCCCCAGTCCCCCTGGGCGCGCTCCGCCGCCGCGAACGCGGCGTCCACCTCCGACGGCAGCGAGACCGGCGACCGGCCGTCCTCCAGGCCGGTCGTGGGGTCGATGAGCGGGATGAACGACTGGGTCCCCGACTCCTGAAGCTGGCCGTCGATGAAGTTGCTGATGGTCTCGGACAACTAATTGCTCCTGTTCACGCGATATAGATCTTGCGAAGGGTCTCGTGGACGGTCCACGTCGTCTTGTCGCCCGCGTGCAGCCGGGCGGCGGCGCCCGGCGACAGCGTCAGGATCGACCCGTCCTCGAAGGCGACCGTCGCCGACCCGGACAGGACCACGAAGACTTCGTCGATCTCCACGTCGGTCGAGGTCCCGGGCGTCATCTCCCACACGCCCACCTCGGCCCCGGCCACCGCGGCCAGCGCGCGCGATCCGGCCTGGGGGGAGCCTTCGATCACCTGGGACTCGTCGACCGGTGCTGTCGGTATCGGTCCGCTTGTATTGAGCACGTGACGCATGCCGAACAGTGTGTCGTGGGGAGGCGGTCCGCCCGGGTGGCGATCTGTCTCTATGTGGGGGGCCTGCTCGACAGTTCGTCCGCCATCAGCGCCACGTGGAGTGACACCCGGACATCGGGATCGTCGAGCGAGACACCCAGCCGCGCCTCGAGCTTGGCCAGGCGGTCGTAGAACGCGGCGCGGGAGAGGTGAAGGCTGGCCGCGGCGTCGGTCTTGCTCGCCGGGTGCATCACCAGCGCCCGCAGCGCGGCGTACAGGTCGGCTCCTCGTTCGTCCCGGTCGCGCCGCAGCGGTGCGAGCTCACGGTCGACGAACAGACGCAGGCGCTCGTCATCGCGCAGAAGCGCGAGCAGCCCGCGCAGGTGCAGATCCTCGAGCCGGTGCACGAGTTCCTCGCCGCCCTTGCCGCCGACCGGAACCGCGTCGGCCACGTGAGCGGCCTCGAGCACGCTGCGGTCGATGCCGTTGCGGTCCGCGGCGACGCTACCGGCGGCCACCACGACGTCGACGTGACTGCGGAGCCGATGCGCCAGCCGGTCGGCGGCCGTCTGGAGGTCGCCGCCCGCGGGTACGGACAGCAGGACCCGGACGTCGCCGTCGGCCTCGGTCACCAGGGCCGGGATCCGGATCCCGTACGCGGCCCACGCGGTGGCGGCCGCGATCTCGCTGGTCTCCGCGCCGCCCCGGGAGATCTCGCGCCGGCGAATCACGAGCCCCAGGAAATGGCGGCGCAGTGTCGGGAACTCGGCCATCTCGCACCGGCGGGCCACCTCCTCGGAGTCGGGGCTGGTGCGCAGAGCCTCCAGCAGCTCGCGGTGGGTCCGGCGGACGGCGTTGTCCCGGTCACGGTCGTGCAACCGGTGCAGCGCGAGCGCCGCCGCCGCCCGTTCGGCGACCGCGATGAGACGCTGTGGCGGCTCGGACGGGCAGGAGATGACGAGCCGGCCCCACGACTGCTCACTCGTGCCCAGGCGGGTGATCAGCCACCCGTTGGCGGAGTCCCACCCGGTCCGGCCCGCGATCTGAACCCGGCACGAACGCGCCTGCCACCCATCCAGGAAGCCGCTCATATCGTCGAAGCCGGCCAGGTAGTCCAGCGGCCGGTGCTGTCCGTTCTCCAGCACGACGGCCCCGCCGGAAAGACGTTGGACGGCCTGGAGAATTTCGGCGGGGCCGGCCTGGGTGAAGCTCAGCTCGGTGAACGTCTCGTGCACCCGCTGCGCCTCGCGGAGCTCGGCTAGCTGCCCGTCAATGATCCGTTCGCCGACGGCTTGGGTCAAAGCCGCGAACTTCACCTCGTGGGTCAGCGCCACCAGGGGCACACGGCAGGCGGCGAACGCTGCCACGACGGTCGGCGGCATCGTGTCCCTCCATCGCCGCCCGAGCTCGACGACGAGGCCCGCGCTGTCGACGTCGGCCAGCGCCTGCGCGAAGTTCTTCAGTCCTTCGCCGTCGTCGTCTTCGGGCATACCCGTGCCCATCGTCAGGACCAGGTCGCCCGGACGCAGGAGGTCGCCGACGGCGAGCAGCTCGGTCGCGTGGATCCAGCGGATGGGGCGGTCCAGTTCGTCCTCGCCGGCGAGGACGATCGGCTCGGCCCGCCGGAAGACCGGCAGGCACAACGCGCTGCGCAACGTCAGGTGAGCCATCACTGTTCTCGCACCTTGCCTCCGGAACGGACCGACGACGACGCTCAGGACGCGGCGCGGCTGGGGCGCAGGTCGACGACCTTGGCATGCAGCGGCTCGCTCTCCGCACGCAGCACGGATTTAGCGACCTTACCGCTCGCGGTCATCGGCAGCGCGTCCCGGAACTCGATGTAGCGCGGCACCTTGAAGGCGGCCAGCCCTTCACGGCACCAGGAGTCGATCTCGCCCGGTGTGAGGCTGGCCCCGGCCTTGAGGACGACGACCGCTTTCGCCTCCTCACCACGGAACTCGTCCGGCACCGGCACGACCCCGACCTCCGCCACCTGCGGCATACCGAAGATGACGTGCTCGACCTCGGCGCAGGAGATGTTCTCGCCGCTGCGCTTGACCATGTCCTTGATGCGACCCACGTAGAAGTGCAGGCCGTCGGCGGTCTTGGTCACGATGTCACCCGTGCGGTACCAACCACCGGGCAGGAACAACTCCGCGTTCACCTCGGGCCGGTTGTGGTAGCCGAGCATCATGCCGGAGCCGCGCAGGCACATCTCGCCCTGTTCGCCGGCGGCGACCTCCTCACCGTCAGGCCCGATGATCTTGCTTTCGCTGGTCGGCCAGGCGAGGCCGATAGTGGGGGTGCCGACGAGGTCCGTGCGCTCCCACGGGACGAAGGTGCCGTTGCCGGCCTCCGTGCTGGCGTACCAGTCCCGCAACTGCAGTTCGAACCGCTTCTCCATGGCCGCGTGGGTGGCCCCCGAAAGCCCGGCCATGGGCGCCTTCTTGATGGCCAGCTCCTTGTCGCCGACGCTTTCCGGCAGGTCGAGGAGGAAGTCGTCGAGCCACGCGAAGTCGATGCGGTAATCGTGCAGCCATCCCATGAACTTGCGGATGCTGAGACCCTGGGTGATGTAGAGGGCGCCGCCGCCGGCGAGCGCCATGGTGAAGTAGGCCTGGTTCTGCATGTAGTAGAACGGGTGGTCGGCGAGCAACCGTTGCGGGTCGTCGAACAGCGCACCGGCGTACGCGCCGAACTCCACCCAGTATTGGTGGGTGAGCAGACAGCCCTTGGGCATCCCGGTCGTGCCCGAGGTGAACTGGATGTTCACGACGTCGAGCACATGCGCGACATGCGTACGCTCCGTGATGGGCGCCGCCAGCAGGTCGGCGAACGCCGGACCGGTCCCGCCCTGGACCCCATCGACGATGATGACGTGATCCTGGGCGACGGGGCCGATCCGGCCGTCGCGCAACAGCCGCGACATGCACTCCGAGGTGGTGATCAGCCACGTCGCCCCGGCGTCCTCGAGGACGAACTCCACCTCCCGGCGCGTGTACTTGGGGTTGAGCGGAACCGTCACGGCGCCGGCGTCGATGCACCCCAGCCAGGCCAGCGGAAACTCGATCTGGTTGCCGAGCATGATGCCGACCTTCCCGCCGGCGTCGAGGCCGGCGAGACCCAGTCCCGAGCGCAGCGACGCGACCGAGTCCCGCAGCTGGGCCCAGGTCAGCTCGACGAGGTCACTGCCCTCGATCATCTTCAGGGCCACCTGGGACCCCCACCTCGCCGCGGCGCGGTCCAGGGCCTGCGGCATCGTCATGCCGAGCATCTCTCGGTGGTGAGATGTGCAGGCGATCAGTCATGAGGCTCTCAAATTCGTGAGGACGCGCCGAAGTCATCGCTCTGTCGACGCCGGGCGCGTTCGGGTGGCGGCGAAGCGTGAATAGTATCTGCTACATAATGCTCGCTACACTAGCCAGAAATCGCGGGCACCCCCTCAGGCGATTGGCGGGCGGCGATTCCCCCAGTCGGTGACGGACTCGAAAGCGGCCGCGGCCGCCAGCACCGCCGCGTCCGCGAGCGGCGGTCCGATGATCTGCAAGCCGACGGGGAGCCCATCGACCGTGAAGCCGCAGTTGACAGAGATCGCGGGCAGCATGGCGTGCGTCGGCGACTCGGTGAGCCGGTGGAAGTCGAGCATCGGCTCGCGCACGGGTTTGCCGTTCACGTGCGTGTTGCCGGCCTCGGGGCCGGGGTGAGGGAACGCCGCGACCGGCATGGTCGGAGACACGAGCAGGTCGTACGCGCCCAGCACCTCGAGGAAGCCACGGAGGATTCTGGTCCGCGTGACGTTCTCGGTGAAGTAGGACTCGAGGGCGGTCATCTCCCGGCCCTTCTGCGCGATGTACTCGATGGCTGGGTGCACGCCGGTGTCGCGGAGCTTCCCGGCCGGAGTGTCCATCTCCAGCGCGGCCGCGAACGATGGACCGTAGACGTCCCCGAAGTACTGGATCGGGTCCGGAATCGACATCGACACCTCATCGACGCGCGCGCCGCCCAGGGACTCGAAGGTGCCGACCGCAGCCGTCACGATCGCCAGGACCTCGCGGTCGACCTCGGCACTACCGAAGTCCGGCGAGAAGGCGATCCGCAGCCCCTGAAGCGTGGCGTTGATGGTCGCCGCCTCGTAGCTCTCGCCGGTGAGAGGCAACGACAAGGGGAGTGCCGGGTGCGGACCCGCGGTGACGTCGAGCAGCAGTGCCGCGTCGCGAACCGTACGCGTCAGCGGGCCGACGACCGCGGTCGTGTTCCACGGCGACTCGCCGCTACCGCCCGGAATCCGGTTCGGCGTGGTCTTCAGCCCGACCACGCCGCAGCAGGCGGCCGGCACGCGGATGGAACCACCGCCGTCGGAACCCCACGCGAACGGCGCCACCCCGGAGGCCACCGAGGCGGCCGCACCACCGCTGGATCCGCCCGAAGTGTGGGTGGGGGCGGCCCAGGGGGTGGACGTCCTGCCCGTCACCGGCGAGTCGGTGATGCCCAGCATGCCGAAGGGCGGCGTGGTCGTCTTGCCGATGAGGATGGCGCCGGCGGCGCGCAACCGGGCCCAGTCGACGTCATCGGTGTCGGGCACGTGATCGCGAAAGGCGTCGGTGCCGTAGCACGTCCGGACGCCGGCCGTCGCCGTGAGGTCTTTGACCGTGATGGGAACGCCGTGCAGCTTGGGCAGCTCGTCGCCCGCAACGGTGCGCGCATCGGCCAGCCTCGCCTGTTCCAGGGCCTGCTCAGCGGTGACGGTGACGAAGGCGTTGATGCGGGGTTCGACCTTCTCAAGCTGTTCCAGCACAGCGGTGACGGCCTCGACGGACGACAGCTCCTTGGCCCGGATGGCCCGCGCCATCTCGTGACCGGACATCCAGACGATTTTTTCCGTGGTCATGCGACTCCTCCATCCTCCAGCGTCCAGAGCACACGCCATTGCGCGACCATCGCCGGCTTGGTGCGACCTTCGACTTCGTACGTGCAATCGAGGAGGACGAGATAGCCGTCCCTGCGTACTTCCACCTCTCGCACGATGCCGCGCACGCGGAACCGGTCGCGCACAGTCAGGGGGCTGACGAAGCGGACCCTGTCAAGGCCGTAGTTCCAGCCGCTCCACCGCTCGTCGTCGACGTAAACCACCGCATTGGTGAGGTGGTCCAGGAGGGCGAGAACGTAGAAGCCCTCCATGAGGCCGTCCGGGAAGTTGCCTCCGTGAAGCTGGTGCACGTTGTCGAGCACGTAGGTCACCTCGTCGAACGCCTCGTTGCGCTCGGGCGAAGCACTGAACCAGTGCCCGACGAACTCCCGGCCTTGCAGCGCGGGCACGTTCTCCCAGGCAGCCGCCACCACCTGGATCTCCTCGTCGGCAGTGGACATGCCGGACTCCTCTACGGTCGTTGAGACGTATAGACTGAGCTTTGTATAGCGCCCGCAATATAGCGCACGCTGCACTACGCGGTGAGTCTCCGCTCACCACCGTTTGAGAGGGTCCGCATGCCTCGTCCCATCGACGTTCACGCTCGCCGCCTCGAGATCACCAACGCGGCCATCCGCATCCTCGCGCGAGGTGGCACGCCGGCGCTTACGCTGAAGAGCCTGGCCGAAGAGCTCGGTGGCTCGATCACTCTGGTCACCCACTTCTTCGCCACCCGCAAGGAGCTGTTCGCCGCGGTGACCGACGAGCTGGTCACCACCTACGAGCCCATGCTCCAGGAGCTCGATGAGGGCGCGTCCGGTCCCGAGCGGATCTACAACCTCCTGATGTGGATGGTGCCGAGCGACGCCGAGGACATCGAGACCGAGGCGGGACGGATCGCGCTCATCCCCCACCGCGGGGAGCAGCAGTCGATCCAGTACTTCTTCGACGCGATGGAGCAGCGCATGCGCAGCCTGATCCGGGAGCGTCTCGTGGGTCTCGTCCCCGACGACGAACTCGACTCCGCCGTCGGCTTCCTGCGGGCAATGACCAACGGGATCACCCTGTCCGCCGTCGAGCACCCGGACCTGTGGCCCGCCGAGCGTGTCCGGACGGTGGTCGAGACCGCCTTGCGAGGTCTCGGCATCGCCGAGAAGACGCGGGCCCTCGAGGCCGGGTGACGGCGGGACGCCGGGGGGTCAGCGAGTGGGTTCCGCCGCGGCCGAGCGCCGCCGCGGGACCCACCCCGGTCGAGGGATCGCGTCGATGAGCTGCTTGGTGTACTCCTCCCGCGGATGATCGAGGACTTCGGCGGTCAGTCCCTGCTCGACCACGCGTCCGTTCGACATGACGACGACCTCGTCGCTGATCTGGCGGACGACTCCCAGGTCGTGCGAGACGAACACGTAGGCGACCTCGGTCTGCTTACGGATGTCGATGAGCAGGTTTAGGACCTGGGCTTGGACGCTCACGTCGAGCGCCGAGACCGCCTCGTCGAGAATGAGGATCTCGGGTTCCATGGCCAGCGCCCGGGCGATGGCCACCCGCTGGCGCTGCCCACCGGACAGGTGACGGGGAAGCTCCCGCGAGTGCCGCTCGTCGAGGCCCACCTGGTCGAGGAGCTCCAGCACCCGCTCCCGACGTTCGCGGCCGCTGCTGCGACTGTGCTGACGCAGCACTTCGTCGATCGCACTACCGACCCGCTGCCGGGGATCGAGGGAGCCGAAGGGATCCTGGAACACCATCTGGACCGCGCCGACCGGTCGCCGGCCCGCGCGGGAGACAGCGCCGCTCCGGCGGGCCTGCACGATCACCTCCCCGGAATCGGGCCGTTCCAGCCCGGCGATGATCCGAGCCGTCGTGGTCTTGCCCGAGCCGGACTCGCCCACGATGGCCAGGCACGAGCCGGCCGGCACCTCGAACGTCACGCCGTTCACGGCCGTGTGCTCGGTCAGGCCGCCAGGCCCCTTGGTCACGAACACCTTGCGGAGGTCGCGCACCGCCAACACGATTCCGCTCATGCGGCCTGCCTCACCATCGACTTGTCCAACTCCTCCACCCGGTGGCACGCCACGATGTGCCCGTCGACGGGCCGGGCCGCCGGCCGCTCGTCCCGGCAGTGCTGCGTGACGAAGTGGCACCGGGAGGAGAAGACGCAGCCGTCGCCGGCCTCGAAGGCCGACAGCGGTCGGCCGGGGATGGTCTGCAGTCGCCTGACCTCCTCGACACTCGGCCGCGAGTTCAGCAGCCCGGCAGTGTACGGGTGACGCGAGGCTTCGTAGACCGATGTGGCCGAACCCTTCTCGACGATGGCCCCGGCGTACATGACGGCCAGGGAGTCGTTGATCGCCGCCGCCAGGTCCAGGTCGTGCGTGATGAACAGCATTCCCACCGACCGCTCGCGGATCTGCTCGATGAGGATGGACACCACCTCGGCCTGCACCGTCACGTCCAGCGCCGTCGTCGGCTCGTCCGCCAGCACGAGCAACGGATCGGGCATCAGCGCCATCACGATCATCACGCGCTGCAGCAGCCCGCCGGACAGCTCGTGGGGGTACTGGGCCATGCGCCGGGTCGCGTCCGGCACACCGACGTCGCGCAGCATCGCGCACGCCTTGTCACGAGCCTCGTCGGGGGTCATCTGCTTGGCGGCGACCACCCCTTCGATGAGGAAGTCCCCCACCTTGACGAGCGGGTTGGTGTGCGCTCGGGGGTCCTGGTAGATCATCGCGACCTGCCGGCTGCGATAGCCGGCCAGGTCCTTGCGACCGAAGGCGGTGACGTCCCGGCCGCGGAACCGGATGGCGCCCGAGACCTTGGCGCCTTGGGGGAGCAGGCCCATCACAGCCTTGAGCGTCATCGACTTGCCCGAACCCGACTCGCCGACGAGACCGACCGACTCCCCCGGTTCGATGCGGAGGCTGACGTCGTGGATCACGCGACGCGGCGGGTCGCCTCGATGGCGGCCGCGCAGGTCGACACGGAGGTTCTCGATCTCGAGCAGGGGCGCAGTCATCGCTGCCCGGCTCGTTCCTCGACGCGGCGCGGCGCCCCTCCGTGGCGGGCAGACGCATCGCCTACTCGGTCGACCTCGGGTACGGCACCATCGACCCGTTCGTGCGCAGCGGTTTCGAGGCGGCCCTGCGAGTGCTCGAGAGCCTGGGAGCGATCGTCGAGCCGGTCGAGCTCCGGCTGCCCGACCCCATCGAGTTCTTCCTCGATTTCTGGGCGCCTCAGTTCACGGGCATGATCGAGTCCGACCCGAACCTGTCCTTCGACGAGAGCTACCCGATCTGCCAGGAGCTGGCCCTCCGGGCCGCAGCGATGTCCTCGACCGATTGGTGGAGGGTGTCGTACCAGACCCGGGCCAAGCGCGCTCACACCGTGGGACGCGTCTTCGAGGAGTACGACCTGCTCGTGACGCCCACCATGCCGCTTCCCCCACCCCGGGTACATCGGCGGCAACACCGAAGTGGCAGGAGTGCCTGTCGCCCACCCGGCCATCGATTTCCACCGGCTGACCGCGCTGTTCAACGACACGGGTCACCCGGCCCTGACGGTGCCGTCCGGGTTCACGACGGATGGGCTGCCTCTCGCGCTGCAGATCGTCGCGACCCACCACGCCGACGCGCTGGTCATCCAGGCCGCGGCCGCCTACGAGTCCGCGACCGACTGGCTCTCGCGCCGGCCCGCACCGGCGGCGTGACCTGACCGCTCTCACACGCTATAGCCTGCAAAGATGCCGAGGACCGGACGAACGTACTCGAGATTGTCAGCCGAGGAACGACGGGAACAGCTCGTCGGCCGCGGCCGCCCGGGCCATCGTCCGGTCCGGCATGCGCGCCCCTCCGTCTGGTCGACGTGGCCTCGGAAGCCGGCGTGTCACAACCCCCCATCAGCAACTCCTTCGCCTCCCGCGACGAGCTGATCGCCAGTGCGTTCGCAGCGGCCGACGTGCGGGCCAAGAAGGCGGTCGTTTCCTACGCCCGCGAGACGTTCGACGGCCGCCGGCGGGTGATCGCCTACGCCCTCGGCTGCCTGGCACCCGATCCGGAGATCAGTCAAAGCTGGGAGCTGTGGCACCAGGTCTGGTCCATCGGCCGCTTCTCGGCCGAGCTCGAGGGCTCGGTCAAGGAGCGGCAGCAGGCCTGGATCGCGCTCATGGCCGATGCCGTCGCCGACGGACAGGCCGACCGGAGCATCAGCGCCTCGCACGATCCGGAGCGCGTGGGTCTGCTGCTCGTCACCATGCTCGACGGACTCACCCCGGCCCTGCGGTATCGGCTGGTCGACCTCGACTCGGCGCGCAGCCTGCTCGTGGAGGCGATCGAGGGCATCCTCGGACCGACGCCCTCGATCTCCGCGCTCAGCAGCTGAGCAGTCTGCAGACTGTCGGACCCGGATCGGATCGTGCGACACATCGTCAGCCGCGACGAGGGGCGCGATATCGCAGAGTAAGGCAGACCAGCGCGATCGGGTGTCGCATCCTGAGGTGGGCGCGATACCCCGATCTCACGTCCCTCGTTTGAAGGACCAGTCGTGCCTGATCGTCCCGAAACCTTCCTGACCTCGTTCCATCCGGCTGCGGCAGCGTGGCCGGTGGGATCCTTCGACGGCTCCGCCTTGATGCCGTTGTGGCTGGACACTCCCGCGCGCCCGGCGCCCCGCGCCAGCGCGACGGGGCACCTGGAAGCCGACCTGCTCGTCGTCGGAGGCGGTTTCACCGGGTTGTGGACCGCCCTGCGCGCGGTGGAGCGTCACCCCGGTCGCTCGGTGGTCCTCATCGAGGCCGACCGCATCGCCGAGCACGCCACCGGACGCAACGGAGGCTTCTGCGAGGCCAGCATCACCCACGGCGAGAGCAACGGGCTCAGCCGGTGGCCCGCCGAGTACAGCCGCCTGCACGAGCTCGGGCTGCGGAACCTCGACGGCATCGAGGAGACCGTCAACCGGTACGGCATCGACTGCGGCTTCGCCCGCGGAGGCAACCTCGCCGTCGCCACCAGGGCGCACGAGGTGGCGAATCTGAAGCCCGAGGAGGCCGGTTTCCTCGACGCGGACGCCGTGCGCGCGGTGGTGAACTCCCCGACCTACCTCGCCGGCCGCTACACGCCCGGCAAGGGCGCGGTCCTCGATCCGGCGCGGCTGGCCTGGGGGCTGGCGGACGCGGCCGAACGTCTGGGCGTCCGGCTGCATGAGCAGACGCGACTGCTCGACCTGAAACGCCGGCACCACGGGATGGAAGCGACGACCGACACCGGCGCCGTCATCCACGCCCGGGAAGTGGTCGTCGCGACGAACGTCTTCCGCAGCCCGTTCGCGCGCGCCCGCTGGTCGATCGTCCCGGTCTACGACTACGTGCTGGCCACGGAGCCCCTCAGCGACGAACAGCTCGCCAGTCTGAACTGGGACCCCTCGATCGGGGTCTCCGACTCCGGCAACCAGTTCCACTACTACCGCGTCACGCCCGACCGGCGCATCCTCTGGGGCGGCTACGACGCCATCTACCACTACGGACGGTCCATCTCGGCCGAGCACGACGACCGTCGCGCGACATTCGAGGTCCTGTCCCAGAACTTCGCCGCCACGTTCCCGCAACTGCGGGGAATTCGCTTCACCCACCGCTGGTCCGGCGTCATCGATACCTCCAGCCGGTTCTGCGCACTGTTCGGCACCACTCACCGCGGCCGGACCGCCTACGCCACGGGATTCACCGGCCTCGGGGTCGGCGCCTCGCGTTTCGCCGCCGACGTGATGCTGGACCTGCTGGCGGGCGAACCGACGGAACGGACGCGGCTGGAGATGGTTCGCCAGAAGCCACTGCCGTTCCCGCCCGAGCCGCTGGCCTGGATCGGCATCCAGCTCACCCGGTGGTCGATGGCCCGCGAGGACGCCACCGGCAAGCGCAACCTCTGGCTGCGCGTCATGGACCGGCTCGGCCTGGGCTTCGATTCCTGAGTACGGGCTCCTCAGGTGGGCGGCCGCTATGCGGCAGATCATCCTGACGAACTTCACCGACCAGTCGGTACAGTTTTGACATGACTTCCTTGACGACACCGGCGCAGCTTTCGCTGTCAGCCCGTCGACGGTGGGCCTCACTCGCCGCGCTGGCCGCGGCCGTGCTGTTGCTCGCCATCGACGGAACGGTGCTCTCGCTGGCCGTGCCGGCGCTGACAGCCAGCCTGGCGCCGAGCGCGGAGGAGATCCTGTGGATCGGCGACGTCTACTCGCTGACGTTGGCCGGCCTGCTGGTGCTGATGGGCAACCTGGCCGACCGGTTCGGGCGTAAGCGGATCCTGCTGGCCGGCTCGGTCGCGTTCGGCGCGGCGTCGTTGCTGGCCGCGTTCGCTCCCAGCGCGCAAGCGCTGATCGGGGCGCGTCTGCTGCTCGGCGTGGCCGGTGCGACGTTGATGCCGTCGACGCTGTCGCTGATTCGCAACATCTTCACCGACAGCGTCGAACGGACGCGGGCGATCGCCATCTGGGCCACCGCCTTCGGGGCAGGATCGGCCATCGGGCCGCTCGTGGGCGGGTTCCTGCTCGAGCGCTTCTGGTGGGGGTCGGTCTTCCTCATCAACGTGCCCGTGGTGGCCCTGGTGGTGATCTCCGGCCTTCTTCTGCTGCCGGAGTCGCGCGATCCGCAACCGGGCCGCTTCGACGTGCTCTCCGCCGTGCTGTCCATGGCGGCGATCGTGCAACTGGTGTACGCGGTCAAGCACGTGGTCGGGTCAGGCCTCGACGCGACGACCGTGGCCGGCGTTGTCGTCGGCGTGGCCGCCGGAGTGCTGTTCGTCCGGCGTCAGCGGCGGCTGGAACAACCCATGCTCGACGTCGAGCTGTTCCGCAGCGCGGCGTTCTCCGGGGCGGTGGCGACCAACGTCATTGCCATCCTCGCGCTGACCGGACTGCTGTTCTTCTTCTCGCAGTACCTGCAGTTCGCCCGCGGGCACAGCCCGCTGCAGGCGGGTCTGGCCGAGCTGCCCGCGACCATCGCCTCGATCGTCGTCGTCGCCATCATCGGGGTGGTCGTGGCCCAGCTCGGCCGGGGCCGGGCCATCGCACTCGGGCTAGCCCTAGCCGCTGCCGGGCTGGTGGCGGTGGCCGGGGCGGCGCACAGGCCGTACCTGTGGCTCGGACTTGCGCTCGTGCCCATCGGTCTCGGCATCGGTCTGGCGATGACGCTGACCGGCGACGCCATCATCTCCGCCGCACCGCCGCGCAAGGCTGGCTCGGTCTCCGCGATCACCGAGACCGCCAACGAACTCGGCGTCGTGCTGGGCATAGCGCTGCTGGGCTCCCTGCTGTCGCTGGTGTACCGGCACAACGTGAGCGTGCCACGCGGGCTGCCGGCCAAGGACGCCGTGCGGGTCCGCGACTCGCTGGGCTCGGCCCTGCGGGTGCTGCCACCGGACGCCGTCGCCGGTGCGCGCGACACGTTCATCACCGGCGTCCAGGTCACTTCGCTGGTCGCGGCAGCGTTGACGCTCATCGCGGCGGTGCTGGCGTGGGCTCTGATCCCGTCGCCGCGCATCCCGCGGCCGTAGGTACGGTGTCATCGTGGGACGCACAGCCGGCCGGACGCCGCAAGACACCCGACGGGCCCTGCTGGACGCGGCCGCGGACGTCGTCCGCGCCCGCGGGATCCACGCCTCCCTGGACGAGATCGCCCGCTTCGCCGGGGTGTCGAAGGGCGGGCTGATCTACCACTTCGCCAGCAAGGACGAGCTGATCCTGGAGCTGGCCCGCGACCAGCTGGCCGCCTTCCAAGCCAGCATCGACGCCGCGCTCGACCCGTCGGACACCGCACCGGGACGGCTGACCCGGGCCTACATCCGGGCGGCGCTGACACCGGCCCAGGACGACGTCACACTGCGCGAATCGCTGGCTCTGGTCGTCCAGCTCATGACGCTGCCCGCGGTCGCCGAGCTTGCCCGGGCCGACGCCGAGCAGATGGACGCGGCCCTCGCCGCCGACGGCTTGCCGCCCGAGCTGCTGGCGCTGGTCGTGGCGGCGGCGGACGGAATGAGCACCGCACCGCTGTGGGGCGCCTCGACCCAGACGCCGGCCCATCGACGGCTGGCCCAGCAGCTGGTCTACCTGACCCGCCACCCACACCTGTGGGAGACGCTCACCCCGTAAGACGTGCACTCGCCGACATAGTGTGCGGTCGCCGGTTCGATGCCGGACACACTGACCATGGTCAGCGCCGTTTGCGCGTACTTACTCTCAGCGCATGTCAGCCACCACCTCCCTTATCGAGCACTGGATCGACGGCGCGCTCACCTCGGGCAACAGCACCCGGCGCGGGGCGGTCCACAACCCGGCCACCGGGCGCACCACAGCGCAGGTATGCCTGGCCGACCAGTCGGACGTCGAGGCCGCGGTCGCCTCGGCCCGCTCCGCGTTCCCCGCCTGGGCGGCGACCTCGCTCAGCGCCCGTACCCGGGTCCTGTTCGCCTTCCGGGAGCTGCTCAACAGCCGCAAGCACGAGCTCGCCGAGATCATCACCCGCGAACACGGCAAAGTCCTGTCCGACGCTCTCGCCGAGGTGTCCCGCGGACAAGAGGTCGTCGAGGTCGCCTGCGGCATCCCGCATCTGCTCAAAGGCGCCCACTCCAGCACCGTGTCCACCGGCATCGACGTGCACAGCCTGCGCCAGCCCGTCGGGGTGGTGGCCGTGATCAGCCCGTTCAACTTCCCCGCCATGGTGCCGATGTGGTTCTTCCCCATCGCCATCGCCGCCGGTAACAGCGTGGTACTCAAGCCGAGCGAGAAGGACCCGTCCGCCGCGGTGTGGATCGCGCAGCTGTGGAAGGAGGCCGGCCTGCCCGACGGCGTGTTCACCGTCCTGCACGGCGACAAGGTCGCAGTCGACGGGCTGCTCGACCACCCCGACATCAGCGCGGTCAGCTTCGTCGGCTCCACCCCCATCGCCCGCTACGTGTACGAGCGGGCCGGGCTCACCGGCAAGCGCGTGCAGGCCCTCGGCGGCGCCAAGAACCACATGGTGGTCATGCCGGACGCCGACCTCGACCTCGCCGCCGACGCCGCGGTCAGCGCCGGCTACGGCTCGGCCGGGGAACGATGCATGGCCGTCAGCGTCATCGTCGCCGTCGGCGACATCGCCGACGACCTGGTCGCCCGCATCGCCAAGCGAACCGCGACGCTGCGCATCGGCGACGGGAGCCGGGAACCCGACATGGGCCCGCTGGTCACCGAGCAGCACCGTGACAAGGTCGCTTCCTTCGTCGCCAACGGCGAGACCGCCGGGGCCACGGTCGTGATCGACGGCCGCACCGTCACCCCCGACGGAGACGCCGACGGCTACTGGCTAGGCCCGACCCTGTTCGACAACGTCGAACCCGGCATGGACATCTACACCGAGGAGATCTTCGGACCGGTGCTGTCGGTCGTCCGCGTGGCGAGCTACGCCGAGGCGCTGCAGCTGGTCAACAGCAATCCCTACGGCAACGGTACGGCCATCTTCACGACCGACGGCGGCACCGCTCGCGGCTTCGAGACCGACGTCCAGGTCGGCATGATCGGCATCAACGTCCCGGTGCCCGTACCGGTGGCCTACTACTCCTTCGGCGGCTGGAAGGACTCGCTGTTCGGCGACAGCCACGCCCACGGCACCGACGGCGTGCAGTTCTACACCCGCGGCAAGGTAGTCACCTCGCGCTGGAACGCGCCGGCAGGCGGCCTCGAACTGTCCTTTCCCAGCAACCGATGACGGCAGGCGCCTGATGCCCTCACGCACGTTCGACCTGGACCGGGCCCATGTGTTCCACTCCTGGTCGGCCCAGGCCAAGATCACCCCGATCGTCCTGACCGACGCCCGCGGATCCCGGGTGTGGGACGAGGACGGCAACGAGTACCTCGACTTCTCCTCGCAACTGGTCTATACGAACCTGGGCCACGCCCACCCCCGCATCGTCCAGGCCATCAAGGACCAGGCCGACCGGTTGTGCACCGTCGCTCCGCAGTACGCCAACGAGCACCGGTCCGAGGCAGCCCGCCTGATCAGCGCACGCGCTCCCGAGGGCATGTCGAAGGTGTTCTTCACCAACGGAGGCGCCGACGCCAACGAGCACGCCATCCGTATGGCCCGCCTGCACACCGGCCGGCCCAAGGTGCTCGCCGCCTACCGCTCCTACCACGGCGGCACCCAGACCGCCATCAACCTGACCGGGGACCCGCGGCGCTGGCCCAGCGACACCGGCAGCGCCGGCGTCGTGCACTTCTTCGGCCCGTTCCTGTACCGCTCCGAATTCCACGCGGTCACGGAGGAAGAGGAGTGCGAACGTGCCCTGGCGCACCTGCGACGCACCCTCGAAGCCGAAGGGCCATCGACGATCGCCGCCATCGTGCTGGAGACCATCCCCGGCACCGCCGGAATCATGATTCCCCCCGCCGGTTACCTCCCCGGCGTCCGCGAGCTGTGCGACCGGTACGGCATCGTGCTTGTCCTCGACGAGGTGATGGCCGGATTCGGCCGCGCCGGCGCATGGTTCGCCCTCGACCACTTCGGCGTCCGACCCGACCTCATCACCTTCGCCAAGGGCGTCAACTCCGGATACGTCCCGCTGGGCGGCGTCATCCTCAGCAACGCCGTCGCCGAGACGTTCGCCCACCAGCCGTACCCAGGCGGACTGACCTACTCCGGACACCCGCTGGCCACCGCGGCGGCAGTCGCCACCCTCGAGGCCATGGCGGCCGAGGGCACCATCGAGAACGCCGCCCGCCTCGGCGAAGACGTCCTCGGACCGGGCCTGCGCCGCATCGCCGAGGACCACCCCAGCGTCGGCGACATCCGCGGCATCGGCGTCTTCTGGGCGGTGGAACTGGTCATCGACCGCAACACCCGGGAACCGATGACCTCACAGGGCACCCTGGACGTCGTGGCTGCCTGTAAGGAACTGGGCATGCTGCCTTTCACGAACGCCAACCGCGTGCACCTGGTGCCCCCGTGCAATCTGTCCGACGCCGACGCGGCCACCGGACTTTCGATCCTGGACAAAGCTCTGTCCGTCAGCGACCGGCTCACCCGCGGCTGACGTCGCGCTGCAGCGACTTCCTCCGGCCGACCACCGCCTCGGGCACTGATCGTGACAGCTCGGCCGGCGAGAACGTCATAGCCGGTCGCGCATTGAAGGGTCGGAGGCGCAAGGCGATCCGCGCGACACCTTCAACCAAGACGAGCCACTGTCGGGCCGCAACGGCGCCGTCTTCGCCACCCCGGAGTACAGCCGCTCCACCGGCGGCGTCCCCAACAACGCGATCGACTCCTCTACCCGACAGGCTCACCGGGTTCCTGGCCATCGTCCGTTACCGCATCCGTTGACGACGTCCGCGCGGCCATGCGCGCTACCCGGGCGAACGCCTGTCGTAGGCAGGACGTCTGCGCCCTAATGAGCCAGGAGGCCACGACGACCGCAGAACGAGTAGCTGTCCAAGCGCTTGAAAGATAGGCTCTCCGTCGATAGACGCCGCTCGAGTCCGACGACGCCCGATCCTGGGCGGGTTGATCAACGAATACTCGCAGGCAACGTAGCCGAATCTGGTTTGCGAGCCCCACACGTCGCCGCCGACCGCGATCTCACAGCCGGCCACTCCGCCATGCGTCACGGTGTACTCCTCGGACGGGAAACGCTCCCGTGGGCACCTGGCCAAGCAGGGACCGCCGCTGCTGCGTTGGGCGTTGTACGAGGCAGCCTGCATGGCCATCCGCACCCGCGCCCAGGATCACGACTTCTACACCAGCGTCAAGGAGCGTATCGACCACAAACGGGCCGCCATCTCCGTCGCCCGCAAGATCGCTCGACGCTCGCATCACATCCTGCGCGAGCTCGGCGACAAAGCCTACGCGGCGGCCTGATACCCGCAAGGCACGGATGCGATGGACACGCCCACCAAACCGATGCGCCGCGGCCGGCTTCCCGCCCGGGTCCTGTCGCCACACCCACCCCAGGGCTGTGGACGAATCCAGCGCGCCGATGAGGGCGATGAGCTCGCCGGCGCTGCCCCCGTTACCCCGGCTGCGCGGCCACCACGCACCGTCGAGCGCGGCCGTAGGGGTCGGGAACGTGGTGCGCGACTCCAGCCGCGCACTGCGGCGCCCGGCGGAGACGGAGTCGTGAACGTCATCGGTCATGCAGATCTTCTCTCCGAGGTGGCGTGCACCGCTCGAACGCCGCCGCGCAATTCGGCCTGTGGTCAGGCCCGCCGGGGGGCATGCTGCAGGGTTGACAACAACACCCCGGACCGGTCCGCTCTTGGCAGACCACCATGAGGCCGCGCACCACGTCGCCGACGCAATAGCCGCGCTCATGACGGGGGGTGGCGTGGTCGGCGTGCTCGAGCAACCCGACGTCATCGCCGAGCCGCAGCAGGTGCCCGGTCGCCGCCGACCGGCGACGTGAGCGCGCGTAGCAACGACGCCGTGAACGTCACCAGGCCGCACCGGGTCGGCGAGTAGGTGCTCAGAAATCCGTAAGAAATCGTCATTCGATACGTCCGTCGGGCCGGGGATCGGCATCAACGGAGTGGTAGCCTTGCCTTCCCGGCATGACCCACCCTTCATGGCGGGTGCGGCGCCGCCGGCTGTCATGGGGCCTGCGGATCGAAAGGCGTAGGCTTCCGTCGCGGCCCGTTCTGATGCGGCCGCGCGTGGCCCGGGCGACTACTCCTTCTCGCCCTCACCCGCCGTTCTGCGGCGCCGGTCCGGAGGTCCGCCCAATGCCGGTCATGCAATTCAACCCCAGGCCAGGTCGTCGGCACGATTCGACGGGCCCGGCCAATGTGAAGTCGGTCGATGCGGTGCCGACCGGTGCGACGATCTACCCGATCGGGGCCCAGGCCGTGGTCCATGCGCTCCTGGCCGCGGCCAACGCGGCCGGGTTCGCGCCCTCCATCCTCGACAGCCAGCCGTGGCGGTGGCGGCTCACAGGCAACACCCTGGCTCTGTACCTCGACCGCGACCGCATTGTCGATGACGTCGACGTCGACGGCCGCCTCGCGATCATCAGTTGCGGGGCGGCCCTCCACCACGCCCGGATCGCGCTGGCGGCGGAGGGCTGGCGGCTCAAGATGAACCGCCGGCCGGACCCCGCGGATCCGGACCGGCTCGCGTCGCTGCGGCTCGAGGAGCGCTCGCTGGCGGGGCCGGCGAATACTCCGCTCATGAGCAGCATCCGCCTGCGCCGCACCGACCGGTCGCCGGTAACCGGCGCGCGGATCGCAGCCGCGCAGCTCAAGGCGGTCACCGCCGCAGTGCGGGCCGAGGAGACGTCGCTGCACGTGCTCTACCCGGACGAGGTCCTCGACCTCGCCCGGGTCGCCTCCGGCGGCCGGCCCGCCTGGTCCGGATCAGGGGACCGGGCGATCGGCGCCGGGCCGGCGGGCCTCGCCGATGACCGGGGCGCGACATTCGCGCTGCTTTACGGCCACACCGACGAGCCGGAGGACTGGCTGCGCGCGGGTGAGGCGCTGTCCGCCGGCTGGCTGACCGCGACCGCCGCCGGCGTCTCGGTCCTGCCTTTGAGCGCGGCTGTCGAGGTGGTCGCCACGCGGCAGGCGGTCCAGATCATGATCGGCTGTGTCGGCTACCCGTATCTGCTGCTGCGCCTCGGCCGCGCCACTATGCCGCCGTCCGGCCCGCGCCGTGCGCCAGCCGCCCAGGTCATCGATCGGCGCTGACGCCGCCCGGGCCGCGGCCCCGGTCGCGGCGAGCTCGTCAAGGACGGCGCCCCGCCGCGGCGCCGGACCGGCAGATCGGCGTGGGATGGTGTTGCTGCTCCAGACCTCGGCGACCAGCGGTACGTCCGTGATGGACAAGCGCCCACCGATCGGAGTCATTGATGCATGCGAAACGGGTCGCCGGCGCGACCGTGCGACGAGCACCACCGCAGCGTCGGCCACGAAGCGCCGACACCCGTACAGGAACACGTAGGCGCGTTGGTCGCTGGCGTCCCATGAGGGTTGCAAGGGTTGGTCGCACGCATTGCACGTCAGCAGCGACGCCAAGCTGAAGGCACCTGTGTCAGCGCCAGCACTCATGGGTTGTTGGGCGTGCGCTGGAAGCCGTCGTACCGGAGCCCTGAACGAGCTGCCGAACGCCGGCAGGAGAAGAGCCTGCTGCCTCACGTCGCCTCCGCAGCGTGTCGTAGCTCTCCCGGACAACCGTCGGCCTTTCGGACGGCAGGTTCTTGGCGGCGACACCGGCCACCTGCTCGGGTCGGTACATGTTCGACAGGCGAGCAGCCAGCGGCGCAGGGTGTGCGCCATGCCCTTCGACCTTGTCCGTGCTCGCCGCCCGCCGGGTGGCGGCTTTCCGCTCTCACGAGGCCGGCGCCGCCGCCAGTGTCACCGCCGCCCCGATGACGGTGTCGGAGGGGTCGGCCAGCGGCCCGGCCGGCCCGAACACCATCGGCGCGGGCATTAGCACCACCAGCTGGTACTGCTCGGGCGCCGCGTTGATCGCCGCCCAGTCGACGCCAGGGCACGCGGTCCATCGGGACCGGCTGATCCGTTCCGCGTGCGGCGCGCCGGGCGCCACCGGCCAGGAGCGTGCCATCGCGCCACCGCCGCTGTCCTGACCCGGTGTGCTCGTTGCGTCCTCGGGCCGGTCCGCGCCGCCGATCCGGTCGACTGTCACGCCGTCGCGCACGATGACCGCCTGAATGCCCAACTGGGCCGGCGAACCGGAGATCCGCACCGCCTGGTCGGCGGATACCAGCACGTCGACGTCCGGCATCGCCGCCGCGCCGCCGCCGCGGTGCACGCCGGCGGCTGCGATTCGGACGTTCGCAGGGCCCTGGGGGACGTACTTCACCGTGAACGGCTGGCCGCACGCAATCCCGGTCAGCCCGGAGGCGTTCCCGCCGTCCGGCGGTCCAGGCGTGCTCGCGGAGCCCGAGTTCGCGGTCGGACCCGGTGCCGCGCCATCGGATGTCACCGGACCGCCCGCCTGCACCGCGTTCGTGCCATCACCCGATCCTCCCGTTCTGCCGATCGCCACGGCGACCGATAGTGCAACTGCGACGATCGCGATCGACGCTCCGCCAATCTCGACCGCCCGCACCCGCCGCTGCCGGCGCACCCGCCGGGTCATCGCGGCCGGGTTCGGTACCCGGTCGACCGGCATATCGGCCGCCTCCTCGAGAATCGCTCGCACGATCTCGCCGTCCTCATCGGTGCCCGCCATCGCTCTCACCGCCTTCCTCCGCCACGCTCAGCAACGCAGCCAGCCGTTTCGCCCCGTCGTGTAAGTGCCGCTTGACCGTCCCCTCGGCGATGACGAGACTGGCCGCGATCTCCGGCACCAGCAGATCGTCGTAGTACCGCAGCACCAAGCACGCGCGCTGTTGCGGCGACAACGCGGCCAGCGCGGCCAGCACGTCCTGCCGCGCGGCGCTCGCCTCGCCGAGACCCTCACCGGCGGTGACCGGCGTCGCCACTCTGTGGCGCAGTCGCAGCCAGCGCACACTGCGGCGCCGCGAATCCAGGACAAGGTTCGCCATGACAGTGCGCAGATACGCCTCCAACGCTTCCGGGTCTCTCCCGCGCCGGTGGCGCGTGAACACCCGGACCAGCGCGTCCTGCAGCAGATCCTCGGCCTCCTGTTCGTTCCCGGTGAGCAGCCGCGCGTGACGCATCAGTGCGACGCCTCGCGTCTGCAACAGCTTGACCAGTGCGTCCTCCCAGTCAGCCACCGGGTCTCCTTGTCTTCACACCCCGTAAGACGAACAGGGCCGACGATTCGTTGGGGGCGGGGGACGGGAAACGGGTCCGCACGCGCAATGCGCGGACGGACCCGTTTCGGCAGACAGTGATCAAGAACAGGAGTCAGACCAGGTGGACCTTAAACGCGTTGTAGATGTCGAGCGCCTCGGTCCAGAAGATTTCGTCGGAGTGCCCGTCGACCGACGCGCTGACGATGCCGCGAACCTCGCGGACGGTGGCGCCGCTGTAGGGGATGGCGAAGACCAGACCGCCGCTGTCGCCCGGACGTACCGCGGTGCTATTGGCCCGCCGCCCGATGACGCCGCGCGCCGCGAACGTGTTGCCGTAGCGTTCGCCCCGGACCATGAAGTTCTGAACATCCTGGTTGACGACCTGGATGCCACAGATCACGCCGGAGGTGTAGCCGTCCTGACAGACCGAGTCGCCGTTGTACGAGTACTTGGTCCCGGACAGCGGCCGCGGGTCGTACGCGGACGGTGCGCCGTCGAACTCGTAGGCGCCAGACGACGTCACCGGGTACTTCGCAGCGTCCCACCCCTCGTTGTAGGCCGAGACGGTGCCCTCGTAGGTTCCGCCACCGTTGTAGATGGTCGCGCCGGTGTGCGCGCAGTGCGAAGCGGTGATGATCGCGTACCCGCCACCGCTGTTGTTCGCCACCGGTATGCCGGTGGTGCAGCCATAACCGCCGGAAGCGATGTAGCCGCCGGCGTAATAGGGAGCGCTGTCGGCGTACCTGGACTGCCCCAGCATGCCCTCGCCCTGCGAGACCACCACCGGAACCCCGGCGATGCTCGCGGGGTCCTTCCCGACGGCTCCGGCAACCGTCGGTGCGGCCGCCGCTGCGGACGCCGGGTTGTCAACGCCGACCTCCAGCCCAGAGCCATCGACCGCGACCGCGATGCTAACGATCTTGTACGGCAGCGAAGCCCTGCTCGCGGCGAGCCGGTCACGCGCGGAGTGCAGCTTGGCCTTCGAGTAGGCGGCCTTCTTGACCCGGATCAGGCCGGTGTCGACGTCCGGATGGTTGCGCTTGGCGTCGGCGATGAGCGCCGCGGCGCCGGCCGGTGAGGTGGCGTAGAGGGTGACGGTGTCGGCGACCGGGTCGATGACCACGTCCCCGTAGTCTGCCGAACGGCTGCCGCGGCCGAGATCGTCGAGCGCCCCGGCCGCCGCGCGCAGCGGGGCGAGGACTGCGGCTTGCTGGTCGTAGGGCAGGGCAGCGAACTGGTCGAACGTCGTCGGTTTGGTGGAGCCGGTGGCGGCGGTGGCGGCGGCGAACGCGCTCGTCGTTGGCAGGAGGGCCAACGCGGTCGACAGGGCGACGGCGCCGACGGCCAACACTCGGATGTGCACTCGGTAACTCCCCTGGTCGGATGGCCGCCGGGCGCGGCTTGTCTGATATGAAGGTGCTTGGCGACACCTGCGGCCATCCTGTCACCGACTTCAATTTTTGTTGGCCCACCTCGCATCCACGCGCAATCCACCTCTAAATCGCCGAAGTCAATACGAATTGGAACAGGTCCAACAAAATTCGCGACGCCTTGGCGACCGGCCGTGAAAGTGGGAAGGCAGACGCGCCGACCCTCGCCTACTGGGTCGACCCGTAATTCGTCAGCGATCGCTGATTGGTGGCGCGGCCACCGAGGTCTACGAGCTCGCGGCCGCGCCCGGCACACGCAGTTCGGCGTAGGGCAGCGGCTCCAGGACGAGCTCTCCCCCCGCCGCGCGGAGCAGGCTGCGCGCGTGCCCGACCGCCTCGGTGTCGAGCGGCCCGGCCGGTGTTGCCGCGCCGAGGATGGTGACCAGCACGCCGCCGTCCTCGGGTACGGCCCGGACCATCAGGCGGGGGCTGACCCGGGCCAGGGCGACGAGCATGCCGTGGACGGCCTCCACCAGCGCCTCCCGCGCCGCCCCGCTCAGCCGCGCACCGTCCGCGACACGGACGGCGGCGTCGTGAGTTCGACGACCACACCGGTCCGCTGCGCCAGCGACGGGCGGCGTCCGCGAGCAGTTGGTCCTGGTGGTAGACGCGGAAGGTTGTGTCGGCGGTCTCGACGGTCGGCCCGGCCACACCCCGGGCAGGCCGGATCACACCGGTCGGTGCTCATGCGCCCCTCGGCCGGCGGATCTGGGTGCGCTGCACCGGCGGTGGCGCGCCGGCTCCGGCCGCGGGCTTCGCCACGGTCGCGTTGGTGACCTCGATGGCGATGAGGTCGTTCGGGGTGCAGTCGAGGATGTCGCACAGCGCGGCCAGCGTGTCCATCGACAGCCGCTGCGGCGGCTGGGTGACGAGGCGGTAGACCTGCTCCCGGGACAGGTCGACGCCCCGCTCGGCCAGCAGCGGCACCAGGTCCGAGGTGTTGAACATGTCGCGCGTGGCCATGAGCTGGCGCAGGTTCCAGCGCACACCCATTTTCTTGATCATCGCTCGGACTCCCAGAGGTCGCCGTGGCGCTGCGCGAGCGACCGCGTCAGCAGCTGGTTGCGGTAGGCGTCGGAGACGCCTGTGTAGATCGCGGTGGTCGAGGCGTAGGCGTGGCCGACTTGATCGGACACAAACCGTTCCGGATAGTCGAACTCGACCAGGTGCGTCACATAGGAGTGCCGCAGGCAGTGCAGGTCCAGCTCGTCCGGCAAACCTGCGGTATCCCGCGCCGTGCAAAAGGCCCGATTGATGATGCCCTTGCTGACCCGCCCCCGGCGTTCAGTGACGAACAGTGCCGGGTGGGCACCCGGCCCGAACCGGGGCCGGACCTCCGTGATCCAGTGCTCGAGCACCGGGACCACCCAGTCCATCTCCGGCACCGTCAGCACGGTCCGCCGCTTCGGCGGGCCGCCGTTGCTGGACTTGCCGTACCGCACGAACACGCCACCGATCCGGCCGTAGGCCGGCACCTTCGGGTTGCGCCGCAGATCGGCGAGATCCAGGCCGGCACACTCCGCACGCCGGAGCCCAAACGCGTAGATCGCCTTCAGGAGCACAGCGTCGCGCTGCGCCACAAGCGCGCCCTTTCGGCCTCGTACGCGAACATCCTCGGCCAACCCGTCAGCGGCATCGAACAGCGCCTGCACCTCGTCGTAGGTCAGCGGCCGACGATGCGGCCGGCCCTCGAACGTGCTGACGTGGACGATGCTGTTGTCCTCGTGCAGGATCTGCGCCGGCACCTCACCGAAGCGGTCCAGACACACCTGCGGCCAGCCGTACCGGGCGTCGGTCACGTAGGCCATGAACAACCGCAGCACGGTCTGATAGGCGCGCGCCGTGGACACCACGATCGGCCGCTCGCCACCGCGCAGCGAGTCGAAGAACGCCTCGACCTCCGTCGGGGTCCATTGCCACGGGTACTGGTTGGAGAACGCCGCGAACCGTCGGACCAGACCCAGTCGCGGTCCGATCGTACGGGTCTTTAGGAACCGGGTGCGCTGCTGCGCCGCCCAGCCCTCCAGCATCGCGTCAAACGCCGCACGTTGCGGCTCGAGGTACCGCACGCCGTCGACCAGGACCAGGCCGGCTGTCCTGTCTCGGTGATCATGAGGCATGCGCGGAACGCAGAGCTGCCGTGCCTCAGGCAGGTGAGACGCACCGGAGGTCGGGCTGTCTCATTGATCTTGGGGTGATCCACCGAGAGGCGGATGGGGCCGCGCTCATCGCGGCATGTGCGCGCAGCTGATCAAGTGATCCTGACGAGCGCCCGCGGCCCCGTCATCCCGTCGGGTGGTGCCCGAAGGCGGCCATCGACGCGCCAGTCGCCTTCTCGTACAGCACCACGTCGCTGAGGCCTACCCGTCGCCCGTCGGCGAGGCTCCGACACGACGGCCACATAATCGATCGCAGTCCCGGATGCTCGACGGCGCGGAGCGATGCACTCGATTCCAGCTCCACCCCGTTGTCGTCGCACCAGGCGACGACAGTGGCCCAGAACTGGTCCACTGATTCCCAGCCGTCCACCGTCCGAGGCCCTCGCAACGGCAACAGTTCCTCTGTGGTGAGCAGGCCATCCGTTCCGTGCGACGCCGCGTTCTGAAGATCCTCGAGAAACTCCAGCGCGACACGCGACATGTCGCCCTCCTCGACAAGCAAGTCCTCGACCACGACAAGGGTCGCCGCGATCCGCTGGCTACTGCGACGTACCACCTCCATGACAACGTCGTGCACGGGGATTTCACCGCCTGCGGTCGGCAGCCCGGCGGCGGCCATGAGCCGCTTGACGGGAGTCGGCGGTTGCCGCTTGAAGAGTCCCACTGCACCACCTCGATCATGGCGGCGTCCGAGCGGCCGCCCTACGGTCGCATGATCATGCCAGCAAGGTCCGTCCGTGCCAATCAGCTTCCATCTCCCAGGCAACGCCGGTCGGCCGCGGGCGCTGAACGCCACCCGAGCGGATTGCGGCTACTTGCGCCACTTGACCTTGGTGGCTGGCGAGGGAAATACCCGTCGCGCGCGTCAAGCTGCCATGGCTGCGCCGATTAGACAAGATTCCTGCATGGGTGATGGCGACGACTCGCTGCTTGCTGCCTTGATTGGTGAGGAGCTGGCGTCCGTGATCTTCATCAGGGACTACGTTGAACTTGACTTTGACGGACCTCGGCTCTCCGTGTACGTCTGGCCCCGCGTGGCCGTTGGCACAGACATCCGTCGCATCAGTGATCCGGGATACCGCGATGCGTTGTGCGCACTGATCGGGCACACGGTCACATCCTCCACGGAGAGCGGCGAAGTTGGCCTTGTCATCGACTTCGGCCCGGGGTCAGTCGAGATCAAGCCTCGGCCCAGCGAGGTAGAGCGCCCGGAGATTGCCATGCTTCGCGGATTCGCTGATGGGCCGGAGTGGATGGTGTGGCGCCCAGGAGAGGGGCCATTCGGAGCTCAAGACTGCCCCAGCGCCGCTGCGGAGCGCCATTGACTCCGCTTCAGGACTTGAGCGCCCTGGCCCGGGTCACCATTCCGACGGCCGGTACGGAGCATGACGAAGGTGTGTGAGACGGCGCGCACGATCGGCGGCGTGTGCGCGCAGCTGATCAAGAACGTCGCCACCGATGTCGAGCCACTGGCTCGGGCGCACCAAGACGGCTCGGATCTCATGCATTGCGCGAGCCGATGCACCATGTCGACAATCCCACCGAACCGCCATGCCGCAAACTGTCGATGCTCACGGAATTCGCCGGGTCAGCTCATCGCTCACCGGTGCTCAGTCGATGAGCTTGTCGAGCAACTCGAACGTGTCGTATGGCTGGTCGTAGTCGCCGAAATGCCCGTCGTCACGGACGATTTGCGTGCCGCCCAACCGCTCGAACATGGTACGTCCCTGCTTGTCGTCGCAGCCGTACGGGTCCGCCCGCGAATTGATGAAGTACAGGTCCCGAACATGGGCCTTGATCGCCGCCCAGTCGTACTGCTCCTGCAGGACGGGCTCGTCGGAGGCGTTCGGCTGCGTGCAGTAGCCGGCGACGAGGATGGCCTGCGGCACCGTCACGTTGATGTGCTCAAGGAGCGCGAGGAGCAGCGCGGCACCGCCCGAGTGCCCAACAAGCACGGTGTGCTCATCGAAGCGGTGGTTGGCCAGCACCTTCGGCAGGAAGGTCGCGATCGGCTCCACGTTGATGTCCGGATAGTGCGGGATCTGCACCGCGTACCCGCGTTCGGTCAGTCGCCGGCCCAACCAGGGAAGCCAGACGACGTCCGGGTTCCCGCCCGTGCCGTGGAAAATGATCGCGTTTCGTGGCAAGGTTGTCCTCCCCGTAGTGCCTGCTCGCTTTGTGCCCGGCTCCAGGCCGCAGGCTCGTGCCGCTCCCTGTGTCGTGTATAGCGCCGTCGTGGCCCAGGTTCGCGGGACCCATGACAGCGCCACGCTGATCCGTTAATGCCGAAGCGCCGTACTCGAGCGTAAGGAGCGCGCTGTCGGCGGCATGAGCGGATGCCATGATCGTCGCGGGACACCGCGATCCCACGCGCACTTGGCGAACTCGGGGGCCACTCGGTCGCGGGCGGTCTCGGTTACCACGGCAAGTCCTGAGGAGCAGGCATGTACATCCCGAGCCGTCGGAACCGGCGTGCGCTGCGCGGCCGGCTGCTGGTCGGTGCCGTCTGCTGCACGGCGGCCGCGCTTGGCTTTGGATGGGTTGCCGTCGACGAGGCGCGGGGAGGTACGGTCGATGCCGAGGTGGTCGGCATCCAAGACATCTCCTCGGGTCGGCGGGTTTACGACGTCCGGTTCGACGTGGCTGGGCGGATCTGCTCGGCCCAGGTGGACTCCGGCTCCAACCCGCTGCCGCGTGACGTGCACATCGGTGGGATCTCGAGGCTGCGGTACTCGGCGTCAAGTCCGTGCACCAAGGTGCGTGAGACCACCAGCCCTGGGCCTGGACCGCTCCCGATCGTCATCGCGGTTGTAGCGATTGGGTTGTGGGCGGGGGTGTGGCGGCTCCGGCCGGGCCCGAACACGCCGATGTCAAACCACGGCCCCGCGTCTGGACCGGGCGGGGCACGGTAGCAACCACATACTCCCAGGTCTAGGACTCGGTGTGACGGCGGCATCCACGGCGCCAGGTCGGCTCGCCGAGCGGCGGCGTGAACCTCCGAAGACCGACTCCGCGAGTGGACGGCCGGCGAGCGCGCGCATCGCGGCAGTGCGTTTCCTCGGGGCCGGGTAGGTCGGCGAGGATGCCGCCCGAGGTCGCCTTCGACGTCCTCGGGCGGCGGGTAACCTATGCCGTCCTCATCTGACCGGGCCGGGGCGTCGGGTGGACCTGATGTCCGGTGAGTCGGTCGAACATGGCAAGCCCAGGCCGGCGGATGTTGCGTTAGCGGCCGATCTTGTCCAGCTCGGCATGGTCGTCGTCGGAGAGCGAAAGTCCCGCGCCGGCGACGTTCTCGCGCAGGTGTGTCGTGGACGAGGTGCCGGGGATCAGCAGGATGTTCGGTGAACGCTGCAGCAGCCAGGCCAGGGCGACAGACATCGGTGTTGCCTCCAGCCGGGCGGCTACTGTCGAGAGTGCCGAGGACTGCAGCGGGTTGAAGCCGCCGAGCGGGAAGAACGGCACGTAGGCGATGCCCTGGTCGGCGAGCGCGTCGATCAGTTCGTCGTCCTGGCGGTGCGCGAGGTTGTACATGTTCTGCACGCACACGATCGGGGCGATCGTGTGCGCCTCGGCGACCTGTTCCGGCGTCGCGTTGCTCAGTCCGAGGTGCCGGATCAGGCCCTGCTGCTGGAGTTCGACGAGCGTCTCGAGCGCCTCGGCGACCGAACCGGGCTGGGGTCCCTCAGCATTGCCGAGCCGGAGGTTGACCAGGTCGAGCACGTCGAGACCGAGGTTCTCGAGGTTGTCGTGCACAGAGCGGCGCAGGCTTTCCGGGTCACGGGCAGGGGGCCAGCCGCCCTGCTGGTCGCGGTTCGCGCCGACCTTGGTCACGATGTGCAGCGACTCGGGGTACGGGTGCAGCGCCTCCCGGATCAGCTGGTTGGTGACATGCGGCCCGTAGGCGTCGGCGGTGTCGATGTGGGTGATGCCGAGCTCGACGGCCTCGCGGAGGACGGCGAGTGCGCCGTCGTGGTCGGCCGGCGGTCCCATGACCCAGGGGCCGGCGAGCTGCATCGCGCCGTAGCCGAACCGGGTGACGGTCAGGTCTCCCAGTGTCCAGGTGCCGCCGGGAAGGGAAGTGGAGGCCATGCTCATACCTCTGGCTTTCGTGTCGCTGAGCGGTTCTGGTGCATCACGGATGACTGCTCCACTATCAGGGGGTAACTTTCTCGCGGGAAGTAGGCACCTAGAGGTTCGTAACGCACCCAGCGGTGGAAGGAGCGGTTCAATGACAACGACGACAGCGGCGCAGAAGAGCGCGCAGGCCAAGGTGGAGTACGACGCTTTCCTGGCGCAATGTCCCAGTCGCAAGTTGCTCGACCAAATCGCGGACAAGTGGGTCACGTTGGTTCTGGCCGCGCTACGCAGCGACGGCTCGCATCAGTTCGGCGCCGACTGCGCCGGTGAACCCCGGTCGATGCGGTACTCGGAGCTGTCGCGCCTGCTGGCCGGCGTCAGCCAGAAGATGCTGACTCAGACGCTGCGCTCCCTGGAACGCGACGGTCTGATCACCCGCACTGTGGTGCCGACCGTCCCCGTCACGGTCACCTACGAGCTGACCGACCTCGGCCTCTCCCTGCACCAGATGATGCGCGGCTTGAAGGCCTGGGCCGAAATGCACATGGACGATGTGCTCGCCAACCGCGCGACGTACGACAACCACGTCGCCTGACTCCCGTAGACACGACGTCACCCCAGCCCCGCTGCCTCCATCGAGCGCACTGACATCGGCACAACTGCGCACCGGCGGCGCCGAGCTGTCGCCACAGAGCGTGCCGGTCTTCAGGTCGGCCGCCGCGCGAGACTCGCGGCAGATCACGACACCTCCAGAGTGACGTTTCGTCCGGAGCTGCCTTGGCGGTGTCGCCGATCGCTAGACGAGCGCCGTATTCGCCGGCGGCCGGCACCTGACGATGGTCGTGTCGCTGCACCATGTCGACGGCTCCGGCGTGGGAACCCCGGTGCAGGTGACCGTTTACCGGGGCGCACCGGTCCGCCTCGACGGTGACCATGTCCACATCAACGCAGTGGACTCCCCGGCTGACAGGCGCAACGACGCCCGCGAAACCGCCCGAGCCATGATGTACCTCGGCACGCTCTTGGGCGGTGGGAACCTGGTCATCGCGCTGGCCGCCCGCTTGTCGAACCGCCGCCAGCCCAAGGTTGGCTGAACCGGCGAGCGGCGGCGCGGGTCTGCTCCGGATTCGAACCGGCCTCACGAGATCTTGCCCCGCAAGATCCGCGTCGAGTGCGTTCGCCTGCGCCGCGCCTCGTTGTGCGTCGCGGTGCACGCTTGAGGGGGGTCGCCGAGTCCCGCTCAACGCATGTCTGTCGTGCCGATCACCAGGACGGGGTTTAGGAACTCCCGGGAACCTATGGGCGACGTTCAGGCGCTGTAGCGCAAAGGTTTCGACCGCCGTGGTCGGCGCGGTCGCCGCGTAGCAGCGGGGCAGTGCGGTGCGCGGTCGGTGGTTATGGTTCGGGCATGATCACCTTTCCGGTCGATGATGTGACGCCCGCCGGCGCGCCGCTGCCGACCCGGCCGCTCGGCGGGCTGTTTCCTGACGCCCTGGCGTTCGGTGGTGACCCGGCGCTGCCGGTGCTCGACCCGGACGGGGTGCACCCGCTGCTCAGCGCTGTCGCCCGGGCGTTCGCCGACCATCGGCCGCTGGTGCTGTCGCCCGACGCGGTGTGGCTGACCATCGCGCACGGCGTCGCCCAGCACGTCCGGCTGCACGCCGAGCAGCTGCGCCCGCGGCTGGTCCGCCACACCGGCAAGAAGCGACTTACCGTGACCATCGACGGGGCGGTGCCGCACGACACCGCCTCGTGGGCGCACACGACCGAGTTGTTCACCAAGCTGCTCGCCGCCGAGATCATCGACGCCGACCTGTTCGAGTGTGACTTCTCCACGAGCACGGACGTCGAGCGAACGGCGGGGCGGGTGGTGCTGCTCGACGTCTACTCGCCGTATTTCTCGTTGTGGCTGCAATCCATCTGCGGCATCCCCTCCGTTACGCTGACCGGCACCGTCGAGGACTGGCGACGCATCCGCGCGCGGGTCGACGCTATCGCCGGCTTTGGCCTGGAGACGTGGTGCCGATCGCTCGCGCCGATCGCTGACGAATTCGTCCGGGCCTCGGCCGGTGACCCTGACCCGGAGTTCTGGCGGCGGATCTACAACCCGATCGACGCGTACGGCGGCAATGTGATCACCGGCTGGGCGGCCCGCTTCTATCCGTACCTCAAGGGCATCACGGTCGACGTGCCGAACACACTGCTGGAGCTCCCGATCGGCGAGCCGCGCGACGTGATCGTGGAACCCCGCAGCTTCTACACCGGCCCAGGCGTCCAGAGCTCCTCGATCCCCGCCACGCTGTCGCGCGTGGTCGTCAACGTCAATGATCGGGTCTCCGGCGACAACCGGGTGGTGGCCCTGTACGCCGGCCTCGTCGGCGTCGCCCAGGACCCCGACGGCGCGCTGCGGCCGGTCGCCGCGTGGCACGTGGCGCCCGCGGTCATCGAGATCGACGACGTGATCGACCGGATCGTGCGTGAGCACGACACCACCCCGGCGCAGGAGGTGCCCGGTGAAGCGCCCGTCGAGGTGATCGCGCTCTACCACCGCGTCGGCTCCGCGACCCTGTTCGGCGGCCGCTGGCGGCTGGTGCCGGCGAACGAGCGCCGCTACATCGACACCGACATCCTGGACCTGTGGACCGAGACGCTCATCGAGCTGGCCGACGGCCGGACCATCGCCTCGGCGACCGACGTGTCCACAATGATCACCTACTGGGTGCTGTGCCGGGTGGTGGAGATCGGCGAGCCCGGACGGTCCACGCCCCGGTTCCGCCTGGCCGACGACCCAGCCGACGTCCCGTTGCTCGGCACTTCCTTCGTCATGCTGCTCGACGCCGCTATGGACTCCGGCGGCAACATCGCACACCTGAAGACCGGGCGCCTCGGCCAACTCGACGCAGTGGCCGGCTAAACCGCTGCCAACCACCCACCGGCAGCTCGCGATTCATACAGCGGCGCAGCCAGCATATTGACCGCGCTCGTGTGGGCCGATCACCGTGCGGGCCGTTGAATCTGACGCAGGCTTCAGGCCCTCGACTCGGCGAGACATCCTCGAACGCACTGACATCGGCACGTCCGGGCACCACGATCGGAGAGCCGCCGCAACTTGTCGCTACGGACGGTGACAACCATCCACCAACCGCCGCGCGTGCTCCGCGGCATGATGTTGACCGCGGCCGGGCCCGCGCTGGCAGGCTGGGCGGCGCTCGACTGGCCGCGGCGTTGGGATGCCGGCCAGCCGTCACCGCCTGTGCGGAGAGGTCACCGGCTGTGAGCCGCGTTGAACCATTCGGACGCCGGTTCCGCCCAACCAACCGGCGCGATGTCAGGTGGTTCTCGTCGTGCCGCACCCGACCCGGTACCTGGCCGGCAACCTGAACGCCTGGCGAGCCCCGGCGGGCGTCGTACAGTCAGCCGTGCGCCGCGACCTGACCGACATGCATGCCCGTGCCGACGGCTACCGCGACCGCGGTTGGCCCGACGACGCCGGCCCGGGCGGGAAGGCCCGCGGCCGGACTGAACGACCGCGCGCTGGGCTGGCTGCGGTTCATGTGGGACAAGGCGACGACTGCTGACGACTGGAGTGACCTGGGCGAACCCCACCCGTGGTGGGATCGCTACAGCGCTGCGCCGATGTGCACCTTTCCCCGGTTCGACGTCGCATATATGGGTTTCGTCCTTCCGCTCATGCTCGAAGCGACCCCGGCATGGCAGGAGGTCTACACCCGGATCGCGGACGAACTCATCCACCGCTATACATCATTCTGGGGCGCAGTCGACTGGTGCACGCTGATCGGGCCTGATCCCGGTGTGGACCGCTACCCACCTGAGTGGCTGGTCAGAATTCCCGAGCCGCTTCGTGGCCGCTATTCGATGCCGGGATGGACCGGAAACGGGGTCGAACCATGGGGGCTGCAGCCGGACCCGGTCGGCGCCGACGGCAACCTGTTCTACCGGGGCTGGTTGAACCTGCTGCTCGGGATACGCCGCTACGTGTCCGGTGACACCAACGAGCACCAGCCACTCGACATCACCGGGTACCAGAACCGCCGGTTCACCTGGACCCACTCGCGGATTGCGGAGTTCATCTCCGCCCAGTTCCGGGCCCGCCCGCAGGGCCCGCACTGCGAGAACACCAAGATCTGGCCATTCTGCGTCAGCGCCGCCGGGCTCGGGCTGAAGCTCTACGACGCGCTGCTCGGAACCAACCTGCACGAGCCGTTCCCGCGCTGGATCGACTACGCCCGCCGGCACTACATGAGCCTGACCCGCACCGGCGAGCTGGACACGTTCGCGTCCTACTACGACCCGATGGAACAACGCCTCATGACCCTGCCCGGACCTTTCGTGGCCCACATGGTGCTTCCCTGCCTGCTGTACTTGCACCCGCAGGACCGTGAGTTCGCCGCCTGGCTGTACGAGCTGTCGATGCACCGACTCGGCTGGAGTAACCCTGATGTGCCCCCGAGCCAGCTCGGCCTCGACCCGCACCAGCTTTGTACAGCCTTGTGGATGGCACGCGAAGTTGGGGACACCGCCACCGAGGACCGCATCCGGGCCATCGCCGAGAGCGACTTCCAACCCCGGTTCTTCGGCCACGAGAACGACCGTTTCGCATTCTGGTTCGGCTACGACTCCACTTGGCCCCGCGGACAGCTCAACGCCACGATGATGCTCACCGAGTGCGCCGGCCCGGGGGCGTGGTGGCGGGTCTTCAACGAGCCCCAACGCGGACTGACGTCGCGACCGACTCTGCGCGGTGTCGACTACCCCGACATGGGCATCCGCCGAGCCCAAACCGACATGGCCCAGCGCATCCTCACCATCGAGACCACGGCCGGCACGCCCTCGCGGCGAGGCTATCGCACCAGCTTCACGATCGACCAGCTCCCGAGCCCCGCCGAGGTATCCGTCACCGTCGACGGCCAGGACACAACCGGCTGGCACGTCACCGGCGGCGATTCCATCCGGCTCGACCTGGACATCGACGACCGCCAGATCCGCGTCGCCTTCCCAAACGGCGCCTCCCAAGCAAGCAATCCCAGCGAATGAAGGTGCGCGATTCGCGGGTCCGCTACCGCTGAAGTGCTCGCATGGCGCCGGTTTGCGACATGCCAGGCTGACCGCTTGCGGTCGGCAGCCACACTTGGGTGATGCGGCCGAGCGGGTCGTGCGCAACGTCGGTCCGCTTGCCGTTGACGTCCGACGTGACCACGGCAGAGCCCCAGGCCAGGCCGGTATCCCGGCTGGACCGGCACGGCCGGTCCGCCGTTGACCGGCACCGCCAATACCTGCCTGACCTGGGTCCTGATCTCGGGCGGCAACCGGACGGCCCTGGCCGCCGGCCGACCGCACGGCGCGGACCGCCAGCACGCCCCGGCAGCGAGAGTGCGACTGTCAAGAAAGTTTCCGGTAACTCTTGCGCCGCAAGATCTTTCATCGATACCGTTCACCGCACCCGAACGGGCCCGCACCACGATGGTGGAGGTGTCATGAGGATGCGCACAGCCCGCGCCGCCGCAGCAGCCATACTGGTCGCGGCTGGCCTCGCGGTGGTGAACACCGCCACCCAGGCCAGCGCCGCCGGCGTCGCGGCGACCGCTGCCCCGTACGTCAAGGTCGGATACTTCACGCAATGGGGCATCTATCACCGTAACTTCCAAGTGAAGAACCTGCACACCTCGGGGATGGCGGCGAAGCTCACGCACATCAACTACGCGTTCGCCAACGTGGGCGCCGACGGCCGCTGCTTCGAGGCAAACCAGGCCGGTGTCGGCGATGCGTGGGCCGACTACCAGCAGCGGTTCAAGGCCGGCGACTCGGTCGACGGGGTCGGCGACGTCATCAGCCAGCCGCTCGCCGGCAACTTCAACCAGCTACGCAAGCTCAAGGCGATGTACCCGAACCTCAAGGTGCAGCTGTCGATCGGCGGCTGGAGCTGGTCGAAGTACTTCTCCGACGCGGCGCTGACCCCGGCATCGCGGCAGGCGTTCGTCGCCTCCTGCGTCGATCTGTTCCTGAAGGGCAACCTGCCGATATTCGGGACCTCCCCGCACGGCGGGCCGGGCAGCGCGTTCGGCGTCTTCGACGGGATCGACCTGGACTGGGAGTGGCCGGGATCGGAGGGCAATACCGGCAACGTCATCCGAGCGCAGGACAAGCAGAACCTGACGTTGCTCGCCGCCGAGTTCCGCCGGCAACTCGACGAGTACGGCGCTCAGGTCGGCCGGAAGTACTCGCTGACCGCGTTCCTGCCCGCGGACCCGGCGAAGATCGCCGCGGGGATCGAGGTGGCGCCGCTGTTCGGCTACCTCGACTTCGCCACCGTCCAGGGGTACGACCTGCACGGCGCGTATGAGCCGACCACCAACCACCAGGGCCAACTCTTCTCCCCCGCCGCCGATCCCGCCCCCGAGCGGTACAGTGTCGACCTGGCCGTCCGCACCTACGTGAGCGGCGGCGCCCCGGCGGCCAAGCTCGCCATCGGCATCCCTTACTACGGGCGCGGCTGGACCGGCGTCACCAACGCCAACAACGGTCTCTACCGGCCTTCCTCCGGTCCGGCAAAGGGCACCTACGAGGCCGGGATCGAGGACTACAAGAAACTGGTCGCCAAGAACGGCAGCCGCTTCTACGACGCCAGCGCCGGGGCGTCCTGGCTCTTCGACGGACGCAACTTCTGGTCGTACGACGATCCGCAGGTGATCGCCCAGAAGACGGCGTACGTGAAGGCGAACGGCCTCGGCGGCACGATGGTGTGGTCGCTGGACGGCGACACAGACACGGGCACGCTCACCACCGCTGTCCACAATGGCCTGAACTGACCAACGGCTGAGGGTGGCCGGCATCGGTGATCTGCCCGGCCACCCGCAGCATCCCGCCAGCCGCCGCCTGCCCGACCGCCCGGTCAGCTACGGCTGCTGGAGTGCCGCAGCACCTGCCGGTGCACCGCACGTACCTCGGCGGGCAGCGCGCTGCGGCCGGTCGGTGCGGATCGCCCCGCCCAGCTGGCTGTATTCGGCCGCCGATGCAGAGTCGGTGACCTCCCGGCCGGCCCCGGCCGGGCCAGCGGCGGCGCGCAGCGCGGTGCGGATCTGGTCGGCGGTCGGAGGCCGCAGCACACACGCCGCCGGCCCGTGCGGGTCGTCGCCGGTGACATCCACGCCGTCGATGAGTACCGACGGCGACGGGTAGGCGCCGATCCGCTCGATCACCGACACCGCCACGCCGGCGTCGGCCAGGCAGGCGTGCAGCAGCTTCCGGGTGGCGTCCAGGTTCGGGCAATCCGGTACTGCCCGCAGTTCCACGATCACGACCCCAGTGTCAACCCTGTAGCGTGCTCCAGGTCAAGCGGCTGCGCGGGCAGGCTGGGAGTGGCGGCGGCCAGCGGGGTGGTGAACGCCGCGGCTTGCTCCCCCTGCGTGAATCGTCAGCGGGTGCCCGAAATGTAGTTGCTCAATGCGGACCGCTCGGTTTCAAGCTCATCGATGCGGTTCTTCACGACGTCGCCGATGCTGACGATCCCTTGCAAGGTGCCGGCCACCACGACCGGCACGTGCCGGACCCGGTGTTCGGTCATGATCCGCATGACCTGCTCAAGGTGGGTATCCGGCTCGACAGTATGTACCTCGGCCGTGTGGATCGCCGTAACCGGCTCGGACAACACGGCCGCGCCTCGCTTGGCCAACGCCCGAACGACGTCGCGCTCGCTGACGATTCCGCCGACCGAAGTGCCGTCGCGCGAGACGACGACCGCGCCGATGCGGTGCTCAGCCAGCACGGTGAGCAGGTACCGTACGTCGCTGTCTGGGGTGACTGTTACGACCTGTCCGCCTTTGACGCGAAGTAGATCACTAATACGCATATGGCCCTCCCGGAGACCGGAGGCGCGGCGAGTCATGACGTTTGCCAGAATTCCAGCGTAAAGGGTCTCCGACGGCGCAGCAGCGGCCCGTGAGATCACCGGGCGCTCTTCAGAGCATCCCGCCGGATGATGTTCGTTGGCGGCTACACCGGGTGGCATGGACGTGACCGACCGGCCCGTCCGGTCTGCTGGGCGTAGTTCGCGGGACGGCGCGGCAACGCCGCCAGCACGACCGCCGACAGGTCACCGATGTCAATGCCCATCTCCAGCGTGGGCGTGCAGGACAGCACGTTCGGCGCCTTGAAGCCTCACCGAGTTTGAAGGCGCGCTCGACGCGTTCCCGCTGCGGGCGGGTGAGCATGCCGGTGTGCTCGGCGGTGATCACCTGGTAGGTGCCCGCCTCCCGGTACAGCCGGCGGTAATAGTCGCGGGTGTAGTCACGGTCCCGCTGGTGACGGCCCAGCCCTTCCGGCTGGTCGCCCGCGACGAGGCGGCCGGTCCGGCACCGGTAGGCGGGGCAGGGCTGGTCCCGCCACTGATCCAGCAGCGACGGATGCACGGTCCGTCTGGACACCACCCACTGGTTGGCGGCGGCCCACCGCTGGGTCTTGAACGGCCCGGGCAGGTGCGGCGGGGTGTGATGCGCGGGTTGGCGATTCCACACCTGCCGGCCGGTGTACTTCGCGTTCATCAGGATCGCCCGCACGGTCGTCAACCCCCATGCGGTCCCGGCCCGGTGCGGGTTGCGCGCCGCGTCGGCCCGCGAGGGGCACGGCACACCCTTGCTGTTGAGCTCGGCGGCGATGCTCGACACGCTGCGGCCGGTGAGCCGCTGCGCGAAGATCCACCGCACCGTCGGCGCGGTCACCGGATCCGGGTCGT
>NZ_JBICTV010000046.1:0-54910 GCF_043197855.1 Dactylosporangium sp. NPDC048998
CGGGGTTGCCGCCGAGATCGCGATCGGCATCTCGGTCGACGAGATCCACCGCGCCCGCGACGCCGACGTCGCCTACATGCGCAACGTCTTCCCGCTGCTGGAGCTCGGCTGGCGGCGCAGCGACCGCGTCGCCTACCTCGAGCGGCACGGGCTGTCCGGGATCGGCAAGTCGTCCTGCCTGGGGTGCCTTATTTGGAATCTGGCGTGCCTACCGTTCTCGACCATGATCGAGATTCCTTGGGACAAGTTTCCCCTGGTGGACGGGCATGAACATGCCCACCGATGGCTGCAGTTCTACGCCAACATCGGCCGAGCACCGAACACCATCATCGCGTACGGGCGCGCCGTAGATGACGTCCGCACCATCCAGGTCCTCATCGACCGCGAGTCCATCCTCACCGGCACGGCCGCCGGCGGCGAGCAGCCCTGGAAGTACTACGACCTTGGCGACGGCTACTGCAGCTACGACTTCTTCGCCAAGTGCCCACACCGGCTCGCCTGCGCCAAGTGCTCCTTCTACCTGCCCAAACAGTCCAACGCCGGCCAACTCCTGGCCGTCAAAGACGGGATCGATCAAATGCTCGAGCAACTCGACCTCACCGACGACGAACGCGCCGCACTCGAAGGCGACCGAGAGGCCCTGACCGCCCTCGCCAACCGACTCGCCGACGTCGCAACTCCATCCGGCCCGACACCGAACGAACTCGGCAACGGCGCGGCCTTCATTCCGCTCACCGCCCTGCGCGCCAGCCTCCGGGAGGGCCCTCCGTGACGGGAGCGCTGCCCACAGAATCTCGGACGCCCCGTGCGGCCGACCTGCACGGGGCGCCATTGTTGCCCTTCAATCAGCTCCCCAGCGGGGGCACGGGCGCTCTGCTGAAACCAACCGCCACTGATCGAAGCGATTCACCGGACTCGTTGGGCGATCCTCAGCTCAGTCAGGTAGCGCTTGACAATTTGACCCCCGTAGTCCACGTCGATCAGCCGCGCGATGGAGTTCAGCAGTGCGCTCCGCTGCACGTCCGGCAAGGCACGGTGTCCGGAGTAGGTCAACAGCAGATCCAGGTAGTCAGCTGTCGAGTACGGCAGCTCCCACTCGTATCGGTAGAACTTCGCAGGCCCGAATCGCCCCGACGAGGTGAGCTCCCGATCGTCTTCGACGATGTCACGAGCAGTCTCAAGACGCAGGCCCGGTGGGGTCGACGGATCGAAGCGCTCGTAGCACTTCTGGATCTCAACGAAGAATGCCTCGGTCCAGGTGCCGCCAGCGATGTGGTGGGTTCCCACGGTGGCCAGCAGGCCACCGAGACGCAAAGCGTCAGCAGACTTCGACACCCGCACCGCGGGGTCGATCCAGTGAAACGCGGTAGCGGAGAACACCACGTCGAACGGTTCACCGGGCAAGGGCCACTCCTCGAACGCCGCCGTAACGACCTCCACCGCGTCGAACGCGGCAAGATTTCGCCGAGCCACAGCCGCCATGTCCGTGCCCAACTCGACAGCCACGATGCGGTAGCCCCGCTCGGCCAACGGCACGGTCGCCTGCCCAGTGCCACAGCCGATCTCCAGCACCCTTGCCCCAGGCGCTACCCCGGCCGCAGCGAGATCATCAAACATCTGCACTGGGTATCGAGGGCGGGCACGGTCATACCGGGCAGCGTCCTCATTGAAGGTCGCTCGCAACCTCACGTAGTCATTGCTATCGCTCACCAACAGAGAGTACGAGCGCAGCTCCTACGGCAGGCACCCAATTCTCGATGCCAGGCACGGCAGGGTCCAGCCGCTCGCCCGCCTGCCGATCGTTACCGGAAATTCGCAATAGCGTGCCCGTACCACGACGACGGTTTCTGGGCCCGACTGAAGGCCGCCAGCCCGGCCGAGTGGGCCGACGCGGTCGCCTTCGATCGGGCGATCCGGCACGGGTCGGCGCGGGCCACCGCTGGCGGGCACCCGCTGGCGGGCAGTTCTTCCTGCACCGCCAGCGGGTTCCCCTCGACCAGGTCGTCCTGCGGCCCAGGCCGGTGGATGAGGCTGACGGTGACGCGCCGGGGTGCGGGCCGCAAGCTGGCCGGCTCCCTTTACGCCAACGAGCTCGACGGCCTGCGCGGCCCGGTGGATCCGAAGAGTCTGGCCGCTTGGCGTGCCCAGGTCGCGGCGGGAAGGAAACCTGAAAATCATCCGGTCTTCTTCCGCGACCGCAAACATCGCCGCCTTGCGACGTTGCTGCGGGCCGACGTCACCAACCTGACTTTTTATGACCTGGCCGAACTGAGCCTCGCCGTCCTCGACCATTTGGCCGACTACGCGACCGCGTACCCGCCAGTACGACAGCAAGACGGCGCGCCGGCCGAGCAGCCAGCCGTGCCAATCCGTAGCGAGCGACCTGCGGCTTGAGCGTGCGCCGAAACAGGTGGGGCTCGAAGGGCTAAAGCAGATCGAACAAGGTCTCGATTCGAGCAGACAGGATGGGATCGATGTCGCCGTCCACTCGAACGCTGACCTCGCTGCCGCCGACGGCCCTGGCCAACGAGACGGTCAAGTACCGAGTTCCCGCAAGGGGGTACGAGAACCAGGCGTCGGCCGACTCGTCGTCGGTCTGCTCAAGGGCGCCCGTCAGCGCGGCTTCGTCGAGTTCGTCATACTGGTATCCGATGTAGTAACTGAGTTGCGCCAGAAACCGGATCAGGTTGTCCTCGTATACCCAGCCGTTGATCGAGGTCACAGCTCAGTATGACCCGACCGCTGATCATGACTACGCCCGTCGGAGCGCGGCTCCTCCATGTCTTGTCGCGGCGGAGTCGGCGGAAGTAGTAGCCGGTGTGGACTACCGTTGTTGGCGACTTGAACGACGGCCGCGCCAGCGCCACTGTCTGTGACTGCCGCCGTGCGTGCATCGCGGCACGTGCGTGCACCCGATCAAGCGAGCGCTCTCCCGCCATCGGCAACCTGAGCGTGCATCCTGGTCGTTACGAGGACGGTGCTCGCGGCTGGTTCAGGGCGATGAGTCCGGGTCGATGAGCGCCTTCGGCGAGTCATGGATGGCGTTGAGAAGGTCGTCCCACAGATCTTCCGCGGCAGCGCGAACGGCTGGGTCGAGGTTGCGGTGCACGATCCACTTGGCATCGGCCAGCTCTGTGCCGGTCGCGTCGGCGACAGCTTTGATCACGGCGATCGGCGGGCCGCCACGCAGCAGCAGGTGCCGCGCCACCTGGTCCGGGCTCGCCCCACCAGCCACCATCGGCCGTGCTGCCTCGGTCAGTCGCCGTATCAGGGCTTCAAGCTCTGCGACATCGGGCACGACGGAAGCTTATCGCCGACTCGGACGCCCAGCGGCCCTCTACATGCATGGCCCCGTGGCGCGCGGAAGGCGGCATGAGCGGAAGCCGCGTTGTGATCTTTTGGCAGGATGATTTCGTGGTGCGGCGGCAGATCAGAACGCGGGCTGAACGCATGCTCGGCTACGCGCGTGTGCTTGAGGCGCGGAACCCGGCCACCTCCGCGGATCGGCTTCGTGCCCTCGCCGACGACGATGTCCGTCCGGTCCGCGTCTGGGTGGCTCGCAACTTCCATACGCCCCGCGATGCACTGGAACGACTCGCCCAGGACCGGGACGAGGCAGTCCGGGGGTGCGCCTCGTACGCCCTTACTCTTCCCGAGATTGCGCTGCGCTGGCGTGCCAACGGAGGGCAAGTGCCTGCGGCCGCACAGTCCAACGGCTTCCTGCACGACATGGTCCATCATCCGAGCGTCCCAGAAGATCTCCGCGCCGAACTGCTCGCGGCCGGCCATTGTCAGCAGCGGTGCCCGCGCCGACGCAACGTCATCACGAAGGCGATCGACACGCCATGAACCACTGTCGCGACGAGCACCTCGCGGCGTGAGCACCGCGATTGGTCGTCCCGCCCAGGCACCTGCCGTCGGAACACACCGGAGCGGCTGCGAGACTGCTGGTGTGGGTCACTTTCTGGGACCGGCCCGACTCGAGTGGTGGGCCAACGACTCCACCTGCCTTGCCGCCTACGACGTCACGGTTGCGCTCGAACCTGCCACGGCGGAGCGCACCACGATCGGCACCGGCCGCGTCCATCTCGACACCGAGGCCGACGTCGAGGCGTTTGCCTGGCTGTGCGATCTGGATCCCCTGTTTCTGCTTTGCCTTCCCGATGAGCAGGAAATAACGGTCGTCCTCGAGCTGGCCTCCGACCAACAGAACTTTTCGATCTCCTACTACAACGGGCCACCCGAACGCGAGATCACGGCAACGTTCACGCCCAAGCCGTAACCCGCGACGGTTTGAGGGTGCCTTCGAGCGCATCGCGGCAGTTGCGGACGTTCTTGGTCGGATGGTCATGCCATAATCCCGCCCATGCACGAGGTCGTTGTCGCGGCGCTGGTTCGCGAAGGTCGAGTCCTACTCGTCCATCGAAGTCCGAACCGCCGCGCCTACCCAGGCGTGTGGGATCTGCCCGGCGGACACATCGAGACAGGCGAGACAGAGCTGGCTGCGCTCACCAGGGAGATGCACGAGGAACTGGGCGTGCGGATAGCAACAGGCTCCGCGATCCATCTGTGTCGGCTGGACGCAGGCCGCGAAGGCGAACCCGTACGCCTCAGCGCCTGGCTTGTCGGCGAGTGGGAGGGGACACCGACAAACGTCGCTCCCGATGAACATGACGAGATCCGTTGGTTCCGGCCTGAGGAGTTGCCTCCGGTCGCCCACGAACTCGTAGGCACGGCGATAGTGGAAGCGATGCGGGGTGCCCGCGCCTGAACTTCAACGCGCTGTCATCGGCACGAGCGTGTACCCCACGCCGCGGTTCGGCTCAACCGACTCGCGGCCACGGAGCGTAACGACGTTCGCGTCTACCGCCGCGCGGCATGAGAGCGCACTACGAGAAGACCCTCCGGGGTCGCTCTTGGCCGACTCTGGTCCACTGGCGCCCAGCAGCGTCGATGAAATCCAGGGAAAGCTGTACATCCAGCAGCTCAATCGAGTTGCCGGTCGGCCGCCATGTAACCTCGCCCGCGTTCCATATCTCGTCCCATTGATCGTTGGGGCCGAGCATGGCCCGCATGCGGGGATTCGCGCTGCCAGGCGCCTCCCCACTGCGGACCGCCGTCATGCGAACATCCGTGATAGGCATGCTGCTGTAGTTCATGCAGGTGCACTTCAAGACGGTCATCTGCCCCGCCTGAACCGACTCCGACTCCACGCGAAGAGCGATCATCCGCGCCTGCGCGGCCTCAGTGTCCTGGCGTTCAAGTCGATTAGTCCGCACCTCGTGGCGGTAGAGCATCAGGGTGACAATCGTGGCGAAAGCCGAAAATAGGGCTCCGACGACGGAACCCCAGCCTTGCATGACTTCGGTCGCGGTCGACGCTACGGAATTCACGGTCGGATGGTAAGCAAGTTTGTCAAAGCAAGCCACCCGCGACGTCGGCAGGCATGAGCGACTTGAACTGGACCTCCACAACCAATCAGGGCGCCACTGGAATGCCACTCAAACCCTGACGTGACACTCGCTGCGCGCGGTTCGCGGCATGTCGAACTGGCACCAGACACCTCGACGCAGCCCTGTCCGGCGCACTCACTCGTGGAACACCCCGCAGACGCCCTGTCATCGGCACGACCGGATGCCGCTTGACTCGATGGCGGCGACGGTCCGTAGCGCTCAACTTGCGGCAGATCAGGGTGGCGGCGAGCAGTTCGGGGCGCGCCAATAGGCCGTCAGCCCAAGAGAGATCGGACAGGCGCGTACGGCGATGCGGTCGGCAGACGCCAAGCGCGTCCAGAGCCGCAATCGCCGGCGCACCATAGCCCTTGTTCTGGGCAAAACCATAGCCGGGGTGCAGCGCGTCCAAGCGAACCATCTCAGCATCACGGGCAACCTTCGCCAGGATGGCGGCAGCCATGATCGCTTCCTCTGTTCTGTCGCCGCCAGGCACCGCTCTCACCCGACCCTGCCAGACAGGGACGCGGCAATAGCCCGCCTGCTGCCCAGAACAGACGGCCGGGCGTGCCATCGCCGCCGGGAAGAGACACCGGATCCCGATGACCTCGTCCTCGCTACCACGCTCATGGCCGATGACAGGACGTCTGCGGACATCGGCGGAGTGCGGGTCCGCGTTGGTCAGCTGCGGATCTTGAGCTGGCTCAGAGGCTGTCGATGGCGTACCAGTCGGGCGGGAAGGCCGGGGACGGGACCGGGCCTTCCCGCACAGCTGGGGTAGGTCAGCCGGTGAGTTGGCCAGATTCGGTGGGTAGACCGGCCGCCGCCCAGTCCTCGATGCCCTCGCGGTACTTGCGTACGTTGGTGTAGCCGAGGGCGGTGAGCTTGTCGGCCACTCGTTGACTGTTCGGGCAGGCCGGGTTGGAGCAGTAGGTCACGATCGGGGCGGCCCGGTCCGGCAGGAGCGTGCTGGCGCGGTCTGCGACGTCGTCCTCGACGAGCGGGATGGCGCCTGGCAGGTGCTGCTTGGCGTAGTAGTCGCCGCCGAGTGCGTCAACTACGGTGACGACGCCGGCCTCGATCTCGGCATGCAGCTGTTCGCGGGTGATAAGGGTGGTCATGGCACCTCCAGGAGATCGGACTATAGTCCGGTTGTGTCCCAAGACATTACCGGACCGCGGTCCGTTTCTGCGAGTCCGGCGGACGAGCTGCTGATGTTGCGCACCTCACCCCCCACCGAGCGGGCCGACGCGGCCCGCAACCGGGCCATCGTGCTGGACGCGGCGGCTGCGCTCTTCCGCCAACACGGCGTCGATGCAGTGTCCATGGACGCGATCGCCGCCGCCGCGGGAGTCGGCAAGGGCACACTGTTTCGCCGGTTCGGGGACAAAGCGGGACTGGCCGTCGCGCTGCTTGACGAACAGGAGCGCACCCTGCAGGAGGCGATCCTGTTCGGCTCGGCGCCGCTGGGACCGGGTAAGCCCGATGATGACCCGACCCCGCGTGAACGGCTCCGGGCGTTCGTGGCCGCCTATCTCGACTACCTGCTGGCCCACCTGCCACTGGTACGAATGTCGGAGACCGCTTCCCCTGGTGCGCGCTACCGGATCGGTGCATACCGGTTCTGGCACCGTCACGTCTCACTGCTGCTGTCCGGTCGCGACGATCCGCAGGCCGACGCACACACCGTTCTCGCCGCGCTCGCCGCCGAACACGTCCACGCTGTGGCTGCCGAACTGGGCCACACCCGGGTGCGCCGCGCCATGCTGGACCTCGTCGACGCTCTGACCGCCTGAATCTGCCGCATTGGACATTGGGCGTTCCAGGACGTGGTCGCGCGCGGCGCCGACTCGCCATACGTCAACTGGTTCTACGTCGAGGACCTGCCGGTCGTCGTCGACCCAGAACGGTTCGACTACGCCACCTGCGGCGGGGCCTACTACCTGCCCAAGTGGAACGTCCACAACCCCGAGGTACGGGCCCACCTGTTCGACGTCACCCGGCGATGGACCGCGGAGGGCATCGACGGCTGGCGACTCGACGTGCCGTACTTCATGAACCAGCACTTCTGGCGGCGCTTCCGCGAACTCGCCAAGGGCATCGACGACGACCTGTACATCGTCGCCGAGTACTGGCAGGTGGCAACCGACTGGGTCCGCGGTGACACCGCCGACGGGGCTATGAACTACCCGCTGCGCGATCTCATCCTCGGCCTGGTGGCAGACCGCAAACTCACCCCCGCGCAGTTCGCCGACGGCGTGCGTGACCTGTGGACCGCACTCCCGCCGGCCGCCGTGCCCGGCATGCTCAACCTACTCGGCAGCCACGACACCGAGCGCCTACTCACCCGGTGCGGCGGCGACACGCGCCGCGTGCGCAAGGCGCAGGCCCTGCCCATCACCTCCCCCGGCGTACCGATGCTGTACTACGGCGACGAGGTCGGCATGGCCGGCCAGAACGACCCCGGTTGCCGGGGCTGCATGCCCTGGGACCCGCAGGCGTGGAACAACTCAATCCTCGAAACCACCCGCGAACTGCTCACACTGCGCCGCGCCCAGCCCGAACTGCTCAGCGGAGCCGACGAGATCGTCCACGCCAGCGACGGCCTACTGGTCCGCCGGCGCGGCACCGGACCGGCCAGCGTCATCGTCGCCGTGAACGTCAGCGACCAGGCACGCCCGTTGCCACCACTGAAGCCAGGGCTGCAGGTGCTCTTCGGCGACGGCGCCGGGACCGCACCGGCAGCGCTGGACGGCGGAGGCGTGCTCATCCTTGGCCGGCGCACCTGACGCTACGCGCTTGGCGGCTCCCGGCTCCATTTCGCACGTCGTACCCACGTTGACCTGCCCCGGCCTCACCTGACGCCCGATGCGCCACTGCCCTTGCCGAAAGCGCGCCCAACCGGCCGTCGGCGCGCAGCCGCGCGACGAAATACCTCCGGCTCGGCACAGCCGGGCCTGGGCGTTTTGGCGCTCGCCCGGGCGCGGTGGGGCGAGCTGGACGCCGCCCGAGCATCGCACCGAGGCGTTGCGCCGCGCCTAACGGAGGCGACCCGGACGAAGTCGATCTGTGACGAGACCACTTCGTAGCGGAGGCTCCGCGTCTCGGTCGGCCGGCCGCTGCCCGACCACCACGACCCGTGTTCGAGGACTACCTGCCGCTCGTCGTCGCGGCCGCGGGACCTGCCGCTCGCCGCAGAGTGTGTCGGCGAGGGTGTGGACGGCGTCGATGAACACTGGGCCGTCGTGTGACTCACGGAACCAGGCGGCGGTCCACGCCGTAGCACCGGCGGGCGGCATCGGCGGGGATGCCGAGCAGTCCAGCGGCGTGCGGCGGACTCGGCCGCAACTGGGCGTCCGGCATCAGTCTACGAACGGCGCATGACCGTCAATGCGCGCGCCAGGCAGGCGACCGCGGCCGTCGACGCCACCGTGCGGGCGCTGTTCGCCCTGTTCCACCGACGCTCAAACCCTTGCCGCGCCGACCTCGGATCACCCTCACGGGCGAGCCGCGCGTTGAGCGGCAGGTTGACCGCCGACGTGACCGCCACCGCCGCACCGTAACAGGCCAGCGCCCCGGCCGCCCACCGCGCCGCCCGCCGGTGGCCGGCGCGCCGCAGCAGGACCGCCGCGGCTCCCGGCGCAACGAGCGCACCGACGTACGCGACACCGAACACCGGATTCTCGATGGCGCGGTTGATGCGGCGCATGGTCGTGACGAAGTCGTGGTCGTCGGCCTCGGCCAGCGCCGGCATCACGGCGACGTCGAACACGCCGAAGAGGCCGGCCATCAACCCCGTCGCGCCCACGGCGACCCCGAGCGCGGCGCTGGCCGTCGAGTCAGAAGCATGCGGTACTGCCATGTCCTCAAGTCAACCCAACCGGCGCCCGAGACTGCCATAGCTGAGAGCCTCAACCGCATGTCCGTGCGTCTGCGATGGCGCCCCGAGGTCCATCACGGAGCTGTGACGATCGCCGAGGTGTACGCCGAGTTCGCTGCTCGTGAGGCGCATGGTGTAGCGGACGCTGATCCGGTCCGCGACCTCCGGCCGGCACATGGTCGGCACCCGCGGCGCACTCGCCATCCCCGCCGCGGCGCGCCAGCTGTGTGCGATCGCCACCGGCGAACCGGTAGTCCTGGTCGCCGACCTCGGCTGCGGCGTCCTGACGATCCACCCGGCACGGACGGTGGCACGGATGCTCGCCGAGCTGCACACCCGTCGAGCAGGTGGCGGTCATGGCTGACCCGGACCGGCTCGCCACCACCTGGTCGCTGCTCGCCGACCTCGGCGTCACCCTCGCCGACCTACAACACGACGCACAACCAGCAAGGCCGACGTTTGGCGAGTACCTCCCGCGCGTGGTCGCCGCCGCCGGTCCGGCCGCCCGGCGCGCCTATGGCAGCTACTGGCAGCGAATGGCCACAGCCTGGCACGACCGGCCGATCGATACGATCGCCGCCAGCGACATCCAGGCCCTGCGGCAGCAGGTCACCGCCGGCGCTCAGTCCCGGCGCAACAGCCGCAACGGCCGGCACGCCGGCGAACTGCTCGTCGCCGCCGCCCGCGCCTACTACAACCGGGCCATCGCTGACGGCCTCATCGACCTCACCGACAGCCCTGCCCACCGAGTGAGCAAGCCTCGGCGGCTGCCCAGCACCCGACGAGCACTGACACCGGACGAGCTCACCGAGATCAACCTCGTCGCACGGACCACCGGCAACGACGCCATCATCGACGCTCTCCTGCTCCGCCTGCACACCGAGACCGCCGCCCGGCGCGGCGGCGCACCAACCTCCGCCTGAAGGATCTCGACACCGACCGCGGCCTGCTCCTGCTGCGCGAGAAAGGCGGCACCGTCCGATGGCAGCCGATCAGCCTCCACCTGGCCCCCGTCTCGCCGACCACGCCCGTTTCCGCGGCGCGGCCCTGCCCACCCCCAGCCTCCTGCGATACCGCAACGGCCAACCGCTGACCAACCGCCGCTACGACCACCTCTGGCACCGCATCGGCCAGCACCTGCCGTGGGTCGCCGCCCACGGCATCACCACCCATTGGCTCCGTCACACGACATTGACCTGGGTGGAGCGGAACTTCGGATACGGCGTCGCCCGAGCCTATGCCGGACACACCGACACCACCGGGCCAACCCCACCCACTCGCAGCACCCACTGGCGGACACACGAGTGGTCACCCGCTCGCTTGAACACCGGCATCCGGCACCTCGGAACGAGGACGAGTTCAACGCGTCCATCGATCCCCCAACGCAACAGCGCCCCTCCGGGGGTACGCCCGGAGGGCGCGCGTACCCCCGGGCCGGACGGCGCGTGTCCCCAGCCGGGCGGATACCCGGTGGCCGGAAGGCGGCCCCGACGGCCCTCAGAGTTGGCGGGTCGGGCCGATCCAAATGCTGTTGACCGACGCGCGCCGGGGCCGGGTGACGACGAACTCGACCGTGTCGGCGATGTCGTCGGCGTGCAGCAGCTCGAAGTCGACGGCGAGGACCGCGTCCTGGATCGGCTGGCTGTTGTGGCTGAACAACTCCGTGTCGACCCCGCCCGGTGCGATGCCGTGGACTCGGACGTTCCGCGGCGCGAATTCTTGCCGGAGCGACTCGGTGAACCCGTTGAGGCCGAACTTCGTCAGGGCGTAGACGCCGTTGATGGCATAGGCCTGGTGGCCGGCGCTGGAGCTGATGTTGATCAGGTCGGCGACCCGCCGCGGCTCCTGTTCGGCGGCGGCGAGCAGGTGTGGCGTGGCCGCCCGGGTGACGTACAACTGGCCCAGGACGTTGATCTGCACCATCCGGTCCCACTGGTCGGGGTCGCCTGCTTCGACGGTGCCGAGCAGCATGAGGCCGGCGTTGTTCACCAGGATGTCGAGGCGTCCGTGGGCGTCGATGACGGCTTGGACGGCGTGCTCGGCCTGAGCTCGATCGGTGAGGTCGGCCTCGATCGCCAGCGCGGCGCCGCCCTCGGCGACGAGGTCGTCGAGGCGGTCCTTGCGGCGTGCCACCGCCGCAACGGTCGCGCCGAGCGCGGTGAGTCGCCGTGCCGTCGCCGCACCTATGCCGCTGCTCGCGCCCGTGACCAGGGCGACCGTCCCATCCAGTCGTTCCGCCATGCGTCCGCTCCACCCGCCGGTTCGTCACGTCAGTTCGCCGACCATCCGCATGGCGCTGTGCCAGCACCGCGTCGCAATCGCAACCCGGGACGCTCAAGCGGTCCGGCCGGTCGGAGCACAGCGCTGCCACGCGAATGTGTGATCCCCGCCATACGATAGACGCACCTCGCGCCGTGGAAAAGAGCAGTTTCCATGCCTACCGGCCGTGAATGTTCAGCGCGTGGCTTTCGTTGCAGGGCACGGATGTATCCGTAGCCGCTTGCCCGTGTCGAACCCGATGTGGAGCGCGCGAGCCGGAGGGCGGCCCGCGTTCCGGTCCGGTAAGGAGCACGCATGTTCAGGCGCGTCACAGCGTTTGTCACGGGGCTCGCGCTGTTGGTCACCGCGATGGTGGTCGTGAAATTGCCGTCGGCTTCGGCGGTGGCCCTGCCGGAGGTCGCGGCGCTCTCCGCCGCCCCGGCACCGCTGTCGACCGACGTCCACATCTTCTACTACCCGTGGTACGGCAACCCCGCGGGACAGGGCAGGTACCTGCACTGGGACCAGGGCGGTCATGTTCCACCCCAGTTCCTCGGCGCGGATCTCTACCCGACCCTCGGCGCGTACGACTCGGGCGATTCCGCGACGATCCACCAGCAGATGGCCTGGATCGGGCGGGCCGGTGCCGGGGTCATCGTCTACAGCTGGTGGGGCCAGGGCTCACAGCCGGACACCCTGGCGGCCCGTGTCCTCGATTCGGCCGGCCGCCACGGCATCAAAGTCGCCTGGCACCTCGAGCCGTACGGTGGGCGGACCGACGCGTCGACCGTCGCCGACATCAACTACATCAACTCCCGCTACGGCTCGAGCCCGGCGTTCTACCGGGACGCGGCGCACGGCAACCGAGGGGTGGGCCGCCATCGCCGACTACTGCCGGGCGAACGGGCTGGTCTGGGCACCGTCCGTGGGCCCGGGGTACATCGACGACCGGGCATCGCCGGGCAACACCACACCGACCCTGGGCCGCGACAACGGCGCCACCTATGACCGGCAAAGGACCAACGCCCTCGCCACCAAGCCGACGTGGGTCTCCATCACCTCGTTCAACGAATGGCACGAGGGCTCGGCCAAGACGGAGTTCGAGTGCTCTCATTTAACGAATTTGTCGGCCGGCGGCAATAGGCGATCCCCTGGTTGCTTATCGACAGCCATCACGTTATGTCTTTCCTCATGAAGCGACTCACCCGAGCCTCCGCCTCCGCCTTGCTGGCCGCCGCCCTTGCGTTGGTGGGAACGGCCATACCGGCCCCTGCCGAGGCATCAACCCCACCGATCGCCGCCCCTGTCCTCAATGGCGTGGACCTGGACAAGGCGACAGTGCTGTCCCTGCAGGAGGACATGAACGCGCTCCGGCTCAGTTCGGTTGCGCTGACCGCCTTCTACGTCGCCCGCATCCGCACGCTCAACCCGACCTTGCACGCCGTGTTGGAAGTCAATCCGAACGCCCTCGTCGAGGCAATCGCGAGCGATGCGCACCGCCTGCGCTACGGATCGCGGGGTCCATTGGACGGAATCCCGGTACTGCTCAAGGACAACGTCGATACTGCGGACTCGGAGCACACCACCGCGGGCTCATTTGCCCTGCTGCGTGACAGGCCGTCCCGCGATGCGACGCTGGTACAGCGGCTGAGGGCGGCCGGCGCCGTGATCCTGGGCAAGGCGAACATGTCGGAGTGGGCTAACTTCCGATCGATTCACTCCTCCAGCGGCTGGAGTGCCCGCGGCGGCCAGACCAACAACCCATACGTTCTCGACCGCAACCCGTGCGGATCCAGCAGCGGATCGGCGGTTGCCGTCGCCGCCAATCTCACCACCGTCGCGATCGGGACGGAGACCTTCGGCTCGCTGATGTGCCCGGGCAGTGTCAACGGCGATGTAGCCATCAAGCCGACGGTCGGCCTGGTGAGCCGGGCAGGGCTGATTCCTATCTCGGCACAGCAGGACACCGCCGGGCCGGTGACGCGCAACGCCACCGACGCCGCCGCCGTGCTGTCGGTCATCCAGAGCGTCGACTCACGGGACCCGGCAACCTTGCCCGCCGCGCCGTACGTGGGCCGCAACTATGTGTCCGCGCTCAGTCCCACCGCCCTCCAGGGCAAGCGGATCGGAGTCTGGCGCGGTGGTGGCCACAACCCTGACGCCGACGTTGTACTCGCGGCGACGATCGCCCGGCTGCGGTCGCTAGGAGCGACCGTCGTCGACAACGTGGACCTCAGCGGCGTCGACGCCGCCTTCCAAGCACAGCCCTTCGCGCTGATTTTCGAGTTCAAACACGAGATCAACGCCTACCTGGCAAACACACCGGGGCAGCATCCCGCCGACCTGGCCGGCCTGATCGACTTCAACAACCAACACGCCGACACCGAGATGCCGTACTTCCAGCAGGAGATCTTCGAGGTCTCCCAGTCGACCAGCGGCGACCTGACCGATCCCTCATACGTACAGGCGAGGACGACCGCCACGACGGCTGCCCGTACCGCCATCGACACCGCACTGGCAGACAATCACCTCGACGCCCTTCTGGCGCCGACCACCGGCCCGGCCTGGTTGACCACCCTGCAGACCGGCGACAATCCAACCAATCCAACCTCAGGCGCAGGACCGGCCGCGATCGCCGGTTACCCGGATGTGACGGTGCCGGCCGGCTTCGACCACACCAACACGCTACCCATCGGCATCAACTTCTTCGCCGGCCCGTTCAGCGAACCCACGCTCATCTCCATGGCCTACGCGTACGAACAGGCGACGCATGCGCGAAGGGCTCCGCTCTTCCTGTCTACCCTGCCCACCCTGTGATGGTGTCCGGCGCAGAACACGCGGACGCGACCAGTACTGACGGGATCCGTCCGGACGGCTCGCCGCTGGAAGATTGACGCACCAAGGAACTCCAGATCCTCCGGACCTTCTTCGAATCCGCCGGCTCAGGGGGAGGCGCACTCCTCCTGGCCGCCGCGGCCGGAGACCGTCCTCCTGGACGCCGCCGCCGGCGAAGCCGTCGACCTGGACATGGGCGTGCTACCTGCCGCGGGAGCGGAATTCAAGCTCGACGCTGGCGGTGCCGGCCTGCACCAACTCCTCCGGTCGGCGACGACGACCAGGTCATCGAGCGGGTCCGCACGTTTGCCCCCGACGGCGTCGCCCGGCGTCGTACACCCGATACCCAGCCGGAGTCCGCGCTGGCGGCGGCAACAAACCCGCCCGCTCGTAATAGCGGACAGTGTTCGGATTGACATCGACCGTCGCAGCCAGCTCGGAGACACGCAGCCCACCCGCCGGCGCCCTCGTGGTACTCACACAGCAACCGTAAACGTTGGACCACACTCCAAGGTCAAGCCCGAAACCTACGCCAGACGCTGCGATTCCCCGCTGCACATCAAGCACCGGACACCTGTCACAGGAGAGGCCACTTTGCCGTCAGTGAGGTCCTCGGCCAGGTCCCGCTGCCACTGTCGCGACGAAACGGGTCCCTGAAAGTCGGCCGTGGACACCCGCCCGTAAACGCGAACCGCAACCCGCCGACCGCATCGGGCCGCCGCCGACGCGGGCGCCCTGCCGGGCGTGCCTGGCTCATCCAGTGGATCAGCAGATCGAGGCCGTCATGTTCCGAGAGAGTGGGCACCGAGCGCTCCGATCGCCGCCGAGGACAACCGCCATAACCCATTGAGGCCCCGCCGTGGTACGGCGTGACGCACCACCTGTGCGATGTGGCCGGTGATCCATGACTACGGATCTTGGGCGGGCACGGTGGTGACGGTCAGGACGAAGAATCCCGTGTACAAGTGCCGGACCGGGCGCTGACGCGGCGGCGCGGCTGGTCGCCCGGCACCCGGCTGCACATGCGGGAACGCTCCGGGCTGCTGATCGTCACCGCGGACACCGACGGTGTCCTCACGATCGACGGCCAGGGACACGTTGTGCCAGCCAAGGTCCGGCACTCATGCCGGCTGCTCGTCGGCCAGGTGCTGCGCTGGCCGCCGATCCTGTCCGCCGCCGTCATCGCCGTCACCGGCGTGACCGCGCTGGCAGGCTGACCTCCGCGGGTACGCTCGAGGCATCGTGAAGGTCACCGGCGCATTGGAGCGGCTGGCGCGACGAAGGGTCCGGCGATACCTTCTGCACGCCCTGGGGATCATCGAGGGCAGCGCGCTGTACCGCACGGACCTGGACTGGCCCGCGGTCCGCGCGGACGCCATCGCCCGGTGCGCCGGAGCCGTCGCATACGCCGACACCCACGAGACGATCGCCGCCGTGCTGCGACACGCCGGCGGCCCGCACAGCGGACTCCGCCCGCCCCGCACCGTCCACACCGGCCGTACCCCCGAACTGCCCAGCGGTGGGCTCGTCGACGGCGTCGGCCATCTCCGGCTGCACGGCTGCGGCGGCGACCACCGCGGCTATCGCGACACCGGCGGCCGCATCATCCGGGAACTGGCTGCGACGAGACCAACCCCACCGGCGGGCTGGATCGTCGACTTGCGCGGCAACCAAGGCGGCAACATGTGGCCGATGCTCGCCGTCGTCGCACCGCTGCTCCCCGACGGCGTCCTCGGCCACTTCGTGCCACCGGGCGGACCGGTCCAGACCTGGACCCTCCGGAAGGGCCGGATCCTGCTCGCCGGCCGGAAACTGGCCCGCTCCACCGGCCCACGAACGCCCGGTCCGGTCGCGGTCCTCACCGACACCGCCACCGCGAGCTCCGCCGAGGCGGTCGCGGTGGCGTTCCGCGGCCGGCCGGGCGTGCGCACCTTCGGCACGCCGACAGCCGGAATGACCAGCGCCAACGAGTCCCACCTCCTGCGCGACGGCACCCGGATGCATCTCACGGTCGCGTACTTCGCCGACCGCCATCGCACCGTCTACCGCGGCCCCCTCCAGCCCGACGACCCCGGCGGCACCGACCCGCTCGCGGCGGCCGCAGACTGGATCCGCCGGGCGGAGTGAGGAGAAAGGCTCTGCGCTACGCCGCGCTGATCAGATCAGGCTGAGGGGTTGTGTCAGTACGCCCAGCTGGCGGGGTCGTCGAGCAACTCGCCGTGCAGGCTCGGCATCGCGTCGAAGGCGGCCGAAGTTGCGCTTGCCGATAAGCCCGTCCGTGCAGCTCAGACGGCGTACTCGTACTCGTACAAAGATGCCGCCGAGGCGGTCGCGTCGGCGAACACGTATGCGATTGATCTCGTCGGGATCGGCGAGTGGAGTGGGCAAAGCACGCAGGGCTATTGCGTTCTCGGTGTGCTGGTCACGGCGTTGATCAGGTCGTGGGGGCGGCGGTTGGCGCGTCTGGTGGCGCGGGCGATGTTGGGTTCGCCGTTGCTGCGGTGGTAGCCGATGGCGGTGTTGCGGAGTACGGCGGCGACGGCGGGGCCGTTGCCGGTGCGGGCTTGGCGGGCGTCTTCGTCAAAGGTCACATCCCGTACCCAGTGCAGCTGGTTTTCGATCTGCCATTCGCGGCGGGCCCAGTCGCCGAGTTGGTCGGGCTGCGCATCTGCCGCGGGGAGCGTGACGATCAGGTACACGGTCTCGCGGGTGGTCTTGGCGCCGACGACGCTGCGGGTACGGGTGATCCGTACCGCCTGCTGGGCGTGCGGGAACCCCAGCCCGCCTGGCGTGGCCACGGTGAGCGCTTTGACGGTGCGGGTCTCCCGGCGGCCGTGACCGCGGCTGCGGGTGCGGTGCCCGACCGGGACCTGCGCCCACGGCAGCTGTTTGAGTAGGGCGTGCAGGGTGGGCTGGTTGGCCTTCACAGTGACCATCAACTGCCCGCCGCGGGCGTGCACGGCGTGGGCATGGCCGACCTGGGCACACCGCCACGGCCAGGAGGCTGGCCAGCCGGTAGCGCACCCCGCGGCGGTGCCGCGGGTCGGGAACCGCGGCCAGTGCCTGCAGCAGATCCTGGTGCTCGTTGCCCTGCAGATGGGCCGGTGCGTCGATGCCGCAGGTCGGGTCAAGGCGGACAGCGTCGATCAGCGAAGATGACATCAGCGGGTGTGGTCCTTGCTCGGAGTCGTGAGGGTCTCAGCAACTCCATGATCATCGAGACGGCCACACCCGCCTCACCTCCTACCACCCCGGACTGTCCACACAGGCCCAAGTCAGCAACTTGCCGCGCAACTAGGCAATAGCCCAACCGGCTTACCGAGCGACCGCTACGACAGTTTCCGTCCCGAGGTCGCCAGCCGGTCGGCGAGCGCGACGACGCGGTCGCGCAGCTCGTCCGGGCGCTCGATGACGAACGGCAGGTCGAGCGCGGCGAGCACCGCGGGCAGCCAGTCCAGATTCTCCGCCCGGATCTCCACACATTGCCAGCCCTCGTCCGCACCGTCCCGTACCTCGGCGACGCTGGCCGGTAGCCGCTTGCGGACCTGCTCGAGCGTCCCCTGAATCCGCAGCGTCACCTCATGCCGGTACGGCGCCCGCGCCATCGAGGTGAGAAGGCGCTCCGCGGGCTCGAGTCCGGCGGGCGGCTCGAACGAACCGGGCAGCGTCCTCGCGTCGGCGATGCGGTCGAGCCGGAAGGTCCGATCCTCGCCGACCTCCGGATCGGCACCCGTGACGTACCACCGGCCCGCGTGGTTGACCAGCCCGAACGGATGCAGCGTGCGGGCGCTGCTCCGGCCGCGACCCGAGGTGTATTGGATCGAGATCGGCCGGTGGTGGCGGACCGCGTCGGCCACGGTGAGCAGGACACCCGTCTGTGGCGTGGGAAAGTCGCCGGGCTCGGCGGTGAAGGCGAGGGATTCGAGTACGGCGTCCAGCCGATCCGCGATCCGCGACGGCAGGACGCGACGGATCTTCGCGGTGGCCGTTTCGCTCGCCGTGCCCGTACCCGTTGTCGTCGCCAACCCGGCGCGCCGGCCGGCAACCAGGCCAAGCAGCACGGCCAGCGCTTCGTCGTCGCTCAGCATGAGCGGCGGCAGACGATAGCCGGCGGCGAGCCGGTACCCGCCGTAGCGGCCGCGCACCGACTCGACCGGCACGTCGAGGTCGATCAGATGGTCCACATATCGCCGCACGGTGCGCGGTTCGACACCGAGGCGGTCGGCGAGCTCGGCCATCGTCCGGGTGCCGCCGGACTGTAGGAGTTCGAGCAGCGTGAGCACCTGAGCCGTCGGTCGCACCATGCGCCGAACTCTACCGACAATACTGGACCGTTTCTGTCCAGTATTCGTCCTAGCCTGGATTTCGACGGGCAATACGGACCTACTGAGCAAGGAGAGAACCATGGACTTCGTCTCGATCCGCGTTATCACCGGCGACATCAACCGCCTCGTCGGCTTCTACGAGAAGGTCACGGGTGTGCAGGCGGTCTGGGGCAACGAGGACTTCGCCGAGGTGCGGACCGCCCACGGCACGCTGGCGATCGGCAGCACCCGCACGGTCCCGCTGTTCGCGCCCGGTTCGGCCCGCCCGGCCGACAACCACACCGCGATCATCGAGTTCCTCGTGGACGACGTGGACGCGCTCTACGAGGACCTGCAGAGCGTGGTGGAGGACTTCGTGAACGTCCCCACGACGATGCCGTGGGGCAACCGGGCCCTGCTGTTCCGCGACCCCGACGGCAACATGGTCAACTTCTTCACCCCAGTGACCCCCGAGGCGATCGCAAAGTTCAGCCGCTGACCGGGCCGGCACAGACCCGGCGTCGGCCGATGGGCAGGGGAGTCTGTCCACGAACGTGGCTGTCGCGGGGCGGGTCTGCGCGGCGCCGTTCGGTCGTTGTGCGGCGCGATGGCAGCAACCCGTTCTGTTCACCCTCGGTGACCAGTTGGCAGGGCACGTCAGGGCCGGGTTCAGCTAGAGCCAGTACAGGGATAAGGGCCGATGCCATCGGCGGGTGAGGTCTCTTCCGGTGTCGTGAGCGTCGCAACTCCATGATCACCGATACCGCCTCACCGTCCCTTGCGCTTCCACAGTGGATCCGCCCACTGGTCACCAGCTCAAGGCATGCGCCTACCGACTACGCAATCGCCCTGTCCGGCGACCGGGGAAACGGACCTTGCACGGACATGGAATCGTCGCGGATCGAGGCCGACCGCGGTACCGGTTAGCGGTGGACGGACAGGGTAGAGACCAGGTTTGGCCGTTCGGCTCTGGAGGCCACGATGCTCATCCTCGGCGTCATCCTGCTCCTGCTCGGCTTGTTCGTGCACATCACGATCCTGACGGCCATCGGCGTGATCCTGCTGGTGGTCGGGGCAGTGCTGTTCATCCTCGGTGCGGTGGGACACCCGGTCGCTGGACACCGGCACTACTGGTAATCAGCCGGTATCCGGCGCGGTGATGCGCTACCAGCTACGGGCTGATGGCCGATGTGACGGCTGCGCGCAGGCGCATACAAAACACGTCAGCCGCGGTGCGGTCAGTCGCTCACCTGCCGCTCTTCGGATCGGTCATGGACGGCTCAGCCGGGAAGGACGCGTGGGTGAGGTTCTCGGAAATCCGCCAGATGCGCTGCGCGTCGTCCTCGCTGCGAAGCCGGGAGTAGACGGCCTGTTCGGCGGGCGCACCGGACAAGTGCCCGAGACCGCTGGGACCGTAGAAACGCGCACCGCGTGCGTCCGCGGAGGTAGCGGCGTACAGGGCCGGAAGCACCGCCGTCTCGACCGTGCCGACGAGGATGCCGCGGCGGGAGAGCGTGCGGATCAGGCGTACGCCGGTGGTGTCTTTTGTCCGGCCCATCTCGGGACGCGCGGCCAGAAGACTGGTGGGGGCGACGCCGGGGTGGGAAATGTTGCTGGTGATCCCCCAGCCCGCGGCCTGGCTGCGCCGATCCAGCTCGAGCCCGAACAGGCCGAACGCGATCTTGGACTGGCTGTACGCGCGGCGGCCGTTGTAGGACCGTTCCCAGTTCAGGTCGTCCCAGTTGATGGCGTTCTCGTTCGCGGCGATACTGAGCTGCGAGGTAACGCGCGCGCGTCCCGCCCGCAACAGGGGCAGCAGGTGGGAGACGAGCGCGAAGTGACCCAGGTGGTTGCTGCCGAACTGCAGCTCGAACCCCTCCGCGGTCGTCTGCCGGTCCGGTGGAGTCATCACGCCGGCGTTGTTGATGAGGATGTGGATCGGGCGGTCCTCGCTGCGCAGTGCGGCGCCCAGCGCGGCAACCGAGCTCAGCGACGACAGGTCGAGGTCCCGCAGGGACACGGCGGCTTTCGGATGCTGCTGCTTGATCTTCGCGACCGCTGCTTCGCCCTTCCGGCGGTTGCGGACGGGCATGACGACCTCCGCACCAGCGGCGGCGAGACGGGTCGCCAGGCCCAGTCCGACGCCGTCGCTGGCGCCGGTGACCACTGCGAGCTTCCCCGACAGGTCGGGAACGGTGATGTCCGGCTGTGTGCGCGCCATGTGGCTACTCCTAGTTTCTCTTGATCGATTCCACCGCGGATGGAGGCGGCCAGGTCGCCGACGAAAGGTGCCCGAACGGCCGCCGAGCGGCCGAATGCCACGCGGGTGAACACGCCGGCAGCGACTGGCCATGTGCCAATTCCTCGAGAAAGTGGATGCGATCTCAGGCTGCACCCGCGCCGCAGGGTTATCCACGGCCTGTCAATCCGAGGCTGCCCGGACCACGCCGGCCGCAAAGTGGGATCGACAATCCGAGGTTGCGCTCAGGCACCGGTGGTAGAACGAAACAGAACCGGTGAACTGGGAGGCAGCAGCCATGATCGACCGAGCCGGGCTCGCCGAGTTCCTGCGTCGCCGTCGAGAGTCACTTCAACCCGAAGACGTCGGTCTCCCACGCGGTCAACGGCGCAGAACCACCGGTTTGCGCCGCGAAGAAGTCGCCGCGCTCTGTCACATCTCCACCGACTATTACAGCCGGCTCGAGCGCGAGCGCGGACCCCACCCCTCCGAGCAGATGATCGCCTCGATCGCGCAGGGTCTGCATCTGTCCCTCGACGAACGCGACCACCTGTTCCGCCTCGCCGGGCACAACCCTCCCACGAGAGGCGCGACCAGCGAACACATCAGTCCCGGCCTGCTCCGCATCTTCGACCGGCTCACCGACACCCCGGCCGAGATCGTCACCGAGCTCGGCGAGACCCTCCGACAGACCCCGCTCGGCGTCGCTCTCACCGGCGACCTCACCCGATACACCGGCCCAGCCCGCAGCATCGGCTACCGGTGGTTCACCGACCCGGCCAGCCGGGCCCTGTACCACCCCGACGACCACGCGCTGCACTCCCGCGTCTTCGCCTCCGGGCTACGCAAAACGGTCACACTCCGCGGACCCAACTCATGGGCCGCCCACCTCCAACACCGCCTGCTCGCCTGCAGCGAAGAATTCCGCACCGTCTGGAACGAACACGAAGTCGGCGTCGGCTACAGCGGCGCCAAACGCTTCATGCACCCCGAGCTCGGCGCCCTCGAACTCACCTGCCAGACACTTCTCGACCCCGAACAGTCCCACCACCTTCTCGTCTACACCGCCGCCCCCGGCACCGAAAGCTACGAGAAACTCCAGCTTCTCTCCGTCATCGGAACCCAGCACATCATGCTGCAGACGCCTTCAGATGCGTAACTTGAAGACGTCGAGATCCTGGTTCTCCGCCACAAGAGCCCGAAGCCGCCCGGATGTACGTCCTCGCGGTCATCGAGCACGCCAGCCGCCGCATCCGCATCCTCGGCGCGACCGCGCACCCGACCGCCGCCTGGGTGACACAGGCCGCCCGCAACCTCGTGATGGACATCGAGGATGCAGGATGCCAGGTGAAGTACCTGATCCGCGACCGGGACGGCAAGTACCCGGCCCTGTTCGACGCCATCCTCGCCGACGCCGGGATCACGGTCGTCCGCAGCGGCGTCGGTGTTCCCCGCATGAATGCTGTGATGGAGCGGTGGGTGCGGACCTCATGCGCGAGCTACTCGACCGGACGCTGATCTGGAGCCAGCGACATCTGCTGCACGCGCTGCGCGAGTACGAGATCTTCTACAACACCCACCGCCCGCACCAGGGCATCGCGAACGCCCGGCCACTCACGCCGCTGCCCAAACCGATCACCGACCCGGATCGGCTCGCCCACCTGAATATCCACCGACGTGACCGCCTTGGCGGCATCCTTCGCGAGTACGAGCATGCCGCCTGACCTGCCCGGATGGCATTCTCGGCAGGTACAGGGCCGAGTGGAGCGCACCCGCCCCGAGCAGCGGGCGATGTGCCATCAAGCTTGATCATGAGCTGGCCAACCGGCCTGCCTATCGGTTCCCGTCCAAGGTATCGGATCGCCATGCGGCTGGCGGAAAGATGATCTCCGCGGCGCCGACATCGTCGATCGAAGTCAGAGGTGACCCAGTGTCGATCGTCAGCGAGTCTACCGGCTCAGCCGTCCTCAAGATCAAGATTGACCGGCACGGACCAGCGCCCGCCAGTATGGGCCGACCTGGACCCTTCCGAAACAGCGGAACACATTTGGAACACATCAGGTCCACAGTGGACGGAAATCATCAGGCGGTTGGTCTGCGTCTCCGCAGCTCAACCGCCTGATGACCTTGCGTTCCCAAAGGGACTCGAACCCCTAACCTTCTGATCCGTAGCTGGTCGCCTCCGGCGATGGGCTCGGTGATGCGCTCTGGCTTGGGCTTTCGGACACGACCGGCCCGACCAGGTTGTCCTGCTTGACCGGGTCCGCGTCGGGACCGCAGCCGGCCAGGGCGAGCACGGCGGCGAGGGCGACGGTGAGACGGCGGATTGCCAGTGGACCAGGTCGGCGCCGTCGCTGCGCGTCGCGCCGTCACGGGACGTCAGGTCTTCCCAGCCGGGTATCCAGTTGGGGTCGGCGCCCCGGCCGAGGAGGTAGGCCGCGGATTCAGAAAGTGGTGCTCGGCCCGCTTGAGAGCATCCCGCCGGAGGGATGCCGCGGCCGTGTCGAGGCCGTAGCGGCGATGTCTGTCACAAGACAGCGCCGCGCGGCGCCACCTCAATGGCGGCAACGCCTCGGCCGTAGAGCACTACTAGCCGGTCCCCATGCTCGCTGCGAAGCACACCCGAGTCCTGCGCAAGCGTGGAGATGATGCGCTCAACGAGCTCGTCTGCGTCGAGGGCGTCGGGGTCCTCGTATGTAATGTCCATGTGATCGCCGCCGGTGAGCCGGACGCGGAGCACGATCTTCACCATGGCCTCCCTTGTCCATCTCGGAGCATGATCCACGGCCGTTGGTGACCACAGTGCGCTGGTCGCAGTCGGCTTCCTTGAACGCTGGCGCCGAGAGGCTAACGCTCGATCACTCCACCGGGAAACGAGCGTGTCAGCCACAGCAGCCGAGGGTGTGTACCGAACCAGTACACCATCACCAAGCGCGCAAATGAGACGACTGGCGTCGCGGAGCTCGGTCCAGGGGATTGTCCGGTTGTAGCAGAACCCCGCGCCGCCGGCAGAGTGGTGGGTAGCGGACTGAGCGGCCGCGCCGCGCCACGGGATGATCGAGCTGTGGAAGAACCCAGCCGCGGGGCAACGAGCGACGCTCGGCACGTCGCCGCTGGCGACGCAGCTCCCGGCGGCGGGTTACCGCGGCGAGCCACCGGCCGTGGCGGCCCGGCGTGGCCGCACAGCCCCGTCCTGCCCCGCAACCACAGACTGCCGCCGCCGAACGAGAAGTCCCGTCGGCGTACGGGCCCGACCTGCGCAACCAGCCACGGGTAACCGTACGCGACGTGTCGAGCAGCGCGGCGAGGGCGCGGACCCGACCAGGACCCGTGCCACCAGGCGGACGATCCATACTCTTGAGCACCGGACATGACCCGCGCGGTCTACCGTTGTTACACCATGGATCGAGCCGGGGAGGCCGCCACCATGAGCAAGCCCATCGACTACGACGCACCGCGCCGACCCGCGGTCGAGATTGAGGACGACAGCCTGGAGGCCCTCGCGGCGCGCCGCACGGCAGCGCAGTCACCGAGCGTCGACCCCGACGAGGCGGTGCCGACCGAAGACTTCGAGTTGCCCGGCGCCGACCTGTCCGAAGAAGAACTGACCGTGGCGGTCCTGCCAATGCAGCCGGACGAGTTCCGATGCACACGCTGCTTCCTGGTGCACCACCGCAGTCAGCTCGCCGCGCGGCCCAACGGTCAGGATGTCTGCCAGGAGTGCTCTTGACGCCAACCGTCAGGCGCCAGCTCCCGCCACTCCGGACGACCACCCAGCCACGCGTTGGCGAGGATCTCCGCAGACGCCCGACCCGGACAGGGATGCACCTTCGACCGGCCCGACGTGCCGCCGACCTGCGCTACTACTTCCCATCGTTGGCCGTCAGTGCAGATGTACACGTCACGACGCTCACGCGGACTCAGGTTCCCGTTCCACCAATGGCGCTCGATTCTCACACTCTGACCGTATAGCGCCGCGTGGGAGCAGGGAACCCGTCACGATCTTGGAAACGTTGCAGCGGCATCACCCCATTGGGCATACGGGCCTTACGAAGTTAACCAGGCCACGGGCGCGGAGGTCGAGCGCTGGGCGCCGTTGCGTTGTGGGATCGGCGGACGCGGTTGACCCGTGTCGGGTCCGCGGTCAGATCGCTTGGGCGAGTTCGGCGAACGCAACGGCGACGCGGAGAGCGGGCGGGGCGTCGACGGCGAGTTCGTAGTGTCCGCGGCGGAGGTCCTGCATGAACGCGTGTCCGGCGAGGATCACTTGTGCTGTGTTGTCGGTTCGTAGTCCGCGCATCGGTCTCAGCCGCTGCTTGAGCCGGCTGTGATCGGCCTCGATCGGATTGTTGGCATACCGCTCGACATGGTGCCACGCCTGCGGGATCAGCTCATCCAGCACGCCGGGGTAGACCGCGGCGGCGTCGGTGACGACCTCATCGGGTGTCACCTTTAACGTCAACAGCGTCCGTCGGAAGAACCGCTGGGCCGCGCCGGCATCACGGCGCGCCGAGACCAGCACGTCGATGACCTGACCGTACTGGTCGAGCGCCCGGTACACGTACCGCCACACCCCGTTGACCCTGATGTACGTCTCATCGACATGCCACCTATTGCCGGGTGAATGGCGGCAGAACCGGGCGGCGTCGGCCAGCAGCGGCGTGAACCGCTGTACCCACCGGAAGACCGTGACGTGATCGACCTCCACGCCACGCTCGACTAGCAGCTCCTCGACGTCGCGGTACGACAGGCCGTAGCGCAGGTACCAGCGCACGGCCACCACGATCACCTCCGGTGGGAACCGGAATCCAGCGAACGCCGACTTCGGAGGCAGCCACGGGCGACGAAGGGTCGACAGCTTCACCGGTCAAGCGTGCCTCGATCATGCCAACGCTCAATGCAACGGAGCCGAGGACACCGCCTACGCCGGGCGTGGCTGCCGCCGGCGCGGACCCGCGCGTGCGCCGGCATCGTGGCCGACAACTTCCTCGACGTAGCGCACTTCCCCTTCGTACACGCCGCGACCTTCGGGGCGAGCGAGCAGCGGGAGGTGGAGGCGTACGATGTGCGGCTCGAGCCTGGCGGCTGCCGCAGTGTGCAGGAGCAGTGGTTCGACAACCCCGAGGACCCAGGCGTCGCGGCGGGCGTGCGCCCGGTCCGGCAGCGGCGTCGGGCCACCTACGTGCACCGGGCGCCGTTCCAGCTGATGCTACGCCTCGAGGAGCTCGATGCCGGAGCGGTGAAGACCATCCTGTTCTTCGCTCAGCCGGAGTCGGCGGACAGCACCCGCATCTACACCAAGCTGCTGCTGCACGGCATCGGCGGCGTCGCCGACCCGGCGCCGGATGTGGTGGCCCGCGAGGTCGCGTTCGAGGAGCAGGCGCGAGGACCTCGCCCTGCAGGCCGCAATGAAAATGCTCGGGCTACCCCTGGACCCCCGCGACGAGCTGCACGTGCGCGCCGACCGGCTCGGGCTGGCGCTGCGGCGCAGCCTGATGCCGTACCGTACGCGGTAGCGCGCGCCTCATGGCGCAAAGGTCGGTCAGGATGCTCGGTAGATCGCATCGGTCAGGGCGGCCAGCGCGGTCGGGATAGCGTCGGCGAGGCGGTCCAGGTCCGGCATGGCGTCGTGGTCGGCGTGCAGTGTCACCGCCAGCGACCTGCAGGCCGGCGACACGTCGGCCGCGGCCCGGGGGTGCCGTACCGGCACGACGACCTGCACCAACCTCCTGACCGCGCCCCGGGCCCGGCCGGGCCGCGCGCCGAACGCTCACCTGGCCTGGCGGAGAATGCCGGCCCGGACCAGCGCACGGATCATGCGTTGCGGGTCGGTGGAGAGGCCGTCGGCCACCGTGCCGGCCGGCAACCGGCCTTCGGTGTTACGGAGCTCGCGTCGGTCCCACCGCCGGAGATACCGGCCCCGCCGGGAGCATCCTGCCTCCCCCGACCACCCGCCAGCTCGCCGAGCAGCACTGGGTCTTCGATACCGGCGACGATGACCGTAGGCGTGAGCTGTTCGAGCGGCGCCGAGACCAGCACGTCGATGACCTGCCCGTACTGGTCGACAGCCCGGTGCACGTACCGCCACGCCCCGTTGACCCTGACGTACGTCTCATCGACATGCCACCTGTCGCCGGGTGCGTGGCGGCAGAACTGGGCGGCGTCGGTCAGTAGCGGGGTGAACCGCTGTACCCACCGGAAGACCGTGACGTGGTCGACCTCCACGCCACGCTCGACCAGCAACTCCTCCACGTCGCGGTACGACAAGCCATAGCGCAGGTACCAGCGCACGGCCAGCACCATCATCGCCGGTGGGAACCGGAACCCAGCGAACGCCGACTTCGGAGGCAGCCACGGGCGACGAAGGGTCGACGGCGTCCCAGATCAAGCGTGCCTCGATCACGCCAATGCCCAATGCAACGGAGCCCGCGCGACCAGGTCGTCATACGACGGCAGCGACGACTCGGCGGACAAGATCCGTCAACCTAGCACCGTCCACAACGGACACCGAAGCCGGCCGACCACCCATCCAGTCACACGCTCGCAGCGATGATGGTCAGCAACGAAACTCGCGGAGATCCGGTATGAACCTCGGCTCAGTCAAAAAGTCCCATGCCTCTTCGAATGGCGCTTGCATTGAACGGATCAGGCAGCACGATGATGCTGATCGAATCGTCCCACGTATCGCCGCCCACCGCGACTCCCCCGTCGAGCGAGAGCATCACGAATCCGGGATGGCCGGGCGGGCCACCAAGAACCCCTTTTGCCGCGCCGCGGCCTAAAATATCCCAGTCGTCATGCAAACGGACTCGTGCCCAATGCGGCGACGCTGGGATCTCCCCATCCGTCGGACCGACCGACAACAGGAATTCATGGCGTTCGTCGAAAAGCCGATACTCTGTTGCCAGGCGCCACCAGGCGGCGTTCGCATTCTCGATGAGCCGGGGATCACTTAAGTCAAATACCTCATCAAGCCGACCATCCTCAGCGGAGCAGGCGGAAATCATCCAGGCTGCAGCAGCAGGAATCCTTGAAGAATTCCACGTGAAATTTATGACAACAATACCCGCCGCGGCCAGTGAGGACGTGATCTCTTGAACATCCACCGACGAATCCATTTCTAACAAGAGGGTCGATAGGTAAAGATCTTGTTATAGTCGTGACCTTCTCCTTCCAGGCCCCCCTTCGGCCCAACCCAACCGATCGTCCCATCATCCTTAACCAGTAGACGATAGTCATTGCCACCACCGGGGACGTTATAGATCTTCGCACCCTTCCAGTAAACCCTGGCTCCCAGCGGTCCTGATTCGCCACGGAAGAAATCAAGTTGACTGTTCGAGACACGCAGCGTATCGAACACCTGTACGAACAGCGCCTCACCCGGAGGTCGGGCTCCAGTTGATCCGTTACGGATCAGTGTCACTTGATGTGTGACAGCTCCGGCTAGACGATCTTCCGGCATCCAAGTTAGGGGCCGTTGCCGTACGCCACAAGCGAAGGGCCCGGTGTCGCACGGGTTTGGGTTGTCGGGTGGAGTCCTTCAGCGCTTGGAGCGCGTCGAGGAGTCCGGTCGATGGGTATCCGGCTTCGAGCCAGTGCGAGCCCGGCCCAGTGGTAGCTCCAGCAGCCCAGCGCGTACCGCAGCACTGCTGGCATCAGTCCGCTGCCGGCCTCGGCGCCGCAGATGGCGTCCATGACGACCTCCGGTGGCTTTTGCAGTAGGGGCATGAGCCACATCAGATGGTCGTAGGCGAGCCACACGGTGTGCAGTGGCCAGACGGTGTCGTCCTCGTTCCAAATGATCCAGGTGCCCTCGGCGTCGAGGCCGAGCATCAGCCCACGATCGTTGACGGCGATGACCGGGCGATCGTCTCTGTCGACAGGGTTGGGCTCGGACGTCACCTGGTCATAGTGCCGCACCACGGGGGTCCTTCGGGTTTGTGAACCTTGAACCGGGCGATGGTGCAGGTCAACTTGGAAGGTGCGATCCACGCGGGCTACCTACCGCGTGGGTACGACGTTTCCCGCCCCGTATCTCAGCCCACGATTCGCTCGACGCCGGTCAGGCCCGCAACCGGCAGCTGCGCGGTGACCTGACCGGTGACGCGGTCCAGCCGCAACACGCCGTCGGCCTGCCCGACGTACACATGCTGCTTCGAAGCCGCCACGCCGAGTGCCGCCCCCGGCAGCGGCCACTCCGCGACGAGCCGCTTCGCGGGCGACTCGAAGTGCCGGACCGAGCGCCCGACTGCGAGCAGCACGTCGTCGACGTCGGCCCACAACGCGGCCTTGCCCGGGGTCGCCGGAAATGCCAGCTCGTAGTTCACGACCAGCGCGCTCGGCTCGATCTGCACGAGCGACCCGACGCCGGCGTCCGCGGTCCACACCTCGTTCCGGCTGCGCGCGATCGTCAGCCCCTCGGCCGGCCCGGTGCCGAACTGCCCGGGCAGGTCGACGCAGACCGCCCAGCCGTCGGCGACGTTCAGGGTGTGCACGAACGCGTGCACGTCGGGCTTGCTGTCCCGCGCCCCGGGGTTGAGCAGGTCACGGACGTGCTGGTGGTCGGGCTGGTGGCTGTAGAGGGTGAACAAGCGGTTCCGGTCCGGGTCGAAGACCGCCTGCCGCCCCTGCCCGCGCATCTCCTCCTCGGCGCCCGTGGGGACGAGGACCTTGATCCCGGCGTTCTCCCCAGGCAGGTTCAGCGCATTGAGCCGGCCACTCTGCAGATCGAGGCAGCGGACGCGGTACCGGTCGGGATGCTCCGGCGGCAGCATGTCCAGGACGAACAGCGAGCTGCCGCCGAAGTTGAAGGCCTCCGGCTCGACGAATCCGGGCACCGTGAGGCGGTACTGCTCCCCGGCGGGTCCGGCGACGACGACCGTGGTCTCCTTGCGCCCGAGCGGGTCGCCGCCGACCAATGCGACGAGCGCGGCGTCGGGCGCGACCGCCGCGAGCCGCAGATCGCCCTGGATCGCCGCCGCCGTGACGATGGCGCCGGTACGTCCATCACGCACGACCACCCGCCCATCGGCCTCGCGCGTCACGAGCCGCGCCGCGGCGGGCGGCCCGCTGGTGACCACGGCCCCGCCGGCGACCTGGCGACCCGTGCCGGTGTCGAGCACGGCCAGGCCGTCCGAGCGCCGGACGAGTAGCAGCTCGCCCGGCGAAGGCGAAGGTGACGGCTTACCGGAAGGTGCCGTACACGCCGATGCGCCCGACAGTGCGAACAGCATCAGTACTTCCCGTCGCTTCATACCCCCATGAGTCACCAAGTGGCGGAAGAGTTCCCGACCGTCATCGACTATCTTCGGCGGGTGGATTTCCGCGCCGCCGACGACAGCCTGACCGGACTCTCCGCGGGGACGCACTCGGCGCGCCGTTCGAGATGAAGCCGCCGCCCGACCGCGAGGCGTTCCACCTGGCCCCGCCATGGCGCTGGACCGACGACCGCCGAGTGGCAGAGCCTCGCCGCGGCGCGTGCAAGCGACAAGGAGCACCCCGAGTTGTACGGCCAGAACCTGGCGGGCCATTACGGCGAGGAGCCTGCCAACGTGATCGGGATGCTCACCCCCGACCGCGGGGTGCAGATGTGCGTGCATTGACTGGCCTACCAGCCGGACGGCGTCATCTTCATCCAGATTTTGATCAACCCTCTGACCGACGCCGCCGCCCAACCGGGCCTGCTCGACAAGGTCGCACGGCTCGCCCTGCAGCGGCTGCACGTCGCTCCGTAGGGCCTGCCAGGAATTGCAAGATCGGCCACGACCACGACGCAAACCAGGACTACCGGCGTTGACTTCTTCGCCGCCCTACGTGTAGGTAGTGGTCTGATCTCAGCCACGCATCAGCTGCGCGACCACCGCCGGCAGAGTGAACGCCACGACACTTCGCCGGCGACCCCGAGTTCCAGCGCCCGGGGGACCTTCAACTGAAGATTCGATGTCGTTCAACAGCCGCGACCCCGGGATGCCGCAGCAACCGGCCGCCCTCGTCAGATGCCATGGCGGTCGACGTCCAGACGCAGCACATCGCTCAAGATCAGCGGTGTGGGCGTTTGGTGCGTGTCAGACTTCGACACGTTAACTCCCTGCCCGGCGGCGAATCGGGCATAGCGGGTCAGACCAGAGCCGCCGGATCGAGCGAGCATCCGGCCTCGCCGCAGGTCACGACAAGCCCTTGCTGGCGAAGATGGTCGGCGAGCTGCCGGGGTGGCAGCGTTGCCGTGGCAGCCGCGCCGCTGTCGGCGAGCAGTACCCGGATCAGCTCGACCAACTGGTCTTCGCGCACGTAGAGGTTGCGTCGGCGTCCGCTCGGTCGGCTTCACGCTCGCGTGGCCGTGCTGGCAGCGGTAGGCAGGCCGACCATGTGACCAGCACGACTCCAGCCGCCGCCGACACAGCCGGCACCGCAACAGGCCCGCAAAACTGATAGTGGCGACCGGCCCGTGGCGTCGGCAGCGCCCGTACCGCCTGTACGGCGACAAAGTCCCGCTCCGACACCAGCGGCGGATGCGCGATCCGCTTGGACACCACCCATTGGTTGGCGGCGGCCCACCGCTGGGTTTGAGCGACCCGGGCAGGTGCGGCGGCGTGTGATGGGCGGGTTGGCGGTTCCACACCTGCCGGCCGGTGTACCTCGCGTTCATCAGGATCGCCCGCACGGTCGTCAACCCCCATGCGGTCCCGGCCCGGTGCGAGTTGCGCGCTGGGTCGACCCGCGACGGGCACGGCACGCCCTTACGGTTGAGCTCGGCGGCGATGCTCGACACGCTGCGGCCGGTGAGCCGCTGCGCGAAGATCCACCGCACCGTCGGCGCGGTCACCGGATCCGGGTCGTACCGCTGCAACCTTCTCCCCCACTTCGCATGCATCGGGTTCGGATGCGGCCCGGCGTCAACCAGCCGATACCCGTACAACGGCCGGCCACCGAGGAACCGACCCTCGTCGCGAGCCTGACCCCGCATCGCCTGCAACGCCCGCCACCGCGCCCGCAACACCTCCCGCTTCGACTGCGCACCCAGCAGCATCACCAACGCCCGATGCGACGCATCACCAAAATCCAACGGGCCGTGCGCCTCCGGCAACCACAGCTGCACCCCGTGAGCCTCGAACTGTGGCAGCAACGACAACAGCTGCGTGCCGCAGAACGCCCGCTCGTACTCCCCCACCACCACCGCATCGAAACCACGGTCCGGGTCAGCGAACCGCTCCAGCAACGCCGCCGCCTGCGGCCGATCCGGCCACGACAACCGCCGACTCCGCGACGTATCGAAGTACTCCGCAACGATCCGACCGTGCCCCACGATCAACTCCTCGGCCGCGTCCCGCTGCCACCGCCGCGACGACTCACGCTCCTGGAAATCCGCGGTCGACACCCGCCCATAGAACGCGAACCGCAGGCCGCCGACGACATCCAGCGACCGCCGACGTATCCGCCCAGCGGGACGCGCCTCGCTCATCCATCGCGTCAGCAGATCATCGCCGTCTACATCGGAGTCGACTGACACCTCACGCTCCGAACCACGTCAGCACCACCAAGAAACGGAGCACAATGGGAGCCGGCGCGCCGCTCGTAGTCGGGCAAGCCCGAATCGCATCGCGAAGCCGGCCAGGAACACCCGACCGCGACTTCCACGAGCGGCACCGCGGCACCCACTACGCGTACCGCCTGGTACAGCAAGAGCATGCCGACACCGAAACCTACCCGGACAGGGCCGAAAGCCCCCGTCCGGCCGGGACCGCGACGTGGTCACCGGCGTGCCGGCCGGTCGCAGGTAATGGCATCCGCCCGTTGGCACGACTCCGCGAGAGGGGTCACGACCGCGCCATGCCCATCAGCGTCAAGAGCGTCTGCGGGCGCGGGTCCGGCAGGCCCGCCTGCGGGTCGAGCCGGGTCGTCCCGCAGCCACGGCCGTCGCAACGCGTGCGAGGGGACCCAGCCGGTCGGTGCTCATGGTCGACGTCAAGTTGTGTGAGGACCTCCGGGCTCGTCCGACAGGGCCGGAGGCCCCGTCTACTGCGGCGTGCCGCAGCAAACACAGGGCGTCCCTCGAGCGAGCGACCGCTTGGTCAACTGCTGCAGCAGCCACCCCTCGCCGGACAACTGCAGCCCCTGTTCGCGGGCCTGAGCCACCAACTGCGACACCGACGCGGGGTCAACACCCGCCGCGTCGTCTTCGTTCTACGGGGACGCTTGGCCGTCTCATCCACGGGAACCGCGGCAGCATCCGCCGCATCCGCTGCGGTCGCCGGCTGCTCGTGGCCCTGGGTCACCGGTCGCGCAGTGCCCCGGCCAGCTCGCGGCGCGAGCTGATGCCCAGCTTGGTGAAGACCTTGCTCAGGTGCCACTCGACGGTACGTGGGCTGAGGAACAGCACGGCGCCGATCTCGGGATTGGTGTGCCCCGCCGCGGCCAGGCGCGCGCTCTGCGCTTCCTGCGAGGTGAGGTCGTCCCATACGCCGAGGGTCCGCTTGCGGACGGTCTCGCCGGCGGCAACCAGCTCCCGGCCGGCCCGTGCGGCGAAGCCCTCCGCCCCCATCGTGGTGAACGCCTCGTGGGCAGTGCGGAGCTGGATCCGGGCGTCGCGGCGCCGGTTCTCCCGGCGCAGCCATTCGCCGTAGAGCAGGCGCGCCCGGGCCAGTTGCAGCCCGATCCGGCTGGCGGCGAGCCGCTCGATCGCCTCGCGGTACCGCTCCTCGGCCTTCTCGGTAGCTCCGGCGAGCGCGTCCGCGAGGGCCTGGGCGCCGAAAGCCCAGTCCGTCCCGGCGACGCCGGTCCGCTCCGCCAGACGCTCGCGTGCCTCCGCCGCCACGGCGCGCTCCCCGACGCGCGCGGCTGCCTCGACCAGCTCGCCGAGCGTCCAGTTGAACACGGCAAGGTCCTCGTACTCGGCCGCCTGCCGAGCGGCCTCCAGTGCGGCCGGATAGTGGCCGAGCCCGTTGGACAGCACCGCCTTGGTGTAGCCGGCCAGGCCGAGCAGCCAGCCCTCGCCGCGCGCGTTGGCATCCTTGACAGTGGCCTCGATCAGCTCCAGTGCCGGGAGCTTCCGGCCGCGGTGAGCGGCCAGCGCGAGCGAGGCGAACGGATGTGCGGCCGAGCCGGTGGCCTGTCCGAGGGCGCCGGCCTCGTCGAGCAGACCCGAGGCGTCGGCGAACCGGCCCGCGAACAGCAGTGCGCTTGCGCGGGACACCAGCGCCGTGGGCAAGAACGACAGCGCGCCGGTGGTGCGGGCGAAGCCGACCGCTTGCTCGGTGAGCCGGTGCCAGGCCGCGTCGTCCCACACCTCCTGCGCGACCGGCCCGGCCAGCCACAGAAGGGGCAGATCCTCATTCGCGGTGAGCGCGTCCAGGGCCCGGCGGAGAAGCGGAATGGCAAGCGCGTAGCCGTCCAGGCCCCACGCCGCAAGGCCGGCCAGGAACAGACCGGCCACGTCCTCGTCGGCGGGCATGCCGCGGGCGGCCTCGGCGGCCCGGCGGAGGTCGTCGCTGCCGAGCCGGCCAGCGTGCACAGCAGCACCCAACGCCGAGAGGTAGGTCTCCTGCGCCGCGGGGAGATCCAGCGCCTCGAGCCGGCGGGCGGCCGCGAGCAGCGGCGGGCCAGCCGCCCGTCCGGGGTTGAGCGCGAAGGCGACCTGCGCCCGCAAACGCTCCACCCCGGCGCGCTGCAACCGGTCGAGCGGACCCAGCTCGGCAGCGGCCAGCAGGGCCAGCACCTGGGCGGGGGCGCCCGCGGCGAATCGGGCACGCGCGGCGGCCAGAGCACGCGCGGCGCGCCGCTTCGGGTCCGGGGTGAGCTCGACAGCGCGCTCGAGGAAGGATGCGGCCGCGGACCGGCCGCCACGGGCCAGCGGTCGGCCGGCCGACCGCTGCAGTTCGCTGGCGACCTCCTCGTCCGGTCCCACCGTGGCGTGCGCCCGATGCCAAGCACGGCGGTCGGGGTCCTGCTCAGGATCGGTCACCTCGGCGAGCGCACGGTGCACCTCGCGCAGCTCGGCGGCCTCGCCCGAGCGCCAGCTGGCCGAGCGCACCAGCGGGTGCCGGAACCGGACCCGGGTGCCCAGCTCGACCAATCCCGCGGCTTCCGCGGGCGCGGCGGCGTCGGGCCCGATGCCCAGCCACTCGAGCGCGCGCCACAACAGCGGCACGTCACCGATCGGCTCAACAGCGGCGGTGAGCAGCAGCCGGCGGGTATCCGCCGGCAGCGCGGCGATACGTCGCTGAAAGCCCTCCTCCACCCGGCTCACCAGCGACGCTGTGCCCTGCGCGCCGAACCCGAACGCCAGCTCCGCCGGCGTAAGGCCGCGCGGCAGCTCAAGTAGGGCGAGCGGGTTGCCGCGCGTCTCGGCGACGATGCGGTCGCGTACGCGGGCGTCGATCGGATCAGGCAGCACGGAGTCCAGCAGCGCCCGCGCGTCCGCGTCGGACAGCCCGTCGACGCGCAGCTCCGGCAGGTCGTCGAGAATGCGCTCGTCCCCCGGGCTGCGTGAGGCGAAGACCAGCGCGACCGATTCGCCATTCAGTCGGCGGGCGACGAAGGTGAGAACTACCTCGGACATCCGGTCCAGCCACTGCACGTCGTCCACAACGCAGACCAGCGGCTGTTCCAACGCGACCTCGGCGAACAGTCCGAGCACGGCGAGCCCGATGAGCAGCACCTCCGGTGGGTTGCCGGGGCTCAGCCCGAAGGCGGTGGCGAGCGCGGCACGTTGCGGCTCCGGCAGCCGGTCAAGGTGGCCCAGCAGCGGCGCGCAGAGTTGCTGCAGGGCGGAGTACGCGATCTCGGACTCCGGCTCCACCCCGGCCGCCCGGGTCACGCGGCTGGCTGGCGCGTGCTCGGTCAGGTAGTCCAGCAGTGCGGTTTTGCCGGCGCCCGCCTCGCCCCGCAACACCAGCACCCGGCTGTGCCCGGCGCGGACGTCCCGCAGCAAGCGGTCGAGCGTGTCGCGCTCGCGCCGTCGGCCGCGCAGCGCCGGACCCGCGGTGTCTAGGTTCATCGTGCCCAGTGCCAGCCGGTTCACGCGCAGCCCGGACCGCCCGAGCAGGTGGTAGTGGTTCATGGCAGCTCCTCCAGATTGCTTACAGCCGGCGCCCCGATCGCACGGGCTCCAGGCCTCCGACCTGCTCTGTACTGCTTTGCTGACATGGGTGCCTCCCCTTGGCAGATGTGGGGTGCGCTACACCTAGGAGATTGATATAAGATATAGTCTGTATCTGTCAAGCGATGGCCTATGATTGGTGCGCCATGGAACTCATCAACAGTGCGAGCCTCGTAGAGGTGGCTGCCGCCCGCCTTCGTGGCGCGATCCTCAGTGGTGATCTCCAGCCCGGAGAGCCGGTGCGGGTGCGGGATCTTCAACAAGGGCTGGGTGTAAGCCACATCCCCATCAGGGAGGCGATTCGGCAACTCGAAGGTGAGGGGCTGATCGTCGTACGGGCGCGGCGTACGCCGGTTGTGGCCGGCGTGAACCTGGACGATCTCGCGGCGATCTATGAGTTGCGACGCATGATCGAATTGCCCACCGTAAGGCTTGCCCGCGAACGCGGTTCCCGCGCGTCGATCGCCCGTGTCGAAGAGGCGTTCTCTGCCTTCGAAGCTGTCGCCGGTGACCCGAGCCGACCTGAGTACTGGGAACGGCACTCGGACTTTCATTGGGCCCTGGTCGAACCAGGTGCCAATACTTGGACGCGGCGTGTGCTCGAGCCTCTTTGGACGGCAGCCGAACGTTACGTCAGGCTATTTGTTGCAACGTACGCAACCCCCGAGGCCACCCTCCAGCTGCACCGCGCCTTGGCGGACGCGTTCTCGCAGGAAGACGTCACAGCGGTGGTAGAAGAACTCAACAACCACTTCGATATTACCGAGCAAGGGGTACGGGCTGGTTTCACGAAGGCCAAAAAGGCCAAGGATCCTGAGTGAGCCATGGCCGGCGGGTGGCGTCGAAGACGTTGGTGAAGGCGAGCTGCCAGGCCAGTACTGGGGCACGGCCCCGGCGTTGTTCGGGAGTGTTCGGTTTGGTTATGGTTTGTTAGCTTGAGTTTTAGCTTGAGTTTTAACCCTTGAGCTGCTGTTTGCTGGATTTCGATATGTCCACTGTGGACTTCTTCTTGCCGACTGGGTAGCGGGTTCGTGGGGGCCGGGTGCTGCCCTCGGGACGGCCGGGACCAGGGGTGGTCGTTTTCGGCCTACCGGCCGGAGTGCTCAGATGCCGGCGTAGGTTACGGAAACCCCGGCGGACCCGTCCAGGGGTCATCGACCGCCCGGCGGGGATCGTCTTCTCCCAGGGACGGCGCAGGTCGGTCGTGAGGGTCTTCGCCAGCCGCAGCTGGGCGTGCGCGGCCAGGATCAGCCATGTCCAGCGTTCGCCCTGTTGCGGAGTACGGATCTGCGGGGCGGTCCAGCCCAGGGTGGACTTGAGCAGCCGGAAGGTGTGTTCCAGATCGAACCGGCGGAGGTAGGTCTTCCACAGCAGATCGAGGTCGAAGACGGTGCCCGGTGGTGCGGTATGCCACAGCCACAAGTCTTCCGGCGCCCGGTTGCCGGGCAGCCGCTCGACCTGGATGCGGATCACTGTGCCAGGCACGACCGGCAGGACTCCCTCGAAGCCGGTCCACCCGGCCTGTCTGGACAGTTTCTGGTGCAGTCCCTGCCACGCGCTGACCATCACCTCGCCGTATCGCGGGCTCTGCCCACACAGCCGCTGACCGGGCGCCGGAAGCGATGCCGGCTTGGACAGTTCGAACCGGTAGCCGTGCTTGCGGGGCCGGCCCGGCCGGCCGTCTCTGCGTCCCTTGGGTGCGGATGCGTAGAACACCCGGTCGCTGCGCACCCGGCCCAGGATCTGCACGCCCAGACCGTCGCGTTCGGTGAGGTAGGTGATGCGGGTCAGGTCGTATCCGGAGTCGAACGTGAACACTGGAGCGGGCCGCCGCGTGAGCGTCCCGGCTGTGTCCAGGCGGGTGAGCACGTCGGCGATCTGGGCGACCGTCACCACCGTCGCGTCGTCGTCGGGGCCGACACGCACCGCGTCCAGCAACGCGGTCCACGATGAGGCACCCCACTCCAACCCGGCGGCGAAGGAGAACGGCCAGCCCGGAATTGTCTTGCGGGATCCGTCGCAACGGCACGCGGTGTAACAGTGGCACAGTCCCGGCGAGGTGACTGCGTCCGGCCGTGGCCACGCCGAGGTATCCACCGCGATCTTCACCGGGCCGTCGTCGGCGGGCTGCCACGACGACGCGATCAGCCCGGCCAGCTGTTCAACATCGAGATCACCACAGGCCAGCGCGTCGTACAACGCCCCGTGCCCACGCCGAAACACCTTCTCCTGTGACAGTTCCACGAGGGAGTCCACCGGACCCTCGGCGGTCAGCACCGCATCCACGAGCTCGAACAACGCGTCCGCGCGTCTGTTGAAGCTCGCATGTAACCCGGCCCGGAACGCGACCAATGCCGCACGACACACCGAGGCATCTGCTGCCACCACGGCCTTCAAACCTGGCATAGTAGGCCCCACGGCCACCCCGCATCCTTCGAAGCTTCAGCACTCCGAATGATCACGGGTGGCCGTACCCATGTCCTTACGACACACCGAAACGGCCCGGACGATCTTCCAATCGTCCGGGCCGTTGGTTAAATCTCAAGCTTAAAGATCTTTCGATTTTTCGGTGAGTCGCTGCGGGTCGATGCCGTTGTTGGGTAAGACAATCATGGCCATGCCTCCTGCCGTACGGTCGACGAGCCCGCGTCGTGATCCAGGTCGTGACGTGGATGCGTTGCGGGAACGGCGGATGCGGGCGGTGGAGTTGTTCGAGGCCGGTCGGCGGCAGGCGGACGTGGTCGTTGAGTTGGGGGTGTCGGCGCAGACCGCGTCGCGGTGGCATAAGGCGTGGCAGAACGGCGGCCGCGACGCCCTGGCCGGTGCCGAACGGCTGGGCCGCACTCCGCGGCTGTCCGACAAGCAGCTGGCCGAGGTGGAGACGGCGCTGCTGGAAGGGCCGAAGGCCAACGGGTTCGGCACCGACCTGTGGACCCTGGCCCGGGTCGCCGAGGTGATCGAGCGGATGACCGGGGTGCCGTACACGCTGTCGCAGACCTGGCTGATCCTGCGTCAACGGCTGGGCTGGACCCGGCAGCGGCCGGCGCGGCGGGCGGTGGAACGCGATGACGCGGCGATCGAGGCATGGGCCAAGCGGGACTGGCCCAGGATCAAAAGGGGGCTCGACGACGCGGCGCCTGGATCTGTTTCCAGGACGAGAGCGGATTCTCGCTGCTGCCCGTAGTCCGTGGGACCTGGGCGCCACGTGGGCAGACACCCGTGCTGCGGCACCGGTTCTCCTGGTCGCGGATGTCCATGGCCGGTGTCCTGGCCTACCGGCCCGACCGCAGCCGGGCCAAGCTGATCTTCCAGACCAAGCCGGGCAGCTACAACACCGAAAGCCTCATCGCGTTCCTCACTGAGCTGCGCAAGCATCTGCGCGGCAAACCCGTCATCCTGATCTGGGACGGGCTGCCCGCCCACCGGTCGAAAGACATGAAAGCCTGGCTGGCCACCCAACACTGGCTGCACGTCGAGCCACTGCCCGGCTACGCCCACGACCTCAACCCCATGGAACCGGTCTGGGGCAACCTCAAAGCCACCGAACTGGCCAACCTCTGCCCCGAACACATCAGCGAAGCCGACACCGCTGCACACACCGGCCTGCACCGCATCGGCAGCAGCTACGACCTGTGCTTCAACTTCCTCGACCACACCGGCCTACGTCTCTGACGAACCATCATGCGCTGGTCGAGTGCGGCACGCACGCCCTGGTCGACGCCGCGATAGGGGGCCGTCAGCAGGGCGAAACAACGTTGGCCATGAACTTGGCCGGCTCGGCTGGACCGGGCACGCTCGTGCTGGCCGACCGCAACATGCTCGGTGTTCCACTGTGGAACGCCTTCGTCGAAGCCGGAGCGCAGCTCCTGTGGCGGCTGAAGAAGACCGTCGCCAAGAAACCGCACGCAGTACTGGACGACGGGAGCTATCTGGCTCGGGTTCGACTGGACAAGCACACGGCAGCAGCGCTGCGCCGGGAGGGCAAGAGCGTGCCCAGCGCCATCACGGTCCGGGTGATCGAGTACACCCTCGACGGCAGTGACGAGGTCTATCGGCTGGCCACATCCCTGCTCGATCCTGAAACCGCACCCGCTGCGGAGCTCGCCGCCCTGTATCACGAACGGTGGGAGTCCGAGGGCGTATTCGCCGAGGTCAAGACCGTCCAATGTGGACCCCAAGGCGTGCTGCGCTCGGCTCGGCCTGACGGGATACGGCAGGAGATCTGGGCCCACCTGACCGTCCATCACCTGACCAGGGACCTGATACAGCATGCCGCGACCGGAGCGAACCGGTCGTTCGATCCACAGCGAATGTCGTTTCGCCGCGCACAACACCTCGTTCGCCGCAGCATGGTCGCCGCGCCTCGACCCGCACAGCGGCACCGCGCAGCAGAACACGTTGCTGCCAGATTGGCGGCCAAGCCCAACCCGGACCGTCGGCCGCGCAGTTACCCCCGCGCCATCAAGCGGCGCACAACGCCTTATCCGACGAAGACCGCCAAGATGCGTGGGACCAGGAGCGATCCCAACTTTGGCCCCACAATCCACCGTCGACCGCTGTAAAGGCAACGGCATTGGGCCAGCACCAGCAGCGCACCGGGATGCCTTCCTTGGTCACAGCCAGGCCGATGACGATCTGCGGCAGATCGTGGCGGTGGTCCTTGGAGTGGCCGTAGCGGCGGAACGCGTCATCGCCGTCGTCTTCGTCGTCGCGTTCGAAGTAGGTGGAGGTGGTGTCGAAGAACAGCAGGTCGACTTCGAGGTTGAGCAGGTTGGCCACGGCGAAGAACACCGACTCCTGGAGCCGGCCGGTGGTGTCGGCGTCGACGAGCAGGTCCATCGCCCGGTAGGCGTGGTCGTCGTCCATCGTGGACAGTCCGGGGACGGCGGCGTCCTCACGGACCCATTCGGCAGCGGACAGCTCGCTCATCGGTGCGACCGCCCGGTTGGCGACCAGCGCGAACAGGACCCGCTCCATGTTCGTGGTGAACCGCCGCGCGTCGGTGGCCGCGCGGACCGCGGCGCCGACGTCGAGGCGCTGCCACAGCTGTTCCAGCAGCCATACCGAGCCGATTGTACGGGCGTCGATCACTTCCAGCGGCGCCGCACCGGTCACGGCGCCGGCCTCGGCGCCCGGATCACCGCCGTCGGCGTCGCCGTAGTGCCGGTTGATCGAGGCCGCGAGCCGCCGCAGCCCGGCGACGTCGACCTGGTCGGCCCGGCCGAGGTTCATCAGCACGTCGGGCTTGACCCGCCCGTCGACGCGCCGGTTGTGCGCCAGGGCCACGTAGCGCACCACACTGCCGTCGACGTTCGTCCGCGACGTGAACCGCAGGAACATGCCCACGACCCAACCGCATCCACCCTGGTAGCACAAGACCTCAATTCCGAGTCGTGTTACTACACTTTCGACGCTCCGAACACACCGAACCCGCTCGACAGACCTTCCACCAGGCACAACACAGCGCGCCTTGCGCTCGTGTGCCTACGAACTGCGGAACTCGGGCTTGCCGGGCGCCGGGAAACAACGTGTCGTCGCAGGGCGCGACGCGCAGTGTCCGGCGTTCAGTACGCCCGTGTCCCCGGTCGCCGGTGACGTCCATGCTGTCGATGAACTCGGTGACGGTGCCGGCCAGCAGCCTGTGCGCGGCCCGCGGGGCCATCGGCTGGTTCCCCTTCAACATCAGCGTGTAGTGGGCGCCCAGCGGCCCGGTGATCAGGCGGGCGGTTTTCTTCGTGGTGTAGCAGCCAGACCTGGTCGACCTCGTCCTTGAGCCGGCGGGCCAGGACCAGGCCCGGGCGGTTGCCCTTGTGCCAGGGCAGCGACAGGTTGATGGAGATCCCGACCAGCACGCCCTGGTCGTAGCGCCAGCGCGCATTCGCCAGCTTCTCGGCGTCGATGGGCCGGCCGGCGGCCATGGCGGCCCGGACGAACGTGGTGGCATCGCGCAGAGGATTCTGGACCTGCCCGGCCCACAGCTGCACCTGCGGATCGAGGTCGAGCACACCCTGGAGGTGGCGGATCAGATGAGCCGAACATTGCTGGACTCCGGCGAGGGCGTCGTCGACCTGGTACCAGCCGGCGTAGTCGTCGCGCACGAGCTGCCGTGCCAACCGTCGAAGATGCCCATCGCCGCGATCCGCTCGGAGGTGCGAACCGAATCTCCTTGTACCAGACCAGCCGCTCGTCGGGGGTGCGCACGATGACCACGTGCGGGACAGCCGCAGCCGCCTACCCGAAGCTGTCCACGTTGGACGCGACATTGACGGGGGTCTGGTCGCCGCACAACACCGCCTCGGCCCGCAGTGCGGCGATCATCGCCTCCTCGAACCCGCCAGCGGCCAGCAGGTCGGCGAAGCGTTCGTGCGCGCGGGCGACGAACCCGGCCGAGACCAGTACCTCGAGCAGCGCGGCCATCAGTCTCGCGGTCGCTTCGACGGGACGTTGCCCTGCAAGGACAGCAGGATCGCCGCGGCGTTCACGTTCGGCCCGTAGGCCACCGACCCGGCCGTCGCGTATGGGACGGTGGCGGTGGTTCCAGCAACAGGCACAGCGTCGCTTGGGTAGCACATAGTGGACCTTCTCCAACTCGATCGGCTTGAGATCCCATACCTGCGCCCACGTCGCCCCCGCGTCGGCACCGTGCTCCACCAGATCCGCGACACAGCCGGAGCACTCAACAGCCGACTCAACCTGCCGGGTGCCGTCCGGATCCTGAGTCGGGGTAAGCCCCGAGCCCGGACGGCCGGGCTGCCCGCCACGGCGGCGATCCTTTTAACGCACCCGCTGCGACGTGGCCGCCCTGCGCTCCGCCTTCGACCCGGGCGGACCCACCGACGGCGGCTGCGACGAATTGGTGGAGTCCTTACCCAGCCGGGCTCGCAGCGCGGCGACCTCCGCCCCCCAACGCCGCGATCCGCGCAGTAGCCTCATCCAGCCGTGCCGTCGCCTCGTTCAACCGGCCCGTGAGCTCGACCACGAACAGCGCCAACTGCTCGTAGCTCGGTGGCTCCACGGTGGACACACGACAATGTTCTCAGTACACCGACCAGAGTCAATCCGACACGCCAGCCGACCAGGCCTCGGTCTTCAACGGACGCGCAGGTCAGCCCCCTACCCGTGAATGGGCACCCCCGATCGAGCCGATTTTCAGCGGTGCGTGCCCGGACCGGCCGAAGAGTCGCGACAGTGATCGCCAAGTCATCGAGAAAGCGGTCCGCTCTCGGCCAGTCCGCACCGGGGCCCTATGCTCGCTGATTCAGTCGCCCTGTGAACCGAGATTTGGGCGCCGCCGTGCACCCAACCTGGTCTCAACAGCTAGCCCAGCTCGTAGCAAGAGGTGTTCTTGAAGCGGCCGCGCGACGAGTTCAAGCCCTACGGGAAGCCCCGCGCGAGTGAAGCCCATGGGAACGGAAAGCGCTGGCAGACCAGTCTGTGCCGCGAGAACCGTGTTCGTTGGATAGTGGAGCGAATTCCATCGTCTGGAAGTGACGTCGGAATGCAGCGGCGGCGGCACCTGAACGTCGGGGAAGGCCAGGACGTGAACATGGTTGCGGTCCATCAGGTCGATGATGCCGTCTCGCAAGCGAACTTGAGCACCAGCGCGAGCCTCATAATCGGAGCCATGTATGCCGGAGTTTTCGCTTGTTGCAATAGCTTCGAATAAGTCGAGCGCAGCGTGATATCGGCCCTGCTCATATATCTGATGAACGTTCTCAGCTTCAATCCCTGGTCGCGAAGCAATGAAGCCATCCAGGTCGGCTCGTGACCTGGCGAGGTACAAGGACGTCGTCTCCAGCGCTGATTCCAGTTCTGGCACCTGGAGGTACACCGGGTGAGCGCCCTCTACCTGGAGCGTCTTCGTTACTTCCCAGAAGACCCGTATGACTTCAGAGGAACTGTTTGGCCCCTCCACAAGTTGCGTCAGAATCCCCAGACGCAGGCCATCCAAGCCGCCCGTAGGCATCTCTGCGTATGGCCGCTGTCGCTCACGGCCGTTCACGCTGAGTGAATCTTGAGGATCGTAGCCGACCAAAGCGTCCAGGAGTATGGCGGCGTCGCGGACCGATCGCGCCAATGGGCCCGCTGTGTCTTGCTCGAACACCAGTGGAGCGATCCCCACCCGACTGATCAGCCCTGGCGTCACCCTGAGGCCCACCAAATTGCAGAAGGATGCAGGCAACCGGATTGAGCCACCGGTGTCCCCACCCACTCCTACTGCGGCGAAGTTCGCCGCGACAGCCGCCGCAGTACCACTGCTTGAACCCCCGGAGTCTCGGTCGAGAGCATAGGGGTTCCGCGTCAAGCCACTTAGCGATGAGGTCGAGAACCAGGAGGCTCCGAAATCGGCCATCGTACTTTTAGCGAGAATGATCGCGCCTGCCACCCGGAGACGCTTCACCACGAATGCGTCGCTACTGGGAACGTTGTTTGCTGCCGCCTCGGTTCCGAAAGCCGTTCTGATGCCTGCGGTCTCGACGTTGTCCTTGAGAACGACCGGGACCCCGTGCAGGGGACCTGTGAGAGTTCCGGTCGCCCTGAGTTGACGGTCGGCCTCAGCCGCCTCTTCGAGCGCTCTGGGATTGATGGTAGCTATTGCGTTGAGCCGGGGCCCCGCCTTGTCGCTGGCATGAATGCGAGCAAGATACGCCTCTACTAGCTCGGAACTGGTGACGTCCCCACCGAGCAAGCGCGCTCTGATGCTCTCGATCGTTACCTCGTCCAGGTCCATGGCGCCCGTCATCGTATCCCTTGCCAGAGCGTGGGGCCAGCCAACCTTCGGGGGTGTCCGTGGCCGCGTGAAGGTGGCTCAGGCGCAAAGTCTGGATGCTGTTGGTGATCTTGGCTGCTTGATCGGTTTCGGGCGCCTCGCTACCGGGGCTGCAGGTGCCTTGATGTTGAGATAGCAGTATGCCGATGGGTCGGTTTCGGGTCCGGATGTTCCGGTGGAGACGGCTCGGGTGGCGTGGGCGGCGAGCCCGAAGGGCACGCCTGCGATGTTGATGCGGTATCGGTTGCAGGACCTGTTCGTCGACGACGAGTTCACCGACTGGTTCCTGTGGACGGTCGTCGTGGGGGTGCCGCCGGCCAAGTTGGCGTTTGGTGTCAAGGGCACCATCCGCCAAGCCGTCGCCCGCCACGCCCGCTACCGCGGCCTGGCCAAAACCCACCTCGAACACGTCTACAGCGCCATCGCGTTCAACCTGATCCGCCTGGATGCCTGGTTCCACGGCCTACCCATCGACCGCACCCGCACAAGCCACCTGCCCCGCCTGGAACTGGCCCTGGCTGCATAAACATCAATTAGCCAGCAGGGTCGCGGGCGGCGGCGTTGGCGGCCATCGGCACCAGCGCCGCTGCCACCGGTACCGCCGAGGCCATCAGAATGATCAGTGGACGTTTCGTGCCCACCACCCTCACCGGGGACATCCGGGGCTGCGCCCCAGGAAAGCACCCTGGGCACACCGCGGGCACTCCCCCGGGTCACCGGTCTTGCAGGGCGGAGGCGAGTTCGCGGCGGGAGCTGATGCCCAGCTTGGCGAAGGTCTTGCGCAGGTGCCATTCGACGGTACGCGGACTGAGGAACAGCACCGCGCCGATCTCCGGATTCGTACGCCCTGCCACGGCCAGACGCGCTATCTGCGCCTCCTGGGGGGTCAGCTCCTTGCGTACCCCCGAGGTCCGCTTGCGCACCGTCTCGCCGGTGGCGGCCAGCTCCCGCGCAGCGCGCTCGGCAAAGGCCTCGGCACCCGTCGTGGTGAACGCCTCATGCGCGGCGCGCAGCTGGTCCCGCGCGTCGCCGCGCCGCCCCTTGCGGCGCAGCCATTCGCCGTAGAGCAGGCGGGCGCGCGCGGTCTGCACGCGAATCCGCGTCGCGGAGAACTGCTCGATCGCTTCGCGGTAGTACTCCTCGGCGCGTTCGGGCGGCCCGGCGAGCGCGTCCGCGAGTGCGTGGGCACCGCGCGCCCAGCTCGTGTCGACGACTTCGGTACGGGCGACGAGGCGGTCACGAGCCTGCACCGCGACGCTGTGCTCACCGGCGCGGACGGCGGCTTCGACCAGCTCCCCGAGCGTCCACTGCACGACAGCGAGGTCCTCGTACCGGACCCCCTCCAGCCCTGCCTCCAACGCGGCCGCGTACCGGCCGAGCCCGTTGAACAGCAACGCTCTGCTGTAGCTGGCGACGGCGTGCAACCACCCCAGGCCATGGGACTCGGCATCGCGTACCAACGCGTCGTTGAGTTCCAGAGCCGGCTCCTCGCGTCCCCGGTAAGCGGCCAGAATGACGGCGCTAGTCGGATTCGGGGACGAGCCGGTGACGTTGCCGAGGGCCTCGGCCTCGTCGAGCAGATCCGACGCGTCGGCGAAATGGCCGGTCAGGACCAGCGCGGTGGCGCGGAAGGTGAGCGCGGACGGCAGGAGCGACAGCATGCCGGTCTGGCGGGCGTACCTGACGGCTTGTTCGGTCCGGGTCTGGAACGCCGCGTCGTCCCACACCTCGTGCACGACCAACCCGGTCAGCCAGGCCAGGTCCACATCGTTGTCGGCGGTGACCGCGGTCAGGCCACGGGTGAACAGCGGTACCGCCGCCGCGTGCCCTTCCAACACCCATGCCGTGAGGCCGGCGAGGAGCAGACCGGCCGGTTCTTCGCCCGGCGCGACATCTCGGGCCGCCTCGGCCGCGCGGCGCAGGTCGTCGCCGCCGAGCCGCCCGGCGTTCACGGCCGCGCCGATCGCCGCCAGGTAGGTCTCCCGAGCCGCGGCGGGGTCGAGCGCCTCCAGGCGGCGCGCGGCCGCCAGCAGCGGCGGTACCGCCGCCCGTCCGGCGTTGACCGCGAACGCGGCCTTGGCGCGTAGCCGTTCCACTCGGGCCTGCTGGACTGGGTCCAGCGGACCCAGTTCGGCGGCGGCCAGCAGGTCCGGCACCTCGCCGAAGGCGCCAGCGGCGAGGCGGGCCTCGGCGGCGGCCAGAGTACGCCCGGCACGCTTGGCGGGATCGGGGGTGAGCTCGGCCGCGCGGGTGAGGAATGCGGCGGCGGCCACCCGGCCGCCACGGGCCGTCGCCCGGTCGGCCGACTGCTCCAGTTCGGCGGCGACCTCTTCATCCGGTCCCAGCGCCGCGTGCGCCCGGTGCCAGGCACGCCGGTCCGGGTCCTGCTGGGGATCGGTCATCTCGGCCAGCGCCCGGTGCACAGCGCGCAGTTCGGTGGGCCCGGCGGAGCGCCGGCAGGCCGACCGGACCAGCGGGTGCCGGAACCGCACCCGGGTACCGATCTCGATCAGGCCCGCGACCTCCGCCGGTGCGGCGGCGTCCATCCCGACACCCAGCCGCTCGACCGCGCGCCACAGCAGCGGCACGTCGCCGACCGGTTCGACCGCGGCGGTGAGCAGGAGCGTGCGGGTTTCCGCAGGCAGCCCGGCAACGCGCCGCTGGAAGCCCTGCTCCACCCGGCTCACCAGCGGCGTCGTGCTGCGCCCGCCGAAACCGAACGCCAGTTCCGCGGCCGTGAGGCCACGCGGCAGCTCGAGCAGGGCGAGCGGATTACCGCGCGTCTCCGCGACGATCCGGTCGCGTACCCGGGAGTCCACCGGCCCGGGGAGCACGGAGTCCAGCAGGTCCCGGGCGTCCGCGTCCGCCAGGCCCTCGACACGCAACTCCGGCAGCCCGTCGAGGATCCCCTCGTCACCGGGGCTGCGCGCGCCGAAGACCAGCGCGACCGACTCGGCATCCAGCCGCCGGGCGACGAAGGTGAGGATCAGCTCGGACATCCGGTCCAGCCACTGCACGTCGTCCACGACACAGACCAGCGGCTGCTCCGACGCAGCCTCGGCGAGCAGCCCCAGCACGGCCAGCCCGAGGATCAGCGCCTCCGGCGGCTCGCCGGCACTGAACCCGAAGGCGGTGGCGAGCGCGGCGCGCTGCGGACCGGGCAGCCGGTCGAGGTGGACCAGCAGCGGCGCACAGATCTGCTGCAGAGCGGCGTGCGCGATCTCGGACTCGGGCTCCACCCCGGCCGCCCGTACCACGCGGCCCGCCGGTGCCTGCCCGGTCAGGTAGTCCAGCAGGGCTGTCTTGCCAGCTCCGGCCTCGCCGCGCAGGACGAGCACCCGGCTCTGCCCGGCGCGGACGTCACGCATCAGCCGGTCGAGCGTCTCCTGCTCCCCTCGACGCCCCCGCAACGCGGCAGTTTCGGTGTTGACGGGCACGTCACCCAGCGCTCCTGATCCCGGACAAGTCGACACTTAGGCCGAGCTGGTGACGTACGGGAACTCCCGTTCCGGGCTGAAAGCCACCATGATCAGCCTTGCTGACGCCAGCCATTCTCGCTGGTCGAAGATGGGCTGACAAGGACCTGGGTATGGCCAGGCACACAGAAGAGGGTTAGCGCGCCCCGATAGCGAGGGAGGGGCTTTCGGATGCCCAGGGCGATACCGCCTGCGGGGAACACCGGACGCCCGCCGTACTCGGCCTGCAGGTGGTGGCCGGCGAAGGCGGTCCGCTCGGCTGGCACGGTGGCGGGCCGCCCTGAGCACCCGGTTGGGCCGCCACCGCGTCGACAACGCTCATCGCCAGCACTACGGCATCAACAACGCTCGACCCCCTACACCCGCTGCCCGCCCCGATCACCGATCCCCAGCACGATCACGCACCTCAACATCCGCCGTCGCGATCGCATCGGCGGACTCCTCCACGAGTACGAACACGCCGCTTGACCTGCCCGGATAGGGTTTTCGGCACCCGCAGGGCCGGCGAGGTCGTTCCGCTGGAGGACGCGCTGCGCCGCGTGCTCGGGTCCCGCAACCCCCGTTTGCGCCCCGACCAGCGCACCGGTGCGCCCGACTCGCTCTGGACGGCGATGCAGCTGGCGCTCCCCGGGGAGGTCGCCCCGCCGCACCGGCACACGCCCAGCGCCCTCAGGTTCACCGAGGGCGACGGTGCGTACACGGTCGTCAACGGCCAACGTGTGCCGGCGTGATCGAGCTGCCGTGGCCGGACCGTCGCTTCGACTACGAAGGCGAGCTGGGCGTGATATCGGCCGCACAACCGCGCGCGTGTCCGAGGCCGAAGCACTGGATCACGTCTTCGGCTACACGCCGCTGCTCGACATCACCCTGCGCGCCGACGAGGACCGCTCCTTCCGCAAGTCGATGGACGGCTTCATCTCCGTGTACTCGGAGGAGATGACGCTGCAGCCCGGCGACATCATCGCGACGGGCACACCCGAGGGCGTCGGGCAGATCGTGCCCGGCGATACCGTGGTGCTGACGATTCCCCAGGTAGGGGACTCACGATGCCCGTGGTGGCCCGCGCATAGGCCGGGCCTCCCGCGCGGCGGTGTGTGCAGGCGGATCAGCGAGGTGGCCGGGGTGCGTCGTCCCCCACGCTTGCGGCCACCTCGTTGGTCTCCGCCGACCGGCCACCGAGGGCGGGCGAGAAATCATGCCGCCTCGGTGGACTGTCGGTCACTCCGGGAGCTGCTCGCCGTGGTTTTCGGCGACCATGTACGCCGCATACCACTCCGGCCAGTTCTCGTCGAGCTCACCGCCGTTGCGAACCTCGTGCTTGCCGTGCGCGGCCGCCGCCCGCTTGAGCGCACCGACCAGGTCGCTCAACGACGCGTACTCGATCGCGCCCGTATCCACGCGACCGGGGATCCGCGTGGTGACCTCCTGGAGCAGGAAGCTGTTGCCGTCGGGGTCACGGAAGGTGGCGAAGGACCCGTAGCTGGCGCGGTCCTTCGCCGGTCCGCCGGTCTGTCCGTCGGCGATCTGACCGAACTGGGCGCCCGGGGCGTCGGGGTGGAACACGTCGCTGACGCCCACGCCCAGGTTCACGAGCTCGTCGTGCGCGGCCTGGATGTCCGAGACCACCAGGTAGATGCCCTCGGCGGTACCCGGGGCCTGCACGGTGATCCTGCTGCCGAACTGGATCGACGCCGGCGATCCCGGAGGCGTGAACTGAACGACCCGGAAGCCGTTGTCGAAGCCGAAGTCGGCGTCGAGACGCCAGCCCAGGTCCTCGTAGAACCTCTTCGACCGACCGACGTCGCTCACCGGGATCACCACGGCCTCGAGCTTGAGGTCGGTTTTCATGATGGCCATGGTATCGGTCTCGGTAATCGTTGCAGTGTCGTTCATGAGTCTCCTTCGTCTGCACCAGCAGGTCGCCGTCATCGCCGATGATTGCTCCGGCGGCCACCTGGTCACACCAGGGAGAGACCCTGGTCTCCATCGACTGCCCTCCCGGGCACCGGACGAATCGGACACGCACGAGCGAGGTCAACCCCTGCCGGCCAGCGACCTCGTCCAGCGTCGGCACCGCCCTGCTTGGCGCACGGGTGATGCCCGGCCGTCCAGAACCAGGGTTCTGCCCCGTAGGCCCACGGGCGCGATCGGGGGGTTAGCGGCGCGATGGTGAGGGCAGCGCACGCTCGTGCGCGGTGAGGCGAGGAGACCGGCATGACCAGATCACGACGATTCGGCGTCCGGGCCCGACCCGCTCGGCCCGCGAGAAGCAAGGGGCTGGTGGCTGTGGCCGTGGAGGAAGGCTTCGGCAACACGGATGCGCTGGAGCGGTGGCCCGACACAGGGGTCGCGCTACGCTGCGGAGAACTGGATCTCGACCGATTTCGGCAGGCGGACCGCCGGGCCGCGACCGAGTCGACCCTGCTGCTGTGCAACGGCGCGACGAGGGACATCGAGGACAACTGGGCCAGATACCCCCACCAGTCCGCCGGCAATGCCACCCGGGCCGAAGGCTCGATCGACGACATCGACTTCGACGGCGACCTGATGCGCACGGCTGCCGGCGGTCGCTCCAGTCCGCCGGAACAGGCGACGCGTCCGGGCCTGAATGGGTGGCTGCGTCCATGAGCGATGCGATCGAGTGCGATGTCGTTGTCGTGGGCCTGGGCCCGGGTGGGGAGCACGTGGCCGGCAGCCTGGCCAAGGCCGGTCTGCAGGTGGTCGGGGTCGACCAGCGGCTGGTTGGCGGTGAGTGTCCCTACTACGGCTGCATCCCGACCAAGATGATGGTCACCGCGGCCGAAAAGCTCCGCGAGGGCCGGCTGGTGGAGCGCCACACAGGTACGTCAGTGGTGACCCCGGATTGGAAGCCGGTCGCGGACCGGATCCGCAACGAGGCCACCGACGACTGGAACGACCAGGTGGCGGTGGACCGCCTGATCGACGCCGGCGGCACCTTCGCCCGCGGACGCGGCCGGATCACCGCGCCAAGCACGGTCACCGTCACCGGTCCCGACGGCTCGATCACGTCGTACGTCGCCCGGCGCGGGATCGTGCTGAACACCGGCACCTCCCCCGCCGCGCCACCGGTACCCGGCCTCGCCGAAACGCCGTATTCGACCAACCGGGACATGGTCCAGCTGACCGAGCTCCCAGCCTCACTCGCAATCCTGGGCGGCGGTGCGATCGGGTGCGAGCTGGCCCAGGTGTTCGCGACCTTCGGGGTCGAGGTGACCGTTATCGAGGCATCCCCGCGGATCCTCGCGATGGAGGAGCCAGAATCCTCCGAGGCGGTGCAAAGAGCGTTCGACGCGGCCGGCATCACCGTGCTCGCCGGCGCGCGGGCCCAGCAGGTCGAGCACGGCCCCAACGGGTTCCGGGTCGTGCTCGCCGACGGCACCGTCACCGCCGAGCAGCTGCTGGTCGCGGCCGGCCGGCGCAACAACCTGCAGGACCTTGGCCTGGAGCACCTCGGTCTGGACCCCGAGGCGCGGGTGCTCGACCCGGACGAGCGGATGCGGGTGGCCGAGGGTGTCTGGGCGATCGGCGACATCACCGGCAAGGGCGCGTTCACGCACATGTCGATGTACCAGGCGGACGTGGTGATCCGGGACCTGACCGGGGTGGACGGCCCGTGGGCGGACTACCGCGCGGTCGGCCGAGTCACCTTCACCGCGCCCGAGGTGGGCTCGGTGGGGCTCAGCGAGGCGGCCGCGCGGGAACGGGGCCGTCCGGAACGGGGCGGTGACGCGTTCGACCAGTTCTTCGGCGGGCCGGCCGTCCGCGCGGCCGCGCCGCTGGACGCCTACCGCGACGGCGACACGTTCTACGTCGAGATCGACCTGCCCGGCGTGGACCCGGCCACGATCGACGCCACCGTCGACCGCAACGTGCTCACCGTGCGCGCCGAGCGCACCCGCGCCCAGCGCGAGGGCGTCCGCCGCGTCATCACCGAGCGCGCCACCGGCACCGTCACCCGCCGCCTGGTCCTCGGCGACGCCCTGGACACCGACCGCCTCCAGGCCAGCTACGACACGGGCGTGCTCACCCTGAGCATCCCGGTCACCGAGAAGGCCCGCCCGCGCAAGATCGAGATCAGCACCTCGCAGCGCGAGCTGACGAACGCCTGATCCAAGGCCCGCTGGGCCTGCCGGCTTCCTGTGGGGAAGGCCACCCGAACCGGCGGCCGGCCGACCATCATGTTCGCCGTGATCACGGAGAGAAACCGTAGTGGAGCGCTACCAGAAGTCTCCATGATCACGGAAAACTCGGCTTCACCGCTCCGGAGAGCCGCGACTCAGTGGGTCGACGCGAGGCCGACGGGCCTCGGCCAGGGAGGATGCCACCGGCTTCACCGACGTCGCCCGCAGCAGGGCGATGTCGGTGAAGCCGCCGGCGTAGAGGACGGCGACGCGGCGCGGACGCGCCCACCGACCGCGCCGCGTCGCCGACCGAGTCGCCGATCAGGACCACCTCGGCCGGGTCGAGGGACAGGGCCGTGAGATGGCGCGCGAGGTACTCCGCCATGCGATGGCCGCCGGCCGTGCCCGGCAGGCCGTCGACCCGGACCAGCCGGGCGCCCAGGGCGTGCCGCTCCACCTCGACCAGCAGCAAGCCCCCGGGCAAGCCGCGGCCGAGCTCGAGGCTTGCCCGGGGGGCTAGCCGCGGCCGAGCTCGGGGCAAGTCGCGGCGCCGTCTCGACCCGAGGCCGCGCGGCCCGGACGGCGGTACGCGGCCGGGCCGGGCTGGCGTCAACGCCAGGACGGCGACCGGCGACCTGGGCAGCCGCGGCTGGATCGCCGAGGAGCCCGGCCCGATCAAGCTGGTCGCGGACGCCGACAAGGCCGTGCTGATCGGCGGCACCGTGGTCGGCAGCATGGGCGGCGAGGTGCTCTCCGCGATCGTCACCGCGATCCACGCCGAGGTCCCGATCAGCACGCTAGCGAACATGCACTTCGCCTACCCGACCTTCCACCGCGCGCCGCAGCCGGTTCTCCGCGAGCTCGTCTAGGCATGATGAAGGGGCCGGCTCCAGTTCCGCTCCTGGTGGTTGATCTCGTGGGTCATCCACGCTGAGGCGGATGGGCCACACCGGAAAGGAGCCGGTCGCCATGGATAGCATGACGCAGGTGGACGGTCCGATCCGTCTCGGATTGGACGTGGCCGTCCGGTCGGACCCGACGCACGTCCCGGACCGCACCAGGACCCGCTGATCCCAGGTCTCAGTAGTAGGACACGATCATGCGGATGCACGTCTTGTCGATGGTGGCACGTCTCGGAGCTGGTCGTCGGACATCGGCCAGGTAGACGGTGATGGTGGGTTGGGCTGTCCGGTCGCGGTCCCAGATGCGGATCTGCTCGCGCAGCGCATCGGCGAGCTGTTGGCCAGTGGGGCCCGCGGCCACGGCCTTGATCAATATTTACTTCGACCTGAAAAGTAGCGGCGTGTCCGGCTGTGCCGGGCACGCCTGGCTGCCACAATGACGAGTGACAGGAAGTCGTTGGCACGCAAGGGATTGCGGTCATGCTGCGGACGCGGAACGTGCAGCCGTCGTTATGGGAGTCGGTGCTGCCGGAGGTGTTCTACGGCTGCCCGCGGAGCTGTCGGCGAACGTTGACTACCCCACCGACAGCGGACTCCTGGCCCGGACGGTGCGGCGCATGTCCGGTCTCGTGCGCCGGATCCGAGCGGTGGGCGTCGCGTCGCGCACGCCGTTTCGGGACCGCACCCGCGCGGGTCCGGGCAATCGAGGCGCATCTGCGGCTGCGTGGCGCGCAGGCCCGCGAGGAAGCACAGGCCACCGTCGCACGGATCACCGCCGAACTGACCGGGCTGGCCTGCCGCAGCGCGGTCGAGGCGCGGGTGGTGCTGCGCAACGCCCGCCGCGCCGTGCGGCGGGTGACCGGGCGGGCCAGAGGGCGGCTACGTCGCGCCGTCAACGAACTGGCGGTCATCATCGAGCGCACCGACCGGGTGGTCGCCCAGGCGCGGATCCGGTTGGCCGGCGGTACGCCCGACTCGGCGACCCGCCTGGTCAGCCTGCACGATCCCGACGCCCGCCCGATCGCGAAAGGCCGGCCAGGCCCGTCGAGTTCGGCTACAAGGCGCAGGTCGTCGACAATGAGGACGGCATCGTCCTGGACCACACCGTCGAGGCAGGCAACCCACCGGACCGCCCGCAACTGGCGCCCGCGGTCGAGCGGATCACCGACCGCACCGGACGACCGCCGGGTGCGATGGCCACGGACCGCGGCTACCCGGCATGAAACCGTGGCGATACCCCGCAAAGGCAGACCCGGCACCGCCCGCCAGGCCCACGAGCAACAACCGGGTTAGCGGTTCGCCCGGTTGGCGCTGGCTCAGCCACCCGGGCGACACATCGCTGGGGGAACGAATCAGGACACGCGGGTGTCAACGGCGCTGACTGGCGGCGGGACGGCGTCGCAGGAGTGCAGCCCGTTGCTGCTCGGTCATGCCACCCCAGATGCCGTACGGTTCGCGGTTACCTATGGCGTACCGCCGGCACCTGGCACGGATAGGACATTGCGCGCACACCAGCAGCGCCCGCGCCGCGGCCACCTCGTCATTCGGCAGCGGATAGA
>NZ_JBICTV010000047.1:0-54633 GCF_043197855.1 Dactylosporangium sp. NPDC048998
CCCGACGACGTCGCCCTCGTCGGCTACGACAACTGGGAAGTCTTCGCCACCGAATGCCGCCCACCACTCACCACCGTCGACCTCAACCTCGAACAGCTCGGCGCCACCGCCGTCCAACACCTGTTCGCGGTGCTGGACGGCGAGGACCGCTCCGGCGTCATCCGCCAGCCCGGCCGCCTGGTCGTACGCGAGTCCACCGGCGTGGCCGCGTCCCGCCGGGACAACGCCGGCGCGCTGTCATAGCCGGGAAGCGGACGGGCGATAACGTTCGGGGAGCGACATGATGCGACGGGGCCAGCCAGGCAACGGTTGAGCAAGGAGGCGCCATGGCCGAGGACGCGACCGGGTGGGGCGGGGGGCTGTGGGCGGCTGCCGACCTGGTGACCCCGATGGCCATCCGGGTGGCGGCGACGCTGCGGCTGGCCGACCACATCGCCGCCGGCACGCGGACGACCGAGGCGCTGGCCGCGGCGGTGGGCGCTGACCGGGACGCACTCGGGCGGCTGATGGGCCACCTGGTGACCGCCGGCGTGCTGTCTCGTGCGGGGACCGACGCGTACGGCCTGACGGCCCTGGGTGAGCACCTCTGCGACGATGATCCGGAAGGGGTGCGACCCTGGCTCGATCTGGAGGGTGCCGTCGGGCGCGCCGATCTGTGCTTCGTCGAGCTGTTGCACACCGTTCGCACCGGCGAGCCCGCGTTCCCGCGTCGGTTCGGCCGCTCGTTCTGGGACGACCTGTCGGCCGACGCCGGGCGGGGCGCTTCGTTCGACGCGCTGATGGGAGCCCGGCTCGTGGCGGACGCGCCCGCGGTGGCTGCCGCCTACCCCTGGGGCATCCTTGGTCACGTCGTCGACGTGGGCGGCGGCAACGCGAGCCTGTTGATCGCCATCCTTCGCGCCCATGGGGACCTGCGCGGGACGGTGGTCGACCTGGCCGGACCGGCGGCCCGCGCCGAGCAATCCATCGTCTCCGCCGGCCTGAGCGACCGGGCCGACACCCAGACCGGCAGCTTCTTCGATGCCCTTCCCGCCGGAGCGGGCGGCTACGTGCTCTCGGGCATCCTCCACGACTGGGACGACGAGGATGCCGTACGCATCCTGCAACGGTGCGCCGACGCGGCCTCGGAGACGGGACGGGTGCTCGTCGTGGACCACATCGGCGATGCGCCGAGCGGCACGTCGGACACCGAAGGGGACCTGCGCATGCTCTGCTACGTCCGCGGCCGGGAGCGCACCCTCGACCGGCTGGGCGAGCTGGCCGGGTCAGCCGGTCTGCAGGTCAGCTCGGTCACCCCGGCCGGCTCGCGCTCGATCGTCGAGCTGCGCCCCGCGGGTCTGGTTGTACCGATCATCCCCCGCCCGCATGCGGGCGGGGGATGACGGAGTCACACCCGTGACGCGATCAGACCTTGGTCCATTTCTGGTTCGCGCCGCCGCCGCAGTCCCACAGCTGTAGCTGCGACCCGTTCCCGGTGCCATGGTTGACCACGTCGACGCACTTGTTGGCGCCGGTGTTCACCAGGTCGCCGGCGCCCGAGAGGGTGAACTTCTGGGCGTTGGTCCCGTTGCACGTGTACAGCTGGATCGCCGTGCCGTTCGCGGTTCCGGCCGCGGCCACGTCCATGCACTTGCCGAGCGCGCGGACGGTGCCGTCCGACCCGAACGTCCACTGCTGCGCCCCGGTGCCGTTGCAGTCGTAGACCTGCAGCCGAACCCCGTCCGCCGGGTTGGCGCCGGGAACATCGATGCAGCGGCCGCTTTCGGTGCCGCGGATCGCGTTGGTACCGCCGGGCGGCGGGCTGGACGTCGTGCTGACGTGGACGTAGTCGACGAGCATGCGGTTGACCGACGGCGTGCTGCCGTCGGGGCTGCCGGGGAAGTTCCCGCCGACCGCGAGGTTCAGGATGATGAAGAACGGGTGGTCGTACACCCAGGGGTTGCCGCGGGTGCTGGCCGGGGTGGCGCGGAAGTATTCCGAGCCGTCGATGGTCCAGATGATGAGGTTCGGCGACCAGTCGACCGCGAAGACGTGGTAGGCGTTGCCCAGCGGCTGGCCGATGTTGCGGGTGCCGCCCACCGCGTTGCCGCCGGAGTAGCCCGGGCCGTGGATGGTGCCGTAGACGGTGTTCGCGTCGCGCCCGACGTTCTCCATGATGTCGATCTCGCCGTCGCTGGGCCAGTTGCTGCCGCCGAGCATCCAGAAGGCCGGCCAGAGGCCGTTGCCCTTGGGGACCTGGATCCTGGCCTCGATGTGGCCGTACAGCTGGGTGAACTTGCCGGCGGTCTGGATCCGGCCGGACGTCCACTGGCACGTGCCGTACCAGCAGCTGCGCCCGCCGCTCTCCCGCCGCGCCTCGATCACCAGGTGACCCTGGCCGTCTTGGTAGACGTTGCTGGTGCCGCTGTTGTAGTACTCGAGCTCCTGGTTGCCGAAGCCGCCGCCACCCGTGTCGAAGTTCCACTTCGACGTGTCGACGCCTTGTCCCGACGCGCCGTTGAAGTCCTCGTTCCACACGACCGCGGCCTGCGCGACGCCTTGTGCCGACACGACGACCGCTCCGGTCGCGAACACCGTTGCCATCAGCGCGGCGGAGGCCAACGACTTGAGTCTTCGCACCTGCATACCTCCCATGTGCGGGTCCCTTCTGGGGCGAGGCGCCTGCCCGGACCCTGGGGCGGCAGGGTCCGGGGCGCCAAGGGATCTGTGAGGTTCCTTAACAGATCCATAGGAGGCTATGCTCGACCCTGGCACGCCGTCAATACGGGACTTAAATTAAGCCAGAACCGCAGGTCCCGGCGCATTGACAACTAATAGTTAACTTTCCTATCGTCTCAGCACCTGTCATCGCACCGGCGCACAGGACGACCCCCGGACATGGCTGAGTCGACCACGGGCCCACCAACCCTGCCCGCGCGCCGGTCGACCATCCGAAGGAGCACCCAATGTCCCCCCAGTCGGAGTCCGGGCCCGCCCGTTCCGGACGTCACCGGGCGCGCCGGTCGGCCTTCACGGCCGCGGCCGTCGCGGCGGTCACTGCCGCCGCCGGCGCGGCCGTCGCCCTCGCGGTCCAGCCCGCCGCCAATGCGGCCGTGCTGCCCAACGGCTTCAAGAGCATCGGCTACATGCCGTCGTGGGCCGGCAGCGCCAACTCCATCCAGTACAGCAAGCTGACCCACATCAACTACGCGTTCATCCTGCCCAACAGCGACGGCAGCCTGCAGGGGCTGGACAACCCGTCGAAGCTGCAGTCGATCGTGTCGCAGGGCCACGCCCAGGGCGTCAAGGTGTCGATCTCGATCGGCGGCTGGAACAACGGCAACGACTCGGCGTTCGAGACCCTGGCCGGCAACGCCACCGCGCGGACGGCGTTCGTCAACAACGTCGTCAACTTCGTCAACCAGTACAGCCTCGACGGCGTCGACATCGACTGGGAGTACCCAGACCCGGGCGCCTCCGCCAACAACTACGCGGCGATGATGTCCCAGCTGAGCACCGCGATGCACAGCCGGGGCAAGCTGCTCACCGCGGCCGTGGTCTCCGAGGGCAACACCGCCAACGGCGTCCAGCCGGCCGTCTTCGGCTACGTCGACTGGCTCAACATCATGACGTACGACGGCGGCAGCCCGCACTCGAACTACGACTGGTCCGTCAACGCGGTCAACTTCTGGAAGGGCCGCGGCCTGCCGGCGAGCAAGGCCGTCATCGGCGTGCCCTTCTACTCCCGGCCCGGCTACTACACGTTCGCCGACCTGGTCGCCCGCGACCCGGCCAACGCCAACCGCGACTGCACCACGGTCAACGGCTCCAACGAGTGCTACAACGGCCTGCCGACGGTACGCCGCAAGACCCAGTGGGCCATGGCGAACGGGGGCGGCATCATGTTCTGGGAGATGTCCCAGGACGCCACCGGCGCCAACTCGCTGGTGAACGCGATCTACACCACGGCGACGGGCGGCACTCCCCCGCCGACCACGCAGCCGCCGTCCGGGCGCACGGGTCGCATCACGGGCCTGGCCGGCAAGTGCATCGACGTGGCCGCGGCGTCGACGGCGAACGGCACGGCGATCCAGCTGTACACCTGCAACGGCTCCAACGCGCAGAACTGGACGGTGGCGTCGGACGGCACGCTGCGCGCCCTGGGCAAGTGCATGGACGTCACGTCGGCCGGGACCGCGAACGGCACGAAGATCCAGCTCTGGGACTGCAACGGCACCGGCGCGCAGGTCTGGCAGTACAACAGCGGCAACAGCACGCTGGTCAACCCGGTGTCGAACAAGTGCCTGGACGTCACCGACAACAGCTCGGCCGACGGCGCACGTCTGCAGATCTGGGACTGCTTCGCCGGCGCCAACCAGCGCTGGACCCTCCCGTAACAACGTTCCCGGTGGGGTGTGATTGAGGCGGCGGCCGTCCTACCCGGACGGCCGCCGCTGAACGGCGGAGCAGGAACGCTGCCCGACGGCGGCTGGACGGCTTGCCAAGCCGAGCCGGGCGGGCCATGTGCCGCCGCCGGCGGCGGTGCTATGAACGCCTGATGTTGCCCGGTGGGATGATGCCCGTCACGCAGCTCATCGCGATGATCCGCAGCTCACCGCCCAAGTCGGCGGCCGGCCTCCTCATGGCCATGCCCGCCGAGCGGCTGCCGGTCGTCACCGCCGCGATGCGCCCCGCCGACCTGGTCCGGCTGGTCCCGGCGCTCAAGCCCGAGGCCCGCCGCGGCTTCATCCAGTCCCTCGGCCCGAAGCACCTGTTCGAGGTGATCCGCGGCATGCCGCTGGACGAGGCCGCCGTACTGCTCCCGGTGGTGCCGACCGAGCGGCTCGGCCCGGTCGTCGCCGGGCTCTCCGACGGCGCGCTCGCCGCGCTCCTCGACGGCCTGCCGCCGGACCAGCGGCAGCGAGTCGAGTCGGTCGCCGACCCGCGCCGGGAGCAGCGGGTGCTCGGCCTCGCGTACGGCGACGCGGTGGCCCGGGCGCTGGCCCGCGGCAACGTCCAGGTCGTGTGGCAGGACGACGGCCTGCTCGTGACCAAGGCCCGCTGGCGGATCGCGGTCGCCGCGCGGCACGGCGACGACGGCCGGGTGGCGGTACGCGACGCCGAGGACACCGCCTACAAGCTGCGGGCCGACGGCGCCCTCGCGGTGACCGACGTGCCCGCCACCGACGACGTCCTGCGGTACTGCAAGGAGGCCCGCGCCGACGGCCGGCCGCTCGAGACGGTGACCTGGGTCGACGACCGCCACGACGGGCACCTGATCCGGACGCTGGTCAGCCTGTTCCAGTGACCTGACCTCAGGCTGGGCTGCGGTACGCGTCCTTCAGCCGACCGGCGACCGCCTAGGTGATCGTCGGGAGCGGGTTGGCGGGCCAGTTCAGGGCCGCGGCACCGCGGACCGCGGCCTGCAGGGTGAAGCGGTGGTCCGGGTCGGCCGGGTCGTATCCGGTCAGCGTCCTGATCCGGGCCAGCCGGTAGGTGACCGTCCGTACCGATACTCGCAGCTGTTTCGCGGCCTCGGTCGCGACCTCGCCGGTGGCGAAGTACGCGCGCAGGGTGTCCAGGAGCGGCTCGGCGCCGCCGCGGGCGGCGGTCAGCGGGCCGAGCACGGCGCCGACGAGGTCGACGATGGCCGGCTGGTCGCGCAGCAACACCCGGTGGACCAACAGGTCGTGGGCGTTGACGACCGGGACATCCAGGCGCAGCCGCTTCACCATGGCCAGTGCTTCGCGGGCCTCCTCGTAGGAGCGGGCGATGCCGTAGAGGCCGGGATGGGCGCGCCCGACGGTCACCTGCCAGGGCCTGCCGTACCGTGGCCGGCTCAGTTGGGTGTGCACGAGATGTCCGAGGTCGTGGCGCGGGTCGCCGGCCGCCGGGCCGGCCGGGACGGGCTCGGCGGGGGCGATCACCACCAGCAGGCCGTCTTTCGTGGCGACCAGCACGTCGCGGTCGCCGAGCCGATCGAAGATGACCGCCTCCAGCGCGTTGATCGTCGCCTGCGTGTCGGGCAGCCGCCGGCTCGGGGCGGCGAGGGCGACCCGGTGGCCACGGGCCGGGTCGACGCCGAACGGCTCGGCCCGCTGCACCAGCGCACCGGGATCGGAGTCGCCGCGCAGCAGGTCGTCGACCAGTTCCCGGCGCAGCGCCTCCTCTCGGCGAACGAGATCCCGGCGGGCATGGGCGTAGCCTTCGGCGAGCGTGGCCACCGCCTCGTCGACGGCCTGCAGCACCGCCGCGGCGGAGGCCCGGACCACCTCGCTGTCGTCGGAGCGCACCACGGCGGGCAGGTCCTGCCACAAGCGCCGCGCCGCGGACAGGTACAGCTGCACCGCCCGGCCGGCCGAGACACCCTGCCTCGCGGCGCGACGACCCAGCTCGCCGACCGCGTCCAGGTCGGCCCGGCGAGGCCGGCGGCCGGTGACCGCCGCCTCGGCCAGCAGCTGCAGGTAGTCACCCAGCAGTTCGGCGGGCGCGCCGGCGTCACGGCCGGCGGCCTGCGCCACCGCCTGCAGCCAGCCCTCCGGGCCGACCGCCGCGGCCCGTCGGCGCCGCACCTCACCGCCCGTCACGCTGCACACCTCCAGTTGCTGACCCACCGAGCATTGCCGGTGACCGGCAACCACCATACGACCAGGTTGCCGGTCACCGCCGATGCGGACCGCCGTTCGCCGGACGACCCTGGAGATTCACCCGGCGACGAGACGTGAGAAGGCGGTGACGATGACGACTGGCACGATGCCACTGCGGCACGACACCGTCGCCAAGACGTCGCCGCCGGGTGCCGGCCCCGTGGTGCGCCGTCGGCGCAGCCGGCGGGCGTCCCGGGCATACGTGCGCTGACGCAGCCATTTCCGTCGCAGCCCCTCGGGCGATGCGCCTGGCCTGCGGCACGGCCCCTGTTCCGCCGAACACCCCGCTGTACCCAGCCGAAAGGAGACACCGTGTTCACCGACGTGATCGCCCCGGCCACAACGCCGGCCACAACGCCGAGGCCCGCCGCACACGCCGCGGTGCAGCCGACGGCGGTCGGCGTGGACATCGGCGGCGCCTACACAAGGATCTGGACCTCGGGCCGGCCCCTGATGCACGCGCGCAGCCGCGACCGTGCCGCGGGAGCCCAAGCGGCGGTACGACGCGGGCGGATCGCCGACCCGGCCGCCGCGCGGTCGATGCTGGCCGGGCTCTTCGGAGGGTACGACCGGCCGGTGCCGCCCGGCGCCACCGTGGTCGCCTGCCGCCCCGTCCACACGAACGGGAGCGACGAGCACGCCCTGCGCCAGACGCTCGCCGACGTGCTCGCCCCGGGCCGGCTGCTGTTCATCGACTCGATCCGGGCCGCCGCCATCGGTGCGGGCGCGGCGCCCGGCCCGCTGCTGGTCGTCGACCTGGGCGCCCAGGTCACCGAGGCGGCGGTGCTCGCCGGGGGCGGCGTGGTCGACGCGGCGCGGCACGAGGTGGGGCTCGACGACGTGACCGGACCGGACACCGAGGAGACGGTGGTGGCGGCGGTCGTCGACCTTCTCGGGCGGCTGCGCCGCGAGCGGCAGCACCGGCAGGCCGTCGCGGCCGCGGCACACGGCGGGTTGCTGCTCGTCGGCGGCGGCGCGAACCGGCCACGGCTGGTCGCCAGCATCGCCGCCGCCGTGGACGTGCCGGTCCGCCGGCCCGCGGCACCGCACCTGGTGGCCGTGCGAGGAGCCGGCCTCGCCGCGCTGGCCGCCTTGCGGCGTGCCGTCCTGCGCGGCTGAACGCCCGTTGTCCGCATGCTCAACCAATCCGATGGAGTACCCGATGAGCGTCAACGTCGACCCTGAAATCGATGACCTGCGGCAGCTGCTGGAGGCCCAGCTGCAGCTGCACACCGACGAACTCGCCGCCTTGACGGCCGCCGGCGCCGATCCCGCGGACGCCGGCGAGGATCCGCAGACCGTCACCGAGCGCATCTCCGCCGCCAGCCAAGCCGTCGCCGAGACCACGGCCGCGCTCGCCCGGATCGCCCAGGGCACCTACGGCCGCTGCGAGCGCTGCTCCGATGTCATCCCCGCGGCCCGGCTGGCGATCCGCCCCCGCGCCCGGCGCTGCGTTCCCTGCCAGGCGCGCACCTAGTAGTCGACGACGGGCGGGTGGCGGCTAATACGAGCGCGCCACCACCGCCACGAGGCCCGGCTCGTCCTCGGAGTCGGGGACGGTGCCGTCCGGCCGGACCAGGCAGCGAACGGTCACGCCCGCCGCGTTCGCCCTCGTCTCGCCGTCGGCGCCCATGGCGGACCAGGGCACCCGCGCCCACCCGCCCCCGTTCGCCGCGGCAATCGCGTCGGCGGTCGTCTTCACCTCGACCGTGCCGGCCTCCCGGCGGGCGAGCGCCTCGTCGTACAGCGCCCGCTGGTCCAGCGCGAGCGTCTCCACCACGGTCCCGGCGATCGCGTTGAGACCGATCGACGTCTTGCTGCCGTCGAACCGCCGCACGAGCACCGCGTTGCCCTCGGCAAGATCGCGCGGGCCGACCTCGATCCGCACCGGGAAACCCTTGAGCTCGGCGTCGACCGCCCGCCGCCCGAACGGAGTGTCCACCCGGTCGTCGAGCGCCGCCCGGACGCCCGCGGCCTTGAGCTCGTCGCGGACCCGCGCGGCCGCCTCCGGTACACCTTCGCCGGCCTTGACCACCGCGACGAGCGCCTGCGTCGCCGCGGCCCGCGGCGGAACGCGCAGGCCGGCGTCGTCGCCGTGACACATGATCAGGCCGCCGAGCATGCGTGTCGTACTGCCCCAGGAGGTGGTCCAGGCGTGCTCCTGCCCGCCGGCCGGGCCCGAGAAGACGATGTCGAAGGCCCTCGCGAAGTTCTGGCCCAGCTCGTGGCTGGTGCCCATCTGCAGCGCCTTGCCGTCGCCCATCATGCCCTCCAGCGTGTACGTGCTGGTCGCGCCGGCGAACCGCTCCCGCGCGGTCTTGCGCCCCACCACGACGGGCATGGCCAGGACGTCGCGCATGAAGTCCTCGTAGACCTCGTGCAGGATCAGGCGCGCGTAGCGGCGGGCGTCGTCCTCCGTGGCGTGGGCGGTGTGCCCCTCCTGCCACAGGAACTCGGTCGTGCGCAGCAGCAGTCGCGGCCGCAGCTCCCAGCGCACGACGTTGGCCCACTGGTTGAGCAGCAGCGGCAGGTCGCGGTAGCTGCTGATCCACTTCGCCATGTACTCGCCGATGACCGTCTCGCTGGTCGGCCGCACGACCAGGGGCTCGGGGAGTTGTTTGCCGCCGCCGTGCGTCACCACCGCGAGCTCCGGCGCGAAGCCCTCGACGTGCTGCGCCTCGCGCCGCAGATAGCTCTCGGGGATGAACAGCGGGAAGTAGGCGTTCTCCGCGCCGGCCGCCTTGATCCGGTCGTCCATCTCGGACTGCATGCGCTCCCAGATCGCATACCCTGTCGGTCGGATCACCATGGTGCCGCGCACCGGCCCGTTGTCGGCCACCTGGGCCTTGGCGAGCACGTCCTGATACCAGCGGGGAAAGTCCTCCGAACGCGGAGTGAGCACACGAGCCATGCCCGCCAAGCGTAGTAACGTTCCGTCGCCGCCGCGTGCGATTATTCGCCGAGGCCGGCGGCCTGTTTGACGACCTTCATGGTGAACTGCGAGTTGGTGCGGGCGACGCCGGGCAGATCGGTGAGCCGCTGCGCGTACAGCCGCTCATAGGCCTCGATGTCCGCGACCGCTATCCACAGCAGATAGTCGGGATGGCCAAACATCCTGCGGCACGACGTCACCTCGTCGATGCGCCGCACCTCGGCCTCGAACGCCTCGATAGTGGCCCGGTCCTGGATCGCCATCTCCACGTGCAGCAGCACCTGGAATCCGCGGCCGACGGCGGCCGGATCCACCGCCGCGTGGTAGCCGGTGATGACCCCGCCGGCCTCCAACTGCCGGACCCGGCGCAGGCACGGCGACGGCGACAGCCCCACCCGGTCGGCCAGCTCGATGTTCGTGAGCCGCCCGTCCCGCACCAGGTGCGCAAGAATTGCGCGATCCGTCTTATCCATGGCACATCATGCTAGTCGAGGGGCATTACGGCGCATTCTTTGGCATCGAATGCCCGGTCATCGTGGCTACGCTGAGCACATGCCAGCCACCGAGCAGCCAACCACCCCCACGACGCCGGCCGCGCCGCTGCTCGGCCTCGGCGACGAGGACCGTCGCACCGCGAGCCGGCTCCTCGCCGGCTTCCTCGACCGGTACGAACGGTCCGTCGCGACGGCACCGATCGTGCCGCGGGTCGACCGCGACGCGCTGTCCGAGCTGCTCACGACGCCCTTCCCGGACGAGGGCATCGGCGTCGAGGGGCTCTTCCGGGAGATCGACGAGAAGATCCTGCCCAACTCCACAACGGTCGCCCACCCGAGGTTCCTCGCGTACGTGCAGGGTCCGCCGAACGGCATCGCGCCGTACGCCGAAGCGATCGCCGCCGCCATCAACCAGAACTGCAACTTCTGGCAGCTCTCCCCCGCCGCGAGCGTCGTCGAGCGCGCCGTGGTCTCGTGGCTGGCCGGGCTCTTCGGCTACCCCGCCACCGGCGGTGGCATCCTGACCAGCGGCGGCTCGATCGCCAGCCTCAACGCCCTGACGACCGCGCTGCACGAGCGCAGGCCGGACTTCCGCGAGCGCGGGCTGCAGGCATCCGGCCCGCCGCTGGTCCTCTACACCTCCGCCGAGGCACACCGGTGCATCGACAAGGCCGCCGCCATCCTCGGCCTCGGGCTCGACAACGTCCGGCGCATCCCGACCGACGGCGAGCACCGCATGCGCACCGACGCGCTGGCCGAGGCGATCCGCGCCGACCGCGCGGCGGGCCGGGAGCCGTTCTGTGTCGTCGCCACCGCCGGCACGGTCATGTCCGGGGCCATCGACCCGATCGGCCCCGTCGCCGACCTGTGCGAGCGCGAGGGACTGTGGCTGCACGTCGACGGCGCGTACGGCGGCCTGTTCGTGCTTGCCGACCGCCGCCGCGCGGCCCTCGACGCCTGCTGGCGCGCCGACTCGATCGCGCTGGACCCGCACAAGCTGCTGTTCGCCCCGCTGGAGGCCGGCTGCCTGCTGGTGCGGGACCGCACCAGGCTCGCCCGGGCGTACGCGTTCAAGTCGGCCTACCTCACCGTCGAGGAGGACCCGCTGATGGTCGACTACATGGACTACGGCCCGCAGCTGTCGCGCGGCTTCAAGGCGCTGAAGGTGTGGAGCGCCCTGCAGGCCTTCGGCGTCGGCACGTACCGCGCCGTCGTCGACCACGTCCTGCGGCTCGCCGACCACCTCGGGCAGCGCGTCGAGGCGGACCCCAACCTCGAGCTGATGGCGCCCGTCACGCTGACCGCGGTCTGCTTCCGGATGAAGGGGGCGACCGAGGCCGAGCACACCGCCGCCCTCGCCACGCTTGCCGACGAGGGCACCGCGCTGCTCGGCCCGGCCCTGCTCGACGGCCGCCACGGGCTGCGGGCCTGCATCACGAACTACCGCACCGGGCACGCCGACATCGACCTAGTCGCCGACCGCGTCGGCGAGCTGGCGCGGCAGCTGCGACGCGGCTGAGCGGGCCGACCTCAATGCGGGTCGGCTCGCCTCTCGTGTGCGCCCCGGTAGGGCTTGTGGTGGCGTCTCTGGGCATGCCTCATGCGCTTGGCGTTCTCCCGGGCCAGGCGCGAGGCGACGAACAGTGACGCCACGACGCAAGCGAGCAAGAGCGCGGCGAGAACGAGGATGCCGGTGAGTGCCACCTCAGTCACCTCCCCGCCATTTTAACTCCCGCGCGCGGCGGAGTCCTGACTACAGGACTGGCCGCCGGGCGGGGTCGAGTTCGTATTCCTCGTCGATGGCGTTGTAGGAGTACAGCTCCGCGTAGCGGCCCCAGTCGGTGGCGACGTCGAGCTGTTGTGCGACCTGTTCGCTGGTGTAGTGGTGAGCGAGCAGGTCGCGGAAAAACCCGACCCGCAGGGTTCCGTCGTCGGTTCGTTGCAGGCTCGTGAGCATGGTGCGCACGAGGGGAATCTCGCTGGCGGTGGCGGCGAAGATCTCTTTGCTGGTCTGCACGTCGGCGCCGGCGAACTCGGTCCCGACGTCGGTGAGCGCGACGCCGTAGGCGTCGACGGTGGCGAAGCCGAGCAGGTCCAGGGCGTCGACGAGTGGGAACAGGTCGTCGACGTCCAGGCCGAGTTCGTCGGCCAGATCGGCCAGGTCGACCGGCTTGTCATGCTTGGCCAGGATCTCGGCCAGGCCGGACAGCCCGTCGACGCTGGCCGGTGGCAGGGGTGTGTTGGCGGGGGTGCGCCGCGTCGCGGGCGCGGTCGGCGTGAGCTCGCGCTCGCGTCCGGTCATGGTGGCGTAGATGGTGGAGACGAGATCGTCGAACTCCTTGCCGTCGCGGGCGCGCGGGCGGGCCAGGTCCACGCGGTATTCGGCCTTGATGACGCCGGGCCGGGAGCCGAGGACGATCACCCGGTCGGCCAGCATGACGGCCTCTTCGATGTTGTGGGTCACCACGACGACGGCCTTGGTGGGGAACTGGCCGGATGACCACAGTTCGAGCAGTTCGCCGCGCAGGTTCTCGGCGGTCAGCACGTCGAGGGCGGAGAACGGCTCGTCCATGAGCAGGACGTCCGGTTCGACGACCAGGGCCCGGGCGAAGCCGACGCGCTGGCGCATGCCGCCGGACAGTTCCTTGGGGTAGGCGGATTCGAAGCCGTCCAGGCCGATGAGGTCGATGGCCTTCAAGGCGGCCTGGGCCCGTTGGGCCTCGGGCATGCCGCGTGCCTCCAGGCCGAGTTCGACGTTCTGCTGCACGGTGAGCCAGGGCAGCAGCGCGAAGGTCTGAAACACCATGGCCGTGCCGGGGTTGGAGCCCGTCAGGATCGCGCCCTTGTAGCTGACCGTGCCCGCGCTGGGCGGAATGAGGCCGGCCAGGCAGCGCAGCAGCGTGGACTTGCCCGAGCCGGACCGGCCGAGCAGTCCCACGATCTCGCCTTCGCGGATCTGCAGATCGATGCCGGCGAGCACCGGCAGTTCCCCGTCGGCCCCGGCGTAGGACTTGGTCAGCCGGTCGGTGGCCAGCAGCACCTCGTTCGTCTTCTGCATCGTCATGTGAGTTACGTCCTTCAAGTTCTGCGGCTTCAAGTCTGGGATGGGCTGGGATGGGTCGGCGCGGTCTAGGCCATCGAGTAGCGGGCTTCGGCCAGCCGGTACAGCGGGCGCCAGAACAGCCGGTTCAGCCCGACCACGTACAGCGACATCACGGCGATGCCGGCGATGAGCTGGGGGTAGTTGCCGGCTTCGGTGGCCTTCGCGATGTAGGCGCCGAGGCCGTGCGCGGTCAGCGTGGTGCCGCCGAAGCCGACGATCTCCGCCACGATGCTGGCGTTCCAGGCACCGCCGGAAGCGGTGATGCCGCCGGTGACGTAGTACGGGAAGATCGCCGGGATGATAAACCGCCGCCACCGGTGCCAGCCGTGTACGCCCAGGTTGTCCATGGCCTCACGCAGGTCGGTGGGGATGGCCATGGCCCCCGCGATCGAGTTGAACAGGATGTACCACTGCGCACCCAGGCCCATCAGCAGGATGCCGCCGACGTCGATGGACAGGCCGGTCCGGACGAACAGCCACGTGGCGAGGGGGAACAGGAAGTTGGCCGGGAACGAGGCGAGGATCTGCACGACGGGCTGAGCGATGCGGGCCAGCCGGGGGCTCGACCCGATGCGGACGCCGATCGGCACCCAGACGACCGTGGCGACCGCCACGAGCACGATCACCCGGGCGAAGGTGAGCATGCCGAGCAGGAAGGGCTCCAGGAAGACGCCGAGTCCGGCGGTGGTGTGCAGGTAGTGCAGCAGGCTGTACAGCCCCCAGCCGATCAACGCGATCGTCGCGGCGGCGAAGCCGATGTCGCCGGCGCGGCGGCGGGTGCCGTTGACCTGCAGCGGCCGGTCGTCGGTGCCGAAGACGCGCCCGGCCCGCGCGAACCAGCCGGTGATCGTACGCCTGGCCGGGGCGAGGACCTGGGGCCAGTGCGAGCGGCGCAGGAAGTTCAGTACCAGGGAACGCTGGACCTCGGTGGCCTCGGACTGCTCCTGCTTGAACTTCTCCGCCCAGGCGGTCATCGGCCGCCAGAAGAAGAAGTTGACGCCGATCACCATGATGGCCATGGCGAGGATGGCCAGGAACACGTAGGCCAGGTTGCCCCGCACGATCGCGGCGCCCGCGTAGGCGCCCACGCCCGGCAGGGTGTACTCGGAGTTGGCCACGGTGACCGCCTCGGAGGCGACCAGGAAGAACCAGCCGCCGCCGAACGACATCATGCCGTTCCAGATCAGGCCGATGGCGCCGTTGGGGACCTCGATCTTCCAGAAGCGCATCCACCGGGTCAGGCGCAGGCTGCGCGACAGCTCGTCGAGCTCCCGCGGGAGCGTGATCAGCGAGTGGTAGAAGCTGAACGTCATGTTCCACGCCTGCGAGGTGAAGATCGCGAAGATGGAGGCGAGCTCCAGGCCGATGAACGAGTGCGGGAACAGGGCGATGAACGCGCCGATCGCGACGGTGAGGAAGGCCAGCACCGGCACCGACTGCAGAATGTCCAGCGCGGGGATGAGGATCTTCTCCAGCCGCCGGGACCGGGCCGCCGCATACGCGTAGACGAAGGTGAAGACGGTCGAGGCGCCGAGCGCGACGAACATGCGCAGCAGGCTTCGCCCGGCGTAGTACGGCAGCCGGGCCGGGTTGGTGTCGAGCGCGACGTGCTCGGGGGTGAACGACACCGTGGTGCCCTCGGCGATCCGGAACACCACGTAGAACATCACCAGCACCGCGGCGGCGACGACCCAGTCGACCCAGCCGAACTGGGTACGCAGCCACGGCTGCGTCGACGCCACGCGCGGTGAGCGCTTCATGGACAGCATGAACAGCCCCTATGGGGAGGATCCAAACACCGGGAACCGCCCGGAGGCGGCGAAATCGGGCGGCAGGGCCCGGCCAGCACGCAACGTGACGAGATGACTCTGCGACGTCGGGTGCGGTCACGTCAGGTCGAGGGCATCCCCGGCAGTGCGCCGCAGGTCAGCGGGCGCTTCGCGGCCGGGGACGACGACTGGAGGGAGGGTCACAACTACGCATGCCCCGTCACCTCCTCCAGCCGAATCCAGCAAGGGCCGTCATGGAGTGTGACACCTACTTGCGTCCATACGCAAATATGCGATGGCTGACCGGTGCGGATGACTTGCCGGCCCGACGGCGCTAAGGTTTTGTTGCGTGGTGGGGCAAGAACGGTTCGAGCCGATGATGGATGTGCTGCGGGCGCTGGCCGAGCCGACGCGGCTGCGGTTGGTGTGGGCGCTCTCCACGCGTGAGTATTCGGTGGGTGAGCTGGCCGAGTTGGTCGGCGCGAACGTGGCCGCGGTGTCACAGCACCTGGCGAGGCTGCGCGAGGCGGGCATGGTCGACTCCCGCCGTGACGGCACCCGGATCTTCTACCGCGCCGCGACGCCACACCTGGCGGACCTGCTGGACCAGCTTGTCGTGGTGGGCGGGCACGTCTCGGGCGAGCTGGACCTGCCGCGACCGGCGACCCCGGCGGCGCCCGCAGCGGTGGCGGCTGCGCGGCGGACCGCGCCGTCGCGGTCCCGGCCGGCGGGTAGCCGCCCGCGTACCGCCGAGACCTGACAGGCTCGGGTCCGCCGCCGCGGCACGGCCCGGTGGGCCCTTCAACGAGTCAGTGGGCCCTTCAACGGGTACGGGATGAACGTGCTGCGGTTCTCGTCCAGATCGAGTTGCCGGCTGATCGGTGCGGCGGCCCGCTGCGGGCAGTTGGACCGTTCGCAGGTCTTGCAGCCGGGCCCGATCGGCATGGCGGCCTCGGCGTCGTGCAGGTCCATGCCGGTCGAGTAGACGAGGCGACCGGCGTGCTTGATCTCGCAGCCGAGCGCGATCGCGTAGACCTTGCCGGGCTGGCCGTAGCCGCCGTGGTGCCGGGTGACGGTGCGGGCGATCCACAGATACCGCTGCCCGTCGGGCATCGCCGCGACCTGGGTCACCGCGCGGCCTGGGGAGCTGAACGCCTCGTACACGTTCCACAGCGGACAGGTGCCGCCGGTGCGCGAGAACGGGAAGCCGGTCGCCGACTGGCGCTTGGACATGTTGCCGGCCCGGTCGACGCGGACGAAGGAGAACGGCACGCCTCGCGCCCGCGGGCGTTGCAGCGTGCTGAGCCGGTGGCAGACCGTCTCCCAGCCCATCGCGAAGTGCTCGGTGAGCAGATCGATGTCGTACCGGCGGGTTTCCGCGGCGGTCAGGAACTGCTCGTACGGCAGGATCAGCGCGGCTGCGAAATAATTCGCAAGGCCGACCCTGGTGAGGATCTGCGTCTGCACGTCGTCGAAGTGCTCCTCCTCGACGAGCTCGTCGATCACGTCCGCATATTCCAGCAGCGCCAGCTGTGCGGCCATCCGCATCGCTTCCTGTCCGGCGCGCAGGGACGTGGACAGGTGCAGGGTCCGGCTGTGCGGCTGGTAGCGGTGCAGGTCGCCGCCAAGCGATTCGGCGTCCTCGGGCGAGACCCGCACGCCGTGCTGCTGGGCCAGCCGGTCCTCGAGTCCGGCGCGGACCTCGCCTCGGCGCAGCCGCATGCGCGCCGCGAGCGCTTCGGCCGCCTCGTCGAGGTGCGGCACGTAGTTCTGCCGCCGGTAGAAGAAATCGGTCACCTGGTCGTGCGGGCTGCGGCCGAACTGGCCACGGTCGCCGACGAGCTCGGTAAGCTGGTCGGCGACCTGGCGGTACCGGCGGTGCAGCTCGATCACCGAATCGGCGAGTTCCGGCAGCCGGGAAGCGAGCTCGGTGAGATCCGCGATGCTGCCCGCGCCGCCGAGCGCCTCCCGCAGGCCGGCGACCAGTTGCAGGGTGTCGTGGGGAGCGAAGAAGGTCGGCTCGACGCCGAAGAGCTCGGTGATACGGATGAGCACCGGGGCGGTCAGCGGCCGGATGTCATGCTCGATCTGGTTGAGATAGCTGGGCGAGATGCTCAGGTGGCGGGCGAGGTCCGTCTGGCTCAGTCCGCGCTCCTCCCGCAACCGCCGCAGCCGCGCGCCGGCGAAAATCTTGGCGATCGCTCCCACCTCCAGCAGCTACATCCCCTACGTCCAGCTATAACACCGATGTCAATCCAAGTCTTCACAAGTTAGCGATTTGGCCGCACAACTTTGCAGGACTTGGCTGTTTCCGTCCCTCGACCGGCCGATCACGCCCGTGTGACCGTGGGGGTGTAACCCATCAGCGATCGAGGGGGCACACGATGGACGCAGTGGAGCAGTTGCGGCAGGAGTGGCAAGCCGACCCGCGATGGCATGGGGTACAGCGCAGCTACGGTCCGCAGGACGTGGTGCGACTACGCGGCGCCATCCAGGAGGAGCACACCCTGGCCCGCCGCGGCGCGGAGCGGCTGTGGCAGTTGCTGCACGACGAGGACTACGTCCACGCGCTCGGCGCGCTCACCGGCAACCAGGCCGTGCAGATGGTCCGCGCCGGGCTCAAGGCCATCTACCTCTCCGGCTGGCAGGTCGCCGCGGATGCCAACCTCGCGGGCCACACCTACCCCGACCAGAGCCTGTATCCGGCCAACTCGGTGCCCGCGGTCGTCCGCCGGATCAACAACGCCCTGCTGCGCGCCGGGCAGATCAGCACGGCCGAGGGCGCCGACCCGCAGACCGACTGGCTGGCCCCGATCGTCGCGGACGCCGAGGCCGGGTTCGGTGGCGTGCTCAACGCGTATGAACTGATGACCGCGATGATCGTGGCGGGCGCGGCCGGGGTGCACTGGGAGGACCAGCTCGCCGCCGAGAAGAAGTGCGGTCACCTCGGCGGCAAGGTGCTCATCCCCACCGGGCAGCACATCCGGACCCTGCAGGCGGCCCGGCTCGCCGCCGACGTCGCCGGCGTGCCGTCGCTGATCGTCGCGCGCACCGACGCGCAGGCCGCGACGCTGCTGACCACCGACGTCGACGAGCGAGATCGGCCCTTCGTCACGGGTGAGCGCACCGCCGAGGGGTTCTACCGGTTCCGCAACGGCGTCGAGGCGTGCATCGCCCGCGGCCTGGCCTACGCGCCGTCCGCCGACCTGCTCTGGATGGAGACCAGCACGCCGGACCTCGAGGTCGCCCGCCGGTTCGCCGACGCGATCAAGCGGCGCTTCCCGGACCAGATGCTCGCCTACAACTGCTCGCCGTCGTTCAACTGGCGCAAACACCTCGACGACGCGACGATCGGGAAGTTCCAGCGGGAGCTCGGGCACATGGGGTACAACTTCCAGTTCATCACCCTGGCGGGCTTCCACGCCCTCAACTACTCGATGTTCGACCTGGCCCGCGGCTACGCCGCCGACGGCATGCCCGCCTACGTCGCGCTGCAGGAGCGGGAGTTCGCCGCCGAGGCCGACGGCTACACCGCGGTCAAGCACCAGCGCGAGGTCGGCACGGGCTACTTCGACCTGATCAGCACCGTGCTCAACCCCGCGGCCGAGACGACCGCCCTGCGGGGGTCCACCGAGACGGAGCAGTTCGCTTGACATCCTCCCCTCCCTAAAGGGGAGGGGATTCCCTGGGTCGCCCCAGGGGTTTCCTGCTTCACCGCCGACCGCCCCGTCCGGGAGGACTCCCGTTGAGGTCTTACACCAGCTCCACAGGCCGTCACCGCCAGCCCGGCGGCCAGAAGGTTGCGTGCCGCGTTCACGTCCCGGTCGTGGACGGTGCCGCACCGGCACGTCCACTTCCGAACGGTGAGCGGCATCTGTTCGGCCAGCGCGCCGCAGGCCGAGCACAGTTTGGAGGACGGGTACCAGCGGTCGACCACGATCACCTCGCGGCCATACCAGTCGGCTTTGTACTCCAGCATGGTCCGGAACTGCCGCCACGCCGCGTCCGAGATGGCACGGGCCAGCGTGCGATTCTTGACCATGTTTCGGACGGTCAGGTCCTCGATCACGATCGTTTGATTGTCACGAACGAGCCGAGTGCTCAGCTTGTGCAGATGGTCGCGCCGCCGGTCGGCGATCCGGGCATGGACGCGGGCGACCTTGACCCGAGCCTTCGCCCGGTTGCTGGAGCCCTTCTCCTTGCGGGCCAGGTTCCGCTGGGCGCGGGCCAGCCGCGCCCGGTCGGCGCGCTCGTGCCGCAGGTTGGGGATCTTCTCCCCGGTGGAGAGGGTGAGGAGGCTGTCCAGCCCGGCGTCGACCCCGACAGCGGTGTCCACCGCCGGGGCGTCGGGGATCATGTCGTCGCAGAGCAGGGACACGTACCAGCGCCCGGCCGCGTCCTGCGACACGGTCACCGTCGACGGCGACGCCCCCTCCGGCAGCGGCCGGGACCACACGATGTCCAGCGGCCCGGCCATCTTCGCCAAGATGAGCCTGCCGCCACGGAACCGGAACGCGCTGGTGGTGTACTCCGCCGACCGCCGGGACTTCTTCTTCGACTTGAAGCTCGGGTAGCCGGCCCGGCCGGCGAAAAAGTTCGCAAACCCGGACTGCAGATGCCGCAACGCCTGCTGCAACGGCACCGACGAGACGTCGTTGAGGAACGCGAGTTCCTCGGTCTGCTTCCACGCGGTCAGCATCGCCGAGGTCGCGTTGTAGTTGACCCGCTCCCGCCGCAACGTCCACGCCTCGGTGCGGGCCGCGAGGGCCAGGTTGTAGACCTTCCGGACGCACCCGAACGTCCGGGCCAGCTCGGCGGCCTGCGCGCCGGTCGGGTAGCAGCGGTACTTGAACGCCCGCTTCACCGTCCTGGACACGCCTCACATCTTGGCCGATCTATTTTGTGGACCTGCGGTGACACGCGGGCAGACGCCGATCCGCCATGGCGGCGCATCAGCTTTCCTGTCCTGCTCCGCAGGGGTTCCGTTTCCTCCCCCGCCTGAAGGCGGGGGTCTCCACGGAAGGAATCCGATGAGGTACAAGATCATCGGCCCGCCGGCCGAACGATACGACGAGATCCTCACCGCCGAGGCGCTGGACTTCCTGGTCGCCCTCGACGAGCGCTTCGCGGCTCGGCGGGCGGCGCTGCTGGACACCCGGCGGGCCCGCCGCGCCCGGTTTACCACCGGCCAGCTGCCCGACTTCCTGCCGGAGACCGCCCGGATCCGCCAGGATCCCACCTGGCGGGTGGCACCACCCGCGCCGGGGCTGACCGACCGGCGGGTCGAGATCACCGGCCCGCCCGACCGCAAGATGACCGTCAACGCCCTCAACTCCGGCGCGCGGGTCTGGCTGGCCGACTTCGAGGACGCCACCGCACCGACCTGGCACAACATCATCGGGGGGCAGCTCAACCTGATCGACGCGCTGGATCGGCGGATCGACTTCACCGACGAGCGCGGCAAGCGGTACGTCCTCGGCGACGACCCGGCCACGATCGTCGTCCGGCCGCGCGGCTGGCATCTGGTGGAGAAGTGGATCGCGGTGGACGGACGGCCGATCTCGGCCAGCCTGGTCGACTTCGGCCTGTACCTCTTCCACTGCGCGCGGCGGCAGCTCGACGCCGGTTCAGGGCCGTACTTCTACCTGCCGAAACTGGAGGACCACCGAGAGGCCCGGCTGTGGAACGACGTCTTCGTCTTCGCCCAGCAGTATCTGGGCCTGCCGCAGGGCACCATCCGGGCCACGACGCTGATCGAGACGATCACCGCCGCGTTCGAGATGGAGGAGATCCTGTACGAGCTGCGTGAGCACTCGGCCGGGCTGAACGCGGGCCGCTGGGACTACATCTTCAGCATCATCAAGAACTTCGGGCAGTGGACGGACTTCGTCCTGCCCGACCGTTCCGACGTCACCATGACCGTGCCGTTCATGCGCGCCTACACCGAACTGCTGGTGCGCACCTGCCACCGGCGCGGCGCACACGCGATCGGTGGCATGGCCGCGTTCATCCCGAGCCGGTCGCCGGACGTCAACGAGGCGGCCGTCTCCCGGGTGCGGGCGGACAAGCAGCGTGAGGCCGGCGACGGGTTCGACGGGTCCTGGGTCGCCCACCCGGGCCTGGTCGAGGTGTGCCGGGACGAGTTCGATGCGGTCCTGGGCGACCGTCCGAACCAGCTCGACCGGCTTCGCGACGACGTCGTGGTCACCGCCACCGACCTGCTCGCCGTCGACAAGACCCCGGGACAGGTCACCGCCGACGGACTGCGGTCCAACGTCGCCGTGGCCTTGCGGTACGTCGACGCCTGGCTCGGCGGCACCGGCGCGGTGGCGCTGTGGAACCTCATGGAGGACGCGGCGACCGCCGAGATCGCCCGCTGCCAGGTGTGGCAGTGGCTGCACCACCGCACGCCGCTCGCCGAGGGTGGCTGCGTCACCGACGATCTGGTCCGGTCGCTGCTGGCCGAGGCCCTGGCCGACCTGGTCGCGGGGCGCGAGGGGCCGGACCGCGACCGCGCCGTGGCGGCGGCCGGTGTCCTCGAGCGCACCGCGCTGCAGGAGTCCCTTCCGCCGTTCTTCACCACGGACGCGTACGCCCGGCACCTCGCACCGTCCAGCCGGTCCGGAGCGGACGGCTGACGAACGACCCAAGTTCACGCATCGACGCCGGTGACGCTGTGACGTTCACCGGCGTCGCGCTGTCACGCAGCCGGCCAGTTTGGTTCCACCCGCCGGAGTGACGCAGCACACGCGACACGCCGGCACATCATCTGGTGTTGTGCATTCGCAGGCGTACCCATATATGGTGTTGACCGCAGCTGGTCCGGCCGCCTGTCAGGGTGGCCGGGGCAAGAGGGAACCCGGTGCGAATCCGGGACTGCCCCGCAGCGGTGAGTGGGAACGACCGCCGTCACACAAGCACTGGGCGCGAGCCTGGGAAGCGACGGCCAGTAGGCACGAGCACGACGCCCGCGAGTCCGAAGACCTGCCAGCGCGCCGCGCACCGACCGGTGCGCGGCGGTCGAAGGCCGCGCGGGACGGCCGACGCCATCAGCCGGGCCCGCGCCGCATGCCGCCGCGGGGCTCCGGCGGCGTCTCCCCGCGCGTCCGGCGACCTCGCCGATGGGTGTGAGGAGAGGGGATCGCGATGCGGGTCCGGAAACGCAACGGCGACGCCGAGGCGGTCGACGTCAACAAGATCGTGCGGGCCGTCGAGCGGTGGGTCGCCGACCTCGCCGACGTGGACCCGCTGCGGGTCGCCACGAAGACGATCAGCGGGCTGTACGACGGCGCGACCACCGCCGAGCTGGACCGGCTGTCGATCCAGACGGCGGCGGAGCTGACCGGCGAGGAGCCGCAGTACTCGAAGCTCGCGGCGCGGCTGCTGGCCGCGTTCGTGGACAAGGAGGTCCGCGGGCAGGGGGTGGCGAGCTTCAGCCAGTCCATCGCGTACGCGCACGGGCTGGGGCTCGTCGGCGACGACACGGCCGAGTTCGTGACCCGCAACGCCCGCAAGCTCGACGACGCCGTGGACCCGGCCGGGGACCTGCGCTTCGAGTACTTCGGGCTGCGCACCGTCGCCGACCGGTACCTGCTGCGCCACCCCGAGACCCGCCTCGTCGTGGAGACGCCGCAGTACTGGCTGCTGCGCGTGGCCTGCGGACTGTCGGCGAACCCGGGCGAGGCGATCGCCTTCTACCGGCTGATGTCCAGCCTCGCCTACCTGCCGAGCTCGCCGACGCTGTTCAACTCGGGCACCCGGCACACCCAGATGTCCTCGTGCTTCCTGGTCGACTCGCCGCGTGACGAGCTCGACTCGATCTACGAGCGCTACCACCAGGTCGCGCGCCTGTCGAAATTCTCCGGCGGCATCGGCATCTCGTGGTCGCGGGTGCGCGGGCGGGGTGCGCTGATCCGGGGCACCAACGGCAGGTCGAACGGGATCGTGCCATTCCTCAAGACCCTCGACGCCGGGGTCGCGGCGGTCAACCAGGGCGGCCGGCGCAAGGGCGCGGCCTGCGTGTACCTGGAGCCGTGGCACCCGGACGTCGAGGAGTTCCTGGAGCTGCGGGACAACACCGGCGAGGAGGCCCGCCGCACCCACAACCTCAACCTCGCCAACTGGATCCCGGACGAGTTCATGCGCCGCGTCGAGGCCGACGAGGACTGGTCCCTGGTCGACCCCTCCGACGCACCCGAACTACCGGACCTCTACGGCGAGGACTTCGACGCGGCGTACCGGGTCGCCGAGAAGAAGGCGGTCCGCACCGTCAAGGCGCGCGATCTGTACGGCAGGATGATGCGCACCCTCGCGCAGACCGGCAACGGCTGGATGACCTTCAAGGACCCGTCCAACCGCCTGTCCAACCAGACCGGGGCGCCCGGCAACACCATCCACCTGTCAAACCTGTGCACCGAGATCGTCGAGGTCAACAGCGACGACGAGACGGCGGTGTGCAACCTGGGCTCGATCAACCTCGGCGCGCACGTCACCACCGGCGGCGTCGACTGGGAGAAGCTGCGCGACACGGTGCGCACCGCAGTGGTCTTCCTCGACCGGGTCATCGACATCAACTACTACCCGTCGGCGCAGGCGGCCGCGTCCAACCCGCGCTGGCGGCCGGTCGGGCTCGGCCTGATGGGGCTGCAGGACGCGTTCTTCGCGCTGCGGCTGCCGTTCGACTCCGCCGCGGCGCGCGAGCTGTCCACCCGCGTGCAGGAGGAGATCTTCCTGACCGCGCTGGAGACCTCGGCGGACCTGGCCGCTCGCCTGGGCGCCCACCCCGCCTACGCCGAGACCCGCGCCGCCGGCGGTGTGCTGCACCCCGACCTGTGGGGCGCCGAGCCGGCTCAGGCCGAGCGCTGGGCGGCGCTGCGGGCCCGGATCGCCGAGCACGGGCTGCGCAACTCGCTGCTCGTCGCGATCGCGCCGACGGCGACCATCGCCTCGATCGCGGGCTGCTACGAGTGCATCGAGCCGCAGGTGTCCAACCTGTTCAAGCGCGAGACGATGTCGGGCGAGTTCCTGCAGATCAACACGTACCTCGTGCGCGAGCTCAAGGCCCGCGGGCTCTGGACCGCGCCGATCCGCGAGCAGATCAAGCGGGCCGAGGGCTCCGTGCAGGGCATCGCCGAGCTGCCCGCCGACGTGCGGGAGCTGTTCCGCACGGCGTGGGAGCTGCCGCAGCGGGCCCTGATCGACCTCGCCGCCGCCCGGGCGCCCTACATCGACCAGTCCCAGTCGCTGAACCTGTTCGTGAGCGCGCCGACGATCGGCAAGCTCTCCTCGATGTACCTGCACGCCTGGAAGTCCGGCCTGAAGACGACCTACTACCTGCGCTCCCGCCCTGCGACCCGGATCCAGCAGGCGACGGTCTCCATCACCGCGCCGGCCGTCTCGCTCGTCGCCGCCCCGGCGGAGGCCGTCGCGTGCTCGCTGGAGAACCCCGAGTCGTGCGAGGCCTGCCAGTGAGCCTCCTCGACCCCGGCATGGACCTCACCCTGCGGCCGATGCGCTACCCGCACTTCTTCGACCGGTTCAAGGACGCCATCAAGAACACCTGGACCGTCGAGGAGGTGGACCTGCACAGCGACCTGCCCGACCTCGACCGGCTCACCCCGGCCGAGCGGCACCTCGTCTCGCGGCTGGTCGCGTTCTTCGCCACCGGCGACACGATCGTCGCCAACAACCTGGTGCTCAACCTCTACCAGCACGTCAACTCGCCCGAGGGCCGGCTGTACCTGTCCCGGCAGCTGTTCGAGGAGGCTGTGCACGTCCAGTTCTACCTCAACCTGCTCGACACTTACGTGCCCGACGAGTCCGAGCGGTTCGCGGCGTTCGCGGCCGTGGAGAACATCCCGTCGATCCGGCGCAAGGCCGAGTTCTGCTTCCGCTGGATCGACTCGATCCACGAGCTGCGCCGGCTGCGCACGCGCGAGGATCGGCGGGCGTTGCTGCTCAACCTGATCTGCTTCGCCGCCTGCATCGAGGGGCTGTTCTTCTACGGCGCCTTCGCCTACGTGTACTACCTGCGCTCACGCGGACTGCTGCACGGCCTCGCTTCGGGCACCAACTGGGTGTTCCGCGACGAGTCCATGCACATGGCGTTCGCGTTCGACGTCGTCGACACCGTCCGTGCCGAGGAGCCGGACCTGTTCGACGACGAGATGGCCCAGCAGGTGCGCGACATGCTCGCCGAGGCCGTGGAGTGCGAGGTGCAGTTCGCCGCCGACCTGCTCGAACAGGGCATCTCCGGACTGTCCCTTGTGGACATGCGCGAGTACCTGCAGCACGTCGCCGACCGGCGGCTCGCCATGCTGGGGATCGCGCTGCTGTACGGCAGCGCGAACCCCTTCGCCTTCATGGAGCTACAGGACGTGCAGGAGCTGTCGAACTTCTTCGAGCGGCGCGTCTCGGCCTACCAGGTCGGCGTCACCGGCACGGTCAGCTTCGACGACGACTTCTGACGAATCGCGGTCGCGGAGGCGTCATGCAGGTGGCGAATAGTCGCTTCCGCGCACAATGGTGGGTAAAGGACGGAGGTTGGGGGTGTCGAATGGTCGGGCCGGGACCCGCCCGTTCGGGACGTGCTGCTGCACGAGAGCGAAAACACACGCGTCACCAGGCTGTCTGTCGGTGGGCGCCGGCTGCAGCACGAGCTGGCGATCCTGGGGCGGCTACGTGGCGTCGCCGGCGTCGCGCAGCTGGTGGAGGCGCCACGCTGCCGGGGGTCGATCGTGGTGGAGGACGTCGGCGGCACCAGCCGGGCCGGACGGGCGAAGCCGCTGGCCGCCGGAGACCTGATCGGGCTCGCGGAGCAGTTGGCCCGGGCCGTGGCGGGGATGCACCGCCGCGGTGTGACGCATCGCGACATCACGCCGGCGAACATCCTGATCTCCCGCGACGGCGCCCCCTGCCTGGTGGACTTCGCGCTGGCGACGTCGTTCGCCGAGATCCGTCCCGAGTTCACGCATCACACCGAGATCGTCGGGACGTTGGCGTACCTGGCGCCGGAGCAGACCGGGCGCACCGGCCGGTCTGCGGATCAGCGGGCCGACCTGTACGCGCTGGGTGCGACGCTGTACGAGCTGGCGACCGGCGAGCCGCCGTTCGGATCCGGCGACCCGTTGCGCCTCACCCACGACCATCTGGCTCGTGTGCCCGTGCCGCCGGCGCAGGCGAACCGCGCCCTGCCCGCCGGGCTGTCCGAGATCATCATGCACCTGCTGGAGAAGGGAGCCGGACAACCGGTACCAGACGGCCGACGGCGTGATCTACGACCTGCAGCGGTTGCGGTCCGCCGGCGCACACCCGGGCGCGGCCGCGCTGCGGGTCGGCTCGCGACGTTCCGCTGCGCCTGCGGCCACCGTCGCGGCTGATGGGGCGGGACGACGAGGTGTCGGCGCTGGCGGCGGCGTTCACCGATGCGCTGGACGGCCGGTGCCGCGCGGTGCTGGTCGGCGGGGCGCCCGGGGTGGGCAAGTCGGCGCTGGTCGACGGGCTGCGGCCGGTGGTGACGGACCGGGACGGCTGGTTCGTGGCGGGCAAGTTCGACCAGTACCGGCGGGACCTGGAGTTCGACGCGGTCCATCAGGATCGCGGCGGGCGACCTGGCCTACGCCGGATACACCTACTACCCGACCGTGGCGGGCCTGATGGAATTCACACCGTCCCTACGTCGCCGAGGTGACACGTCGATCACCTGCAACAACGCCGTGGCCGCGCCGGTCAGCCGCCGGCCGCGCGGCCAGACGGCCCGCAGGGTGCGCACCAGCGAGAGGTCCACCACGGGTACGGCCACCAATTGCCCCGCGGCCAACTCGGCCTCAACCGCGTACCGGCTGAGCACCGCCGGTGCGCTGCCGGCCATGGCCGCGCCCTTCACCGCGGCGTTGGAGCCGAGCGCCAGCTGGGCGGGCACCGGGTCGAGCCGGCGCAGGGCGAGCTCGAGCGTGTCCCGCGTGCCGGAGCCGACCTCCCGCACGACCAGCCGGGTGGCGGCCAGCTCGCTCGCCTGCAACGGCCGGCGGCGGCGCGCCCACGGATGCCGCGGAGCCACCACCACGATGAGCTCGTCGTAGCCCACGGGCCGGTGCCCGAGCCCGGCCGGGACCGACGGACCCTCCACGAACCCGATGTCGATGGTCTCGCCGGCCAGCAGCAGCCGGGCCACTTCCGCGGAGTTGACGACGGTCAGGCCGACCCGCACGTCCGGCTCGCGCAACCCCAGCTTGTACAGCCAGCCCGGCAGCAGCGCCTCGGCGACCGTCATGCTCGCGGCGACGCGCAACTGGGCCGCCCGCGCCTCCCGGAGCGCGGTCAGGCTGGCCTGGAACTCGTCGGCGGCCTCCAGCAGCCGCACCGACCAGTCCACCACCACCCGGCCGTCGTTCGTCAACCCCGAGCCGCGGGGCGTCCGCACCAGCAGCGGCAGGCCCGCCCGGCGTTCCAGCGAGGCGAGTCGCTTCGTCGCCGACGGCTGGGTCATCCCCATCGCCCGGGCAGCCTGGCCGAGACTGCCCAGCTCCGCCACCCGCACGAGCAGCCGCAGTGACTCCAGATCGGGAAGTCCACTCATAGCCACAGGCTATGAGGTGGCGCGCGACCGACGGCTACTCGCCCCGCGTCGGCGGGTAAAGCCTGAAAGCACCACCCGGCGGCAGACGGCCGCCGACGTCCGGCGGACGTGGAAGGAGGGGCTGCCAGGTGTCCATCGAGGAACGGACGAGCCGGGTCACCGACGGGACGCGACGCATCCGCGCCGCGGCCCCCGGCCTGCTCGCCGCGGCCGCCGCGGCCGCCGTCGGGTACGCCGTCAACCGCAGCGTCGGCAGCGCGGCCAGCCCGGTGGTGGTGGCGGTCGTGCTCGGCATTCTCGTCCGCGGCCTCGGCGGCTACCACAGCCGGCTGCGGGACGGGCTCGCGTTCGCGTCACGGACGCTGCTGCGAGCCGGGGTGGTCCTGCTCGGCCTGCAGCTGGCCCTCTCGGACATCCGGCAGCTCGGCGTCGGCGCCGTCGCCGTCATCCTGCTCAGCGTCGTGACCGCCTTCGTGGTCACCCGCTGGTGCGGGCGTCTGCTGGGCCTGAGCCCGGCACGCGCACTGCTGGTCGCCACCGGCGTCTCAATCTGCGGCGCCTCGGCCGTAGCCGCGATGAAGCAGGTCACCGACGGAGACGAGGAGGACGTGGTCACCGCCGTCACGGTGGTGACCGTGCTCGGCACGCTCTGCCTGGCCGCGCTGCCGGCGCTCGGGGTGCTGCTCGGGCTGGACGAGACGACGCTGGGCCTGTGGGCCGGCATGAGCGTGCACGAGGTCGGCCAGGTGGTGGCGATCGGCGGCATGGCCGGCACGGCGGCGCTGACCGTCGCGGTCGTGGCGAAGTTGTGCCGGGTCGTCCTGCTCGCGCCGCTCGTCGCCGTCGTCGCCGCGACCCGCCGCAACGCCGCCGCCGACGGCACGCGCCCGCCGATCCTGCCCTGGTTCGTCGTCGGCTTCATGGCCATGGCCGCGGTACGCAGCGCCGGCCTGGTGCCGGGCGTGGTCCTCCACAGCGCAGCGACCGCGTCGGGCCTCATGCTTGCCGCGGCGATGTTCGCCCTCGGCACCGCGGTCGACCTGAGGAACATCGCCCGGGGCGGTTGGCGCGCGCTCAGCGCCGGGGCGCTCGGCACGATGGTGCTGGCGAGCCTGTCACTCACCGGGCTCGTCCTGATCGGCTGACAGGGAAGCTGTAGATGAGCAGGCTCACCGCGAACACGTGGCAATCAAATCCGGCGATGCCCTGGTGCCGGGCTCGGACGCTGGCGCACAGCCTCCCGGAGCCACTTGCCGTGCAGCAAGTGCCACTGGACCGTGCTCTCGGCCGGACCCTCGGCCTGAACAGCTCCTGTCGGCCGGACACGCCCTGACCCCGGCCGCCATCGGGCTAGCGGCCAGCGCCGGCGTGGACACCGTCACCGTTCGGGCACATCCGAGAGTACGACTCCTGATCACCGGCGATGAGATCGTCACGCACGGAACGCCGCCGCACGGGAAGGTCCGGGACGCCATCGGCCCGGCGCTCACCGGTCTGCTGGCGACGTGGGGTGTGGCCGACGTCCGCCTCCGGCACGTGCCGGACCAGCCGGTCGAGGCTCTCGTCGATGCCATCGGCGAGACCCTCGCCGACACCGACGTCACGATCGTGTGCGGCTCCACCTCGGTCGGTCCGGCCGACGGCCTCCGGCGGGCGCTGCGGACGATCGACGCGGCCGTCCACGTCGACGGCGTCGCCTGCCGGCCCGGGGCACCCGCAAATCCTCGCCCGAGCTGAAGCTTGCTGGCTCGTCGGGATACCCGGCAATCCATTCGCCGCCCTCGTCGCCGCCTGCACGCTCGTGCAGCCGCTGCTCGCCGGGCTCGCCGGACGGCCATTGCCCGACCTCCCCGGCGCGCCGCTGCTGGGCAACGTCCGACCCGCGCCCGGCCACACCCGCATCGTCCCGGTGCGCTGGCAGCGATACGGCGTGCGCGCTGTCGACGGGGCGCACTCCGGCTACCTCGGACCGGCGGCACTGGCGGACGCCCTCGCTGCCGTGCCACCGGAGTGGGAGGAGTGCGACGTGGCCGACCTCTTGACAACCGCACCGGTCTAGCGCCTGCGGCGGTGCCGGCGGCGCTCGCATCGGGATGCGGCGGTGCCGGCGGCGCTCGCATCGGGATGCGGCGGTGCCGGCGGCGCTCGCATCGGGATGCGGCGCCGCCGGGCCGGTGGAATCAGCCGTTGAAGATGTCGTACAGGTTGGCCGGGGCCTCGACCACGGCCTTGCCGGTGGGCTTGTCCGGCATCTTGGCGGTCCCGTACTCGGTGATGGTCAGCTTGAGCTGGTGTGCCTTCTTGTCGCCCGCGGCCGGCACGTCGATGAGCAGGTCGGTGAGGTGCCCGTCGGCGTCGAGGGTCGCGGTGAACGGCACGCTGGCCGCCTTGTCCGCGAGCGCCTTGACGACGTCGGTGTCGGTCATCGGCGAGTTCTCGCCCTTGGCGAGGTCGAGGGTGCCGCTGTACTTGTGGTCGCCGGCCGACTGCACCGACTGGGCGCTCTGCAGCAGCGCCTTGATGTCGAGCATGTCGGTCTCGTTGTCCTTCAAGCCCAGGCTCTCGGCGTCCTTGATCTTGGAGCGATCGACGTGCATCCAGGTCTTGCCGTTCAGCAGCTGCATCCCGGGCAGCTTGGCCAGCTCACCCATGTCCATCTTCACGAAGGCGTCCGGATCGATCAGGAGCACCTCCATCGTGAACTTCGCGTCGGGATCGGTGGAGATCATCTTGAGGTAGGCCTGTTTCTTGGGCCCATCGATCGTGGCCTGCCCGGAGCCGTTGAGTGCGGTGAACTCCACCGCGTACACACCCTTGTCGTACTCCGCCAGCGAGCCCAGCAGCACGTCCTTCGGCTCCGGCGCCTTGGAGCTGGTCGCCACGGCGGCGGGCGTGCCACTGTCACTGCTGTTGTTGCCGCAGGCACCGGCCCCGAACATGACGGAAGCCGCGACGATCAGCGTCGCGGCCCGTCCCCATGCAAGCTTCATCGAGTTCTTCCTGATTGGGTTGTGGTCCGCCAGATCGTACTGTGCGACGCCCGTGCCGGTCCGTCCCATTTCGGTCACGTCACACCGTCACAAGCCGGCGTAGCTGAAAGCAACGCCGCCGTTACCGGTGCTTACTAGGGGTGTGCCTCGCCAGGAGGCCGAACGCCGAGCGGGCACGGCTCGGGGGGCGCGATCGGGATGGTGGCCTCCAGCAATGTGCCGCCGTTGGTGGGGCTGGTGACGCTCAGGTGTCCACCGAGCGCCTCGACCCGGTCCCGCAGGGCGGTGAGGCCGGACCCGCGACGGGGGTCGGCGCCTCCGACACCGTCGTCGCGGATGGACAGGCACAGGGCGTCGTCCTGCGTCGCCGCCTGCACCTGCACGACGGAGGCGTGGGCATGCTTGGCCGCGTTCGTCAGCGCTTCGGAAACGACGTGGTAGGCGGCGACCTCGACGACCGGCGCCATGCGCTCGTCGGCGTGGGTGTCGAGTTCAACCGGTACCGATGATTTGCGGGCAAGCGACCTGATCGCGGGCTGCAGCCCGCCCGCGGCGAGCAGCGTCGGATGGATGCCCCGCGAGAGCTCGCGCATGTTGTCCACGACGTGGTTCAGGCCGTACACGGCGTTCGACAGTTCCGTCCTGGCCTGCTCCAGTTCGGGCGGCAGACTGGCCTGCACAAGACCCAGCCGCAGCCCGATCCCGATGGCTTGCTGCAACGCGCTGTCGTGCAGGTCGCGCTCGATCCGCTCGCGCGCCTGGTCCGCGGCGACGACGAGCCGGGCGCGGGATGCGACGAGCTCGGCCCGGTTGTCGGCGTTGGCGATCGCGGTGGCGGCAAGGTCCACGAAGTTCGCGACACGCCGCTCCGTATCGGGTGGCAGCGGATCGGCCCGGCCCGACGCGACGGCAGCCACGCCCCACAGCTGGCCTTCGACGGCGATCGGGACCCCGACCGCGGAGCGGATACCCAGCTGACGTGCCACCGCGGCGGCTGGACCGATGGCACCCTCGAAGCTGTCCATCCGGGCGGCCCGGCCGGTGTCCCACACCAGCGCCAGGACGTTCTCGCCCTCCCACGACCAGTGCATCTGCTCCGGCCGCAGACCGGTGAGGCTGCTCGACACGACGCTGACCATGCCGTCGGCTCCGTAGCGAAGCAGCCACGTCGTGTACGAACCCTGCAGAGTGTCCTTCGCCAGCAGCCGGTACAGCTCCGTGGTGATCGCGTCGAAGACCCCGTTTGGATTTCCGCCTTGCGCCACGAGCGTCGCCACCCGCCGCAGCGCGGCCTGTTCGGTGGCGAGCCGGCGGAGTTGCCTCCGGCTCGCTTCCAGCGAGTCCACCATGGCCGCGCGTTCGTGCCCGGCCTGCAGCAGCGACGCGAGCGACGGCGCGACGCGCTCCCGCAGACGCTGCACCGTGGGCTCGGGCACCCCGCGCGGCACGCGTAGGGTGCCCAGCGAGGTAGCGCCGACACGCAGCGGAAACGCCCACTGCCGGTCATCGTCGGCGACGGCGGCGCGATCGATCACGGCATCCGGCAGTTCGAGCGTGTCCGCGATGCGGTGCGCGACCGCGGGCAGCACCCCCGGGAGATCGTCCGAGTGCAGCAGCAACCGGGCCATCTCAGCGGTGAGGTCGGACTCCTCCGCCTGCACGATCCGCAGCCGAAACACGTTCGCGATGACGCTCGTGGCCATCGCGACGACGAAAAAGGCCACCACCTCGGCCAGCTCTTGGACATTCGAGACGGCGACCCTGCCGAAGGGCGGGACGTGGAAGACGGCGAAGGCGAAGGCACTCGCCGCCGCCGTGGCCATGCCCAGCCACATCCCCCACACCATCGCGACCACCAGCACGCCGATGATGTAGATCATGCCCGGGGACAGCGGTGCCACGACCGATCGCAGCGGGTAGAGCAGAACCGTCTCTACCACGATCATCAGGACGGCGACCGAAATCCCGACCCTGCGGGACGGGGGTGTCGGCCGCACCAATCGTGACCGCGAACCGACGTGCACCAAGCAAGCGTAGTTCGATTTCGTGGCTCCGGCTCCGCTGTTGCCGCTCGAGTGCCGCGGATCCTCGAACCCCTTGCCGGGGATGGCCGGCGGCGGGTGGACATCTGCTCGTCGAACTCAGGTCTCGGTGGCGGAGTGCGGTAAACGCGCGGCCGACGCTGTGGCGGGGCGGATGTTCTGGTTGAGGTGGAAAACGTTGTCGGGGTCGAAGCGGGCTTTGAGGGCAGCGAGCCGCTGGTACTTCTGCACGCCGTACGCGTCGCGGACGCGATCCTCGCCTTCGATGTCGAGGTTGTTGACGTACACGCCTCGGCCGAAGCGGGCCATCCGGTCGGCGAAGGTCCGGACGTCACTGCGGCGGGTTTCGTCCTCGTCCGGATCGGCCCAGCCCGTGGAGGCCATGAACTCGAACAGGGCACCGCGGTGACCTACCGCGGAGTCGTGTTCGCCGGTCCGGCCGATGGCGCCGCCCCGGGCCAGCAGGGACCCGGCAACGGATGCGCCTCCGCCAAGTGTCGCGGTGCCACGGGCCAGGAAGGTGTCGATCGCGGCATCCGGTAGCTCCCACAGATAGTGGGACTTCCAGTACCGGCGCATCCCGTGGCTCCAGGCGGCGTCGTTGCTGGTCTGCACCTCCAGGTACGGCACCGGGCCGACCGTCTCGTCGAGCGGCTGTGCCACGCCTCGCAGCCGGCGGCCCGTCGCCACGCCGTGCTCGACGTCGCCGATGTGGACGAAAGCGAGCGACACCACGGGCTTGCCGTGGTATTCCTGGGGAAGCGACGAGCCGGGTTCGACGTCCCAGACGGACGCGGCCCAGGTGGTCTCGTCGGTCGCCTCCGCGGCGAGTTCCCGGAACAATTCCAGCACCTTCCGCCCGTCGTCGAGGTCGTAGAGGCCGGCGCCGGTGGTCACCATCGGCCCGACCCGGTGGAGGTCGAACTCGAACGAGGTGACGATGCCGAAGTTCCCGCCGCCGCCGCGCAACGCCCAGAGCAGGTCGGCGTCGTCCTCCATGCCGGCGACCGCGTGGCTGCCGTCGGCGAGGACGACCCGGGCGGAGCGGAGGTTGTCGCAGGCAAGGCCGTGCTTGCGGGCCATCCAGCCGAACCCGCCGCCCAGGGTCAGGCCGGCGACCCCGGTGTGCGACACGAAGCCGCTGGTGACCGCCAGCCCGTGCCGCTGGGTCTCTCGATCGACCCCGGAGAGCAGGCTGCCGGCCTGCACCGTGACCCGCCGGGCATCCGCGTCGACCTGGACGGTCGCCATCCGCGACAGGTCGATCGTGACGGCCCCGTCGGCGACGCCATGGCCGGCGATGCTGTGGCCGCCACCGCGCACGGCCACCTCCAGGCCGTGCCGGCGCGCGGCGCGGAGCGCGGCGATGACGTCGCCGGTGTCGGCGCAGCGAGCGATGAGCCCCGGATACCGGTCGATGCTGCCGTTCCACACCCGGCGCGCGGTCTCGTATCGTTGGTCGCGCGGCAACAGGAGGTCTCCGCGGAAGGTGTCGCGAAGCTCTCGAGCCGCCTCACCCGCCGCCCGGGCGCTGTCCGTCCGAGGATCCACCGGCCTGCTCCTTTCCCTAGCCTCCAAACAGTCTTGGCCGGGCGGCTAAATACGGACTAGACGCCGCGCCGCAGACAGCGACCAGGGGAGGGTTCCGAGCGTGGAGTTCCGGATCCTCGGGCACGTCACGGTGATCGACGACGCGGGCGACGTACCGCTCGGGCCGCCGCGGCACCATGCACTCCTCGCCGCACTGCTCCTCCATCCCGGTGCGCCGCTGTCGGTCGAGCGGCTGATCGGCCTGCTGTGGGGAGAGGCCGCGCCCGCCTCCGCGGCGACGATCGTGCACGGTTCGGTCGCGGGGCTTCGGCGGGCCCTGGAGCAGCGTCCCGGGGCGAACCGGCCGCGGGCGCTGGTGACCCACGTCGGCGGCTACACGCTGCGGGTGATGCCCGAGCAGGTGGACGCGATGCGCTTCGAACGGCTCGTGGCGGAGGGCCGCCGCCACGTCCGGGACGATCCCCGGCGCGCCTCGCCGCTGCTGGCGCAGGCCCTGTCGCTGTGGCGCGGGCCCGCCCTGGCCGGGGTCGACGCACCCTTCGTCCCCGACGCCGCTCACCGGCTCGAGGAGCTTCGGCTCGACGCTCTGGTGGCGAGGGCGGACGCCGATCTCGCCCTCGGCGCGCACGCCGACCTCGTCGGCGAGCTCGAGACCCTGGTGCAGCAGCACCCGTTGCGGGAACGGCTGTGGGCCCAGCTCATGGTCGCGCTCTACCGATGCGGCCGGCAGGCCGAGGCACTGACCGCATACCGGACGGCCCGCCGCCTCCTCGGCGAACAGCTCGGCGTCCTGCCGGGACCGGAACTGGAGGACCTGCAGCGTGCGGTGCTGCAGCACCACCCTTCCCTGGATCCACCCGGCGCGGCCCGGGCCCGACCGACGCTGCCGCGTCCGCTCGGCGTCTTCGTCGGCCGGGAACGGGAGCGCGACCGGCTGGCCGCCCTCCTCGACGGCCAACGGCTGGTGACCTTGGTGGGTGCGGCCGGCATCGGCAAGAGCCGCCTCGCCATCGAGGTCGCACGCTCGATGACGCAGCGGTTCCCCGCCGGGATCTGGTTCGTCGATCTCGCGCTGCTCACGACGGCGGAGCTGGTGCCCCAGGCGGTGGCCGACGCACTCGGCGTCCGGGCCGAGCCGGGTGTACGCCTGCTGGACACCGTCACCGGGGCGCTGGCCCGCCGCAGGGCGCTGCTCATTCTGGACAACTGCGAGCATCTGTTGCACGCCTGCGGCCGGCTCGCCAACGCGGTGGTGACGGCGAGCACGCAGCCGCGCGTGTTGGCGACCAGCCGGGAACGCCTCGGCCTGCCCAGCGAGACGATCCTGCCCCTGTCTCCCCTGCCGGTGCCCGGCCCGGACACCACGTGGGAGCGTGCGGCCGCAAGCCCGGCGGTGTGGCTGTTCGGGGCGCGAGCGGCGACCGCCCGCCCGGACTTCCGGGTGACCGAAGCCAACGTGGGTCTGGTACGCGACATCTGTCACCGGCTCGACGGGATGCCGCTCGCCATCGAGCTGGCGGCGAGCCGGGTCGCGGCGCTTCCGCTCCACCACATCGTCGACCGGCTCGACCACCAGCACCGGCTTCTGGATGCCCGAAGCGAGGACTTCCCCGACCGGCATCGCGGCCTGGACACCGCCGTGCGGTGGAGCTACGACCTGCTCACCGAGCCCGAACAACTGCTGTTCGAGCGGCTGTCGGTGTTTGCGGGCGGGTTCACGCTGGACGCCGCCGAGGTGATCGCCGGCGATGCGCGGCTTCCCCGGCGCAGCGTCGCCGCGCTGCTGTCCGGCCTCGTGTCGCGGTCACTGGTTCAACTGGAGCAGATCGCGGCCGAGCGGAGCCGCTACCGGATGCTCGAACCGCTGCGCGAGTACGCGCGGGCCCGGCTCGCGCACCGGGGCGAGGCCGCGGCGACGGCCGAACGCCACGCGCGGCACCACCTCGCCTGGATCGAGCAGGCGGAGCGGTACTTGTACCAGGCCGGCTCGATGCCATGGCTCGAACGAATCCGTGCGGAGAACGAGAACCTGCGCGCCGCCCTGCGGTGGGCGTTCGGCCCGGACGGCGACGCGCGGCTCGGCGCTCGGATGGCGGCGCTGCTGTGGCACCCCTGGGACCTGGCGGGCGCTCGCACCGAGGGGCTGCACTGGATCGACGCCGGACTGCGCGGGGTTTCCGCGTCCGAGCCCGAGCTGCGCATGCCGCTGCTGGCGGCGGCAACCCTGCTCCGCCTCGGGCTGGGCGAGATCGACACCGCCCACGCACTGGCCGCCGAGCAGCTCCGGCTCGCCCACGGCCGCGCGGACCGGCGATGGGAGGGCGACGCGCTGACCCGGATGGGGATGATCGCCTGGACGCGCGGCGACCTGCCGGCGGCCACCGCCCATCTCGAGCAGGCCGTCGACGCGCTGCGCGCCGCGAAGGACCGGTGGCGCGAGGCCATCGCGCTGGCGCACCTTGCCCGGGTACAGCGAGATACGCCGCAACTGCCCGCGGCACAGTCGACCGCCGAGGCGGCGCTGGTCGTCGCGCGGCTCGTCGGCGAAGACACCGCGCTCGGCTTCGCCCTCGACATCCTCGGCTCGATCCTCCGGCAACGCGGCCGGCCCGACCGGGCGGGAGCGCCGGTCGAGGAGGCGCTGGCCCGCTACCGTGCGATCGGCTATCGGGAAGGCGAGGCATCGGCCCTGCAGGCGACCGGCGGACTGCTGCTGGACCGCGGTGACCGCGACGCCGCCGGACAAGCCTTCCGCAGCGCGCTCGAACTGTGCATGCGCCTGGGACACCGCGGTGGGATCGCCGCCAGCCTGGACGGCCTGGCCCAGATCTCACTCACCAACGGTGACGACGTGCGGGCGGCCGTCCTGTTCGGGGCGGCAGCCGCGCAACGCGACCTGCTCGGTGGGGCGGCGCCGACCGCGAAGCGGCAGGCCCAGGAAACGGTTCAGGGCCGGCTGCTGGCCAGCCTGGGCGCCGAGGAGCTCCAGCAGGCCACCCGGCGGGGAGCCGACGCCGACCTGGAGGACCTCGTCAAGGCGCAGGGCCCGGCCGCGGTCGGCGCCGCAACCCCGACCCAGCCGCCGTCGCGCCCGGCCGCGCCCACCATCGTGTACATCGCCAGCGCCGACGTCACGTCAATGGCCGAGCTGCTCGACGAGGCGGCGGTCGACACCCTGACGCGATGGCTTGACCGCACCCTGCGGTCGATCTGCGGCGAGCACGGAGCTGCCGAGATCAGCCGAGAGGGCGAGGTGTACCTCGCGAGCTTCGCGGACGCCGCCGATGCCCTCAACTGCGCGTGCGGCATCCAGCGCGACCTGGCCGATCACCGTCGAAACCACGGCTTCGCGCCCCGGGTCCGCATCGCCGTACACACCGCGGGCAGCCCCGAACGGGCCGGCGCCGCCACCCGCGTCGCGACGCGGATCGGCGCGGTGGCGGGCAACGGCGAAGTCCTGGCCACTCGAGCCGCGCTCGAGGCCGCCACCGACGCCTTCACCGCATCGGCCCTGCGACCGATCGAGCCGGCAAGGCTCACCGGCCCGGTCGAGGTGGCGGCCATCGACTGGTACTAACCCTGCGTGCGTGACCCAGTCAGTACGGCTGGCCGCACACCTTCCAGGCGCCGTCCTCCTGCACCAGCGGGAACGTGTGCTGGTCGGTGAAGCCGCTGTCGAGCGTGAGGCCCATGCTCACCGTTGCCGTGGTCCGGCCGTTGTAGTTGCCCACGTTGACGCCGCGCACCGTGTGGCTGCGGATCTTCGGCTGCTTGGCCACCCCGTCGGCAAACGCCTCGCTCGTGTACTTGCCGCGCGTACCGCTGCACAGCAGCTCGTACGCCGCGTCGACGTCGCCGCTCTCCAGGTCACCCACGAACGCCTCGGCGGCCTGCTTCGCCGGCCCGGTCGCCTCGGTGACCGACTTGAACAGGAAGTAGCCGCCGACCCCGAGCACGCCGCAGCACAGCACGACCACCACACCGACGACGATCAACACGGTGCGCAGCGTCCGCCGCCTGGGCGGCTGCGGCACTTGGTACCCGTAGGCCATGGACGCAGGGTAGATGATCCAGTCAACGCGCAGGCGGTCGCGCGGAGTCCGTGGGACGGCGAATCGGCGGTTGAGAATGCCGCACCATCGCGGTAGGGGTGGAACCGTGAGAAGACTCCTGCTCGCCGCACTCGCCGGGTTGGCCCTTGCGGCAATGCCCGGTTGCACCGGCAGAACGAACCGTCAACCCACCCTCATCCCGAGCAACGCGGCGACGACAACGGCAGGCACGCCCGGTCCGCAGGAGCGACAATCACCGGTACCGCTCTCTGAACAGAACCTGCCCGGAAGCAGTCGGCGCGAGTGCGTCACGGTACCGGACGACGCCCCGCTCGTGCGCTCCGGCGACTTCATCGCAGGAGACTTCGTCCATTACCGAAAGCAATGGGAGCCGAACCTCGGTCCCAACATAGGAAAAATCTTCTGGGTTCCCGCTCACCCGCAGCCAAACGCCGCGTTGACCATCACCGCAACGTCCGCCAGTGGCCAGGTCGAGACCTACAGTGCCGGTTCGCTGGCGTACAACGACGCAGGGGATCCGCTGTACCCGAGCGGCATACCACTCCCCACCAACGGAACATGGAAACTCCTCGCACAGGCCGGCGACAACTGGGGGTGCTTCGCGCTCACCCTGAGGTGACGCCGGTGGCGCCGTCCGTCGTCAACTACTGCTCACGAAACGGGGAAGTCACTTGTTTGTCAGGACACTTCGCTCGACCGCCGTGACGAGCATGCTTCTTGTGGCGCTGGCCGGATGCGGTCACGGCGACACGCGGTCCGCGTTGACGGGTCAGCAGCAGGTCATCGAATATCGTGCCGATTACCCGTCATACCCCGACTTGCCGGCATTGTTCCAAAAGGCTGACCTTGTCATCGAGGCCACCGTCGATCAGGGTGCGAAAACGCAATACCTGCGTTCTTCGACCCCGCCGGCGAACGACCCGCAGTTGAACCCGAACGCCGGCATGGGCAAGGGGGAAGATGCCACCACCACGCCGATCGTCGTGACGGTGTACCAAGCAAAAGCGCTCAAGGCGTACAAGGGTGATGTCAAGGTCGGCACTGCGGTTGCGGTCAAGCAGCTCGGCGGCACGCTGGACGGAAAGACGTTCCGTGAGGCAGGCGCCAAGCCGCTGCGCGAGGGCGGCCGGTACATCCTGTTTCTGAGCGTCTTCCCCGATGCCCCTGCGTCGCTGCTCAATCCCGACCAAGGGCAATACCCGGTTGACTCGGCCGGGACGGTGGCCACGATCAGCGACACGGCGCCCACGTTCACCATCGCTGATCTTGAGCGGGCCGCGGCGAATAGCTGAAGGCGGTCCCGGACCACGCTCATTGCATCGGGGGCGTGAAGGTCAGATGATCGGTCTGTGCGGATCAGCTGGCAAGCCGTTGCGGGTGGGCTGTCCGGTGTCATCGCGGCCGTGATCTGGGCCTTGAGCCTGGCGATCTATCAGCCGTTCATGCAGCCGAACGGATTTTGGACCGACCCGCAGACGGGTGAGAGTTTTCCGGACCTTGCCGGCAACAACACCTACTGGCCCCGCGACGTCCGGCAGATGGCGATCCTGTTGGCCCTTGCCGGGGTGATCCTGATCGTCGACGGTCGGGTGCGCGGCGTCATCACCGGCGCCGTCGGCACCGTCGTCTGGCTGATCGCCGACGTGTGGCTGGACCGGATCGACGTCTCTGGTCATGCCGCCGCCGCGTGGCTCGGCGTCGGCGGTGTTCTCGGCTTCTTCGCGACCGCCGTGGTCGGTGCACGTCTCTCGACCGGCCGACCCGCGGGCCCCGCCGCCGCGAAGCATCTGGCCGCCGGCACCGCAGCGGTCCTCGCGGTCACGTCCACGCTGATCACCACTCCGTGGGACGAGCCCGTCACGCGACCGGACTTTGTCCGGGTCGAGGACGCGCTGCTCGTGATCAAGTCGGGCCTGGTGGTGATGTTCGCGGTGATCGCGGTGAGCTTGGTCGCGCGACGACTCACCGCCACCCGCGCCGGGCTGGTCGGTGTATTCGTCGTCGTGGCCGCGTTGGCGGCGTGGCCCAGCAGCGGCTCCGCCTCCTACGGCTCGCTGCTCGTCGCACCGGTCGCCGTGTCGCTCGCCCTGGCGGCCGCGCGCGACGTTCCCCTGGCCCGGCTGGTCGCTGTCGCGGGCGCATGCTTCATGACCCTGCTGTTGTCCTTGCTGATCCTGTACTTCGGCGGCACGGCGGCAGGCAGGGCGTTGACCTTCCTCGCCCACAATCCACCGGTCAACGGTGCCGACACCGACTTGTCGATCGCCCTGGCCGGCCTGGCACTCGGGCTGTTGCTGGCGCTCGCCGGCTACGGAGCGACCCGGTCGGCCTACGGTCACGCCGGCGCCGGCACGTCCGGGCGGGGGCGCGCCCGCCCGGACGTGGCCGCCGATCAGCCGGCGGCGGAGAGGAAGACCGGGTAGAAGCCACCGGACTGGCCGGCGGCGGTCGGGTGGTAGGAGATGCCGAGGCTGGCGTAGTTGAGCGCGTGCAGCCACTTCTCGCCGTAGCTGCAGAGCTGGTGGCCCACGAAGATCGACCGGACGTCGGCGAACTTGAACCCGGCCGCGGTGGCGGCCGTCTTGGTGACGTCGTCGAGCAGGTTGATGCCCTCGTTGATCTTCGCGCGGGAGTTCGCGCTCAGCCCGATGCAGATCGTGCCGAGCTGGTAGAAGACCGGGTAGCCGACGACTACCACCCGGGCCGAAGGCGACCGGCCCTTGATGCCGTTGTAGACGCCGGCGAGCTTCGACGGCAGCTCGCCGCGCACCTTGTCCTCGGCGGCCTGCACGGCGGCGATGCAGTCGGTCTCGCCATACAGCACGCAGGTGGTCATGATGCTGGAGAACCCGACGTCGTTACCACCGACGGTGACGCTGACCAGGGTGGTGGTCGACGACAGGGCGGAGAGCTGGGTGTTGATCACGTCGGCGGTCGTGGCGCCTGAGCAGGCGACCGAGCGGTACGAGGCGGGCTTGACGTTGGCGTTGTACAGGGCCGAGTAGGCGTTGGTGCTGCGCTGGCACGAGCCGCTCTCGGCGGTGTAGCTGTCGGCACCGACACCGGAGGCGTACGAGTCGCCGAGGGCGATGTAGCGATCGGTGGCGGCGGCGTTGGCGGGGGCTGCGGCCGCGAACGTGGCGACGAGGGCGGCCGCCAGGCTCAGGGTGAGGGTAACGAGTCGGGTTCTCCGCACGTCGCACTCCTGTTGTAAAGGGGTGGTGTCCGGAGATTGATATCAAGCTATGAATGCGGCAGGAAGATCCACTTGCGCCAAATGAACATACGGACCTATCGGCACGAAACTCCTAAATGCGTCTGCCGGCGGCCGGCATCACGCATCGTGCGGCAAAGCCGCCGGTGAGCGGGGTCGCTCACCGGCGGCTTTGACTACTCCCTCGGCTCAGTTCGCGTCGGTGACCGTGAAGGGCAGCTCGACCCGGGTCGCCGAATCGGCGCCGGCCAGCGTGATGCTGGTCGAACCCGGCTCCGCAGCCCCCGGAACGCTGATGGTTGCGCCGGAGATGACGCCATCGCCGTTCGCGTGAACGGTCATGGCGTGCAGGCCGTCACCGAAGGTGATCGTGACCGCCTCGTTGCGGGCGAACCCGGAACCGTCGACGGTGATCGCCGTGCCGCGCTGGCCCTCGGTGTCCGACAGGGTCACCTGGGGCTGGTACGCAGGCTGGGCCTGCTGCCCGGTCACCTCGACGGTGGCCGTCGCCGGGGCCTGCGAAGATGCGCCCTCGGCGGTGACGGCGTACAGGCCGGGCTCCGCGTCACGCGGTGCCGCGATCGACGCGTGCACCGCGCCCGCCGCGGAGGCCTTGACCGTCACGTTGCCCGCCGTGCTGAGCGTGACGCTCACCTGCTCGCCGGCGGCGAACCCGGTGCCGTTGACGGTGATCGTGTCACCGGCACCGGCGGACGGCGATGCCGAGATCGTCGGCTGCGCCCCGGGTCCTCCCACCGTCACGGTGAACGTCACGGTGCTGCTCGACAGCGTGTCCCACACGGTGACGTGCACCGTGTAGGTGCCGCTCTGCGTGTACGTGTGCTGTCCGCTGATCGCACCGGACGCGTTGACCGCGGCGTCCTGCGGAACCGTGCCGTCACCCCACTGGACACTGGCGTGGTAGCCGGTCGAGTCGGTGACGCCGCCGGTCACCGAACCGAGCGCCGCGTTGAGCGCCTGCCCGACGGTGGCCGTCTGGTCCTTCGGGGCCGTGGTCACCAGCGCCGCGGCCGGCGTGCCGTCGTTGGCGATGGCGAACACGTGGATCCGGCCGGCCGAGCCCGGGTCGCCGGTCTGCGTCGGCAGGGTCACCGACACGAGCGTCTTGCCCGCCGGGATCTGGTACGGCGCGGTGGCGAACAGGAACGGCTGGGCGCCATCCCGGCTCGTGCCGAGCAGTCGGTACCCGGTCCTGGCAACGATGATGTTGCCGTAGGACGGCGTGCCGTTGGGGTTGCCGCCCAGCGTCCAGTCGCTCATCTGGATCGGGATGCTGGCGGTGGTGCCGTCGCTGAACCTCGCCGTGCCGGTGGTGCTCTGGTTGCCCTGCGTACCGGCGCCGATGAACGAGATGCTCTTGGCGTCGGCCGGCAGGTTGAGCACGATCGTCTTGCCGTTACCGACCGCGTTGTCCGGCTGACCGGCCGGGGTCGCGGACAGCGTGAAGTTCAGCGCCGTTCCGGGAACCCCGTGCGGCTGACCCTGGGTCACGCCCCCCGCCGCGAGTGCGGCCCGGGAGTACGCCCAGTTCTTGGCGTCGCAGTTGGCGGCGAGGACGCCCTCGTCGCCGATGCAGACGGTGTCGAACGCGGCGGTCAGGCTGGACTTCGGCGTGTAGGCCACGTCGACGGCGACCGTCGCCGAGCCCTGGCTGGTCCCGTCGGTCACCGTGACGGAGGCCTGGTAGTAGCCGGGCTTGGTGTAGGTGTGCGAGCCGCCGACGTTGTACACGGCCCGCGAGCTCGGGGTCGTGGTGCCGGTGGTGGCCGGCGTGCCGTCACCCCAGTCGATCGTGGCCTTGTAACCGGTGGCGGTGCCCCCGGTGACGGAGGCCAGCGGCACCGACACCGCGGCGTCGGACATCGCGTGGACGGTGCCCACGCTGGTGACCGTGATGACGCCGCCACCGAGCTGGACGTCGCCGCCGGCGAGCAGCTCGATCTCGGCGAGGTTCATCTGCGTGGCACCGGTGGTCTTCGTGACGACCAGGCGGAACTGCGCGAACTGCCCCGGGTTGTCGATCCGGAACGGCCGGGTCTGGTTGCGCCACGGGAACACCTGGCCACTGCGGGAGTCGACGGTGGTCCAGGTGATCCCGTCGGCGGAGCCCTGCAGCTGCCAGTCCGTCGGGTCGCCAGCCTTCGCACCCGAGGTGAGGGTGTAGTACGTCGGCGCCTGCTTGCCGCCGCGGTACGCCCAGGTGATCTCCGGCGTGCCGGAGGCGAACGTCATCTGCGTGGTCGACGAGTCGTCGAACAGCTTCGACGCGTCCTGGCCGCCGGTCGCGGTCGCGGTGCCGAGACCGGGGCCGGTGGTGTCCTGCAGCGGCTTGGGCACCGCGTTGCCGTTGGTCAGCGACGGCGGTGCCTCGTTGTTGCTGGTGCCCCACGACGACGGGTTCGGTCCCATCTGGAAGTCGATGGTGCCGCCGTTCACGAGGACGGACGAGTCGATGGAGGTGACCTTCTGCTTCTTGCCGTTGACGTTCACGCTCTGCACGTAGACGTTCTTCGTGCTGTTGTTCGCCGCGTTGACGACGATGTCGCCGCTCTTGCGGTGGACGGTCATCTGGCTGAACTGCGGCGAACCGATGGCCCAGTTCGACGAGCCGGCCTGCAGCGGGTACAGGCCCAGCGAGCTGAGGACGTACCACGACGACATCTCGCCGTTGTCCTCGTCACCCAGGTAGCCCTGGCCGATCTCGCTGCCGACGTAGAGGCGCTGCAGGATCTCCCGCACGATCGCCTGCGTCTTCTGCGGCGCGCCGACGAAGTCGTACATGTACGGGATGTGGTGCGACGGCTGGTTGCTCATGCCGAGCTGGCCCATGCGCACCGCACGCGCCTCCAGCATCTCGTGGATCGTGCCGCCGTAGCCGCCGGGGTGGTCGGCGTTCTCCGGCGTGGCGAAGAAGTCGTCGAGCTTCTGCTTCAGCGCCTGCTGCCCGCCGTACAGGTTGGCCAGGCCCTGGCCGTCCTGCTGCGCGGTGAACGCGAAGTTCCAGCCGTTGGTCTCGGTGTAGACGCCACCCCAGTCCAGCGGGTTGTCGGCGCGGAAGTTGCCGGAGGCGTCACGCCCCTGGAAGAACTTCGTGTTCGGGTCGAAGAGGTTGACGTAGTTGCGGGCCCGCTGCAGGAAGTACTGCGACTCCTCCTTGAGGCGGTTACGCTCCTCCTTCGGCGTGGCCGGGTCCTTGGCCATGGCCGCGGCCATGTTGCCGATGCCGTAGTCGTTGATGAACCCTTCCAGCGCCCACGACACCGACTCGCCCGTGGAGGTCGGCGTGTAGCCGAGGAACAGCGACGTCTCGATGCCCTTGCGGCCGACCCCGCTGCGCCCGGACGCGACCGTCGCGTCCTTGACCGCCGCGTTGTACGCGCCGAGCGCGTCGGGCAGCGTGACGCCGTTGAGGTACGCCTCGGCCAGCGCGACGTCCGAGCTCGTACCGGTCATCAGATCGGCGTAACCGGGCGACGACCAGCGGGCGATCCACCCGCCGTCGCGGTACTGCTGGACGAACCCGTCGGCGATCTTCGCCGCGACGTCCGGGTACAGCAGCGAGTACGCCGGCCAGACGGTCCGGTAGGTGTCCCAGAACCCGTTGTTGACGTAGATCTGCCCGTCGACGATCTTCGCGCCGGTGGTGGTAGCGGTCGACGTGCCGGTCGCCGCCGAGACCGGGCTCGCGTACTGCCAGCGCGGCGCGGCGGCGGTGCCGGTGTTCTCCGACTGCGAGTTCGGGTACAGGTTCAGGCGGTACAGGTTCGAGTACAGCGAAACCAGCTGCGTCTCGGTCGCGCCGCGGACGTCGATCCGGCCGAGCCGGTCGTTCCACGCCGCCTTCGCGGCGGCACGGACCTCGTCGAAGCTACGGCCGGTGACCTCCAGGTCGAGGTTCTTGCGGGCCTGGTCGACGGAGATGAACGACGTCGCGAGCTTCAGCGTCACCTGCTGGTTCGCCGAGGTGTCGAACGTGGCGGACGTGGCCGAGGTCGTCTTCGGCGCCCGGTCGAACGTGCCGGACACGAACATCCGGCTGCGACCGACGGACAGGCCACTGCCGTTGTCGACCCAGCCGGTGAAGGTGCCGTCCGTGCCGATGGTGAACGTGCCGTTGTAGAAGACGAGGCTTCCGGTGGTCCCCGTGGGGAAGGTGAACTGCATGATGCCGCCGTGGTCCGTGGGCGACATCTGCGCGATCAGGCCGTTGGTCATCTTGACCCGGTAGAAGTCGGGCTGCGCGGTCTCGTCGTTGTGGCTGAACGCGAGGGCCCGGCTGCTCGGCGTCCCGGTGAGGGAACCGCCGGCCGGCACCGGCATGACCGACATCTGGTTACGGTCGCCCATCCACGGGCTGGGCTCGTGCGAGATCGCGAGTCCCTGCAGGGTGGGCAGATTGGCCGCGTTGTTGGTCCGCTGGTACTCGTACTCCCACGAGTTGGAGGTGGCGTTGGTGACCGGCGTGAAGAAGTTGAAGCCGTTCGGCACCGCCGAGAGCGGCAGGTTGTTGCCGCGCGAGAACGAGCCCGACGCGTTGGTCCCCCGCCGGGTGTCGACGTAGTTGGTCAGGCTGGAGCCGTCGATCGACGCCGGCGTGCCCGCCACGGTGACGTCGTCGATCCAGCCCTGGAACCGGGTCGCGGCGGTGGCCTGAGGATCGTCGTAGGCCAGCAGGATGCGGTCGATCGTCTTGCCGTTCGCGACCGCCCCGATGTCGGACTGCACCGCGTTCCACTGGTCGGCGTAGAGCACCTTCGAGGCGCCCTGCCCGGCGGCGGTGAGTGCGTACCCATGCTGGTCGATCGCCGAGAGCCCGCTGAGGTAGCTGCCGTCGGTGAAGTGCAGGTCGACGGCGGCGTACGTGGACGGGTACTGGGCGTCCTGCCCGGTGTACTCGGGGAAGATCTTGTAGGACAGCCGGCTCTTCGGTCCGACCGGGATGTTCACGTCAAACAGCTTGTTGGTCGCGTACGAGCGGCCGTCGGCCTCGGCGCCGCCCGAGTATCGCAGCGACGCCAGGCCGGTGAATCCGGCGCTCGTCTTCATGTTGTAGCCGCTGGCCGGGCCGGTGCCCACGACGCTGACCATCGGGGTGGACGGCGGCCTGCTGTTCGAGCCGTCGCTGATGTCCCAGTCGGCGAGCTGGACGATCGAGTCACCGGAGTTCGCGGTGATGTTCAGCCGGTAGTACCCGTAGGAAGTCGTGTTGGTGAAGCTGTAGGTGTTGGTGGCGAACCGTCCGCTGAAGCTCTGTCCCGTCCGTCTGTCCAGGTCGGTCCACGTGGTGCCGTCGTTGGACCCCTGTACGGTGAAGTCCTTGGGGTCGCGGGCCGGCACGTCGTTCGCGGAGGTCAGCGAATACTTCACGACCGCCGCGGGCTTCTCCATCTGGTAGGCGACCCAGCCGGTCGGGTTGAACGCCAGCCATTTGGTCGACGAATTGCCGTCCTTGAGCTTCACCGCGGTTTCGTTCGGCGGGTTCTCCGCACTCGCGGTCACCGCGCTGACCTGGCCGAGCAGGCTGCCGGGCAGTCCGCTGAGGCTCGATCCGCTCAGATTCGCCTGAACCGGTTTGCCGTTCGCGTCGAGCTCGACGGTAGTCGTCGCAGGTTTCGGGTCGTTCGACTCGAACGAGGAGCTGAAGTCGCCGGGCGGCCCCGCGGCGCTCGCCGCGGTTGCGGCGACGAGCAGGCCGACCGGCAGTAGCAATGCGGCGGCCGTCGCAAACCGACGGCGCAATAAGGGGTGAGCGGCGGGTGCGCCGCTGGGCACCTTCATGCGGATCTCCTGGGGGATGGTGGACGTACGCCCCAAGGCACGCCCGGTGGAGATCGCTAGCGTTTCGCCATCTGACAACGTTGTCAAGATACACTCGTGTAATTTCCCTGAAATGAAGCGCGGGCTTCCGCTGCTCATCGCCTCGACACGGCGACAAAACCGCTGCTCGCCGGCGAGTGCCGTCGGCGGGCAACCAGGGCGGCGGCGGGCGAGATCGGAAATCGTTGTCACGATGCCGGCCGGCGCACCGTATCGTCTGTCGTGTGACCAGCGACCTCGGCCGTACGAGGCGGCCCACGATGTCGGACGTGGCCGCCCGTGCCGGAGTGAGCCTGAAGACCGTCTCGCGGGTCGTGAACGACGCGCCCCACGTCCAGCCGGAGCTGGCCGAGCGGGTGCTCGCCGCCGTGGCCGAGCTCGGCTTCCGCCGCAACCACCTGGCCAGGTCGCTGCGCTCCGGGCAGGCGACCGCCACGATCGGGCTGCTCATCGAGGAGATCGCCAACCCGTTCTACGCGACGATCGCGGGAGCGGCCGCCGAGGTCGCCCGGCAACGCGACACGATGCTCATCATCGCCAGTTCCGAGGAGGACCCGGCGCGCGAGCAGCAACTGCTGCGGGACATGTGCGCCCGCCGGGTCGACGGGCTGCTCGTGGTGCCGGCCGGGCACGACCACTCGTTCCTGCGCGCCGAGGTCGAGCTCGGCACTCCCGTGGTCTTTCTCGACCGGCCGGCCGGCAACCTGCTCGCCGACACGGTGCTGCTCGACAACCGCGGGGGTGCGCGGGCCGGGGTGCGCCGGCTCGTCGAGGCGGGCCATCGCCGGGTCGCCGTCCTGCTCGACTCGATCGGCGTCTACACGATGCGCGAGCGGCTCGACGGCGCACAGGAGGCACTGGTCGAGGCGGGCGCGCCGTACGACAACCGGCTGGTCTGCGACGGCGTCCGCGACCCGGCGGCGGCCAGCCGCGTCGTCGGGGAACTGCTCGAGCAACCGGATCCGCCGACGGCCTTCTTCAGCCTGAACAACCGGATCACCCTCGGCGTGATCGAAGAACTGCACCGGCGCGGCAGCGACGCCGCGCTGCTCGCGTTCGACGACTTCGAGCTGGCCCGCCTGGTGCCGTACCCGCTGACGGTGATCGCCTACGACACCCGCGAGCTGGCCCGGGCCGCCACCGAGCTGCTGTTCCGCCGGATCGACGGAGACCGGTCCTGGCCGCGCGCGGTGGTGCTGCCCACCGAGCTCGTGGCCCGCGGTATTTCGGCACGCTGAACCCGGCCGCGATCCGCGTCGTGACAACGATGTCACACGCTTCAGGTGCCTTTCACCCACCGACCCGCGTCGGGTAGAAAGATTGCTGTGTTCGAGCGGACGACGACCGACACCCGGGCGGTGCTCGCGCGTATCCCGAGCCTCGCCCTCGCCGCGAAGCGGCGCCAGATGACCCTGCCGGACCTGGCGGCGGCCTTGTCCACGCCAACGGGCAACACCGCCGAGGTCTGGCACGCCCCCGCCGCCGAACCGCCACCCACCGAGCCGCCACCCACCGCCGAATCGCCGCCCGCCGAACCGCCGTCCACCGCTGAGCCGCCGTCCGCCGAACCGCCGTCCACCGCCGAACTTACGGAGAGTGGCGAGCGTGGCGGCCCGCCGTCCACCGCTGAGCCGCCGTCCGCCGCTGAGCCGCCCACCGCTGGCTCCGGGACCAGCGGCACCGTGCCGCCGGCGAGCGTGAGCGGTGCTCCACCGGACCTGCGCTTCGACCGCGACACACGGGTGATGCTGGAGCAGGCGCGGCTCGTCGCGCTGCGCGAGCGGGCCGAGCACATCGGCACCGAGCACCTGCTCGCCGCCCTGGTGCGCACCGGGCCGCCTGACGTCGTGACCTGGCTCGCCGACCGCGGGGCCACCGCCGAAGCAGTCGATGCCTTGCTGGCCCGGCTGCGCGGCGGCCCAGGCGTCGAGCGACTCCCGGCCGAGTTGTCGAGGGCGGATCGGTGGAACTGGCGGCGGGCGGCCGCGCGGGTGCACGGCGACCGCCGGATACCGCGCCTGCTCACCACGGGCGCACTCCTCCTCGCCGCCGTGGTCGTGTTCGTGTTCTGCGTCTGGGGGCCGTGACTTCGGCTCACCGGTCGAATGCGCTTCAGCCCGCGCTGAGGCTGGTCCGGCGGACGATGAGCCAGACGGCGGCGAGGGCCACCGCGGCGAGGCCCAGATAGGCGCTGTCGAGGATGAGGTGGAAGGCAGGGATCCGGCTGCTCGGCTGGTAGATCATGTAGGTCAGGAGATGGTTGCGGGCCAGGCAGTCGGGGGTCGAGTTTGGATCTTCCATGAGGTTCGGGCACATGCGGTGCAGGTCGGCGTAGGTGACTTCGTGCCCGGGAGAGTCGAACACGTTCGATACCGAGTCGGGGCTGATTTGGATTTGGCCGGCGACGATCAGGGCGTTGGGGTCGGCGACGCGAGGGCCCGGTTGGCCGAGGCGCTGGTAGACGGACAGCGGTTTCATCAGGGTGGGATAGCGCCACTGGACGCCCAGCATCAGGCCGATGAAGCCCGCGATGACGGCGAATATGGCTGGGAGCGTGCGCCTGATGACAGCGCCGAGCGCGACGCCGACCGCAAACCAGCAGACGCCACTCGCGAGCGGGAGCATTCCGGTGACCAGGAAACTCGATTCGTCGAACAGGCCGCCGCCGACAATGTTGGAGTACACGTGCGCCAGATGTTGGGTGGCGGCGGAGAGCACGGCGGTCAGGGTCGCCACGAACAGGCCGAGCAGGGCCAGCTTGGTCCACAGCCAGCGCACCGGGGAGACGTCCTGGCTCCAGGCCAGCAGCAGGGTCCGCTGCTCGTGCTCGCGGGCCAGCACCGGAACACCGATGAACACGCCGATCAGCAGCGGCAAGTACCGCACCACCAGCCCCAGGCGTTCGGCCTGCCGGATCGGGCCGAAGTCGGCCCAGAGCGTCGCGCGCTGTGGGGAGAACGGCGGGCACGCCGTGTCGTGGCACTGGTGGTACAGGCTCGTCATGTCGATGGAGAGGTAGACCATCCAGCCCACGAGCACGGCCGTCAGGACGAGCGAGCCGAGCAGGGCCCAGCGGTGCTGGCGCCAGGTCAGCCAGACCATGCCGGAGACACCGCCGGCGCGCCCGGTGGCGGATTCCCGGCCGTCCGGGCGGTTCACGGCCGGCGGTCGGTGCGTCAGCGCGCTCACGCCGTCACCTCCGCTTCGCTCCGGCAGCGGCACGAGCTGAACCTGCATTCCTGATGAGCGGCCACTCCGCTTCGCTCCGTACCGCTCATGCCGTAACCTCCAGATCCTTTCGCGCCCGGTACGACGCCTTGAGATGGGTGACGATCAGCTCGTCGAGGGAAATGGGCTGGGCGGTCCATCCGGGTGCGACGATGGCGGGCGCGACGGCCGCGTCGGGCAGCTGGACGACGAAGGTCGACTGCCGGTCGGCATGCTGCACCTGCAGGATCGTGCCGGGGGTCGGCGGCCGGTCCGCTCGGGGTCCGGTGAATCGGAGGTGGCGGGCGAGCAGCTGCTCGACGTCGCCGGTCAGCACGGGACGGCCCGCGTCGAGCAGCAGCAGGTGGTCGCCGACGCCGCTGAGTTCGGCCACGATGTGGGTCGAGAGCATCACCGTCATGTCGCTGTCGGCCGTCTCGGCCAGCAGCTCGCCGGTCACCTCGGTGCGGGCCACCGGGTCGAGGTTGGCCAGCGGTTCGTCCAGCAGCAGCACGGTGGGGCGGGACCCCAGGGCGACCGCGAGTGCGACCTGTGCCTTCTGGCCTCCGGACAGCTTGCCGCAGCGGCGGTCCAACGGCACGTCGAAGCGCTCCAGCCAGGACAGCGCCCGCCGCTGGTCCCACACGCGGTTGGTGCACCGTCCGAAGCGCAGCATGTCCGCCGCGGTGAAGTCCCGGTACAGCGGCTTGTCCTGCGCCAGGATCGCCACGCGGCTGTTGACGTCCGCACCGCCGGTCCCGCCCTTCACCACCGGACGGCCGTTGACCAGCAGCGTTCCGGAGGTGGCCGGCAGCATGCCGCTGATGATGCTCATCAGCGTCGACTTGCCCGCGCCGTTGGCGCCGACGAGCGCGACGATGCGGTTGGCGGGCAGCTGGAAACCGCACTCCCGCAGCGCCCACACGTTGCCGTAGCGCTTGCTCACATCTCGGGCTTCAACGACGATCGACTGGTCGTTCATGCGGCGTCACCCTTCTTCCCGAACGCGGTGCGCGCCACCGGTTCCGTCCGCGGCGGGCCGTTGCCGGCCTGCGCCCGGCGCAGTGAGTCCTCCGCGATCACCGAGGTGAACAGCGCCTGGACGTCCTCGTCCTCCAGACCCGCCTCGCGGGCCTGACCGAGCCACCGGGACAGGCCGCTGCGCAGCCGGGCCATGACATGGGGATCCGCGTCGCCCAGCGTGCCGCTGACGAACGTGCCCGACCCCTGCCGTGCCTCCACCAGGCCGGCCAGCTCCAGCTCCCGGTAGGCCTTCAATACCGTGCTCGGGTTGACCGTGCACGAGGTCACCACGCTGCGCACGGTGGGGAGCTGGTCCCCGGGATGCAGCAGTCCCATCCGCAGTCCCTCGCGCACCTGCCTGATCAGCTGTGCGTACGCGGGAACGCTGCTGGACCGGTCGACATGGAAGTTGATCACGCTCCGTCCCTCCGATCAGATTGTCACGGTCAAGTAGAACACTAGTTAATCAGCACGACAAGGACGGGTGCCACGCGCGTGGTCGGATGTGGCACGATCCCCCATCGAGGTGGTGCGGATCATGCAGGTGACGGATCAAGCGCTTCGGGCGACCGTGCTGGCTTCGGAAGCGGCCCACACGCTCGGTGCCGAGCAGGTCGGCAGCTATCACCTGCTGCTCGGCCTGGCCGATGCCGAGGGTGGTGCGCGGCACGCGCTGGGCTTGAGCTCCGAACGGCTTCGCGAGGTCGGCGCGACGCTCTTCCCGCCGAAGCCGGAGCACCAGGGTGACGCACGGGTCCCCTTCGCGGCGGAGCTCAAGGAAGCGCTCGAACGCGGCATCCGGCAAGCGCGCGCGTCCGGCCACGACCATGCGACGACCGTCGACCTCCTCTTCGCGCTCCTCGGCCAGGAAGCGGGCCAGGAAGCAGGCCCGGAAGCAAGCCCGGCGGCGGAGTTGCTGCGCGCCGCGGGGACCGACCCGGCGGAGGTGCGCGCGGCCCTGGCCGAGCAGGACCACGGCGCTTGCTGCCAGGAGACGGGCGTCAGCCCCGCCCGGCCGATCCTGGCGGATATGGGCTCTCGCGCGGACCTCATGCCCGGCCGCTTGCGGACCATCGCCGGCGTGGTGGGCAATCTCATCCCCTGCGCCCTGTTGTACGCCGCGGTGCTGGCCGTCAGCTGGGACACATCCGGTCCCGAACTCGTCCTGACCGTGGGCACGGTGGCGACGCTCATTCCACTGATGCTCAGTCCGCTCGGATCCCGGCGGCAGATCCGGCGGCTCACCGCGCTGGCGCCGACAACCGTTCTCGCGCCGGAGGACATCCAGCCGATGCTGAACCGCCTCGGCCTACGTCAGCTCGAGATACGCATCCGGCCCGGAATCGCCCAGGACCGCTGTTACCGGCTGGGCCGGCGAGCATGGATCGTGCTCTCCGGGCACACCGAGCATCAGCCGGAGCCGTTGCGTTTCGTGCTGTGGCACGAGATCGCTCACCTCGCCCGCCGCGACGGCATGCGCCGGGGCCTGGTCGGCGTCCTAAGCTATGGCCTGATTCTCGCCGCCTTGGTCAGCTTCGATCCCCGCGCGATGGCCATCGCGTTCGTCGGTGTGCCGGTGGTCGCCGTCGCCGGCCTGTGGTGGTCCGAGGCGGCGTGCGATCGTCTCGCCGCCCGGCACGCCGGCACGGGCGCCCTGCACGCCTGGGCGGCCGACCGGCGTGCGATCGTCGCCAACCTACGACCGTCTCGCCGGGCACGAGCGAAGGGTTGGTTCGCCCACCCCCCGCTCGCACTACGAACGGCGCTCCACCCGCAGGCGGGCCAGGACGGGCGGTAACCGGTCATGGACGCCGTTGCGCTCGCAGTACGGTGTCGCTTCGGTGGTGTGTCCCGGGTGGCGCGGGAGTCGTTCGTGGGCGGGTCTCGTTGATCAGGATGGCCCAGTGCTCGTCGAGGAGATCGGCGACGTCCTTGGGCTCGTAGAAGTCGGCGGGGTCGAGGTCGTGTTCGTGCCGCGGCGGGAGGTCGGCGAGGTCAGCGAGGTCATGGCCGACGATGAGGAGGGTTCCGCCGGGTGCGACCGCGGCGAGCAGGCCGCGTAACGCGGTGTGCTCCGGCCGGCGTCGCAGCGGGAAGTACTGGGCCGAAACCAGGTCGAACGATCCGGCCGGCGGTGGCGTGGTGGCCAGGTCGGCGTGTTCCCACACCACGCGACCGGCGCTGTCCTCGGCGGCGGCGCGTTGCAGGGCGACGTGGGAGATGTCGACCGCGGTGACCCGCCAGCCGTGACGGGCCAGCCAGAGCGCGTCGGCGCCTTCGCCGCATCCCAGGTCGAGCGCGCGCCCCGGGCGCAGTTGGGCGACCTCGGCGACCAGCACGCCGTTGGGGTTGCCGCTGAACAACTGCTCCCGGCTTCGGTACCTGTCGTCCCAGAACTGTGCGCTGCCGTGCGTGTGCTGTTCGGTCATAGGAAGCACCTCCGGCGCCAACATTCCTCGAACCACGACGGCTTGACAAAGGACTTTGCGAAAACCGCAAAATGTGGGCATGCGTGACGAGGCCGACGACGAGATCAACACCGTGCTGAGCGCCGTAGGGCCGCGCCTGCGCCAGTTGCGACGCCGCAGCGGAACGACGCTGACCGCGCTGTCGGAGACCACGGGCATTCCGATCAGCACCCTGTCCCGCCTGGAGTCCGGGCAACGCAAGCCGGGCCTGGAACTGCTGCTGCCCCTGGCGCGGGCCTACCAGGTGCCGCTCGACGAACTGGTCGGCGCCCCGGCCAGCGGCGACCCGCGGGTCTATCCCCGGCCGATCACCCGCAACGGCATGACCGTCATCCCGCTGACGCGCAAGCCCGGCGGCCTGCAGGCGTTCAAGCACATCCTTCCCACGAGCCCGGCCGGCACCGAACCCGACCTCCGTTCACACGAGGGATATCACTGGTTGTACGTCCTCAACGGTCGCCTGCGCCTCATCCTCGGCGACCAGGACCTCGTGCTGACGGCCGGTGAGGTCGCGGAGTTCGACACCCACCTGCCGCACTGGTTCGGCAACGCCGACCCGCAGCCGGTCGAGTACCTCAGCATCCTCGGCCCGCAGGGCGAGCGCTTCCACGTCCGAGCGCGTTACCGACCGTCTTGACATCCTCCCCTCCCTAAAGGGAGGGGAGTCCCTGGGTCGCCCCAGGGATTTCCTGCTTCACCGCTGACTGCCCCGTCCGGGAGGACTCC
>NZ_JBICTV010000048.1:0-51095 GCF_043197855.1 Dactylosporangium sp. NPDC048998
GAGCGCGGCATGGAACCATCAACCCGAGTCATCCGGGCCACGATCCGCCAGCCCACACTCGCCGAAGCCGAAGTCCTGGGAATCGACACCTCCCAGCCGGTGTTCGACCTGCGCCGGGTCAGATTCCTGGACGGGTCACCACTCAGCGTCGACCACTCCTGCCTCGACACCACACGAGTCCCCGGCATCGAAACCATCAACTTCACCGGCCAATCGCTCTACGACGTCCTACGCGACCGGTACGACATCGCCGCCAGCCGGTGCGACTACGAACTCGCAGCGGAAGCAGTCGAGGCGAGAGAAGCCAAACTCCTCGGACTCGCCCCCGGCGACCCAGTCCTCGTCGGCTACCAGAAGACCTTCGACCAGCACGACCAATGCTTCGACGTCGGCCGCCAACTCTATCGCGGAGACGCCTACCGATTCCAAGCATCACTGTTCCGGTTCTAAGACGGCGCCGTCGACCGTCAGCCCTTCATCGCACCCGATGCCATTCCCTGCATCAGCCTCTTTTGCACGAGGAGGAAGAAGATCACCACGGGGATAGTGAAGATCACGCTCGCTGCCATCACTCCTCCCCAGTCCGTGTAGTAGCTGGAGAAGTACTGCTGCAGGGCGACGGGGAGCGTTTCGATCTCGGGCCGCTGCATATACGTCGCCGAGAACATGAGTTCGTTCCACGATGTGATGAATGCGTAGACGGAGCTCGCGGCCAACCCCGGCCAGGCCAGCGGAAACACGATCGACCATACGGCCCGCAGCCGACTCGCCCCGTCAACCAGGGCGGCCTCTTCGAGTTCGAACGGGATCTCAACGACAAACGATCGCAGCATGAACGTGCACAGGCCCACGGTCAGGGCCAGGTGGCTCAAGGTCAGCCCTTGATATGTGTTGAGCAGGCCGGCGTTGCGGAACAGCGTGAACAACGGGATGACCAGGATGGTCTGCGGGAGCAACTGCGTGACGAGGATGACGACCGTGAGGATGTGCCGGGTCCGCAGCCGGTAGCGGGCCAAGGCATAGCCCGCCAACAGGGCAATGAAGCCGGTCAGGACCGTAGTCGCCACGGCAACGATGAGGGAGTTCCGGAACTGGGTGGGGATGTTGCCGTCGAGCAGGTGCGTGTATCGCTCCACGGTCGGTGACGTGACGATGAAACGAGGGGTGCGGGTGAACAGCTCACTGTCGGGCTTGACCGACGTGACCAGCATCCAGAAGAACGGAAATAGGCTGCTCAGCACGATCACGACGACAAGAAGGTACAGCGCACCACGGCGCAACAGTGACGTCATCGAACGTCCTCCCGGTTCAGCCGGACGTACAGCACGCTCACCGCGGACAGCATGAGGAACAGGACCACGGCCATGGCCGCGGCGGAGCCCTGGTCGAGCTGTGCGAAGGCCTCGAGCCAGGTCAGCAGGGACAGCACCTCAGTCGAGTGGCTCGGGCCGCCAGGCGGTGTGGTCATCACAAGGAAATGGTCGAAGGACTGATACGCCCAAATGGTCGAGATGGTGGTCATCACGACGAGCAGGGGACGGATCATGGGCAGCCGGATGCGTCGCAGGATCTGCCAGCCGTTGGCGCCGTCGACCCGTGCCGCCTCCACCACTTCACCGTGGGTGCCGCGTAGCCCGGCGAACAAAGAAACCGCCACGAAGGGAACCGAGTGCCAGACGACGGCGACCGTGATGGCCACCATGGCCGGTGTACCCGTGCGGAACCAGGAGTAGCCGTTGAAGGAGTCGATTCCGAACCAGTGGACCAGCAGCCAGTTGACCACGCCGTACTGGTCGTCGAACATCCACTTCCAAACGATGCCCGACGCGACCCGCGGCATGGCCCATGGGAGCAGAACGATGACGCTGAGCACCTTGGCCGCGCGGGGTGCGGCATCGAGGACCAGGGCGATCGCCAGGCTCAACAGGATCGTGGTGGCGACCACCGCGGCCGCGAACACTGTCGTGCGCAGGAGGGCGGCGGTGTAGTACGGGTTGGCAAAGATGTCGCGGTAGTTCTGCAGCCCGACGAACGGTCCGTTCTGCAGGTACTCACCGTCGTGGAACGACAGCCAGATCGTACGCACCACCGGATATCCGACAACACCGACGACCACGAGGAGCAGCGGCGTCAGAAAGGCCCACGGCAGGAGTCTCTTCTCGAAGCCGTTTTGCCCGCGCAGCAAATGCCGCCGGCGGAGTGCCCCCGGGGTGGCCGAGGACACTGCGCGACGGATAGTGGTCTTCACGATCTCAACCAATGGCTTGGTTCACCTGGTCCGAGAGTTCCTTCATGGCAGCATCTGCAGTCTTCTGGCCGCTCATGATCGACTGCATGGCGTTCACGATGGCGTTGGCTCCCTCCACCTTCCCCCAACTGGCCACCGGGGGAATGGAACGGGTGTGATCAGCCTGCTCGGCGTAGGCCTTGAGCAGCGGGGTGGAGAAGGAGCCGGTGGACTTCTCCTGTGCCAGCGCGTCGTTCGTCGCCGGGAGCAGACCCAGGTTTGAGGTGACCGGCACGAGGTTTTCCTTGCTCATCATGAACTTCACGAAGTCGTTCGCCACCGCCTTGTTCTTGCACTCGCGGAACACGGCGAGGTTGCTGCCGCCGGCGAACGTGTCGTTGTTCCCACCCGGGCCCTTGGGAAGGACGGCCGTGGCCAGTTTGCCCTCCAGATCAGGACTCTGCTTGAGGATGGTCCGCAGATCCCACGACCCGCCGACCATCATCGCCGTCTGGCCCAAGCCGACCGACTTGTCGACGTCGGCTGCGGTCCAGGCGGAGGCGCCCGCGGGTGACAGGTGATCCTTCGTCAGCAGATCGGCGTAGAACTGGAACGCCTGGACGGACTGCGGTGACCCGGCCTCGGAAACCCACTTGTCACCACTCTGCTTGGCGATCTCCCCGCCCCAGTTCCAGATCAGCGGCAGGTAGTACCAGTGGGCGCCACCGATGATTCCGAACCCGTTGACACCTTTGTTCTGCGCCTGAATGGCCAGGGCATCCGTGCGCAGTTCCTCCCAGGTGGTGGGGGCCGTGGACTTGCCGATCGACTCGAGCAGGTCCTTGCGGTAGATCAGGGCGCGGACACCGGTGTCGTAGGGAACTGCGTACGACTTGCCCTTGAAGATGGTCGAGTCGATCATGCCGGGCACATAGGTGCCCTGGAGCGTCTTGGGGTCGTCGGCGTACACGTTGAGGGCGTTGAGTGCCGCGAATTCGGGGGTCCAGGTGTTGCCGATGAGTGCGACACAGGGAACGCTGCCGCCGGCGATCGAGGTCAGGTACGTCTGGTGTGCGTCCTTTCCGAGGAATCGGAGGTTCACCGTGGTCCCTGGGTGTGCTGCGGCGTAGTCGTTCGCCAGCTTCTGCATGATCGGCTGCTGGGCGTCCCCAATGGGGTCGCCCATCCAGAAGTCGATCGTTCCCTTGATCTCGCCCGAGTCGGTTCCGCTCGAGTCATTCGCCCCACCGCAGGCCGCGAGGGCGAGGGCCCCCGTCAGCCCAATGGCAACGGCGACCCGGCCGCGCCAATTGTTCCTTGCACGCATCCCTGCTCTCCTCTGCTGGGGACCGAAGACCTGCTAAGCGCGGGGTACGCGGTGCCTCCGGACGACTTGTCAACCTGCCCGGCTGTCAGACAGCCCGATAGGTTGCCCCTTAGGGTGCACCGTGGTGGGGTGGATCGCAAGAGCCTCCGCTCTGTTCGTTACGAAGTTCCTTGCTCCCGAGTTCCGCAGTTGGTAGACACACGGGAGCGGTCGGGTGTGGATTGCTGCCGCCCAGGGGGTCCTCAGCGGGTCGTGGAGCGGCCCGCCGGACTGAAAGTGTAGTAACACGACCGAGTATCTTGTCCTTGTGCTAGCAGGTCAAGGATGGTTGAGTCGTAGTCATGTTCCTGCGGTTCACGTCGCGGACCAACGCCGACGGCACGATGGTGCGCTACGTAGCACTGGCGCACAACCGGCGGCTAGACGGGCGGATCAAGCCGGATGTGCTGATGAACCTGGGCCGGGTCGACCAGGTCGACGTGGCCGGACTGCGCCGGCTGGCCGCGTCGATCAACAAGCACTTCGGCGACAGTGACGGGCTGACCGACGCCGTGGAGGCGGGTGCGGTCGCCGGTGCCGCGCCGCTGGAGGTCGTCGACGCTCGCACGATCGGGGCCACCTGGCTGCTGGACGGGTTGTGGCACCGCCTCGACGTGGGCACGGCAGTACGAGCGGCAACCGACGCGCGGCGGTTCACCACCAACATGGAACGGGTGCTGTTCGCGCTGGTCGCCAACCGGGCGGTCGCGCCGATGAGCAAGCTGTCCGCAGCCGAATGGGTGCGTGAGGACGCCGCCGTCCCGGGACTGTCCACGATGGACGAAGACCACGCCTACCGGGCGATGGACCTCCTCGTCGACACCGACACCCAGGACCGGGTGCAGGAGTCGGTGTTCTTCGCCGTGGCCAACCTGCTCAACCTGGAAGTCGACCTGCTGTTCTTCGACATCACCTACTTCGAACGCGACGATGAAGGCGGGGCCGACGACGCCTTCCGCCGGTTCGGCCACGCCAACGATCACCGCGGCGACCTACCGCAGACCGTCATAGGCCTGGCCGTGACCAAGGAAGGCATCCCGGTGCGCTGCTGGTGCTGGCCGGGCAACGCCGGTGACCAGTCCGTCCTGGCCGAGGTCCGCCACGACCTGCGGGACTGGAAGCTGGGCCGGGTCGTCACCGTGGCCGACCGCGGCTTCTCCTCCGCGGACAACCTGGCCTACCTGCGCCGCGCCGGCGGGCACTACATCGCCGGGATGCGCATGCGCGACGGCAACCCCCTCGTCGAGGCCGTGCTGTCCCGCCAGGGCCGCTACCAGCACGTCCGCGACAACCTGCGGGTCAGGGAAGTCCGCCTCGATGGTCAGGACGCCCGGTTCGTCATCTGCCACAACCCCGACCAGGCGCAGCGCGACCAGCAGCACCGCGACGAGGCGATCGCCCGCATCCAGGCCGAACTGGCCCGTATCGGCGAGCAGCGCGCCCGCGACGCCAGCCGTCCCCGCGGCGACAGGACCCGGGCCCGCAACGAGGCCGCCCACGTGCGAGCCGAGTGCGCGCTGCGCGACCATCCCACGCTAGGACGCTGGCTGGTCCAGCAGCCCAACGGACGCTTGAAGGTCAACACGGCGAAGGCCAAGGCCGAGGCCCGATTGGACGGCAAGTACCTCATCGCCACCTCCGACCCGAACATCAGCGCCGAAGACGTCGCCCTGGGCTACAAGAACCTCCTGGAAGCCGAACGCGGCTTCCGTGACCTCACGACACAGCTGCCGCTCCGCCCGGTCTTCCACCGCCTTGAACACCGCATCCGCGCGCACGTGCTGATCTGCTGGCTGGCCCTGCTGCTGACCCGCGTCGCCGAACGCTCCAGCGGTCAAACCTGGCGAAACATCAACCGGCAACTCGGGCGAGTCACCCAGCTCACCCTCGCCGGCCCGGCCGGCACGGTCACCCAGACCACCCCGCTCACGCCCGAGCAGATGGCCATCTACCAGACGCTTTCCATCCAGCCGCCAGCCCGGGTCACGGCCTTCGACCCCGCCTGATCAAGATCAAGAAGGGCCGGGGCGGCGTAGACACACGCCACCTCCTGCCCCCGGCCCATGTGTGACTACGAACTGCGGAACCCGGGTTGCCGCACCGCGTTCAAACGATCGTCAGTCGACGGTCCTGCGGCCACCGAGGAGTTCCCGGGCGTTCGCGCTGAGCACTGCGGAACGGTGCGTGTCGCCGAGGAATTCGCGCAAGAGGGCGAAACGCTCAGCCACCTCGTCGGCCGATGAGAACGGGAAATCCGTGCCGAGAACCACCCGCGAGTCGTCGATGAAGGACAGCAGTGCGCCGAGGTCAGCAGCGGTGTGGGACAGGGCTGTGTCATAGCTGAACGCGGCCAGAGCGCGCAGGACACCTTGCGGAGCGACGGTCGCGAGCTCCGGCATACCTTCGGCCAGAACCATTCGTGGAGCGACGGCAGGCATCGCGCCGCCGCAGTGCGAGAAGATCCACCGGACGCGCGGAAATCTCCGCGGCACCTCAGTGAGGAGAAGATTCGTAATGAGGCGCGTCGAGTCGAAGAGGTACTCCAGTACCGACGGCCGAATGGGGATCTCGCCCTCGGGCCACCATGCGGGCAGCACCGGGTGCACATGGACAAGAGCACCGCGGTCGTTCAGAGCCTCCAGAAGGCCGTCAAATCGGGGGTGGCCGACGTATGACCCGGCATAGCTGGTGAGCAAGCCGACGCCGACGAACTCCGGTCGGTCGAACACCCGCTCGACCTCGGCGAGCGCGGCGTCGACCGAGGGTAGGGGCAGGCATGCGACTGCTGCGAACCGCCCATTGCCGTCGCGCACCACTTCGGTCAACTCGTCATTGGTGTCTTGGCACAGGGATGTGGTGAAAGCCTGATCGCCGAAGTAGAACCCAGGCGAAGCGACGGACAGGACGGCCAGGTCGATGCCTAACCGGTCCATCACCCGGACTGAGTCCGCAGGTTCCCACGTCGGAAATGGGGCGCCGGGTTGCGCTTGGATTCCCAGGGCGGTCAACCGGCTGACATAGGACGCCAGTGGTGCGTGGTGGTGAAAGTCGACGATGGTCATTGCACCAACTCTCGGACGGCTCGAATGGTTCGCAAGATGTCTTCGGGCCCTCCCGCCTCGTGGCCGTTGAACTGCCACACGGTCATCTCTTTGGGCCCGGCGTAAGCATTGTATGCAGCAAAAACGGTGGAGGGTGGGCTCACGACGTCGTGCAGGGCGACGCAGAACCCGCCGCGGCAGGTGGCTCGCCGGGCGAAGGATACGGCGTCGAAATAGGCAAGAGTCTCGAAGGCGCGCTCTGCAGAACCGCGGTGGGCGGCCAGCCATTTGACAATCTCCCCGTGGGGACTGTGGTCCGTCACCTCCACTGCGCGCCGGAAGGCAGACAGGAACGGCACATGCGGCATCGCCAGCCGCACATCGTCGCGCAAGCCGGCTGCCACGAGCGCCAAGGCGCCGCCCTGGCTGCGTCCCGTCACCGTGATCCGGTCGCGCGCCACGGCCTCGTGGGTTGCCACCGCATCGACGAATCGGTACGCGTCGGTGAACAGGCGGCGGTAGTAGTAGCGCTCGGGGTCGAGGATGTCTCGGGTCATGAACCCCGGCGCGGAGGGTCCCGCCCCATGCGGGTCAGCGGTGTGGCCGGCACGCAGAGCACTGCCCTGTCCGCGGGAGTCCATGATGGCGTGGGCGAACCCGGCACTGGCGTAGGCGAGGGACTCGACCGGGTGCCCGCGTCCGCTGCCGTATCCCAGGTACTCCACCACGAGCGGCAGGGGACCGGTGCGTTCGTGCGGAAGGAGCAGCCACCCCCTGACCTCGTCCCCGGCGTACCCGCCGAAGGTGACGTCGTACACGTCAACGGTCCGCACCAGTGCGTCCACCGGGTCGAAACGCGGATCCAGGGGATGGGCGCGCTGTTCGTGCAGTGTCCGGCTCCAGAAGGAGTCGAAGTCGTCCGGCTCGGGGTACGGGTACTCGTACTGCACGAGCCGATCGAGGGGAAGGTCCACCCGCATCAAGCAACTCCTGTCTGACAGCCAGACAAGAGTGTAGCAACGATGGCGTTGCCGACAAGGACAACCTGTCATACAACCTGATAGCCTGCTAGGCAGGCGGAACTAGGAGCTACAGTGGAGGTGCGGGAATGGCGCGGACAGTCGCCTCCGGGTACGACATCGTGACCGTCACGGGCGACCCGGAAGAGCGCGGATACCAGTACGGGCTCGCCGCGAGGACCCGGATAGAGCTCGCGTTGCGGACCTATGCCGACGTGTTCATGCACTACGCGTCGTGGGACTGGCCAACCGTGCGACGACACGCACTCCGGTTCGCCGATCCCATCGAGGACTTCTCACCGGCGTCCGCGCGCGAGATCCGGGCGATCGCCCGCGGGGCCGGCGTCGAGGTGGCCGACATCCTGGCCCTGAACACCCGCAGCGAGATCATGTTCGCAGCTCCGGGACGTGCCAGGGCCGTAGCCGCCACCGAGTGCACGTCGTTCGCGCTGACACCCGAACGCACAGCTTCCGGTACCACGCTGATGGGTCAGAACTGGGACTGGATCGAGGGGGCCCGGGAAAGCGCGATCGTGCTCCAAGTGCTCCGTGACGACGGCCCAGACTTCGTCACGGTGGTCGAGGCCGGGATGCTGGCGAAGGTCGGGATCAACTCCAGCGGTGTCGGCCTGTGCACCAACACCCTCATCTCGGACGGGGACGAGGGCCGGTTCGGCGTTCCCTACCACGTGCTGCTGCGATCAGTTCTCGACAGTGACAGCGGTGCGGAGGCCGCACAGCGGATCAAGTCGACATCACGAGCCAACTCCGCAAACTATCTCATCGCCGACGCGGGCGGGTTCTGTGTGGACGTGGAGACCGGACCAGGCGATGGTGCGTGTGGCGCCATCACGCCCGTCGACGGTGCGGTCACGCACGCCAACCACTTCCTGGTCGACGGTCTCACCGGGGTGGACCGCTACCTCGAGCGAAAGGCGCACACGCGCAACCGACTGCAGCACCTGACAGCGCGCATTCAGCAACACCGCACGCACACGATCGAGAGCTTGCAGGAGGCGCTCACCGACCACGCAGACGCGCCGTACAGCGTGTGCCAACACCCAGACGCAACCCAACCCGCTGCCGAGCGCACCTGCACAGTCGCGGGGATAGTGATGGATCTGTCGGCTCGCTCGCTGGTGTACACCTCAGGCAGCCCGTGCGAGTCGACCTGGTCAGTGCCGGTGCGGATCAATGCCTCGTTCTGACCGGTCGTCAGCTGCCCGGCAGCCTGTTAACCTGGCAGCCGTGAAGGTGGTCCCCGTCGCGCAACGAACAGCCGCGGAACACGTGCGATCGCAACTCGTTGAACTGATCGAGTCCGGTGAGTTCGCAGTGGGCCAGCGGCTGCCCTCCGAAGCCGAGCTGGCCAAGTCATTTGCGGTCAGCCGTTCAGTGATCCGTGAAGCGCTCCACAGTGTGAGCGCGCTTGGTCTCACCCGCTCGTATGCTGGCAAGGGCACCTTCGTCGACGCACAGTTCGCGCCGTCCCAACTACTGACCGGCAAGTACCTTCCCCGCGACCTGCACGAGGTGCGCAGGACGCTGGAGGTGCCATCGGCCGCCCTCGCGGCGGAGCGCCGTTCCCGGGCGGACCTCAAGGCGATGACCGCGCTGCTCGCAAGGTTCCGTGAGGAGGAGGATCCCTCCATACGGGTCGGCATCGATGCCGACTTCCACGTAGCCATCGCCACGGCGACCGCCAACCCTCTGTTCCCCCGGCTGGTCTCAGAACTCCGCACGGTTCTGCAGGAGCAAGCTATAGCCGCGGCAATCGTTCCGGGCCGGGCGGCTCAGGCGGCCGACGAGCACGACGCAATCCTTGCGGCCATCTCGCAGCGCGACGCTCATGCGGCGGCTGAAGCGATGAAGCTTCACCTGGCTGCTGTGGAGGACACCGTGACCCCGCTTGGACGCCGGAAATAGTCGACCGCGAAAGCCGATGCCCACTTCCACATAGTTTTCCGGCTCTGCCTCACATCCCGTGGTGACGGACGGTGCTGGTTAGCCGAGCGTGCAAGGCCAACAGGCGGTTGAGCTGCGAAACGCAGATCAACCGCCTGTTGCTCTCTGTCCACAGTGGACCTGATGTGTTCCAATGATCCACCACGCGGACAGCCCTTGACGAAGGGCCGAGGCCTAGCGACTACCCCTTCATCGCGCCTGATGTGATCCCGTGGGCGAACGACCGCTGCAGCACGAGGTACACGGCAATGACGGGGATGGCGGTCAGGATGGCGGCGGCGGACAGGTAGGTGTAGTCCGTCGTGTACTGGCCCTGGAAGGTGGCCAATGTCATCGGTGCCGTCAGCTCGCGGCCGCCGGAGAGCATGACGAGCGGCACCAGAAGATCGTTCCAGGTCCAGACGAATGACAGGACGGTCAGCGCCAACAGTTGCGGTACTGCCATCGGCAGCAGCAGGCGTACCAGGATGACGAAGCTGTTGGCCCCGTCGACCCGTCCGGCGTCGGTGATTTCGTATGGTGCGTCCTGGAAGAACGTCCGCATCCAGAAGCATCCGAAGGGGAGGCCGAGCGCCGTCTCCACCAGGATGACGCCGAGCAGGTTGTCGGCCAGCCCCACCTCGCGGAAGTCGAAGAAGAGCGGGATGATCAGCGACTCGTTCGGCAGCATCAGTCCGGCCAGGAGGATGAGGAACAGCATGTTCCGCATCGGGAGCCGGAACCGGGCGAGGGCGTAGCCGGCGGGCACCGAGAGCAGCAGCGTCAGCAGCGTCGCGGTGATGCTCACCTTGAGGCTTGTCGCCAGGGCTGTTCCCATGTCGGCGAGGTCCCAGACGGCCTTGAAGTTGCCGATGTGGAAGGAGCTGCTCAGCCTGATGGTGCTGTCCTGGGTGTCGGGCTCCCCCAACGCCATGATCACGACGCCGATGAGGGGGACCACCGCGATCGCGGCCGCGCAGGTGACGATCACCTGGCCGGTGAGGGCGTGTGCCCGGGTCGTTCTCATCCTTTTCTCCAGGGGCGGAGGATCAGCATGGTCAGCATGAGGATCACCAGGGTCAGCAGCACACCCATGGCTGAGGCGACGCCGAGGTCTCCGACGAAGAACGCCTTCTGATAGACGAGGAAGGATGGCACCTCGGTGGAACTTCCCGGTCCGCCCTGGGTGGTCACGTAGATCAGGTCGAAGTTGCGCAGCGCGGCGGTGACCGCGAGCACCATGACGACCGTGATCTCGTTGCGAATGCTGGGCAGCGTCACCGCGAAGAACTCGCGGACGGGGCCCGCACCGTCCATCCGGGCCGCCTCGTACAGTTCCACGGGTATGCGCTGCACACCGGAGATGAGCAGCACGAGGGCCAGGCCGAGGAGCATCCAGGTGCCGATCAGCCCGACCGAGGGCAGCGCCCAGGTGAAGTCACCCAGCCAGCCGCGGGTCCAGCTGCCGAGGCCGACCGCCCGCAGCAGCGAGTTGATCGGACCGTCCGGGGCCAGCAGCCAGCGCCAGGCGACACCGGTTACGACCGGGGCGATGACGTACGGCAGGAACAGCGCCGCCCGGAAAATGGTCAGCCCTCGGATCCGTGTGCTGCCGATGACGCCCACCAGCACCAGGGCCAAGGCCGTGGTGAGCAGCGCGTAGAAGCCGATCAGCACGAACGCGTGCCCGAACGCCACGCGGTTCTGCGAGCTCTCCAGGATGGCTCGGTAGTTGTCCAGACCGACCCAGCGCGACGGGCTGATGCCGTCCCATGCGCAGAACGACAGGTAGATGCTGTGCAGGAAAGGCAGGATCAGGAACAGGCCGTAGAAGATCAACGCGGGTGCGAGGTAGCCGAAGCCGACAAGGGCGTTGGACCTGTGCTGCTTGCGAGCGGCGACACCCGCCCCGTTCAGTTGAACGGGGCGGGACGCTACCGTCAAGACCCTGCCGCTTTCGCGAGCGGGTGGAACATGCCGGTCAGCCCTTCTCCAGCGATTCCACGAACGGGCCGTAGGACTTCTGCAGTTCCCCGAGCAGGCCGTCGACGCTGAGGGCGCCGGACATGAGCTGGTCGAAGGTGCGGGAGATGGTCGGGTACAGCTCCGGTGCGCCCCAGTCGACGTACGGCACGGGGGTGCCCTCGCCCACCAGCTTGAGACCGTTGCGCAGCGCGTCCTGTGACGGGACCGGCAGGTTCGCCGCGGTGATCGCGGAATCGGCGTCCGCCGGCGGCTTCGACGGGATGGCGCCACCGGCCAGGAACTGCTCGGCCGCCTTCTGGCTGGTGACGAAGTCGATGTACTTGGCCGAGAGGTCCTTCTTCTTCGCCTTCACCGGGATGGTCCACGGAATGTCGCCGGCACCGACGGCCGCGATTCCCTGCCCGGACACCGACGGGAAGAACACCATCCGGAGCTTCTTGGTCTGCTCCGGCGTGCCCTTGAGCGGAGTGAAGCGGGAGCTGGTCAGGGAGAACAGGCCCTTGCCGGAGATGAAGTTGGCGAGCACCTGGTCGGTCTTGTACGCCGTCCAGTCCGGCGCGTAGTAACCCTTCTCGCCCCAGGACTTCATGGTCTTGGCGGCCCAGGCCGCGGTCTCGGACGTGAAGGTCGCGTTCGAGTGGTGGAAGACCAGGTCCTGCACGGCCTGCGGACCGCCCTTGGCCAGCAGCAGCTCGCTGAGCAGCCATGCGGCCAGTTCACCGTTGGCCGATCCGAACTGCATCGGAATCTCCCCGGCCGCCTTGGCGCGCTGCATCTGATCTTCGAGTTCCGCAATGGTCTTCGGCGCCTCGGTGATGCCCAGCTTCTCGGCGATCTCCGTGTTCATGAGCAGGCCGATCCATGCCGTGGTGGCCGACATGCCCCACAGCGGGCCCTCGCCCATCAGCTTGCCGTCGGTGCTGAATCGGTTGAGCTGAAGCTGGGAGGCCGTCTGGCGGGTGTCCCATCCGAGCTTCTTGGCGTAGTCGTCCATGTTGGTCAGCAGGCCGCCCTTGACGAAGGCGCCCATGGCCTGGTAGCCCCGGTTGACCTGCGTAACATCCGGCGGGTTGGTGCCGGAGAGCTGAAGCTTGGCGACGGAGGCCAGGTCGTCGAAGCTCTTCGCGACGAAGTCGATCTTCACGCCCGGGTTTTCGTCCTCGAACTGCTTGTTCAGCTTCTGGTAGACGGCCAGGATGCCCGGCGAATTGGCCAGGCCGCTCTGCACGACCAGAGTGCCGCCGTCGGATTTCTCGCCATCCGGCGAGGACGAGCAGGCGGAGGCGGTGACAGCGACTGCGGCGACGGTGGCTAGTAAGGCGGTAGTGAACCGGGCACGGCGCCCTTTGGGGTGTCTATTGGGCATTTGCGGGTTCCTTCTCTACTCGGCGCGGCCGGCTGGCCGTGCTCGCTGGTGCTGCACCCCGCGGAGCGAGGGTCGGAATCGCAGGGACGAGGTGGGCTGGGACGGGACGTCAGAGCGCGGGCGGAACCTTCGGGCGGCGGACATCAACGGCACGGTGAAGACGTGAACCGATCCTTCGCCGCCTCGGGTCTCCACTTCGAAGCAGTAACTGGTCCGTCAAGAAGACCAGATTGGGGTTCCATGATCGGGCTGTCAAGACTCGCTGGCGATCTTGCGGCCTTCGTTACCCACCCGTGATGCAGGTCATACGGGTCGTCACGTCGTGCGCGACGTGACGGAGACAAATCGTCGTGAAGGCCCTCGACTACGCCGACTTCCTGCCCGGCTCGAGATTTCCCGGCGAACGCGCACTCGCCGCCCAGCGTCGCGCGACCCTGCGGCTGGTACTCAAGGCGTCGGCGGACCTGACCGACGCGCAGTGGGCGGTCCTTGCCCCGTCGATGCCTGCCGCGCCGGCGAAGGGTTGTCCCGCCGAAGTGGAGCAGGCGACAGCTGATCGATGGGAATCCGGTGGCGGATCCGGGTCGGTGCGCCGTGGCGTGACGTGCCCGCCGAGTACGCGCCCTGGCAGACGCTGCACGGGCTGTTTCGCAGTTGGCACGGGACGGGACGTGGCAGTTGGTGCTGACCACGTTGCAGGCTCACGGCGACGCGGCCGGGTGGATCGGCTGCAACCTCAGCGTGAACTCCACCAGTGTCCGCGCCCACCAGCACGCTGCCGGGACCTGCCGGGACGGCGCGGCGCAGAAGGAACCGTCTGGCGGGGTGGGTGGACACCACGAAGGTCTATCTTGCGTGCGAGCAGAGGCGTAAGCCGCTGGTGCTGCTGCTGACCGGTGGGCAGCGGGGTGGCAACCCGCAGTTCGTGCCGGTCCTGCGACGGATCCGGGTTCCTCGGCTTGGCGGTGGCCGGCCCAGGACCCGTCCGGATCGGGTCCCGGCCGACAAGGCGTACGCGGCCAAGGCCAACCGGGTCTACCTCGCCATCCCCGGGGCATTCGGCGGCGGGGGCGCTCCGTGGCGGGCCGCGGTCCAGGTGTCGCGGATCATCGCCCGGGCCGACACCTCGATCGCGCACATTCTCGCCTACCACTACGGATGGCTGAGAATTGTCGAGCGTTCTCCACCGATGCTGCCCGCGACGAACTGCGGCAGACCGCCGCCCAGCGGTGGCTGTGGGCCAGCCGGGCACCTCCGGCTCGGTCTGCCGAAGCTCGTCCCGGTCGACGACGGCTACGTGGTTACCGGTGAGTCCGGATTCGCCACCGGCGGACGGTCTGCGACCGCCTGTTCACGAGGGCCCTGCACCGCGACACCGGGGCCCTGCACATCGCTACTCTCGACCCCAGCGCCCCCGAGATCGAGTTCACCGGGGCCTGGGACGTGCTCGGCCAGCGCCTCACCGCCAGTCGTGCGGTCATGCTCAACGACGTGCCCGTCCATTCCCATCTCGCCGCGTTCGGCCCGCTCGATGAGCCGCCGGCCCCGATCTGGTCGCTGGCCGTCCTCAACTTCCAGCTGATGTTCAGCGTGCTCCACCTCGGCACCGCCGAAGGGGCCTTGCTGGAAGCGGCCGACTACACCCGCCAGCACACCCGCCCCTGGTTCCACTCCCTGGTCGAGCACGGCCACGACGAGCCGTTCATCTCCAGACCTACGGCGGATATCTTGCCCGCGTACAGGCCGTGGCTGCCCTCACCGAGCGCGCGGATGCCGCGCTGACCCGGCTGTACAGCCTCGGCGACCAGGTGACTGCCGACCAACGCGCGCAGGTCGCCGAACTGATCGCCACCGCCCGCATCAATGCGATCGATGCCGGCCTGGCCGTCACCGCCGGCATCTTCGATCTGACTGGTGCCCGCTCGACCGCGACCGCGTACGGCCTCGATCGATTCTGGCGCAACCAGCGCTGCTACCGGTAACGCAGCTCCGGCCGGCTTGTGCTGCAGGCCGATGCGGCATCGCTCCTCACTCGCTGGTTGAGCGTCTGCGGTGCCTGGCTCTCCTCAACCGCGCTTGGCAACGGCGGTGCGAGCGGAGTGCCAGAGGGTGCGAGGGTTGTCCCGGTCGCTGTGGAGCTCCAGCATCGCAGCCACGATCTCCTCCACGCCGCCGCCTTCATTGACGATGCGGCTGAAGTCGCGAAGGTACTGCTGGCTGGCACCGATGCTTTCCGGCCCGTCAGGGGCACCGACGCTCTTGTGTCCGGCCACGACGATCTTCGGGTTCAGAGCGGCGACAGCGTCGAGGCTGGCGATCCACGCATCACGAGTCTTCTCGTCGGTCTCGGCGGTCATCATGTGCACGCCGTTGTACACGACGTCGCCTCCGATCACCGCTGCGGCAGACGGTATGTGCAGGACGGTGGAGTGCTCCGTGTCTCCCCAGCCCACGGACACCGCCCGGAGTACGTGGCCCTCCAGCTCGAACTCGGCGGCCGTCAACGGTTCGGGTAGCACGGGTGTCTGCGGCAGCTCGCCGGGGAAGCTGGCCCTCCAGTAGCCGGACAGTCCTGGGTTGGTGGCCTCGAAGCGGGCGCGTTCGACCACCTCGGGTGTGGCGATTCCGCGGGCATCGGGGAAATGCTCCTGCAGACGGGCCAGACCGATCCAATGGTCCTGGTGGCCGTGAGTGATGTAGACGCCGGTGATGCGCTTGCCGAACCTCCGCACCCACTCGGCGAGCCCGTCGACCTGATCGATGGTGATGAGCGTGTCCACGAGGATGCCCTCTTCGGCCCCGGCGATGAGGGCGCTGCTCATGGGCGACCACATCGGCTCGTCGCCCGGGCCCTGCGCGGGAGCGCCGGCGAACGGCCGCATCGGCGCAACATACACCTCTACGTTGAGGCCGGTGGGACTCATGATCGTTCCTTTCCGGGTGTCGGTGATCGGGTGCCCGATCCGCGTTATGCTATGTAACATAGCATAACGCTGCGCGAGGGTCGATGATCGCCGCAGGGTTGAGTCGGGGAGAATGACTGGCGTGTCTGAAAGCGTGCGCAGTGCGATGGTCGAGGCGGCGTGGCTGCTGATCGCCGAGCGAGGGCTTGAGGGCATGTCGACCCGGGAGGTTCTGGCACGTACCGGGGCCCCACGCGGATCCGTCTACCACTACTTTCCACGGGGCCGCACGGAGCTCATCGAGCACGCGATCGACCATTCCCGGGGATGGATGCAGGACCAGATCGGGGCGCTCCGTGCCGAGACGCCGGACGACGTGGTCACCGGGTATATCGACATCTGGCGTCGGGTGGTCGAGGGCACCGGATTCCGTGCCGGCTGTGCAGCGACCGGGGTCGTCATCGGGGGATACGACCCCGACCTTCTCGACCGTGCGGCCGCTGCGTTCCAAGCCGCCATCGACGCCCTCGCTGACCGATTTCAGCAACTCGGACTGACGGCGAACCAGGCCGCGCGACGCGCCACAATGCTGGTGACCGCCGCCGAAGGTGCCGTCGTCCTCGCACGCGCACACCGGAGCGTGGAGCCGCTCGCACTCGTCGCTGAACAGCTGAGTGAGAACGGCACGTGAAGCACCATCAGACAATCGTGCGTCCGGCCGCGTGAGCGGTCAGTACACCTGATCGTCAGGCCGTGTCGTCGCCGGGTGTCCGGTCTGCTTGCTTCACCCACGGGCCGGGTAGCAGGGGCACGATGTCGGCGCCGTCGTTGCCGGACGGGTCCAGGCCCAGCAGGTCCTCGAACAGCGCGCCGAGCACCTGGGCGGTCGGCTGGCCATCTGCCCGAGTCTGCACCAGTGCCCAGGCCGGCAGGTCGTCGCAATTGTCGCGGCCGTCGTCCTCGAGGTAGTACAGCATCGAGAACACGGTGTCGTAGGCGACCGCCCGCGCGAACTGGATCAGCTCCTCGTGGTTCGCCCCGGCCGCCAGCAGGCGGCGGGCGATCCGGTTCCGTTCGGTGTCGTGCCGCCACGTATCGATCATCTTCGGCCACAGGGCGCTGAGGAATCGGTACCGGGCCAGCTGCGGGGTGCCCTCCTCCGCTTCGCCCGCGGCCCAGACCCCCACCTCTCCCTCGTCGAGTCCCAGCCGCCGGAACGCGTCGCGTAGGGCGGCGCGTTCCATCGAACCCCCACCGGCGGTGTCGTCCATCGAGTGATGGTCGCACGGCGTCGGCGCCCAGTCCGCGCGCCCTTGGTGCCTCACCCGGCAGGACCCGGCGCCGTCGACGCTCGGCTTCACTCAGGAGGGCCCCGGCTCTACCTCCGCGCAGAGCAGCAGTGACCGACCGGCCACCTCGAACACACCATGCTCGTCAACAACGCGCAGTCAGGGATGCCCCCGGCCGCCGCGGGCCACTCACCGGGCGTGACGGACATTGGCCCGCTACCCGTGCACGACTGGCGGCATGGTCGGGACGGTTCAGGCACCGGCGAGTGCGAGCCTCCGCTCGGCCTCGTCCGGTGCCAGCCACGATTGTCCGTCCAGGCCGGCCTTCTTCGTGTTGAACGCGTACACCCATAGGCCCGCGGCCCAGCTCGCTTCGATCTCATCCGCCGACCAGGCACGGCAAGCAGCGCGCTGGTACTCGTCCAGGAACGCTGCCGACTCGGGAACGGTCGCGGCCCTGCGCACCATTCCGCACGGCCACACCGAGGCGGCCAGCCCGACGACTACGGCCTCCGGGGCGGCCATGACGCTGTCCCAGTCGTGCACCACCAGCGGCTCGTCGCCATCCCAGCGGATGTTCTGCGCTTCCCAGTCGCCGTGCCCGATCACGACTCGGCGACCGGCCGGGGTGCGCACGAAGCGGCTCAGTCGGCGGCGGACGCGCGCCCCGGTGTCGTCGAGCCACGGCGTCACGTGTTCGGGCGCGTTGAGATCGTCGTCGCGGTCGTCCGCGGCCGGCCAGACGCCGGGCAGACGGTGATTCCACGCCGTCCACGGCAGATCCGGTTCGAGGGTGCCGACCATCTCTGGCCGGGGCGCGAGAGCGACGAATCGCGCCAGCAGACCAGCGAACCGGCGGGCGTGGTCGGTCCCGGGCGTCAGCGATCCCCCGGGGATGTACGCCTCAGCGCTCACCGCCAGGCCGTCCTCGACGATCGGATCGGTCAGTGGCTCAGGGGCGGGGAAGCCGGCACGCCACAGCGCCCGCTCCACCGTGGTACACGCGGCGAGGCGGGGCGAGTCCGGCCGTACCTTGACGATCACCTCGCGCCCGTCGGTCAGCCGCACGCCGAAGACGCGCGACAGGTGGCCAGAGGTGAACAGCACATCCTCGATCGGGGAGCCGAGATGGCGCTTGCACCACTGATCGATGTCGAACGTCATACGCCCAACCTACGCTGGTGACCGACAACCAACCCGCCGTTCCCGGCTCGGCAGGGACCATGCCGGTGCCGAGGGTGAAGGTCAACAGATCCCGCAGCGTCATCGCGTGTTTGGCCGCAACGGTGTCTTCCAGTGGCCCGTTGGGATCGGCGAGCACGGTCATGTCCGCCAGCTCCGGGAGCAGGTCGTCGACAGGGTCATCGAGGCGGAGGGTGCAGTCTTCGACAAGCGTCATCGCACACGCCGCGACGATCGGCTTCGTCATCGAGCCCATTGCGACAGATCGTGTCGCCTGCCATCGGCGTCCTCGACCCTGCGCCCTCGAACGTCCACCTCACGCCGACAGCGGCCATCCGTGCATCCGGACCGACGCTGCAGGCGTTCGTACCCCGTGGCCGCCGCTGGCCGGGGTCCGGGAGACTGTGCTGGTGATCGTTGCCGGTTCCTACCGTCGCTGGGCGCGGGTGACGGCCGTCGCGACGCTGCTGTCGTTGGCGGGATGCACGCTGCGCCCAACGGGCGTGGTGTCGACGGATCGCTCGGCCCCGCCCCCGCGGTCGGCGGCGTCACCCGGCTTGCCGGGTCTGGCTGGTTCGAGGCGTCCGCAGTCGGCCGGACAGGAGCAGACACTCGTCGTTGGTGATCACCACGGTGCGGTGTCGAGCGTCGGCTTCAACGTCGAAAATGACCTGCTGTTGAGCGGCGGGTCGCAGGACGGCGCGATTCGGATCTGGGATGTGGCTACGTGCACGCAGCATGGACCGGTGCTCCGGCACCCGGACGTCACTACGCTTGCCCGGGCCGTGTTCAGCGAGGACGGCAGCCTCATCGCCGGGATCGACGTCGACCGCTCGCAGATTCAGGTGTGGGACGCGGTGCACGGCGGGCCGGCCGCCACCGTCCAGGTGCCCGAGGCGGGCGGTGGTCTCGCGTTCGGCAACCTCTCCCAGTTGGCCATCGGTACCCGCGACCACATCGTGTTTCGTGACGTCGAGACCGGCGCGGAGGTGGCGCCGCCGCTGGATCATCCCGGGAAGATCCGGGCACTGGCCTACAACGGCAACCGCAGCTGGCTGGTCAGCGGCAGCGACAACGGCACGGTGGTGGTGTGGGACCTCACCCACCAGCCGGCCCGACGGCTGGCCACGCTCACCGTGCCGGGCGGCGGCAGCGTCGTGGAGGTGGCGACGACGGGCGACGGGCGGCTCGTGGCGGCGGCCGGCCTCGACAACCGGGCGATCTCGCTCTGGCAGCTGCCGTACGGCACATCAATCGGCGAACCCGTGACCCTGCATGGCCGCGCCTCGGCGGTCGCGTTCAGCCCGGACGGCATGCACCTGGCAGCCGGCGGCAACGAGGGCCTCCTGCTCATCGACACCGCCACGGGCACGCCGCTCTGCCCGCCCAGTCCGTACAGCAGCCAGTCGATCGCCTACCACCGCACCGGCCGGCTCGCCAGTGCCGGCACCGACGGCAAGGTACGCCTCTGGGAGAACGACGATGCGCTCGCTCATTGTGACACCGACACGCTGACCGCTGTCTGAACGTCCCGGGCACGTCCGCGCGCGCTGAGCGCGGCAGACGTGGGCGCGTGATCATGGTCTCGCTTCGTGCCGGAGAGGCTGCCGCTCTTCAGGGCACCACGGAAGTCCGGTGAGAGTCGGTGGGGTTGATTCCTGCGGTCTCGAAGCGTTGTTCGAGGGCCTCCAGGCCGTGGGTGTGCCGGAATGTCTTTTCGGCCTCGGTAATCGGTAACAGCCAAAGGACCCGGATGTGTCCGCTCGGCACGGCGCAGGTCTCCAGCTTCGGACCCCATGGATACGGCAGGCTGACGAGCAGGTGGTCGCAGGCCGACCCGGGAATCCACGGCTGCCCGATCGGCACGGTGTGGCCAAGGTCGAGCGCGTGATCGTGGCCGGCGGCGTGGTAGTACGCGATCATCGTCAGGGTCTCGACGTGTACTTCATCGGCGGCGATCGGGGCGTAGAGCACGAATTCCAGGCCATGGCCGTGCATCTGCGTGGCGTCCCAGAGGCCGGCGGTCGCGTAGAGCTGGCCGCCCTCTTGCGGGGCGAGGCTAAAGATGTGCAGGGTTGGCACCCGGTCGCGGATCGGACCGGGGGCAGCCGCCAGAACGGCAACGTCCCGGCCCGGGAAACGGCCGTGGAGGTGCTGCAGCAGAGCCTGGGACGCCGGCGTCAGGTCATGATCCACGTTTGCAGTTTCGCACGCCGCTCCAACGCCACACCGGGCCCTCTGCGGCCGGAGCATTTACCCGACTCCGCCGGTGCATCGACGAGCTGCCCACGGTGGCCCTCCCGTCCGACGGCCGTTATGCCCATCATGACCGTGCGACGGCTGAGCAATCAGAGCGTCCGGCTCGGCACGGAAGTGCTGATGGTGCTCGGCGCCGCTCGGCTCGATGTACGACGACCCCGGCGTGGCCAAGGGCGAGGTCATCACGGTGTACGTGGACCGCGACGACCCCGAAAGCGTCGTGGCCGGCACCGGCCTGGTCAGCGACTACGCCGCGGGTTCCTGCCGCCGGTCCTGGTGGCCATCGGCGGCGTCGTGCTGGGCATCGCGGGGCCTCGGCTGCGCCGGCGTCTACCCGCCCCGGTCCCTGTCCTTGCCGGCGTCGTCATCGCGTTCGCGTCCTGAGTGCCGTGATCGTGCCGGTCGGCGTCACCGGGGCGATGCGGCGGGTCTGGCGTCAGTTCACGCGTCCCCACAGGTCGTATAGGTGCCTGCCTGGCCGGAAGCCGTGCGCCTCGGCCATGTGCGCCGCCTCCACGAACCCGTGACCGACGAATGAGGGCGTGTGGGCGTCGCTGCCGAATGTGATCGCGTCGCCCCCTTCCTCGTGCCACCAGGTCAGGATGATGCCCTGCAGGGGCAGGCGTGTGTTGACCTCCAGCGCTCGGCCGGTTTGTGCGGTCGCTCGCAATGCGTCGCGAAATTCCTCCTCGAACTCGGCTGGGTCGAACGGGCCGGCCCGCTCCGTCGGCCAGGAGCGGACCGGGTAGTCGATATGAGCCAGCACCTCGAAGAGGTCACTCTCCGCGACCAGGGCGGACACGCCGGCCAGGTAGTCGCGGACCACCTCATGCGCGTCGCGGTGCGGGTAGATGCCCCACGGTTCGGCGAAGCCGCCCCGATCGGGCAGGGTGTGCAGGGAGCCGAGCACCCGGTCGAACTGGCCCGATCGCAGGACGTTCGTGCAGGCGGACTCGTGCCGATGCGGTTCGCCCAGCTCCAAGCCGCTCAGGATCCGCAGATCCGGGAATCGTTCGCGGCAGCGTGCGATCGACTCGAGATACCGGGATGCGTCGAACGCCGGCGGCGTCAGGATCCCGTCCGGGTCGGCGATAGCCGTGAGATGGTCCATGGCGTACGGGCCCTCGATCTCGACCCGCCAAGTGGTGTGATCCAGATGTTCGGTGAAGGCGATAGCCGGCAGCCCGATCTCCACCGCCCGCGCGCACGACCGAACCATCGAGCCCACATTCCGCGCATCCCAAGACCACTCACTGTGCACGTGACTGTCCGCAGGCAACGGCACCCCGGCAACCTCCAGCGATCGATCCCCCAGCCAAGCTACCCAACTCCGGACAGTGCCTCAGCTCAATCCATCCGTCCCACGGCCCGAGCATCCTCAGCGGCGCCGATGTTCCGAATGCCACAGGCTGTGCTGCGGCATGCCTTCCGCTCCTCGCGTCACCACCCATGTACCGCCAGCAGGTCCCCCCGTGCGATGGCCGCCAACGCCGCCCCGACGTAGTCGACGAGGTCGGACGGCAAGGCCGACGCCTCGACCCAGCACAACTCGGTGCACTTGCCGGGCTCGGCGATGTGCGGCTCGCCGCTCCAGCGCTCCACCGAGAAGAACAGGTGAAAATACTCGTGATCGTCAGAGTCCTCCGGCGCGGTGTGCATGAGCAGCGCGAGTCGGCAGCCGCGCGGGTCGGCTTCGATGCCGAGCTCCTCCCGCAGTTCGCGAATCAGTGCGGTGATCGCATCCTCTCCGCCGTCCAGATGTCCGGCCGGCAGGCTGAGCTGATCATCGCGGTAGCCGGTCGCAGCGCGCCGCATGAGCAGTATTCGCCCTCGGTCACGCAGGATGCCGTAGACGGCGGCGGCGACATGAAAGCGCTCGGCAGGCATCGCCTGACTCTATGCCCGGCCGCACGCTCATCGGCCCATCCCTATTTTCACACCCGCCAGGTCCATGAAGGAGGGGAGATGACTACTTGTTTCACTTGATGTACGAGCGCAGCCCGGCCAGGCTGGGTCGAGGTGACCGGCGGGTGGCTCTCCGGCCGGTGTACAAGTCAGAGAGTTCGACGTCCGCCGGCTCGAGCACGCTTGGGCGGCCGCTCGGCGACGCCTACGATTCTGAATGTGTCCTCTCCCTTCACGACCAAGCCTGTGCTGACGGGTGAACGAACCACGCTTCGACCATTCCGCGACGAGGACCTGCCGGCGATGGCGGCGGCAATCGCAGACGCCGAGGTGCTCCGATTGACGGGCAGCGCGCACTCCACCGCAGAGACAGTGCAACGTCGCCCGATTGTCGATGACCGCCTGCGTAGCTGGTACGGATCGCGGAACGCCCAGGACGATCGGCTCGATCTGGCGATCGTGGACAACGACTCCGCGATGTGCGTGGGAGAGGTCGTGCTCAACAATTGGGAACCTGCGAACGAAAGCTGCCAGTTCCGCATCCTCATCGGCCAGGATGGCCGCGGTCGTGGCCTGGGTACCGAGGCGACCTGCCTCATCCTGCGGTACGCCTTCACCGTGGTGTCCCTGCACCGTGTCAGCCTGGAGGTCTATGCCTTCAACCCGCGGGCGCGGAGGGTGTACGAGAAGGCTGGTTTCAAAGTAGAGGGTGTGAAGCGTGATGCCCTCAAGTTCGACGATCATCGAGTGGACTCGATCGTGATGTCGGTGTTAGCGCCGGAATGGATCGAAGCGCAATCTCGACAGGCGTCGTGAGCGGTCGGCGGAACCGCTTCCCGGCATGCAAAGGCGCGCCCGGACATCCTTTGAGGACACTGCCTAGCGGACTACCGCGCTCAGGGCGTCGGGGTCATAGCTGTCCTCGTCCGCCGGTTCGGTGGCGAACAGGGTGACGGTCGCGCCCGGCCGCAGCGACTCGCGCAGCGCCGCCAGGTCCGCGCCTGGCTCCACGCGGTGCCAGCGGCGCTCCTCGCCCGACCGCTCCAGCAGCGGCAGCGCGGAGCCGGCCGCCGCCACCCGGTCGGCCACCTCCGACCACCACGCGTCGCCGGCGACGGGCAGCGGCGGCACGACCAGGGCGGCGCGTTTGGATATCTCGAGCAGCGTCATCCGCTCCGGCGGCCGGCTCGGCAGCGGTGCCACGCCGGAGCGCAGCATCGCGGCGTACACCCGCCGGCGCAGTCCGAGCACGGCCACGCCGAGCAGCGCCGCCAGCGCCAGCCGGGCCGCGAGAATGGGGATCATCCACCGCAGGCGCACGCCGAACGCATGTGCGGCCATGAAGTCCGCGTGGGGCAGCGTCGCCCCGGCCACGAGGGTGGCCGCGGCGCCGACCTGAAACAGCGTCATCGGGGTCGTGCGCAGGACCGCGGCGGGATCCTCGCCGAGCCCGCGCACCGCGGCGACGTTGAGCAGGTACCACGCGAAAGTGGCGGCGAGCAGCGCGAAGAACAGCACCATCTCGCTCGTGCCGAGACCCAGCCCGGCCTGCAGGACGTCGAGGTCCGGCGACGGCAGCGCGGCCCGGACCCGCAGCAGATAGGCCAGGTCGAACGCGGCGACGACGGCGAAGACGCCCGCCACCGCGAGCAGGCCCCACGTGGCCCACTCCACACGGGCGCCCGCCCCACCGGCGGCGAGCCGGAACGGCGGCCCAGCGGTCGCGCTCGCGGTCATACCCGCCACCCGCCCGCCACCGCGTGGAGCCGCTCGGCCGCGGGGACATCGCCGGTCTCCACCGCCCAGCGGTCACCGGCGACCAGCGCGGCCGGAATGCCCGCGAAGCCGGAGCTGACCACGATGACCCTCTCGTCGTTCACCCAGGCATCGCGTTGTGCGTTGTCATCGAACGTCATCACCGTAACGTCGAAGCCGCCCTCCTTACAGGCGACGGTCTCCCGCGCCCCGGAATAGGGCCGCGGTTGGGCCGCCGAGCAGCCGAGGAAAGCGGCCAGCGCAGCCGCCGAGGGCGCATCGGCTGCAGCGGAGTCTCGGCTCGCCGCGATGCCGTTGGCCGCGATGACCGCGACCGCGACCAGCATCCACAGGAGGCGTTGGAGGGACACGCCAGGTACTGTACCGGCGAATGGTTCGTCGTGGAGTCCGGGTTTTCCCAGTGAAGTGCCACCGTCACCATGGCTACCTGTGTGCATCCGATCTTGGTGGCATTCGACTTGGTGCAACTCTTCAAGCAACGGCCGCTGGCAATAGGCCCTGACGTCAGTAATGAGCGAGTATCTGAGCGACGGGATGACCAAGGAGTACAGCTACCTCGGCGAGCTCCTCGGCGTCGAGTTCGTATTTGGCGCGGGTCGGGTTCATGGCGCACACCTCAAATCGGGCGAACCCGACCGGCCAGTCGTAACGAAGCGAAGCCAGGGAAACGGCCGCGCCGCAGCAGGGCGCGGAGACGTCGAGGCTGTCAAAGCTTTCGCCGCTCTCGTCGATCAGGTCGTTGAACCACTCCATGTCGATGTCCCGGTCGCAGGTCGAGCACGAGATTCGAGCGGTGTTCTCGCCGGCATCGATCAGGGTGACCCGGTCGTAGAACTCATGCTGAACCTCCTCGACATCCTCCTCGGGGCCGGAGAACAGCCGGGCTACGTAGGCCGTTGCCGCGGCGGCGCCCTCGGGCGAGGGCTGCCACTCGCGGTCAGTCGGGATCAAACGAATGTACCCATCGCTCACGGTACCCAGCATGCCCGATCGGCGGTCGGCATTGATCAACCGGACAGCGCATGTGTGGCTCGCCCTCGACCTGGCGTGGCCAGGACGAGCCGGAATCATGCAGGACCTGCGCACCTGCTCGTCCTGCGGCTGGACACACCGTGACGTCGTGCCACCGCAACTCACGGCACGCGTCGACGCGCGAGGCGTACGGCTCGCCGATAACCGATCCTGAATGCGTGGTTGCGTCGCCGACCACGAGACGGAACCTATCGGCCTCGTTGGTGATCATTGGTGAGTTGTGCGGCCGTGACCGCTCGGATGCAGCGACCACGCGGACTGCGGGCGGCGCATATCCGGCGGACTGGGGTTGTGCCGTCTCCGCCTACGGTGCAGGTTCCAGTACGACGACTGGGATCTGGCGGGTGGTCTTCCGCTCGTAGTCGGCAAGGCCTGGATACGCGGCCTTCTGCGCGCTCCAGATCCGTTCCCGCTCGTCTCCTACGGCGACTCTGGCGACCAGTTCGACTTTGCCCGTACCGATCTCCGCTTGGACCTGCGGATGGGCGAGCAGGTTGTAGTACCAGTCGGGGTTGGTGGGCGCACCGGCCTTGGACGCGAACACGGCGTAGCCGTCGTCCACCTTCTGGTACATCACCGGATTGACGCGAGGCTGGCCGCTCTTGGCGCCGACCGTGTGCAACAGCAGCAGCGGCGCGCCGGCGAACTGACCGCCTACCTGCCCAGCGTTGGCGCGAAACTCAACGATAATCTTGTCGTTCCAGTCGTTCATGACGTCTTCTCACCCCCTGGGTTCCGGCTCCTCAATCACAATTCTGGCAGTCCGGCCCCGGCGTGACATTGCGATGAGACCAAGCGCCAACGAGCCGGACGGCGGTGACAGTGCGTAGCTACCGGATCGCGCCATGACAGTTCATGCGATCTTGACGTGCTCGCGCGTGGCGGGGGGACTCGCTTCCTTCGTGGGTGGTCCTTGGCGTGGACAGGCTCATCCGCAGAGCTGTCCTGCTCCGCGCCGGTTGCCGACGCCGACCACGTGTACCTGCGCAATAGGTTCGGCCCGTCTCTGGTGGCATGCCCGCGGAAGTACGCCATGAAGTTCAAACAGTTCGTCGCCGGCATCGCGCCGGCGCTGGTGGCCGCTGGGTTTGAGGAGGTGCGGCCACATCCTTCGTACGCGCCGCACACGCACGTGGTGTTCGTCAGCATCGAGGCGGGCGATGTGCTGTGCATCGAGTTCCAGCCCATGCCCACCCCGCCAGGGCGCCTGGACTTCATGGTCCGGCTGTGGGCCGCCACCGCGAACTGGATATGGGCCGTCAGCGCGGACGACGACGTCGCCCCGCTCCAGGCGGCGCTGGCCTACGAACTGCTCGCCGTGACGATCCCGGGTATGCGTGCCGAGCTGCGCATCACCATGCGATCGAGGACGCCATCCAGCGGAGCGACGATGCTACCGCCCGCCAGCTCATCGCCCCAGCGATCACCAGGACCCGCCGCCTGAGCGCCAGCGACCGTGTGCGCTCAGGCGGCTGCAGAGTGACCAGCGTGACCAACCCACGGCCGTTGACGGTCCGCCTGGTTACTGACGCATGCGGTTCATTTCATTATGCGGGCGTCAGATGCAGGGCTTCGATGGCATCGCGTAGACGCTGCTCCGCGTCCACGCTCAGAGAACTGCGCAGCAGTTGGCCGCCGAACTGGTACTTCGCCATCTCCGCCATGACCTTGTCGACGGTGACCTGGTCGACGAGCAGGAACAGTGCCGCCGAGCCGGGCTGCAGCGCCGCGCCGACGTCTTTCATGAATTTGTCGTCCACACCGACGTCGGTGAGCTTCCCAGCGACCGCACCGCTGGCCGCACCGACCGCCATACCGACGAACGGCGCGAAGAACAGCAGCCCGATGAGGCCACCCCACAGGGCCCCACCGGCGGCTCCGACAGCGGTGGCGCTTGTCGCCTGATGCAGCCGGACCTTGCCGTCGGGGCCCACGTCCACCACGGCGGCGTCGCGTACGGTGATGAGCCCCTGCCGCTGGAGTTCGATGATCTTTTCCCGGGCGGCGTTTGCGGTGGTCACGTCGCGGTATCCGATTGCAATCAGATCGCTCATGATGCTTCCTCTCAGATCGCCGGTCGGCGGCACCGCCCTTCGGTGCCGATCAGCTGAGAATCTTGCCCTTGCCTCGTTCGAATTCGGCGGCGCTGATGACGCTGCGTTGTCGTAGTTCGGCGAGTTTGGACAGCTCCTCGGCGGTTCCTTCGCCGCCCGCGGTACTTGGGTACTTGCCGTCCAGCCTGCCTACGCCCACCCGCTGAGGTCGCGACTACGGAAGACGTCGACGAGAACCGTGATGACCACGAATATCCAGGGACATCTGTCTCTCTCCCCCCGCCTGCTGTCCGTTCGGGCGTCTCTGCTCAGCTGCAACGATCGTCACTTTGTTGCCGAACCGCCTCGCCCGGAAGGAATGACGATCGTCGTGTCGGCGATCCCCACCGGATACCCGCGCTGGATGAGGCCGTCTCGTCGTGCAGGGAGAAGCGTCTTACGCAGAGCCTGCTTGTAACGGAGCGGTTCGGTCTGTTCGCCAAGGGGAGCACGCGAGTGTGGCTGCTGGTGCTCGGTGCGGCCTCCGTCGTCGTCGGTCTGCTGTTCGTCGGTTGGCCGGGCATCTCACCTCGCATCCTGGTGCTGCTCACCGGCATCACCGCTCTGATCCTCGGTACCGGCGAGATCAGCTTCGCCTTGCAACGGCGCCACCGACCCCGTCAGCCATGAGCGCTGACCGGCCTGGTGCCGGTGCGGCCTCGGTCCGCGGGTGCCTCCGATTCCAGTGTCGCCTTGGCGCTGAGCAGTTCCCGGCGCGCCGACTGGTCGACCGTGGGGAACTGCGGGTTGATCTCGATGAGGGCGTTGGCGATCACCGCCGCCGCGGCGAGCCGGGCGAACCATTTGTGGTCGGCCGGAATGACGTACCAGGGGGCCCAGTCCGTGCTCGTGTTCGACAGCATTTCGGAGTATGCCGTTTGGTAGGCGTCCCAGCTCTGCCGTTCGCGGAGGTCGGCGGGGGAGAATTTCCAGTTCTTCTCGGGCCGCTCGATTCTCTTCAGCAGGCGCTTGCGCTGCTCCTCCTTGGACAGGTTGAGGAACAGCTTCACGATGTGGAAGCCGTTGTCGGACAGGTGGCGTTCCCAGTCGGTGATGGCGCGGTACCGCCGTTTCCAGATGTCACCGGCCTTCGCCGCGGCCGGCAGTTTCTGGTGTTCCAGGTGCTCGGGGTGGACCCGGACGACCAGGACCTCCTCGTAGTGCGAGCGGTTGAAGATGGCGATCTCGCCGCGGCCGGGCAGCCGTTGCACGAAGCGCCACAGATAGTCGTGGTCGAGTTCCTCGGCGGACGGCACCTTGAAGCTGTGCACGTGGACGCCCTGGGGATTGACGCCGCTCATGACGTGGCGGATCGTGCCGTCCTTCCCGGCGGCGTCGAGTCCCTGGAGCACCACGAGGACGCCGTGGCTGTCCTGCGCGGCCAGCCTCGCCTGGTATTCGGTCAGCAGGCCGCCCCGTTGGAGCAGTTCGGCGCCGTCACGCTTGCCGGCCAGCTGCGCCGTGTAGCCCGGGTCGTACCGGCCCGGCAACCGGACCTTGGCGCCGGGCGGCACCCGCAACCGCGCGATCAACCCCGCAATCCGCTCGGCTGTCCGGCCGGTTTTCTGATCGGTCATGGTGTGCGTTCCGTTCGTCGCATTCATCCCGGGGCCAAGGCGCCGGCCGTCGCGGCACGGTGACGCAGCACCAGCTTGCGCAGCTCGGTGACCACGATGACCGTTGCGCCGGCGGCCAGGCACACGAGCCACTGCGTGAGGTTGAGGCTGACGGTGTGCAGGATGCGCTGGAGCACGCCGAGTTCGGTGGCGAGGACGATCGCGATGGCCGACATGCCGCTGGTGACGAGGAACCGGTGGTCGTCGAAGGTGTCCAGGTTGAACATCGAGCGTAGGTCACTGCGGACGGTGAACGACAGGAGCAGGTTGAGGATCGAGAACGTCGTCAGCCCCATGGTGCGGGCCACGTCGGTTCCGTAGCCGCGGTCGGCCCAGGCGATCACAGCCAGGGTGGTTGCGCCCAGCACCAGGCCGACGACGGCGAGCCAGAGCAGGGTACGGGTGGTCAGCAGCGGTTCGTCGGCACGGCGGGGCGGTCGTCGCATGATGTCCTGCTCCGGTTTGCCGTAGCCGAGGCCGATGGCCTGGAAGACCTGGGTCGTGAAGTTCACCCAGAGTGTCTGCAGCGGCAGGAACGGCACGCCGGAGGCGATGTTGAAGATGCTGGCGCCCAGGAACGTGGCGATGAACCCGATGAGGACGCCCATCTGGAAGAAGACGTACCGCTTGAGGTTGTCGTACAGCGCCCGGCCGATCTCCACGGCCTTGACGATGGTCGCGAAGTCGTCGTCGGTGAGGATCATCGCGGCGGCCTCCTTCGAGACCTCCGTGCCGGTGATCCCCATCGCGATGCCGATGTCGGCGCGTTTCAGGGCCGGTGCGTCGTTCACACCGTCGCCGGTCATCGCGACGATGTGGCCCTTGCGCTGCAGGGTTTCCACCAGGCGTACCTTGTGCTCGGGCGTCACCCGCGCGATGACCCCGATGTGGTCGATCTCGCGGGCCAGCTGCTCGTCGCCCATCGCGGCGAACTCGGCGCCGCTGATGGCCCGGCCGTCGATGCCAAGCTGTTGCGCGATCGCCGCCGCGGTGACGGCGTGATCGCCGGTGATCATCCGGACCCGCATCCCGGCCGCCTTCGCCGTGGCGATCGCGGCCTTCGCCTGGGGCCGTGGCGGGTCGACGATGCCGACGAGGGCGAGCAGGGTCAGCCGGTCGAGGGTGTCGAGGAGGTCCGCCTGCGGGTCGAACGCCGCCGGGTCGAAGTCCTTGCGCGCCGTGGCCATGACCCGCAGCCCCTGCTCGGCGAGCCGCTCGTTCTCAGCCATGTAGCGTGCGCGAAGCTCGTCGTCCAGCGGGGCCGGCGCCACGCCAGGCGTGACCACCGACGCCGCGCGCGCGAGCAACTGGTCCGGTGCGCCCTTGACGAAGCAGCGCACGACGTCGGTGCCCGACTCGTCGGTCATCCGGTGGAACGTCGCCATCAGCTTGTACGCGGCGTCGAAGGGCACCTCCGCGACGCGCGGGTACCGCTGCCGCGTCGACGCCACGTCGAGGTGGCCCTTCTCGGCGAGCACGACCAATGCGCCCTCGGTGGGATCGCCGATCAGCTCGCCGTCCCTCACTGCCGCGTCGGAGGCCAGAGCCATAGGCAGCAGGAACGGCTCCAACGGCACCTCCGGCTGACCGGCGGCGTGCCGGATGTCGCCGTCGGTGCGGTATCCGCTGCCCGACACCACGTACCGTCGGCCCGGGATGGTCAGCTCGACGGCGGTCATCTGGTTGAGCGTCAACGTTCCGGTCTTGTCCGAGTTGACGGCCGAGGTCGATCCCAGCGTCTCGGTCGACCGCAGCCGCTTGACGATCGCGTTCGCCCTGGCGAGCAGCTGGGTTCCGAGCGACAGAATCGTGGTCACGACCGCCGGGAGACCGGTCGGGACGGCCGAGATCGCGAACGCGATCGCCGCGAGGAACACCACGTTGAACGGGTTGCCGCGGGCCAGGTTGAGCGCGATCGACAGCACCAGCGCGACGCCGGCGACGACGAGGATCTGGTTGGTGAGCCGCGACAGCTGCCGGGTCAGCGGCGTCTCGGCGGTCGGCTCCGCCTGCAGCATCCCGGAGATGTGCCCGACCTCAGTCGCCATCCCGGTCGCCGTGACCACGAGCTCACCCGTACCCCGCGTCACGTTGGTGTTCATGTACACCATGTCCACCCGGTCGCCGAGCGCCGCACCGGCCCCGGGCACCGTGTCCGCGTCCTTGACGACGGGAACGCTCTCCCCGGTCAGTGCCGACTCGTCGACCTCGAGCCCAGCGGTCCTCACCAGCCGCCCGTCGGCCGGTACCAGATCACCGGCCTCGACCTGCACGACATCACCCGGTACGAGCTCCTCGGCCGCGAGCTCGGTCAGCTGCCCGTCGCGGCGTACCCGTGCCTTGACGATCATCATCTTCTGCAGCGCGCTGACGGCGGCCGCGGCCTTGCCCTCCTGGCGCAGCCCGAGCACCGCGTTGAACAACGTCAGCGCCAGCAACAGGATCCCCGTGCCGAACTGCTTGAGCGGGTAGAGGCTGCCGATCCCGGCACACAGCAGGACGATTTGCATCGGATCCGCGTACTGTCGCACGAACGCCCGCCACCACGGTTCCTTGCGTGACTCGGCCAACCGGTTCGGGCCATACGTGGCACGCCGCGACAACGCGTCGGCGGCTGACAGGCCGGTCAGCAGTTCGACGTGCTCGACGGCGAGTGCGTCATCGACCGACAGTGCGTGGAAGGGTGTGGTTTCGGCCTCGCTGGTCGACAACGTGGCCATGAGCTGATCGCCTCCTGAATCCGAAGCATGGAGTCGGACTCAGCTACCCACTCTTTGGCGGTTGACCCCACGCCTCCGCATGCCCTCAACGACCTCGTCCTGGCACGTACCGGGGCACGAACGGCGTACAGCGGTCTCGAGGCCGTTTCGCCCACCACGGACTGGAACACCGGCACTCCTGCGATCGCGGTCCTCGACCCCCTCGCTGCAGGCACAATGACCTCCGTATGGGCAGCCGACTACCACGTAACGACCTCTTACGAATGATCAGAAGCCTTGGCACGACTGAAGGTACGGCAATGGCATTCCCTAGACGTCGCCGGCATTCGATCGCAAGACGTGTCCACCTGACCGGCTCCACCGAGGAGAGTACGGCGGCCGGAATCTACGGCGTCATCGTTAGCGCGGCTGTCATGGCCTCCTCCCACGTCGGCTCGGCGACGGCCCTCGTCGTAGCAGTAGCGGTCACACTCATCGTCTATTGGGGTGCCGAACGCTACGCCCGGCTGGTGGCGAAGCGCATCCATGAAGGCCATCGGCCGGCATGGCGCCAAGTGCGGCCACAGTTGACCACCGGATGGGAAATCGTGACCGCCTCCGCTCTGCCCGTGGTCGTCCTCGTCGTTCTGCGCCTGATAGGCATCGACCTGTACCTTGCGGTGATCTGGGCGTTGGTGTGCAGCACGGCGTTGCTGTGCCTGGCCGGCTGGGAAGTGGGTCGACATGGTCAACTCACCGGCCCTGAGCGACTGGCGTCGGCAGCGGTCACCGGCATGTTCGGCGTCGTGATGATCTTGCTCAAGATCGCACTGCACTGAAGCCGTTCACATCTTCGAGTGACCGCCGCCGCTACACCACTCCTCACTACTGGTTTCGGGTTTCAGACATGTTGAGTGAGGGAAGAAGGGCGCGTTCACGTTGCAGGCGGGACGGTGACGGGCTTTCGCCTGCTCGGCGATGGAGCGTTGCATGGAGATCAAGCCCGCGGCGATGGTGATCCCGAAGGACACCAGCCACCTGCAGCAGGGCAAGTATGGTCCGGTTTTCCCGCGCACGCCGGCCTGCTACGGCTTCACGATCATCGCGACGGTGAAGCCCGGCGGGGCGGACGTGATGCGCGCGTACGGCAGCACCCTGGCCGCGGCCCTGGAGGCCGACCCGTACCTGCTGGCGCCGCTGAAGCTGCACTACCTGCGGTGGGTGTTGTTCGACGACGACACCAGGTTCATGTACCAGGGCATCTTCGACACCGACTTCGACAAGTACACCGAGGACGCTGTCGCGCTGTTCACGAAGTCGGGGGTGAGCACGGCGTTCGAGAATCTCGAGGGGTTCCCGGAGGACTGGAGGACCAACCCGGAGGCGTTCGTCCGGTTCGTGCGTGAGCACCAGTGCCCGAGCTTCATCGAATACGGCGAGTACCCGTACGTCACCGCCGACGAGATCAAGAAGGCGCTGCGGATCAAGCACGCTCTGTCCGAGATGCTCGACCAGCTCCAGTGAGGACCCGATGACCGATCAGCCCACCGCGCGGGTCTACAACACCAGGCACCAACCGCGACCGTACACGCCCGGCCGGCGCCGCGTGAGCATCTACATAACGTGGAGCTATCCCGCCGAAGCCGGTCACGACCCCCAGGAGCTGGACAATCGGTTCTCCACGATGACCGAGGTGCGCCGGGTGACCTGGCCCGCCTACGAGGATCCGAAGTTCGCTGATCCGATGCGGTTCCAGCAGGGCATCGCCGGGTCCCTCGAACTGTTCTTCTGGGCGTGGGCGCCGTTCCAGGACTTCGCCGCCGAGACCACCGGGCACCCGGTGGCGGTATACCAGCGCGTCGACCAGGCCGGGTTCGTCACGCCGCTGGACGAGCGGGTGCTCGCTGACACCGACACGCTGTTCGTGTTCGGCCTGGACCACATGATCACCGGACAGGAGGCCACCGCCGAGGAAGTCGACGCGGTACGCGGGTGGGTCAACCGGGAAGGCACCCGCCTGGTGCTGGGCCCGCACCACGACGTCGGCGCCGGCGACGACCTCACCGTACGTGACATGGAATATCACCACCACGGCGATGCGCTCGTACCGCGCCAGCAGCGGTTCGGCCGCTACACCCGTTCGCTGATGGAGGGCCTCGGCGTGCCGGTGCAGAACCGGTACGGGCTGCGCCCGGCTGTGGCCGCGCCGGGGAGGATCGCCCCGCTGTCGATCAACCGGGATCTCGACACCCTCGGCTGGCTGACCGGAGTGACCAGCTTCAACTTCCACATGCACCTGCCGCACTACGCGATCACCACCGACGACGAACAGGCGGTACGGGTGCTGGGCCGCCAACGGATCGACCTGTCCCAGCCGCACCCGTTCACCGAGGCCGGCAACACCGAGTTCAACATGTTTCTGTGGCTCCCTGCGGCGGGCCCGCGTGCCGGCGACATCCTCATGGCCGACTCGACGATCTTCAGCACGCTGTTCGGCGCCGACGAGAGCCTGCGCAACTTCTGGCGCAACGTCGTCACCAGGTAACGCGGAGCCCAGACCGTGGACCTGCACGACATCCAACGCGGCGTGCTCAGCCCACGCCCCTCGCCGTACGCCGCGACGCACCTCTTGTTCCGGATCGACAGCCGTGCCGACGGCCGCGAGCTGATGCGCCGCGCCGCGGCCGTGGTGACCTCCGCCGCCGACGGCGTCAGTCCGCTCGGCGAGACCTGGGTCAGCGTCGCCGTCACCTGCCAGGGTCTGAAGGCGCTGGGGGTACCGCAGGAGTCGCTGGACTCGATGGCGTGGGAGTTCCGCCAGGGCATGGCCGCTCGCGCCACCGCGTTGGGCGACACCGGGTCCAGCGGCCCCGAGCACTGGGAACCGCCGCTGGGCTCGCCGGACGTGCACGTCGTCCTGGTCGCCGTGGCGCCGGACACGGCGCTGCTGGAGGCGGCGATCGACCGGGCCCGTCCCGCGTACGAACAGCTGGCCGGGATCACCGCGATCTGGCGGCAGGACTGTCACGCCCTGCCGACTGAGACCGAGCCGTTCGGCTACCGCGACGGCATCAGCCACCCCGCCGTCGAGGGCAGCGGCATCCCCGGTTCGAACCCACTCGAGCCGCCCCTCAAGGCCGGCGAGTTCGTCCTCGGTTACCCCGACGAGCTCGGGGGCGTACAGACCACCAGGCCCGATGTCCTCGGCCGCAACGGCAGCTACGTCGCCTTGCGCAAGCTGCGCCAGGATGTCGCCGCGTTCCGCCGGTTCCTGCGGGACAACTCCACCGGCCGCGACGACGAGGAGCTGCTTGCTGCCAAGGTCATGGGCCGGTGGCGCAGCGGCGCCCCGCTCGCGCTGGCACCCGAGCGCGACGACCCGGCGTTGGGCGCCGACCGCAGCCGCAACAACGCCTTCCTCTTCGGCAGCGATGATCCGGACGGGTTCACCACCCCTGGCGGTTGCCACATCCGCCGCGCCAACCCGCGCGACTCGGCCGTCGCCGGCGAGCCACGCCTGCACCGCATGATCCGCCGCGGCGCCGCGTACGGGCCGCTGCTGCCCGACGGCGTCCTCGACGACGACGGCGCCGACCGCGGCCTGATGTTCACGTTCGTCGGCGCCCACCTTGGCCGCCAGTTCGAGTTCGCCCAGACCCAGTGGCTCAACGACGGCGTCTTCTTCGGTGCCGGTGACGCTCGCGACCCGATCGCCGCCACCGGCGACGGCCCGGGCGACTACACCATCCCCCGCCGTCCCGTCCGCCGCAGGCTGCAGGGCGTGCCGAGGTTCGTCACCACCCGCGGCGGCGAGTACGCCTTCCTGCCCAGCCTCAGCGCGCTGCGCTGGCTCGGCGAACAGACCGACCGGGCTGAACCTACCGGCATGGACGTGTGAATGAACGTGCACGCCCGCCCCTGGCAGGGCAGCATGGACCGTGACGCGCGGCTACCCCGGTCGTGCGGGAGGGAGGCACAGAATGTTCGCGAAGACGAAGGCGTTCAGCGGCTTCGCCGTGCCCGACGTCGCCGCCGCCAAGCTGTTCTATGGCGACACGCTCGGCCTCGACGTGACCGAGCAGTCCGGCATACTCACGTTGCACCTGGCGACCGGCGGTACGGTGATCGTCTACCCGAAGCCGGACCACACCCCAGCGACGTACACGATCCTGAACTTCCCGGTCGACGATATCGACGCGGCCGTCGATGAACTGGTCGCGAAGGGCGTGACGATGACCCGGTACGAAGGATTCGAGCAGGACGAGCGCGGCGTGTTCCGAGGTGGTGGGCCGTACATCGCCTGGTTCGCCGACCCGGCCGGCAACATCCTCTCGGTGCTGCAGGAGCGCTGAGGTCTGCAATGCCAGTGGGGGGGGGGGGGGGGGGGGGGGGGGGGGGGGCCCCCCCCCCGCCCCCCAAACCCCCGGGGGGGCGGGCGGGGGGGGTGTGGCCCACTGGCGGGGGGGGCCCCCCGGGGGGGGCCGGCCGGCCCCCCCCCACTCGCGCGTCAAGATCCCGACGACGCCGGGACTACGCTCGGGTGAGGTGTCCGGTCAGCCCAGCGATGCGCTCGCCGCGCGCAGCTCGTCCAGGGCCGCCAGGGTGTACCCGGCCAGCTCGTCCTTGGCGTCACGGTCGCCCTCGGACCATTCGGCGTACCCCCGTTTGAAGGCGAGAACGCCCAGCTCGCCCGCGAGGGCCGCGGTCGGATCGGGTACGCCGCGGGCGACCAGAGCGGCTGTCATCGCGGCCGCGAGGCTGACGCTCTTCAGGGCGTCACGTTCTTGAAGTTCGGCGCTGGCGGCGACGGCCGCCTTCAGGCGTGGGGCGAGCTCGCGATTCATGGGGCCCATCGCGCTCGAGGCGCGCTCGAGACCGGCAGCGACCGCCTCGAGCGGGCTGGCGCTACCGGGCGCCTCGGCGATCCCCTCGGCCAGCAGCCGGCTCAGCGTCTCCTGTCCGGCCACCAGCAGCTCGCGCTTATCGGGGAAGTGCCGGAAGAAGGTGCTTTTGGTGACCCCGGCGCGCTCGGCGATCTGCGCGACCGTCGTGGCGTCGTACCCCTGCTCGGTGAACAGGTCGACGGCAGCCACGACGAGGCGTTCGCGCGCCCCTGGTTCCCACCGACCCATGATTGCCATCATAGGCGATGGGACTTTTGTCCCGTCGTCCTGGTAGCGTGTGACGGGACAAGAGTCCCATCACTTCGGGAGAGTTCCATGCGCGTCTTCATCACCGGTGGCACCGGCCTGATCGGTTCCGCCGTCGTCGGCGAACTACTCGGCAACGGCCACACCGTCCTCGCCCTCGCCCGCTCCGCCGCGTCCGCGCTGGCCGCCGAGGCGGCCGGCGCCGAACCGCTGCGGGGAGGTCTCGCCGACCTGGACATCCTTCGCACCGGCGTTGCTCAGGCCGACGGCGTGATCCACCTGGCATTCAGCAACGACTTCAGCAGCCCCGACGCCCTCGCGAAGGCGGTCGCCGAAGAGAGTGCCGCCCTCGCGACCCTGGGTGAGGAACTCGTCGGCAGCGACCGCCCCTTCGTCACGGTCTCGGGTACGCCCTATGTGCCAGGCCGTGCCTCCACCGAGGCCGACCCGCTGCCGACCGACGGGCCGGTCGGTGGTCGTGGTCGCGCGGTCACGGCCGTCCTGGGCTTGGCCTCGCGCGGGGTCCGGAGCACGGCCGTACGCCTGCCGCGCACGGTTCACAACCAGGGCACAGGTGGGTTCGCCGGTTTGCTGACCGACATCGCACGCCGGACCGGAGTGTCCGGCTACCCGGGCGACGGCGCACACCGTTGGCCGGCCGTGCACGCTCTCGACGCGGCAGTCCTCTTCCGGCTGGCCCTGGAGCTGGCGCCGGCCGGTAGCTCCTGGCACGCCGTGGCCGACGAGGGCGACGAGGTGCGTGACATCGCCGCAGTCATCGGCCGACGGCTGGGCCTGCCGGTCGAGTCGGTACCATCGGACACCTACGGCCCTCTCGGCCCGATCTTCGCGACCGACCAGCCCTCGTCCAGCACCCACACCCGGCAGACGCTCGGCTGGGAGCCGAGGCACCCGCGCCTTCTGGAGGACCTGGAGAACATCCAGCCCTGACCGGCGAGACAGGCCGATGCCCGTGACCTGTCACCTGTCGGCGTGCGTTTCTTGCCACTCAATCTGGATTTGCGGCGGGTCAGGGTTGCCGCCATGACGCGGCATCCGGGCTGTCGTTCGGGCCGGGGATCCTGGCATGCTTGGTCGATGTTTTCGTCACGGACAAGCCCGTCGATCGCCTCGATCATGGCGGTTATGCCTGGCCGGGGAACGATGACCAAGTCCGTCGACCAGAAGTACCTCCCACCGGCGGCTTCGCCGGTATGCGCCCAGCGGCGTAGCACCGCATCGATCGCGTCCATGTGAGCCTCGTTCGGAGTGTCGACGTGATCATGATCCGGTGCCGGTGCGGTGGCCGTCCCGAGGTCTGGAAACTCGGCCGCGATCCTCGAACCGCCTGGGCGATGGGGGACGGCGCGCACTCCAACGGCACATCCCAGCACCGCGTCAACGGCGCGCTCGGCGGCAGTTGGATAGCGTTGCGCGGGAGTGGCCCACGGGCGTTGATTTCGGTTGATGTACGACCGGTCTCTGCCTACCGTGCGTGCGTGGGGGATCGTTCGGGTGCGACCCGCATGCGGCTGCGCATGCGGGTGCACTACGTCTCCGGCACTGCCCGGCTGCAACGTGTCGTCATGACGGCGGCGCCGCTGCGCCGTACCCACATCACCAAGGTGCTGTGGCGGCACTCCGGCGCCTTGACCAGTTCCCGGGCGGATTTGCTGCGCCTGGGTGCGCTGTTCCGGTTGGCCGCCGCCAGTCCACATAGCGCCGTGTTCTTGCCTCTGCGAGCGAACCCGGTCGGTGAGTGCGTAGCTGACTGGGCCGACAGCCATGGGCTGGCGGACCTGGTCATCGTGCGCCGAGACGTGCACCTGCGGCCGTCGGCCTGGCCGTCGATCCGGGCACGCTTGGGGCGGCGCGGTGCCGGCCCGGGAACGTTGTCGACCATGCTGACTCCGGCCCCTCGACCCGCCGTGGACAACCGGGACTGGGACTGGATGCGGCAGCGACTGTCCGTTGCCGAGCATGGCGACACGATGGTGCTGTCGGGTTGGCCCGAGGCCCTGTATTACGCCGGTGACGAACTGACGCGGTGCGGCAACGAGGTGGCAGTCAACAGCGAGATCCGCCGCTACGGTGGGCCGGCGTTGCTCGGCCAGTTCAACGGTCCCGGACACCGTTCGGGGCGCCGCGACGCGAGCTGGGAATGCATGGTCCTTGCCGTGGATGAGATCTTCCACCGCAACCGCTGGCAGCCGACCGCATCCGGGTCGGATCCCAAGTAGATGGCGAAACGGCTTCGGTCCGCTCGCTGGAGTGTGATCGGACGGTCAGGCGGCGAAAGCGAGCTCCCGCGGCGGGGCGGTGAAGTCGCGGGGCGGCAACGGGGCCAGGCCGTCGTGCTCGACCCCGGCGACCGCCCGGATCGCGCCCTCCGGCACGCCGGAGTCAATCTGGACCGCGTCGCCGTTCACCCCCGGCGCGGTCGCGATCATGCCCCCGGTGACCAGTTGAGGCCCGGCGACCACCACGGAGAAGGTGCGGCGGTTGCCGGTCTGGCCGGACTGGCCGGACACCGGGCGGCCCACGGTGTCACGCACGGTCGTGGTCGGGACATCGCCGGCGCCGCAGCGGTCGCCGAACGCGGAGTGGTCGCCGATCGGGCAGCGGCCTGCGTCGATCGCAGCGCGGGCCACCTCGGGGCGGAGCACCGGCTCGCAGTGCGGCCCGACGCCGGGAGCGGGCCGACCGCCGGCGTCGACGACGCGGGCGACGGGGAGCGGGTCGCAGCGAGTGCCGTCGGCGGCCAGGGTGGCGTACGCGTTGGCCAGGTCCAGGGCGGTGGCCTGAGACCGCGGCCGGGCGGGTGCTCGTCGTCGGCGCCGGGGCGATCGGCGGGCTCATCGCGGCCAAGCTCGCGGATGCGCCCAGCGTCGCGGTGCTGATCGCCGCCCAGCGGCCGATCGGCAGCTTCACCTTCACCCCGCTCGGCGGCGCGCCGGCCGAGCCGGACGTGACGGTAGTGCGCGACCCGAGCGAGCTGTCCGGGCTGCCAGGGCTGTCGTGGGTGGTCGTGGCGACCAAGACCTACGACGTCGGCGGCGTCGGGCGATGGCTCGAGGCGCCGGCGGTGGCCGGCGCGACGGTCGTGGTGGCCCAGAACGGGGTCGGCCACCACGAGCGGCTGGCCCCGTTCGTCGACCCGGGCCGGGTCGTCCCGGCGCTGGTCACCTACGGAGCCCGCCGCACCGGGCCGGGCCGGGTGGTGCACACCCTCGACGGCGTGGTCCGGGTGCCGTCCGGCCCCGGTGGCGAAGGGTTCGCCGCGCTGGCCGCGCCCACCTCGCTCAAGGTCGAGGTCGTCGCCGACTTCGTCACCGCGCAGTGGACCAAGCTCGCCTACAACCTGGTGGGCAACTCGATCTCCACGATCACCGACCTGCCGGTCCGGGAGATCGGCCGGCGCCCGGAACTGCGGCGCATCGCCACCGCCCTGGTGGGCGAGGCCCGCACCGTCGCAGCCACGCAACTGGCCGCGCTGCCGGCCGACCTCGCCGAGCGGATGCTGGACGAGTTCGCCGCCTACCCGGACACGGTCCGGTCCTCGATGTGGCAGGACCGACAGGCCGGGCGACCGCTCGAACACGATGCGATCAGCGGTGCGCTGGTTCGGGTCGCGCGGTCCCATAATATAGACACGCCCTTTTCGCAAATGGCCACCGACCTGCTGGAGACGCTGTCTCCGATGCGGGCGCCGGCATCGCCGGTTTCCCGCGTTCCACCCACATAGGAGATCAGATGCCCGGTCCCACCGAGGTTCAGCAGGCACGTCGCGACAACGGTCCGCTCACCGACCGTGGTGCGACGCGCAAGCGGGCGCTCCTGGACGCGGCCCGTCGGGTCTTCGAGCGCAAGGGATTCATCGAGACCCGCGTGACCGACGTGGTCAAGGAGGCGCAGGTCTCGCACGGCACCTTCTACACCTACTTCGACACCAAGGAAGCCATCTTCTCGGCGGTCGCGCACGACATGGTCGACGCGATGCTGGCGTCGATGTCGACGCCGATCCCCACGACCGGCTTCGACGAACGCATCCACGACCTGGTGCGCCGCTTCGTGCAGGCGTATCGGCCCCACGCCAAGATGATCGGCCTGATCGAGCAGGTGGGCACCTTCTCGCCGGAGATGCGGGAGCTGCGCCTCGACATCAGGGACACGTTCGTCAGGCGCACGAAGCGGGGCATCCAGCGGCTGCGCGCCGGCGGCGTGCTCACCGATCCTGACATGGATGTCGAATACATCGCCGAGGTGCTCGGCGCGATGCTCGAATACACCTGCTACCTGTGGTTCTGCCTGGACAAGGACTTCGACGAGGACCGGCTTGTCGACACGCTGGCCCTCGTCTGGCGCAAGACCCTGCGCGCCGCTCGCTGATCCCGGAGCAAGACCCCGACACCCCCTCCGCGTCGGCCATGGCCGTACGTGAATCCCTTGGCGCGTAAGCGTCAATCAGATGTCCACAATGGACAATCCCGGCCTGTGGTGAAGCCGGATCGAGCCTGTCCTCGTCGACAAGAGCGCCCTTGACAGGTCCCGGGGCGGCGGTCACGCTTGACATGCATGTCAACAACTGATTGCGCTGCCGTTTCGGGGGACAGCTGGTCGTGCCGCGCGAGGAGTACGGCACCATGGCCGGCTACACCCAGATGGGCGGCGAAGGCGCGCAATGGGTCGGCATGGCCCCGTTCACCTCGACCAGACCGTGCATGCGCCAGCCCCCAACCGAAGACAGAGGTTCGCCGTCAGGTATCGGCGGATCCTGAGTGTTCCAGCTACTTGACACAAGTATCAAGTAGCTGCTGGGCGCGATCCGGGCAGCCGGGCCCCGCGTCACCGGCGCGCGGCGCCGTGCACCCGCCATCCGTGACGAGGAGTCCGGTCGGCACCGGCGTACTGTGCCCGTCGCCGCCCCGCCTAAACCCTGCCGACCGCGACGGCCCATCCTGCGACGTCAGCTCGCTCGATAATCCGGATCCGGCGGTGGCCGCCGTGGTACGCAAGACCCTACAAGGCGTACAGAACGGATCAATCGTGAGTCTCTATTTAGCCGAGCCGGTCGGCTGATGGCGCCCGGACACCTTCGCTCCGGTGCGCTCGCCGCACTCACCGCCGCCGCCCTGCTGCTGGGTGCGTGTTCTTCCAAGCCCGCACCGAAGAGCGCAGGCCCCGCCGACCACCACACGCCGGAGGCCATGCCCGGAATGAGCATGCCCGGCATGGCCACGTCCCGGCCGCCCGGGAGTTCGGGCGGAACCACCGCGCCGGGCGCCGCGCTGCCCGGCATGCCGCCGCTGCTCGACCCGCACGACGTCTACGCCGCCGACCGGCCCGGCGCGCTCGCCGCCGCGGTCAGAAACGACCCCGTCCGGGTGTACGTGCCGAACCTCGACAGCGACACCGTCTCCGTCATCGACCCGGCGACGTACCAGGTCATCCAGACGGTCAAGGTCGGCAACGCACCTCAGCACGTCGTGCCGGCCTGGGACCTGCGCACGCTGTGGGTCAACAACAACGACGGCAACACGCTGACCCCGATCAACCCGGCGACCGGCGCGTTCGGCACGCCCGTCCCGGTCGAAAACCCGTACAACCTGTACTTCACCCCCGACGGCAAGTTCGCGATGGTCATGGCGGAGCTGCTGCACCGCATCGACTTCCGGGACCCGCACACGATGGCGCTCGCGCGATCGGTGCCGGTCGACTGCTCCGGGGTGAACCACGCCGACTTCTCGGCCGACGGCCGCTACTTCATCGCGACCTGCGAGTTCTCCGGCGATCTGATCAAGGTGGACGTCCAGCGTCAGGAGGTGGTCGGCCAGCTGCACCTGCCACGCGACGGGGCGATGCCGCAGGACGTCAAGATCACCCCGGACGGACGCACCTGGTACGTCGCCGACATGCACACCTCCGGCGTGTGGATCCTCGACGGGGACGCGTTCACCGTGCGGATGTTCCTGCCGACCGGTGCCGGCGCGCACGGGCTGTACGTCAGCCGCGACTCGAAGCGCCTCTACATCGCCAACCGGGGCGAGGGTTCGGTGTCGATCCTGGACTTCGCCACCGGCACCCTCGTCGCCAAGTGGCAGATCCCCGGCGGCGGCAGCCCGGACATGGGCGGGGTCTCGGCGGATGGCAAGGTCCTGTGGCTCTCCGGCCGGTACAACGGCGAGGTCTACGCCATCTCCACGGACGACGGGCACCTGCTCGCCCGGATCAAGGTCGGCAACCAGCCACACGGGCTGTGCTTCTGGCCGCAACCCGGCCGGTACTCCCTCGGCCACACCGGCATCCTGCGCTGACCACGTTCGACCTCGACGCGAGCTTGACATGCATCGATGACGAGATTAGTTTAGGACTCTAACTAACCTGCCTGGATGACGCGTTCGTTCGGTTTCGGCGGCCGTGGCGCGAGTCGACCGGCAGGAGGCACAACCGCTAGTGCGTTGATCCGCCGATCCCAAGGAGTGCTCGCCATGGCGAGTCCGTCCATGCCGCGTCGCGCCGTGCTCGCGATGCTCACGGCCATCTGCTCCGCCCTCGGCCTGCTCGGCGCCGCCACGCCGGGCCACGCCGCGTCCTACGCGTCGTTCAAGGTGCTCGTCTTCTCCAAGACAACCGGGTTCCGGCACGACTCGATCCCGGCCGGCATCCAGGCCATCAAGAATCTCGGCGCCGCGAACAACTTCACCGTCGACGCGACCGAGGACGACACCCTGTTCACCGATACCAACCTCGCGCAGTACAAGACGGTGGTCTTCCTGTCCGCGACCGGCGATCCGGTCGGCACGCAGGCCGAGAAGGACGCCTTCCAGCGCTACATCCAGCGCGGCGGCGGCTATGTCGGCGTGCACGCCGCGGCCGACAGCGGCTACGCCTGGGCCTGGTACGGCAAGCTCGTCGGCGCCTACTTCAAGCAGCACCCGGCGATCCAGCCGGCCCGCCTGGTCGTCGAGGACACCGCACACCCGGCCACCAGCGGGCTGCCGTCGTCCTTCACCCGTACCGACGAATGGTACGACTTCCAGACCAACCCCCGCAGCACCGTGCACGTGCTGACGTCGGTGGACAACTCGTCGTACACCGGCTCGACCATGGGCACCGACCACCCCAACACCTGGTGCCAGAACTACGACGGCGGACGGGCCTTCTACACCGCGCTGGGCCACACCACCGAGAGCTACAGCGAGGCCAACTTCCTGCACATCCTGCTGGGCGGCATCCTGACCACGGCCGGCGCGGTGGCCGGCAACTGTTCGGTGTCCACCCCGCCCCCGCCGACGAACACGGTGATCAGCCTGCGCGCCCGGGCCAACAGCAAGTACGTCACCGCGGACAACGCCGGCGCGTCCCCGCTCATCGCCAACCGCACCGCGATCGGCCCCTGGGAGCAGTTCGACCAGATCGACGCCGGCGGCGGGTACATCGCGCTGCGGGCACACGCGAACAACCAGTACGTGTGCGCCGAGAACGCCGGCGCCGCGTCCCTGATCGCGAACCGGGGCGCGTTCGGCTCGTGGGAGAAGTTCCAGCTGATCCGCAACGGCGACGGCAGCGTGTCGCTCAAGGCCAACGCCAACGGCAAGTACGTGACGGCCGAGAACGGCGGCAACTCCGCGCTGATCGCCAACCGCACCGCGATCGGCCTCTGGGAGTCGTTCGACCTGATCACCTCGTGACACCTGGCCGGGTCCGCCACGAACCGGTGGCGGGCCCGGCGCGCCGGGTTGCCCCTTCGAGTAATCCGGGTCGACCTACAGCCGCAGCCGGGCCGGTCGCGGAGAGTACGCCGATGTCTACGGTGTCTCGCCCGTGAACTTGACATTGTCACTGTGACAAGGCCTTGACTGGCGGTTGGAGGTGGTCCCCATCAACTCGGAACACAGGTATGTACAGGACACGCGACTGCTCGACGCGTTGGCCGCTGGGAACTCGTCGACGCGGCTGAAGGCGGCCCTGGCAATCGGTACGCATCCCGAGCCCCGTTTCGTCGATGTGCTCATCGCACGGTGCGCGATCGAGCCGGACTTTTTCGTGCGCGACATGCTCACGTGGGCGCTGACCCGTCTCCCGCCGGAGATCACGGTTCCGAAGCTGCGCGCGGAGCTCCGTTCCGGACGCGCACAGGCCCGTAGCCAGGCGTTGCATACCCTGTCCAAGGTCGGCGACAGAAACGCGTGGCCCGCGATCACGCGGTCATTGCTGCACGACGCCGACGACGAGGTCGCGCGGAGTGCATGGCGTGCTGCGGTCGTTCTCGTGCCCGACGGGGAGAAGGAAGCGCTGGCCGCGGAACTGGCCGCGCAATTCGGCCGCGGCGACCGGGAGGTACGGCTGAGTCTGAGCCGTGCCCTCGTCGCGCTCGGTGACGTGGTCGAGCCGGTCCTGCGAACGGCGATGACACGTCACGACCCGACGGTGCGTGCGCATGCGAGCGCCACGGAGCGGCTCCTGCGCGACCCGGATGCCGGGTTCGACCTCGCCGTCGATGCGGCGAGACGGGTCGTCGCGCTCGGTCCGCAGCGGGAGGAGACAACTGCGTGCTGATCGGTGAGGTGGCGCGCCGCTCAGGGGTGAGCGCCCGGATGCTCAGGCACTACGACTCCCTCGGGCTGGTACGACCGACAGGCCGCACCGTGGGTGGCTACCGGGAGTACACCCCCGAAGACATCCGGCGGATTCTTTACGTGGAGGGTCTACGGTCCCTGGGACTGTCGCTGCGTCAGATCGCACGCACTCTCGACGATCCCGGATTCACCCCGTCCGCGCTGGTCGGCGACCTCATCCGAAAGACTGAAGAACGACTGAACCGGGAGCACGAGCTCCTCGAGCGGCTCCATACGGTCGATGCGGCCGAGCCCGCCGGCTGGCAGGACGTCGCGCGCATCGTCGAGCTCCTGCACGGACTCGGTTCGCAGAGTGCCGCGCGGCGACAGCAGGCCGTCCTGGCCCCGGCCGAGCACGCGTCGGTTCCCGCCGAGCTGCTGGCCAGGGCGGTCCTCACCGAATCCGATCCGAACGTCGCCGGGGCCCTACGGTGGGCCCTCGCGCGGGCCGGCGATGACGGTGGTGCGGCGATCCTGGCATCCGGCATGGCCTCCGACGACGTTGTCATCCGGCGGCGCGCGGTCCTGGCGCTCGCCGAGCTACCCGACGACGAGGCGACCGCGATGCTCACGGACGCGCTCGGGGACACGGACACGACGATCCGCAGACATGCCGCTCTCGCACTGGGTGCACGGGGTGTGACCCGAGCCGTGCCGACGCTCCTCGGCATGGTGGTCGAGGGCCCGAACGATGTCGAGGCGGGCGAGCTCTTGGGAACGTTGGCGCGGGACGCGAAATGGGCAGACCGGATCATGAGTGCGCTGGTCGATGAACTCGCCGCGCACACCGCGGACTCGGCGGTACGGATCCGACTGACCCAGGCACTCGCCGAGATGCCGGGAACCATCGCGCTGAATATCCTGCGGCAACTGGCCCACGACGATGATCGGCCCGTGGCCCTCATCGCCTCGGCCCTCGTGAAAATGCTCGAAGAACGGCCGGACGACGAACCCCGAGACGCCGCAGATCAGTAACCATCGTATCGGTCCGCTCTCGGTCGGCCCTGACAGCTGGCAACGGGCCGGTATGGTCATCGCCGTGGTGGCGAGGCCTGAGGCCGTGTATTGCGACGGGTGGAACGGCGGTGCTGGGCGCCCGAAACGACGAGGCCGTACGGCGCGCGGCCGTGGTCGGCGCCGCTGTCATCCGGGCTCGTCTCCAAGCCGGCGCTGTCGGCGGCGAACAGCACGTATCATCTGCTGCAGGCATCCTCGGACGAAAAAGGCCCCATGTCGCGGACGCGGCCGAGTGTTCTTCGGCGGAGTCATATCCCCAAAGCGGTATGGCACGACGTGCCTCACGTGCCAGGTCTCGACAGGCGCACTCAGTACGAGATAAGCCAGATCGAACTTCGGACAGCGAACGACTGGGCCCGGTACGGCCTTTGGCCGGGGGCAGTCGCAGAAGCGTTGACCGCTTGGCGTCGCATCGCAAAGCTTCCGCGCACACGGATCTCGTTACCGTGCGGCTGCTGCGGCCGTCATCCCCGCGCTCTGCTCCAGGAGGCGATAGACAGATTGTCCGCGCCGGCAGCGGCAGCGGTTAGGCGGCAACTGGCGCCACTCGATGATGAGTTCCACCGGCGAACAGTGTCGGATCCGCATCTGCCGGAAGCGTGGCCGTGGTGGGATCGGCGGTTCATGCTTTGAGTGCACAGTTATCGGAAGCCGGTCCTGATCGATGTAACAGCGAGTGACGAGCGTTATGTGGTAGATGAGGATGCTCATTCCGGGTAGCCGGACAGCGGATCTATCACCATGGTCTTGTTCTGGGGATCGGGTGTCAGCCAACCCGTTTTTCGCGCGCCGGGAAGCAGCGCCGGCCAGTCGATCTCATCCCGCGACCGCGTACCAGGATCGACGAGCAACACGAAGGTCCAAGATTCCTGCCCGCCGGGTCCACACCAGGCCTGGCCACGGACGCACGGCTCCGCACCGAGCAGGTCGTACTCCTCAGCAACGAGGCCGTCACATCCGTACCAGCGGAGGTGCTTGTCTTCGAAGCCTTCGAACTCTGTGCAGATGCGGAACTCCAGCCGTACCCAGAAATCCTTCTCATCCATGAAGGTCCCATCATCACGGCTCTTCGAACTTCACCTGGATTCGAGTGCGGGGGAGTGGGCTCGGGTGAGCACGTGACCCGGTGGTGAGGGCCTGCGGCTCATCGTTGATCATCTCTGTTGTCGAAGCAGGATCATCACAATAGAAGAGCCACGGGCATGGTCAACGATACGACCCGGTGGCCTACCCAACTCTGAGATACGCACCGGCACGGCAACGGGTCACCCCCGCCGGTGTGGATACGAGCGGCTGGTACGGGTAGCCGCACGAGGCGTGAGGTCCGTGTTGGTGGTCGCGCTCCTGCTGACCGGAATGCTCGGGCTGGTCGCCTTGCGCATGCCTGTCGAGGCGGACCCACAGGAGAAGCCGGGCACCGGTATCCAGGTCCGCGATGGTCGGCTCGTCGAGGCCAACGGCAGCGACCTTGTGCTGCGCGGCGTCAATTACGACGTCATATGGTACCCGGACAAGAGCGACTCGTTCGCCGCGATCAAGGCCGCCGGCGCGAACGCGGTACGGGTACCGCTCGGCTTCGGGTACCAGTTCCGGGAGGCCATGCCCGACGAGGTGGCGAACGTGGTCGAGGACTGCCGGCAGAACCGCCTGATCTGCATCCTCGACGCGCAAGACACCGCGGGATTCGGCGAGGAAAAGAAGGCCGCGACGATCGACCAGGCGGTCAAGTTCTGGCTGAGCATGCGTGACGTGCTGGTGGGCCAGGAAGACCACATCATCATCAACGTTGCCGGCGAGCCGTTCGGCAACGGCCCCACGTGGCCCTGGGTGGAGCAGACCGCAGGCGCGATCCGCGAGCTGCGCGCCGCCGGGTTCAAGCACGCGCTGATGGTCGACGCCCCCGGCTGGGGCCAGGACGAGTCGTTCATCATGCGGGACAACGCCGAGAAGGTGGTCGCCGCCGACCCCACCGGCAACACCGTCTTCGACATCCACATGTACGGCAGGTTCGGCACCGCAGCCAAGGTCAACAGCTATCTGAGTTCGTTCGTCACGCGCCGCCTGCCGATCGTCATCGGCGAGTTCGCCCTCGAGCACGAGTTTGGTGACCCGGACGCGGACGCGATCATGGCCTATGCGCAGGCGCGCGAGCTGGGCTACCTCGGGTGGTCGTGGAGCGGCAACGACGGCAGGAACAGAAATCTGGACATGGTGAACAACTTCGACGCCAACAGCCGCACGGCGTGGGGCAGACGGTTCATCAACGGGCCTAACGGTCTGACGACAGACACGCGAGAAGCCACAATCTTCCGCAACGCGGTACGGCCGGTGTCACTCACGACCGACCCCAAGAACCGCACACCGCAGCAGCTGTCCGTGGCCAACGTGACCGCAAACAGCGTCCGCCTGACGTGGCAGCGCCGACCCGGCGGGCTCGGCGGCACGACGTACCAGGTGGTGGCCGTCAACGGCACGGCGGAGACCCGCGTCGTCTCGACCTACGGCCCCGACGTGACGCTGACCGGGCTCAAGGGCTCGACGGAGTACACATACGCCGTCTACGCCCGGGACCTGTTCGGCAAACGCTCGTCGCGCTCGACACTGGTCACCGCGATCACTCCTCCAGCCCGGTAGCGGCCCGGGCCTTGCGGACCACGGCCACGGTGAGAAACCAGCGGCTCGGTCACCAACGTCACCGTGATGCCCTCGCCGGTCACCTCGATCCGCTGCACCGGCACATCCTACGCGGCGATACCCACCGGTCCCGTCCAAGCGCGAACCCGGAGATCGACCGCGGGCCTGAGTTCAGCGAGAGCAGCGCCGAGCGGGATGGTGTGAACGCCCGCCCACGAGCTAACGTGCCCATCGCTGACAGCCGTAGAAGCCGGCGACGCGATAGGCACGAACGGCGGCAGATCTGCGCATCCCCAATCCAAAGCAATGGTGTTGGATCATTTCGTGATCGATTGGGGATCGGTGCAGGACATCTCGGGTGGTTCTGGCGTAACGATTGGCAGGCTGCTCGACCGCATTGAACGCCGGCCGGCCGCCGCAGCGTGGGACGAGATCGAGCGGCGGCTCATCGTCGAGGCGGAGTGCTGGTGCTCAGCCGGTTTCGCTGCGCTGCCGAGACTCGCCGAGTTAGCCCTGTCCGCCGCCGCCGAGCATCAGGGCCGGGCAATGCAGCTGGCCGGGACGATCGTCCGATCCCTGCACCGGTGTCATCAGTACGATGACCTGGTACGCACCAGCGCGGAGGCCCTCACGGTGCTACACCGCATCGCCCAGCTCCGGCTGACCGCCGACTGCACCGGACGGGCCCTGGTGGCGCAGTTGCAGGACACGCTCGCGTTCGCCGGCTATACGTTCTGGGCCACGATCAGCCTGGACTTCACCGACGAGCACTACCATCTCAGCTGCCCGCACTGCGCCGCCCGCCTGGCGATCGTCATCGGCGACTACGGTCACTACTCGGCGATCCGCGACTACAACGACGGCGATATCCACCGCCTCCCGCTCCGTCCCGTCAACCCCCAGGATCTGACCGGGATTGGCCGGTGGATGCACGACACCGCCTCTGCCGACGGCGTGACCACGCTCGCCGAAGGCCTCACGTACCTGTTCGGCCGAGCCAGCTGCAGCATCTGCGGCAGCGTGTTCAACGTGGCCGAGTGGCTCGAGGCCGAGAACAGCCCGAGCCAACCCATCGACCCGATCGCGCCGCGTACCGACCGCTCGACCTGACAGGCCCTGTCCCAGGTCCTGAGGCCAGGTGAACGAAGACGCCGCCCAACACACACAGTCAACATGGATCGCGAGCGACTCGCGGCAGATCCGGATGGCCGCCGAGGTAACAATCACCCGAACTTCGTCCACTGCCCTTCAGAAACCACTTCGACGGAGCCGTCAACGACCTTGATGGCCGTCTGTTCGTCGATGGCGTAGGCCGGGACGCCGATGTCGGCCGCCCACCGCTCGGCGTCGGCCAGGGTGTTCGTGGGGAAGAGGTTCAGGTGCGGGAAGATCGAGAAGTCGACGACTCCCAAAGCTCGGTCGTCCGGCGCCGACGGCCATTCGACGAAGTACGCCCCGATCCGGGCGTCATCACCATGCTTCCCGCGCTCACCCCCACCCAGACCGTGTCGGGAAGCGAGGGCAGCAGATCGGCCAGCCCGGACTCTCGCATCCAGTGACACAGGTACGTCGCGTCGCCGCCGTCGACCAGCAGCACATCGGTCTCCCGGACCCAGGGAATCCATCGTTCTGCGTCGATGCTGGGCAGCGCCGTGAGCTCGAGGACACCGAGCGAAGCCCAGCCGAGGCCGGACAGGTACTGCCGATCGGGCGCGGGGTCGGCGGCCACGAAGCCCCGCACCGATGCCGGTCCGCACATCGGGTGACCCCACTGCGCTGTCGGGACGCAAAGGGCGCGGCACTCGGAGACCGGCTTACCGAGAAGCTGCAGGAGCGCCGAGCGGATGCTTGGGTTCGTTACACCGCCGGACGTAAGTAAGTGAGCGTCCGGGAACTCGGCAGGCGCATGGTCACAAGGCGATGAAGCACGGCGTGTAGTGGCTCGGCATGAAGCGAGCTCCTGGTAGATCGGC
>NZ_JBICTV010000049.1:0-42133 GCF_043197855.1 Dactylosporangium sp. NPDC048998
AACCGCTGCACCGCCAGGCCCGGCAACTGCCGCAACCCACCCAGATCCTCGAAGTTCGTGGTGAACGCCCGATACCCACCGCCCTCCAGGAACCCCCGCAACCCCAGCTCGATCCGGGCGGCATAGCGCAGCGACTCGGCCCGCTCCCCCAGCAGCGCGGAGGAGACACGGTAGGTGTCGGCGTACTCCTTGACCAGCCGGTCAACCTCCGCATCCAACGCGGCGTCGACCGCCGCGACGAGGTCGTTGACACCGAAGGTGTTGACCGACACCCCGAACCGCAGCTGCGCCTCAACCTTGTCACCCTCGGTCACGGCCACATCACGCATGTTGTCGCCGAACCGGACCAGCCGCAGCGAACGCATCGCCGCATACCCGACCGCGGCACGGGCCCAGGCACCGATACGGGACACCACACGGGGGTCGGACACATGCCCGGCGACGGTCTTGCGGGCCACACCGAGCCGGGACTGGATGTACCCGAACTCCCGGTCACCGTGCGCCGCCTGATTGAGATTCATGAAATCCATGTCGATGTCCGCCCACGGCAGCGCGACATTGGCCTGGGTGTGCAGATGCAACAACGGCGTACGCAACGCGTCCAACCCAGCGATCCACATCTTCGCCGGCGAGAACGTATGCATCCACGCGATCACACCGACCACATTCGGATCGTTACCCGCCTCCAGACACACCCGCAGAATGTCCCCGGCCGAGGTGAGCACAGGCTTCCACACGACCCGCGGGCCGATGTCCGACGCCTCGTCCAGCGCGGCGGCGATCTGCCGGGATTGGTCGGCGACCTGTTCCAGGGTCTCCGGGCCGTACAGACCCTGGCTACCGGTGAGAAACCAGATCTGCTTGTCGTTCATACCGCGGTTCCTTTCGGGGTGTGTTGGCCGTAGACGTTCTGACAGCGACGGAAGGGCGGCCGCAGGCCGCCCTTCCGGTTTCGTGCTCAGGCTCGGGGTCGTGGCGGACGTCTTGTGGACGCCCGCCACGACCAACGTGCGGCGACTACCGAACGACGACGGAGCCAGAGGATGCGAACGATCCGCTCTCGACCACGGCGGCGAGCGCCGACGTGCCCTGGATCGTCACCTTGCCGGGCGTGTGCACGGTGAGGTCGACGAGTGCATCGGTGGTGGAGTTGGCGGAGAAGGTCACGGCGCCGTTCTGCGAGTTGGAGCCGGTGACGATCACCTTCACCGAGTGGCGGCCGCCGTCGTCAGACACGAAGGCGATGCCGTTCACCGCGTCGAACTTGTCCACGTAGATGACGAGGTTGCCGCGAAGCTTCACCGTCATCTCCTGCAGCGCCACCGAAGCGCAACCCGAGGTTGCCGTCCGAGCGTCGACGACGAGATCGGATGCGACCGTGACCTTGCCGGCGTTCACGCTCGACGCCCATGGGGCCATCGTGCAGCCCGGGTTCGCGGTCAGACCCTGCGACGAGCTCGGCGCACCGTTGGCGGCCGCGGTGGCGTTCATCCACTGCCGCCAGGTGATCCGGCCGGCAGCGTTCCCGTCGAACTCCGCCGGCGTGAACCCTGCCACCGTCAGTGCGGAGACCCCGACGCCTGCCTTGACGGTACCGCCGACGATGCCGTGGCTGGTCAGGTAGTCGATGGTCTTGCCGTCGATGACCGTGAACGTGGTGCCGGCCGAGATCGACCCGCCCACCTTCGCCGTGGACTGGAACCGGACCGAGCCGACCGCGAACACCGAACCGCCGACGCTTGGGGTGGAATCGATGGTGACGTTGCCACCCGCGCGAAGGTCGCCGTCGATACGGCAGGTGTTGGTGAGGTAAGCGTTCCCGGTCACCAGAACGTTGCCGGCGACGCGGACCTGCGAGTTGCACGTGAAGTCCCCGCGCACCTGCACGTCGCCCACCGTCACGCTCATCTGGTTGGTCAGGGTCACCGAGCTCTGCGATGTGATCGCCGGGGCGGACGCGACGTGGAGGGTCGTCTCCGACTGGTTGCCCGCGACGTCCACCGCCCGGTAGACCACGGTGTGCTGCGACTTGTCGATCTTGACTGGACTGGTGTAGTCGGCCCAGTCGGCGTCATCGACCTTGACCGTGACGGAGGCCACGCCCGAACCCGCATCGGTGGCGACAACCGTCACCAGTCGATCGGACGCGTTGGCGACGCTGATGCTGGCGTTCACCGTCGGCGCGATCGTGTCCACCTTCACCGTGCTCGACTTCGACTCCTCGACGTTGCCGCTGGTGTCGGTCGAGCGGTACTCCACCTTGTGGGTGCCCTGCTCGTTGAGGGTGACCGGCGTGCCCGTGTAGGCCGTCCACTCACCGCCGTCGAGCCGGTACTGCGTGCTGGCCACGCCGAACGCGTCCTTCGCGTCGAGCTTGAAGGACGGGGCCGTGCGGTACCAGTTGTCACCGCCGTCCGGCTCCGCCGGCGACCAGGTCATGGTCGTCGTCGGGGCCACCGTGTCCTTGCCCACGGTGAGGATCAGCGCGGTCTGCGTGGCGCCGGCCTGGCTGACGTAGTCAGGCAGGGCCAGGTCGCCGATGACGACGTAGCGGCCTGGAGTGTTGACGATGTTCGCGTCGTAGTTCCAGTTGACCGCGATGGCCTGGTTGTCCCGGGAGCCGTCGTTGTAGGAGACGTCCACCTTCTTGGGCAGGTAGGGCTGCTGGCCCACCTCGAGTGTCTGCTCGAACGACTCGGCGCCCTGGATCGAGATGCCGCCCTGCGACATCTCGGGCCGCACGTAGATGTCGGCCTCGACGATCAGGCCGTACGCGTCGTTCATGCCGTAGACGACGAACGGGTCGACGTTCGCCTCCGCGACCATGTCCGGGGTGATCTCCTGCCACCGGATTCCCACGGTGCCGCGGGCGCCGCTGGCGTAGACCGCGTCGAGCGTGCTCGGCAGGGTCGGCACCATGCCGATGCCGGTCCGCATGTACACCGGCGAGCGCACCGAGTCGACGGTCTCGCCGTTGGCACGCCAGCGCAGCACGCCGGTGCCGGCACCGCTGCCCTGGACACCCCAGATGCGGATGCGCAGGAAGCGCGCGGTGATCGGTTCGAAATCGAAGTGGTTGTAGGCGTTGATGTTCAGCCCGTTCGCGTACGACGATCCCTTGTTGAGCGTGACCGGCGTCCACGTGGTGCCGTCCTGGGAGGACTCGAGGGCGTAGGTCGTCGCCGTGGGCCGGCGGGTGCCGCCGTTGTCGTCGTACCAGTAGATGTCGGTCGACGACAGCCGCACCGCCGAGCTCCACGTGTACTGGATCCACGCCGCCTTCGCGAGGGTGGTGCCGTTCTGCGTCGTGCCCCAGTTGCCCCAGCCGTAGCCGGTGCCCGGGTTCGAGCTGCTCGGGTTGGTGGACTCGTTGACGCGCAGCGGGTTCTCCCACGACGCGCTGCCGCTGGTGCTCACCGTCGCCGAGGAGCCGAACTCCGCGCTGACCGCCTTCTTGGTCAGGGTCACGGGGATGGTCGCCACGGACCGCTTCTCGCCGTCGAAGGCGAAGAACCGGAACACGTAGTCACCGGGGAGCGTGCCGGTCACCCGGGTCGTCAGCGCCTTCGGGTCGGAGAAGATGACGCCGGCACCCTGGGGCGCCGAGACCGTCTCCCAGCCGAAGGTGAGGTCGCTGTCGTAGGGGATGCCGTCGTCGCTCGCCGTGGCGACCAGCTTGGTGGACAGGTTGCCGTCGGCCGAGGCGTCACGGGCGACGGACACGACGGGCGCCTGGTTGGTGACCGCCGGAACCGCACGCCCCGAGTTGAAGATCTGGATCTCGGAGATGGCCGTGTAGTACGTCGGGCTGTTCGTGAACACGACGCGCACCTTGCTCGCCGAGACGGTGTTGAACAGCGCCTCGTTGAACTTGGCCGCCGGGACGGTTGGGTTCTTGAACTGGTTCGGAACCTCTTTCCATCCTCCGTTGCCGTCGGGCACCTGGATCCACCAGCGCGAAGGCTCGTGGTAGCCGCCCGCCTGCCGGTCGCTGACGAACGTCACCTTCACGTTGTCGAAGGACTTGGCCGACCCCAGGTCGAGCTCGATGTAGCCGTTCTTCTCCGTGGTGCCGTAGTTGCCCCAGTACGGCTCGTTGGCCGTGTTGCCGTCGGTCACCGCGGCCAGCGACACCGGCCGTTCGGTCTCCGAGATGGCACCGGGCGTGTAGTTCATCGAGGTGCTGCTGTAGCCGGGCGTGTGGAACTGCCGCCACGCCGCCGGCCGCGGACCCTGCTGGGTGTACGAGGAACGCAGGGTGGCGCCCTTCGCCAGGTTCGGCGCGTTCACGGTGAGGTCGATGCCGGCCGTCTTGAGGTAGTCGACGACCCGGCCATCGGTGATGGGGGTGTTCACCGCGCTCGGGAACGCGGTGCTGGTCCCGGCCTGGAAGGTGACGTTCACGCCGCTCTCGGCCTGAACCTGGTTGGTGTTCGGGTCGTAGGTGATCTTGCCGAGCTTGTCGGTGCTGACCTTCTTCTGGCCGTCCACGAACAGGCTGTAGCCGGCGCCCAGGCCGTACTTGCTGCCGGTGGGGTCCCACACGACCGTGAGATCGTGCCCGTGGTAGCGCAGGTTGTTGGCCATGAAGTAGTCGTAGCCGAACTTGATCGGCCACAACTCGATCTTGTCGTCGGAGCGCGGCTGGAGGCCGGCCATGTCCTCGACGAAGATGTAGTTCATGTTGCCGAGCATCACGTGGTTCGGGTTGTTGCGGTTGTAGGTCTTCGTGCTCGCGTTCCAGCCGGAGAAGTACTCGGCCTGGTTCGGGATACGCATGTCCGCGCCCGGGTAGACGCTCCACGCCATCCAGTCCAGCAGCCGCTTGGCGTACTCCGGAGTGATGTACTTCTGTTGCGGGTCGTAGTGGCGCAGCGCCGACCGGACACCGCGGTACTGCACGGTGAAGTTGATGTTGGAGAAGTTGTTGGAGCCGCCGATCCCGTACGCCGTCCGGTCATACTGGTTGGCCGTGTAGAACGGGAAGATCGGGAAGTTGTCGTCGTACGTCAGGAACCGGAAACCGTCCACGTACTGCTGCCACTGGTCGTACGGGATGAGGTCCTCGGCGTAGATGTCGTAGAGGTTCGACTCCTTGGCCGGGATCAGGTTGCGGGCCGCCACCGGCAGCGGATTGGCCGTGCCGTTGGAGCTCGCCCCGCTGGTGGCCCCGTACGACGTGCGGGTCAGGAACATCCGCATGTCGGGGCTCCACAGGTTACTGAGGATCGAGTCGCGGATGTTGTCGGCGCCGGTCGCCATCTGGTTGACCTTGGAGGGGTCGGCACCGGCGATCTGGTAGAGCTGCCGGGCGGCGTCGAAGTCGCCCCACACGTACGCCGACTCCGGGCGCTCGATCGTGCGCGAGCCGGCTGCGGTGGCGTTGGACTTCGGGAAGCCGAACGAGATGGCGTCGGCGTCGTTACCGGCCATGTAGTTGGTGTCGTAGGCGATGAGATTGTTCTTGTTGCCGTCGTAGTGCTCGAGCTGGCCGACGCCGTCGCCCTCGAAGTACTGGGCGAACTTCTGCGCGATCTCCTGGCCGCCGCCGTGCACCTGGTAGGCCTCGAGCCCGGCGGTGCCGACGTACTGCGAGTAGTGGTTGTTCCAGCTCGTGTGGCCGGGGCTGTCCAGGAAGGCCGACGAACCCGACAGCTCACCGATGTTGAGGATCTCGCCGTAGGGCAGGTACGGCGTGCGAATCCACTTGGTGTCCTGCAGGTGCATCGGCTGGGTCAGCGCGATGGAGTTCTGGTAGAGGTTCGCGCCCTCGACCGTGGTCGGGTACTGGTAGACGTAACCGGGCGTGTTGGCGTCCAGGCTGTTGTAACGCTCACCCCACCAGCGGTAGACGATGGCCTTCTCGAGCGCGGGGTCAGGCACGTTGATGTAGGGGATGTCCTGCGCCCAGCGGCGGTTGAACTCGGTGATGCCCGAGCGCACGGCGTCGGACGGCGCCATCGCGGCGTAGTCCTTGTAGCTCGCGACCGTCTGGGGCAGCGTCGCCGAGGAGACGGCGCCGACGACCGACAGCGACACCTTGCCGCCGGCGGGCACGGTGATCGTGCGGTCGAGGTTGGTGCCGTTGCGGGTGAAGCCGGCACCGGTCAGGTCGACCTTCACCGTGTTCCACGGGGTGTCGACGAGTCCGTTGTTCGACCCACTGGTGATGACCCGGCTGCCGGTGAGCTCGGCGTCGCTCTCCCCGGCCGCGGTGGCCAGCGGCGAGGCCGCGCGGACCGTGAACGTCGCCGCCGAGCTGCCCGGGTTGTTGAAGTCGATGGCGGTGACCGCGACGTTGTCGTACGTGATGAACTTCGTCAGATTGGCGGTGACGCCGGTGCTGCCGATCGTGTACTGGTCCTTGGCGTGGCTGGGCGCGTTGAACCGGTTTGCGCTGACCTCGGTGACGGTCTGTCCGGTGACGGTGACCGTGTACAGGTTGCCGAGGTTGTTGGGGCCGCCGACGTACGTCGTGCCGGCGAAGCCCATGGTGGTGAAGTTGGCGGTGTTCGAGCCGCGCATGTACAGGGAGCGGCCCCTGGTCATCAGGAAGGGTGACCCGATGGTCCCGCTGACGCCCAGAATGCGGTCGAGGTAGTAGTCCGTGCCGCCGGCGGCGAGGTCCTTCTCGAAGATGGACTGGTGCATGCTCGACGCGGTGAACGGCACCCCGGGCACGAGTTGCGCGGCGACGTTGCCGACGTTGTTGTAGACCGGGTCCCCGATCTCCATGGCGTGTTTCTGTCCGTTGGTGTATTTACCTACGTCACCCTCATTGCCCGGCAGGATCGGGCTGGCGGCGTGGGCTATGGACGCCACGCCGGCCACCCCTCCCACCATGAGTGCGGCTACGGTGACCCAGATGGGTCCCCGCTTCAGCCGTCTCGTGAACATGTTCTACCTCCTTGATACCGGCGCGGCCGGATGTGTTTCGGGGGTGACCAGCGCGCGCACTCGTGTGGGGTGGTGAGGCCGGTGAACCGCATGCGGTTTCCACCGCAAGGTCGGCGGGAGAGCGGCGTAGCCGATGGCGCCACGGCTCGCCGTACACATGTGGCATGAATTGGACAGAATCAATGGAGTGCAGAATGTCGCTGCGCGCCGCCGAGCTGGTCCGGTCGCTGCGCACCAGCGGCCGGACCCCGGCCCGATCAGCCCTTCTGCAGTGACTTCGTGATGGCGGAGTTGCCCGATTCCAATGCCGTCGCCGCGTCGGCGAACAATGCGCCCCGGCACGTGGCGAGCCACGGGCTCTGCGGGTCGTTGAAGGAGGCGTTGAAGTTCTTGGCGTACGGGGTCTTGCCGCTGGCCACGATGCCGTTGATGGTGGCGATGCGCGGATCGGCCGTCGAGTACTTGTTCGAGGCCAGGTCGGTACGGGTGGGCACGCCCTTACCCTTGGCGATGACCTCGATCTGCGCGTCGTCGGACATCGTCCAGGCCAGGAAGTCCCATGCCTGCGCCGCCTTCTTGCTGGTGGCCCCGATGCCGATGGCGTCACCGCCGACGAAGGTGGACGAGCCGCCGTTCATACCCGGGATCGGGGCCACCCCCATCTTGATGCCCTTCTCCTCGATCAGACCGAGCCAGACCGAAGGCCCCGGCGCGATGCCGATCTTGCCGCTCTCCAGCGCCCCGAGCCAGGTCGGACCCGCCTCGTCCTTGGACGCCGGCGCGGCCACGCCCTCCTCGTACAGCTTGCGGTAGAGCGCGAAGACGTCGGCCATCTCCTTGGAGTTGAGCGTCGCCTCGGTGCCTCCGGGGTTGATCACATCGCCCCCGCTGGCCCACACCGAAGGCCAGAACGTGAACTCGATGCAGCCACCACAGTTGCCGCCGAAGTACGTGCCGTGCACGTCACCACCGAGCTTGTTGACCGCCCGTGCCTGGTCGGCGAACTCCTGCATCGTGGTCGGCGGCTTGTCCGGGTCCAGACCCGCCTTCTGGTACAGGTCCTTGTTGTACAGCATGACGGACATGTCGATCGTGTGTGGTACGGCGTAGTTCTTGCCCTGCCACGTACCCGCCCGCACATGCGCCGGGGCGACCTTGTCCTTGACCGGCAACGCCGCGAACCTGTCGGTGATGTCGAGCCACAGCCCCTGCGACGCGTACTGCGGCGCGAAGACCACGTCCGAGGCGAACATGTCCGGCAGCGCCTTCGCGCCGGCGGCCGAGGCCAGCTTCGCCGGGTACTCCTCGTTCGGGTACGCCGCCACCTCGACCTTGTTCTTGTGGCTCGCGTTGTACGCCGCCGCGTACGCCTTCGAGACCGACTCGGTCGCGGCCCGAGTCCATAATGTCAATGTACTGCCGTCGTCGAGACTCGCACTCGCCGCAGGAGTGTCGCCGCTCTCACCCTTGGTACAGGCCGCGAGGCCCAGCGTGAGAACCATCGCCGACGCGACCGCACCAGCCACCCTGGCGAGGGAACGGGTTCTCATGGTGTCTCCTTCCGAACTGCATGTCTTGCCGGTGGTGGTGTCTAGTCGGTTGTGCGCCCGGCGGGAAGGCCGGACCAGGAAATGTGTCAAAGTTGTGGCAGCCAGACCCGCATGGTCGACGGTCCGCGGCGTGCCCACTGGTAGTAGGGAACGAGCGTTATCGAGACCGGCTCGCCGGCGCTCGGCGTCGGCTCCTCGCGGTGGTACGCCAGCGCGCCGTCGCGGTAGGCGCGCAGAACTCCCCGCGCCGAGGTGCCGTTGTCCGTGTCGTCCGGCTCGGCGCTCGGGTCGACCCGGAGGTCGTCCAGCGACCGCCCGGGCAGGTCGACCGACTCGGCGCAGAGCACGAGCGGCCCGCGCTCGGCCGCGACGCATCCGCGGATCGCGTCGATGCGTGGATCGGGAAAGACCCACCGGCTGCGGACGGGTAGGCGCAGCACGATCTGGTCACCGACGGCGAACGGCCGGTGGATGGTGGTGATGCCCGGCCGGCGGTCAGTTCCCGGATCTCGCGATCGCGACCTTCGTCGCCGGTGCGGCCGTGATCCCAGGCCATCGCCTCGACCAGCTTGAAGACCTCGGAGTCGGAGAACTCGCGTCCCCGTCGCTCGCGCGAACCCTGCCCAGCCTTGGCGGCGACGAAGTTGCCCGTCCAACCCAGCCGATCCAGCCAGGTCCGGGCATGACCGATCGACGCCTCGCTGACGACCTGTTGACGCCGGCCCCAGAAGCCGCCGGCGATGCGGACCTGGCCGAGGCCGAGCGGGCGCAGCGCACCGCGGGACGGGACGACCGGGCGTCCGCCGGCGGAATCGGCCTCCGCTCGAACCACCGTCATGGCTGCCTCCGTCTAGTCTTCGTTCAGCGATCTCGCGCCTGCGGAAGACGATGAGGGACGAAAACGTTTTCGGCAAGGTTACATTTATGTAACATCCGGCGCTGGTTGATGCATCGAAGTACAGAAGATTCGATCCTGGCTCCACCTCGAAGGGAGCCGCTACGCTGCTTCTCATCGCCTACGACCACACCCGGTGAGCGCCCGAACGAGACCGAAAGGCTTTCCGAAAGGATTTCAATGAGCCCGCAAACCCGCTCCGTGACCCTCGGTGACGTCGCCAAGCGAGCCGGCGTCTCGGTCGCTACCGCCTCAAAAGCCCTCAATGATCGGGACCAGGTCGCGGAGACGACCCGGTGGCGGGTGCAGCAGGCCGCAGCGGAGTTGGGATACCGGCCGAATGTGCTCGCCCGCGGCCTGATCTCCGGGCGTACCCGCACGATCGGGCTGCTCACCGATGAGCTGAGCGGCCGCTTCTCAATCCCGATCATGCTCGGCGTCGAGATCGCCGTCGGCAGCCAGGAGATGTCCGTCGTGCTCTGCGACGCGCGCGGGGACGCCATCCGCCGCCAGCACTATGTTCGCGCTCTGCTCGCACGGCAGGTCGACGGGTTCATCGTCCTCGGCGATCGCAACGACGTCCGCCCCTCACTCAGCCACGACATCCCGGTTCCGGTCGTCTACGTGTACGGCGAGTCGACCCATCCCGATGACCTGTCGGTGCTGGCGGACGACGCCGGCGGCGCACGGCTCGCCGCGAAGCATCTCGTCTCGTTGCAGCGCCGTCACATCGGGCACATCACCGGACCGGCGAGCTACCGGCCCGCGCGCGACCGGGCCACGGCGCTGGCCGAGGTGCTCGACGAGGCCGGCCTCCGACTGGCCGGCGAGGCACTCTACGGCGAATGGTCGCGACGCTGGGGCCGGCACGCCTCCCGAATCCTGCTCACCACCTCGCCCGAGGTGGATGCGATTTTCTGCGGAAATGACCAGATCGCCACGGGGGCCTGCGACACGCTGACGGCCATGGGCCGCCGCATCCCGGAAGATGTCGCGATCGTCGGCTACGACAATTGGGACGTCTACGCCGCCGATGGACTCCCTCCACTGACCACGGTGGACCTGAATCTGGAGCAGCTGGGGGGCACCGCGGTCGAGCACCTGATCGCCGCCATCGATGGACAGCGTCGCTCGGGTGTCATCCGCCAGCAAGGCCGGCTTGTCGTTCGGGAGTCGACAGTTCCACGGTAAGTAACCGCACGGCGGCCGGAAGGCGGGTCAGTCAGGCCCGAGCGATGTCGCGCCACCGCAGCAGCCCGTCGCCACCGGCCCCGGCCAGGTGCCCGTCGTAGCCGGCGATGATGGTGCGGTCACCGGCCGAGCCGAGATCCGTCCAGGCCGACTGCGTGACGGTCGGCAACCGGGTGCGCAGCCGGCGGTTACGGTCGACGGCGAAGAGCAGCCCGCCGGCCGCGGTGAGAGCGACCGCACCCTCCGCGTCTCCGGCGTCGGGCCAGCCGTGGTCCCCCTCGGCGAGCCGGGCCAGGGGCAGGCAGCGGAGCCGGTCGTCCTCGGTGACGGCGAAGAGCGAGCCGTCGGCGCTGGCGAGCGCCAGGACCCCGTCCGGCGCGGTGCCGATCTCCTGCCACGGCGCGGGTTCCCGGATCGGCTCCCGATGCAGCAGCCGCCCGCGCCGCGTCACGGCGTACAGCCCGACCGCCATCCCGCCGACGGCCTCCCGCGGCGCCGCGAGGCAGACCGGCGGATCCTGGGACGCCTCCTCGGACGGCGCGGGTAAGGCCGGGTGCCAGCGGAGGTTCTGGGCGCAGGCGGCGCGGACCAGGAGAGTGCCGTCCGGGGTCAGCGCCCAGAAGGCGTGCTCGCACGCGACCAGCGCGGCCAGTTCCGGGACCGGGCCGATCGCGTCCCAGCGGGCCGGGTCCGGGGGCGCCGACAGCCGATCCAGGACGTTGCGGGTGATCCGGTCGACCACGTCGTCGGCGAGCGTGTTGCCCCAGTTCACCGTCGCCGCGTTGAACACCGTGCCGGCGCCCAGCCGGAACACGCCCATCGTCGCGTGGCCGCCCTGGCCGTACCGGCGCCAGTGGCGCAGGTCCGCGGTCGCCAGGACGACGAACGACGGCGGCGTGCCGTCGCCGCCGGTGATCCGCGGCACGCCGTCGACCTCCTGGTACAGCGCGGCATCCGTCTCGTACCCGACCGCGCCGAGCGCGAACCGGTCGCCGTCGCGCAGGCCGGTGCCGGCGAACACCCAGTGCTCGGCAAAGCGCGCCGTGTAGTCGGTCTCCTTCATGACGTCCATGAAGTCGCCCCATGCGCCGGCGCCGTGGCGATAGCCGACGCCGGTCATCGTGTTCTCCGGGCGGTGCACCGGGGCCGCCGCCCACTCGACCGTCGTGCGCGCCGGGTCGAGCGCGGCGACGGGGTCACGAACCGGGTCGCGGTAGCAGACCATGGTGCGGCCGCCGTCCTCGAAGCGGACCTGCCAGTACGCCGTGTTGGCGGCGAAGTACGCGACGTTGCCGCCGGCCGCGGTGAAGGACTCGACGGCGTCGCGCATCTCCTTCGACCAGTACTCGTCGTGGCCGTTGACGACGAGCAGGCGATACCCGCGCAGCAACGCCGGGCCATCGGCGTGCAGGTCGAGGTTGGAGCAGTAGTCGACCCGGTACCCGGCCGGGCGCAGCCAGCGCAGCAGCCCGTCCTCCCAGCGCTCCGGGGGCGGTCCGCCGCCGGGGCGGTCGAACGACACGCGGGCCGCCCGGGTCGGCTCCTCGGCGTAGTAGAGGCTCTCGCCGGGGACACCGGAGCGGTTGTACGCCTGCCAGGTCGCGAACGGCAGCGAGACGAGGATGGCGGCGGACGGAGTGCCGGCCGGGCGGCGCACCACGAAGTACACCTCATGGCTACGCATGGTGAAGACGGCCCGGTAGAGGGAGCTGGGCCAGTCCTCCGGAACGGTCAGAGTCCACACGGGACAGTCGACGTCGGCCGTCAGGAGCGGGCGGTCGTCGGTGGCGTCGTGGACGGTGACGGTGTCCGGTCCGGGGCCCAGCAGGGTGAAGCGCAGGGTCCCGCCGGGGATGCAGGAGGTGGCGTCGGCGTAGGCGGGCAACGGCCTATGCGGCGACGGTGAGCGCGCCGAGCGCTTCCGCCACGAGCAGCGTCTCGATGCCGCGCAGGTGCGCCTCCACCTGGGCGTGGTCGAACACGCTGGTGTCGGCGAACAGGGTGAGGTCGAGCGCGCCGGGGACGGCGTTGACGTGCAGGAAGTAGCGGGCGCCGTAGTGCTCGACCGGTTCCCAGGTCAGCGTGGTGCGCGGCAGGGCGGCGCGGACGGCGTCGGCGGTGACGCCGACCGCGGCGGAGACGGGGGTCTGCGCGTCGAAGCGGCGGTCGTTGAACGAGCAGGACAGGTCGACGTCACCGAGCCGCGCGACGAGGGTGTCGAGGGCGACCGGGTCGTACTGCGCGTGCAGGTACGCCTGGATCGAGGCCTGCATGGCCCGGCCGATGACCGGCCCGAGTTCGTCGTCGCCGACCTCGATGACGCACAGGCCGTCCTGCGAGGCGGGCCCGACCGAGTCGGCGAGGCCGGGGCGGAACCGGTTGCTGACGATGATCTGCAGGACGGCCTCGCGGGTGCCGGTCTGGCGGGCGAGCTGGACCGCGGCGGCGGCGAGGATGACGGCGGAGGTGCTGACCCGCTCACGGTCGGCCAGCAGGCTGACGGCCTGGTCGCCGGCGGGTGAGCTGAGCGTGGCGCTGACGAACCGGGGCTCGCCGGCGGGCTCCCCGAACCGGCTGTGCGCAACGGCGCGCATACGGCGCTCCCAGTACCGCAGCGCCTTCTCACTCTGCCGTCGCCCGGCGTCGGACTGCTGGTACAGCGCCTGGTCGTACGGCTGCCGGTCGGGCGGATCAAGGGTGGGACGGCCGGCGAGGCTGTCCAGGACGTCGCGCACGAGCGCGGTGAGCCCGCCCCGGTCGGTGACGAGGTGGCAGATGGCGAAGACGGCGTGCGTGACGACGTCGCCGACGCGCACCGCACCGACCCGCAGCGGCCATTCGTTCGGGTAGTCGAACGCCGGCTCGGTGAGCCTTCGCTGCAGTTCCCGGGCCGCGACGCCGGCCTCGTCCCGCCCGGCGTCGATGACCTCCAGCTCGATGATGCCGTCCTGCGCCACCATCTGCCGCGGCCCGTGGACCTCGTCGACCCGGACCCTCGTGCGCAACGACTCGTGGCGGGCCATGATGAACGCCACCGTGTCGGTGATTCTCGGCAGCGGCGTGTCGAAGGAGATGCCCTCGTCCTCCAGGGCGGTGACCCAGCTCATGTTGAGGCTCGCGTCGTCGGGCACGAGCCGCTGGATCGCCCGCCAGATTGCGATCTGGCCCCAGCTGAGCCCGCATTCGCCGCCCCGCGCACCGGTGAACCCGATGGGGATCCGTTCCGTCATCGCTGCCCGGCTTTCGTCAGGGTAAGACTTCGGCGCCTCATTGAATCCAGGTCGTTCAACGCCTGTCAATACAGCGGCAACCCGACCATCGCGGTCCTGGCGGCAGTGGTCCGGCACCCGCCGAGGGCGTCGTGGACTCGATAGGCCGGGCGGCGTTGGGGCAGGTCGTGGCGCCCTGATCGGCCTGCGCCGAGGCGGCTGCCGCACCGCCCGTCAGCGGGCGGCGGGGTTCGGTGCGGGTTCGAGTAGACTGGCGGCGCGGCCCGCCCGATCATGGCTGGTCGCGGTTCGATGTCCGACGCCACGCGCCGCGACCGAGACGGTCAGCGCCGGGGCGGGACGTCCCTTCGACGTACGGAGCCTTCATGGCGGCACGCCGCCCGAAACAGACCACCTCGCCCAACTCCCCGACCTTCGCCGACCTCGGCGTGCCCGACGCGCTCGTCCGCGTGCTGGCCGCGACCGGGGTGGACCGGCCGTTCCCGATCCAGGCCGCGACCCTGCCCGACGCGCTCGCCGGCCGGGACGTGCTCGGCCGGGGCCGCACCGGATCTGGCAAGACCTACGCCTTTGTCCTGGCCGTGCTCACCCGCCTGGCCGCCGGTGCCGCGCCACGGCGGGCCGGGCGGCCCCGGGCGCTGATCCTCGCACCCACCCGAGAACTGGCCGCCCAGATCGACGCCGTGATGGCGCCGCTGGCCAAAGCGCTGTCGCTGCGGACGATGACCGTCTTCGGAGGCGTCGCCGCCGGGCCCCAGATCGCCGGGCTGCGCGCCGGGGTCGACGTCCTGGTGGCCTGCCCCGGCCGGCTCGCCGACCACGTCGAGGCCGGCCACGCCCGCCTGGACGCCGTCGAGATCACCGTGCTCGACGAGGCGGACCACATGGCCGACCTCGGCTTCCTGCCCACCGTGCGGCGGCTGCTGGAGCAGACCCCGCGCGACGGGCAACGCCTGCTGTTCTCGGCCACGCTGGACGCCGGCGTCGACGTGCTGGTACGCCGGTTCCTCGCCGATCCGGCCGTGCACAGCGTCGACTCGAAGCTCTCGCCGGTCGCCGCGATGACCCACCACGTCCTGCACGTTCACGCCGAGGATCGCTTCGCCGTGCTGGTCGAACTGACCGCCGCGCCGGGCCGGACCGTCGTGTTCACGCGCACCAAGCGGGGCGCGAAGACGCTCACCCGCCGGCTGGTCGCGGCCGGCGTGTCCGCCGTGGAACTGCACGGCAACCTGGCCCAGACCGCGCGCACCAGAAACCTGCGGGCGTTCTCCGACGGCGACGTGCGCACACTGGTCGCCACCGACATCGCCGCCCGCGGCATCGACGTCGAGGACGTCGCCCTGGTCGTACACGCCGACCCGCCGGCGGAGCACAAGGCATACCTGCACCGCTCGGGCCGCACCGCCCGGGCCGGCGCGACGGGCACCGTCGTCACGCTGATGACCGACGGCCAGGCGCCCGAGGTACGGGAGCTGACCCGCAAGGCGGGCATCGCGGCGACCACCACCCGGCTCCGCCCGGGCGACGCGCTGCTGCGCACCCTCGCGCCCGGGGAGCGGACGCTGGTCCCGCAGCCGGCGTCGCCGCCCGCCGCCGCTCGGCCCGAGGCGCAACGGCAGAACGCGCAACGCCGTGAAGCACAGCCCGCTCAGAGCGACCGCGGCCGGCGCGGCGGCAAGTCGACGCCGACCGTCTCGACCCACTCCGCACCGGCGCGATCCGGCGCGGCGGCGTTCTCCGCCCGGGCCCGGCCCGCCGCCCGCCGCGGTGGGCGCTGAGCGCCAGGGCCGGGTACCGAGACCTCGTGACTACTGCCGATCGCCTTGCCGGTGCTTCGTTCTCGACTTGGCGGTTCGGGCGATCCAACGCCCGTCGCGATGCTCGACCTCGACCGGGTAATCGAACGCTGTGGTCACGTTCTCGCTGGTGAGTACCTCGCTGGTCGGGCCTGCGGCGACGATCCGGCCGTCGGCGAGCAGCAGGGCGTGGGTGGTCGTTTCGGGGAGTTCCTCAAGGTGGTGGGTAACGAGGATCGAGGTGAGGTCGGGGTGGGTGTGGCAGAGCAGGTCGATGGTGTCGAGCAACTGCTCGCGGGCGGCGAGGTCGAGGCCGGTGGAGGGCTCGTCGAGCAGGAGGAGGAGCGGGTCGGGCGCGAGGGCTCTGGCGATGAGGGTTCGTCCGCGCTCGCCCTGGGAGAGGGTCGGCCAGAGATCGTCGGCCTGGTTGGCGAGCCCGAGCAGGTCGATGAGGTGGTGGGCACGGGCGAGCTCCTCCCGGTTCGGCTGCCACCGCATCGGGGTCTCGATGGTGCCGGTGATGCCGGTGAGGACGATCTCGGTGACCGTCAGCGGTGAGCGCAGCGGGTGGCGCGGGTTGACGTGGCCGATGTGGCGGCGCAGCGCCTGCAGTTCCACCCGGCCGAGTTGATGGCCCAGGACGTGAACGGCGCCGCTCGTCGGATGGACCACCGCGCCGCAGAAGCCGAGGATGGTGCTTTTGCCGGCCCCGTTCGGTCCGAGCATCACCCAATGCTCGCCCCGGGCCACGGTGAAGGACACGCCGTGGAGGATCTCCTTGGCGTCGCGGCGGAAGGTGACGTCGAGCAGTTCGAGCACCCTCTGCGACGCGGTACCGATCTTCAAGGGAACCTCACTTCTGACGGTGCCGGGGCTGTGGACTTGACCAACGCGATCAGCTCGTAGGCGGCGCTTGCGGCGCCGTCCGGGTCCCTGTCCTGGATCGCGCGAAGCAGTCGTGCGTGGGCGTTGCCCACTTCCGGGTCCTCAGGCAGCACCGAAGTCTGCTCGATGGATTGGTCCATCAGCTCAGCCACCGCGGTATGCAGCCGGACGAGCACCGGGTTGCCGCTGGCGTGGATGACGGCCCGGTGGAAGGCGCTGTCGGCCTTGGCGTATGCGATCAGATCTCCGGAGTCGTGCGCTCGGGTCCTGGCCTCGAGGCTGACCGCCAGCTCGTGCAATGCCGTCGGGGTCGCCTGCTGGGCCGCCAGCCGGGCACTGACGGCTTCGAGGCCCCCTCGGGCGTCGAGGACGTGGTCGAGCGTCGACAGATCGTCGCGGACGAGTACCCCGGTGATCTCGTTGGTGGCGCGCACGTAGGTCCCGTCGCCGATGCGGGGCTCCAGCAGGCCGGTGATGCTCAGCCCGCGCAGCGCCTCACGCACCGTGGCCCTGCTCACGTTGAGTTCGGCGGCCAGTTCGTGTTCGCCGGGAATCTTCTGGCCGATCGCCCATCGCCCGGACGTGATCAGTTCGCGGAACTGGTCTGCGACCTGCGTGACCAGCGGGGCGTGACGTACAGGTCCGCGCATCATCCGCGCATCACTTGACTTCCGTCGTTCATGACCGCCGTCCGCCCTCCTCGCCAGCCGCCCTCGAATCGCGCACCAGCGTAGTGCAAATGTCTTACATCTGCACCAAGCGGGGTGGCGACGGCGCTGACCTGCGGCCGCGCCCGGGCTACTCGTGGTCGGGCCGGGCGCCGAGCGGGACCAGGGCGGGGACCGTGCACCGGCTGGTGACCTCGACCGCCGTGCCGGTCTCCGCGGCCTCCAGGAGCCGTTCCATGACGTCGAGGACGTGGTATGCCAGCTCGCCCGACGCGCGCGGCGGTGTGCCGTCGCGCAGGGACCGGGCCAGGTCCGCGACGCCGTAGCCGCGGGCCGCGTCGCGGTAGCCGGCGCGCTCGGGGACGTCGATCCACTCCTGCGTCGTGGCGGTGAACAGCCGCACCGGACCGGCGAAGTGGTTCGGGTCGGGGACCGACAGCGAGCCCGCGCTGCCGTACACCTCGATCCTGGGCAGCCCGGCGTCCCAGATGTCGAAGCTCATCATGAGCGTCGTCAACGCGCCGCCGGTGTGCTCGAGGATGCCGGTCACGTGGGTGGCCACGTTCACCGGGAAGACGGTGCCGGCGCGCGGTCCGGCACCGATCTCGCGTGTCCCGCGCGGGGCGGCGGACATGCCGGTGACCCGGCGGACCGGGCCGAGCAGCGTCACCAGCGCCGTCAGGTAGTACGGCCCCATGTCGAACAGCGGGCCACCGCCGGGCTGGTAGTAGAACTCCGGCGACGGGTGCCAGCGCTCGTGACCGGGGGTGACCATGAACGCGGTCGCCGCGACCGGGGTGCCGATGTCGCCGGCCGACAGGCTCGCCCGGGCCGTCTGCAGCCCCGTGCCGAGGACGGTGTCGGGTGCGCAGCCGACGACGAGGCCGGCGCGGGCCGCGGCGTCGAGAACGCTGCGCGCCTCGGTGGTGTTGGCGGCCAGGGGCTTCTCGCCGTAGACGTGCTTGCCCGCGGCGATCGCGGCGAGCGCCACGGCGGCGTGGGCCTGCGGCACGGTCAGGTTCAGCACCACGTCGACGTCGTCGGCGGCGAGCAGCTCGTCGGGCGATCCCGCCAGGACACCGGGAAGATCCGCGGCCAGGGCGGCCGCGCGGCCGGCGTCGAGGTCGGCGACGCGGGTCATGGTGATGCCGGGCAGCCGGGCAAGCGTGGCGGCGTAGGCGGTGCTGATCTTGCCCGCGCCGATGATGCCGACGTTCAGCGCGTCGCCCATGCCAGCCCCCGCGTGATGATCTCGTCGTGCTCGGGGACCTCGAGGTCCTCGAGGCGGTGCCCGACGGTGGTGACGAACACCTTGCCGGCGCCCCACCGGGTGGTCCACACGACCGGCATGGCGACGCCGTCGACGTCGGTGACCGCGTGGACCTCGATCGACGGGTCGACGTGCACCCGGTACTGCTCGGTGTGGACGGTGAACGGGCCGATGCCCGCGACGACGGGGTGGTCTGACGTGGGCCGCACCTCGTAGGTGACGAAGTCCGGCGGGTGGTGCACGAACTGGCCGCCGGTCAGGTGCTGGTAGTCGGGGGCGGCGCGGAACGCGTCGATCATGCCGCCGTGCCAGCCGGCGAAGCCGGTGCCCGCCCGCACGGCGGTGGACAGGCCGAGCAGCTGCTCGGGCGTGATCGTGCCCATCGTCCAGCACTGCACGATCAGGTCGGCGCGGCGCAGCAGATCCTCGTCGAGGTAGACGTCGAGGGTCTCCGACGTGACGACCTCGGCACCCCGGTCGCGCAGCCGGGTGACGTAGCGGTCGGTGGCCTCGACGGGGCGATGCCCCTCCCAGCCGCCCCGGACAACGACAGCGACGCTCATGCCGTCACCTCCGCTTCGCTCCGGCAGCGGCATGAGCTGCACCTGCGTTCCTGATGAGCGGCCCCTCCGCTCCGCTGCGGACCGCTCATGCCCGCCGCCAGGTGTGGGCCGGGGTGAAGTCCAGCAGGTCGCGGCTCAGGCGGGTGGAGACCGGCACGGCGAAGCCTTCCAGCGGTTCGGTGACGACGGATTTCGGATGGTACCGGCTGATCAGCTCCGCTGTCGGCCGTAGTGCGGTGGTGTCCGGTGCGGCGACGGTGACAACGGCGTGGCCGTCGACCGGCCGGGTCAGGGCGGCGACGACCGCGCCCGCGGCGTCGCGGGTGTCGATCCAGCTCCACAGGGCGCCCCGGTCGCCGCCGGGGTCGGCCTGGACGTGCGCGAGGTGGTGCCGCAGCCGCTCGCCGGTGCCGATGAACGGGAAGCGCAGGCTCACGGCGGGGATGCCGTGGCGCCGGCTGACCGTCGCGGTGACGAGTTCGCCGACGTGTTTCGAAAGCCCGTACGGGTCGTCGCCGACGTAGGGGTGGTCCTCGGGCAGCGGCAGCCGCAGCGGTGTCGCGCCGCGCCCCGACCACGCCAGCCCGACGGCGGACAGGCTCGACACGTAGACGATCCGGCCGACGCCGAGCGCGCCCGCGGCGTCCAGCAGGTGGTACGTCGAGCCGACGTTGTTGTCGAAGACGTCCTCGCGCAGCGGGTCGGGGGTGGCGGCGGCATGCACCACCGCGTCGACGCCGGCGAGCAGCGGGCCGAGGCCGGTGAGGTCGCGCAGGTCGCCGAAGACACGATCGTCGGTGGGGCTCGTCCGCAGTGGCGTGCGGTCGTGCGCGCGGACACCGTGCCCGTCGGCGTGCAGCCGCGCGACCAAGGCTTGCCCCAGCATGCCGCCCGCGCCGGTGACCAGGATCTTCACGCCACGCTCCTCCCCCGCCTCGTCCGCGTCATGCTCTGTTCTCCGGTACGAAGTTGGCGGTCAGCGCCTGGTCGCCGGTGACCGTGAACGTGTATTCCCGGGCGGTGGACACCTCCGCGCCGCCCACGGTCCAGTTGACGAAGCGGTAACCGGACGTGGCCTTGGCCGATGCGGTGACCTGGCTGCCGTGCTCGTAGCAGCCGGGCCTTGTGTCGTTGCCCTCCAGCCGGACGGTGCCGGCACCGCCGGGAGACACCGACGCGGTGACGTTGTGCTCCACGATGTTGATCACCATCACGTCGTACAGCCTCGCCCGTCCCGCGCTGGTGGTGCCGTTGTAGCGCATGAGGTTGACGACGGTGACGTTCCCGCCGGCGACCTTCACGGTGTAGCCGTCGCCCCCGAGATTGTCGGTGCCCAGGTTGAAGACCCGGACGTCGCCGGAACGCACGATGAGCCCGTTGTGCAGGCCGTAGCCGAACGCGTCCGCGACGGTCAGCCGGTTCGCGCCGTCGACGGTGATCAGGTCCGCGTACTTGCGTGTGTAGCCGTCGATCACCTGCGGGAAGAGGTCCTTGCCCAGGACCCAGTTGGGCGGATAGAAGCCGGTGCGCACGAACGTGTTGCCGTTGCTGAGCATGCCCTCGATCCGCCCGCCGTCGCTCTTGCCGACGGTGACGCCGTGCCGCACGAAGGTGCCCTTGATCTTCCGTACCAGGAAGTGGTCGTTGCGATAGGTGGCCATGTCGATGGCGTTCCACGCGTTCGGCAGGCCGATGTTGACGGCGTAGGTGCCGCTGCCCTGGCCGCGGATGGCGTAGGGGTAGGGCACCAGGCCGCCCGGCGCCGCCGGGTTGTTCTCCGGGTAGAACACGCGCAGGCCGCTGACCCCGGCCCGTTCGCCGCGCAGGGTGATCGCGGCCTGGTCGGTGTCCGGGTCGGCGGTGTCGCGCCCGGCGTAGGACATCAGCACGGTGCCTGCGCTGCGCCCGTCCTCGTCCCGGTTCGGCACTGAGGACGCACCGCGCAGCTCGACGCCGGCCGGCACGACGAGACGTCCTTCGAGCCGGTACCAGCCGGCCGGGAGGTAGACCACGCCTCCACCGTCGCGCCCCGCACGGTCGAGCGCGCGCTGGATGCCCTCCGTCGCGTCCTGCGCCGGGACGTAGCCGTTGCCGCGCAAGGTGTTGTACGGGGCCTTGCTCACGTCGTAGAGGACGTTGCGCCCGGGCTTGACGACGGCGGATCCTCCGTCGTCGGTGGGCGGGGTCCCGGCGAGCCGGTACACCGTTCCCTGGACCGCGCCGACGAGCTTGGTGCCGGTGAGCTTGACGTAGCCGCCCCCGTTGTTCACCACCGCGGCCTGGCTGCCTTCCAGGTCACTCGCGGCCAGTGCCAGTCCCCACCGCGAGTCGAACTGGTCGACCTGCAGGGCGATGTCGGTGCGCAGCAGCCGCACGCGCTGGAAGATGCCGGTGAACTCGGCCCGCAGCCCCCGCACGACGTGGATGCCGATGCGGTAGTCCGTCGCGGACAGGTCGGCGAACTGGTCCCACTCCAGGTCGCCGAGGATGAACCCGGTGCCGTGCGCGCGGGTCCACGCGTCGAGCGCGGTCCGCCGCGGTGGGTTGTACGCCGCCGGGGCCTGGGCCCAGTAGGCGTTGCTCAAGTCGACGTTCTCCCACGTGCCGACGTCGGCGCCGTTGTAGGCCTCGACGCCTGCCAGCAGTGCCGTGCCCTTGACGTTGCGGACGGTCGCCGACTCGTGGGTCTGGCCGTTGCCGGGCGGGCGGCCCCGCTCGTCGCGCATGGTACTGATGCCGATGCCCCGGTACGAGTTGAGCATGGTGACGTCGGAGACCGTGCTCATCATGTAGTTCTCGTCACCGGCCCAGGCGCTGCCCGGGATCTCGAACGTGAAGTTGTAGGGCACCGGCGCGGTCGCGCTCTGCCGCGGGTAGTAGGTGGTGACGCCCATGACGCCGGCGCTCCCGCCGATGCGGAACAGCACGGGGCCGTTGTCGCCGGCGGGGAGATCGGCGCTCACCACGGTGCCGTAGGCGCCGCGGCCCTGGTCCGGGTCGCGCCGGTCGCCACGCAGCGTGCAGAAGGCCGGCACCTCGACCGTGTCGGTGACCCGGTAGCTGCCCTCGGGCAGCCAGACGGTACCGCCGCCCGAGTCGTAGCAGTCGTACAACGCCGCCTGGATGGCTGCGGTCGCATCCTTCTTCCCCGTCGGGTCGGCGCCGTACGCGGTGGCGTCGAAGTCGGCGACCACGGCGTCGGTGGTCGGGTACTTGGTCTTGACCAGCGTCGGCGACGGCGCGGCGGCGCGCTGGTCGCGGATCTGGAACCCGGCCACGTCGATGCCGGTGAGGCCGGGGGCGTAGCCGGTGAGGTTGAGCCGGACGTACCGTGCGGTCGCGGTGGGGAACCGGGTCCGCGACGAGCTGTTACCTCCCGGGGCTCCGGACCGGCCGACGACGGCGTAGGCGGCGCCGTCGGTGGAGACCTCGACGGTGTAGTCGGGCGAGTAGGCGTTGCCCCACTGCACCGTCACCTCGTTGACCGGCCGCGCCGTGCCGAGGTCGGCCCGCAGCCACTCGCCACTGCCGCCGTTGCCGCTGCGCCACGCGGTCGTCGCGTCGCCGTCGTTCGCCGCGGGCGGGCTCGAACCGTCGGCGCTGCTGCTGGCGGTGAGCGTGGCGTGGCGGGCCAGGTCGGTGTCGACGGCCGAGGCGCGCAACGCCTGGTAGGTGCCCTGCAACGCCCGCAGCACCACCGCCACCTGCGCCTCGGTGGCCGAGGCGTCGTCGAGCACACGCTGTGCCTGGGCGACGGCCGTCGCGAGTGCCGGCTTGGAGCCCGGAGGATATTGCCCGTCGCGGGTACCTTCGCGCGCGGCGTAGAGCGCCAGGTTCGCCGAGGCGACGAGGTCACGCAGACCGGCCTTGACGTCGAGCCGGCGCGGAACGACGGTCACCCGCACGGCGGCCACCGTGAGCTCGACCGGGGAGCCGTCGTGGGTCAGGCGGAAGTCCGATCCGTTGGTGCGGTTAGTCAGGATGGCGTCGTCGAGGACGAAGTCATGGGACTTCCACGTCTGGCTGTCCCCGTAGGTGACGACGTCCGACGGCTTGAACTTGTCGATGAGCTCGTCGCCGGGGGAATCGTAGTGCAGGAAGAGCGTGCCGTTGCCCGCGTCGAGGTAGTCCACGCTGACCATCACGATGTCGGTGGTGTCGTACGCGTAGCTGTCGGCGACGTTCATGTACAGGTAGTTGGTCGCCGGCGATGGCGCGGCGGCGTTGGTCCGCCAGTAGCCGCGGCCGGCGATCGTGCCGGTGACGAGCCCCGCCTCGTTGTCGCCGGCCCTCGGGCCGAGACCGGTGTCGGTCGCGGTGGGGCCGAGGGTGGCCTGCGGTCCGGTCCTGGTGATCCGGACCTGGGCGACGGTGATGTCCGAAGGGGCGCCGCCGGTGACCCCGGCGAGGCGCAGCTCACCCGCGCCACCGGCGGTGAGCGCGGCGCCGTCGAGCCCGACCGCCGCCAGCCGCCAGGCATTCGTACCGGCGAGGTCAGCGATCGTCTTCGTGTCGCCGGACGCGGTGCGCAGCGTCAACTGTCCGCTGCCGGCGTCGTGGTAGGTGACCACGACGACGATCGGCGCCTGCGCCACGCTCGAGGCGTAAGCGGCGTCGGGCGTGACGCCGACATAGCTCGTGCCCGCGGCGACCTGCGTCTGCCAGTACCCCCGGCCGTCGAGTGTGCCGGTGCGCAGGCCCGACGGGTCGTCACCGCCGCGCACCCGCACGCCGAGCGTGACCACGTCCGGACCGAAATCCGCGCCGATGCCGCGCGGGTACATGACCGGGCCCGTCGCGGCGTGCGCGGCGCCGACGGGCACGAGGAGAGCGCTCGCCAACAGCAGGACCGGCCAGATGAGGGACCATCGCTTGCTTCGGGGACGCCTGCGGGTTGTCACGGGTTGCCTCCGGGATCGTCCGATCTCATGCTTTCACCGCGCCCATCAGGCCGTTGACGAAGTACCGTTGCGCCGCGACGAACAGGATGATCACCGGTATCACCACGATCAGCGCGCCGGCCATCAGGACGTTGTAGTGCTGCACGGCGCTGGACTGCAGGTTCTGCAGCGCGATGGGCAGGGTGTACGTGCCGGGGTCGTTGAGTGAGACCCGCGTGAGCAGGTACTCGTTCCAGGTCGGGAGCGCGGTGAGGACGGCGATGGTGATCAGGACCGGTCGCGACAGCGGTAGATAGATGGTGGCGAAGATGCGCAGTTCGCCGGCGCCGTCGACGCGTGCCGCCTCGCGCAGTTCACCGGGGATGACGTCGAACGCGTTGGTCATCATGAGGATGGACAGCGGTGCCGAGCCGTTCACGAAGGGCAGGATCAGCCCCCAATGGCTGCCCAGCAGCCCCAGCTTGTTCTCCAGCAGTACGACGGGCAGCAGCACGGTCACCCCGGGCACGAACAGCAGCACCATGAACAGCCGGTACAGCGCCTTGCGCCCCGGGAACCGCAGCACCGAGAACGCGTACCCGGCCGCCGAGTAGATCACCAGCACCAGCAGCACGGTCAGCCCGGTGACCTTCAGGCTGTTCAGGAAATAGTCGAAGAAGTGCAGCTCGTTCCAGGTCTCGGCGAGGGTGTGCAGGGTCGGGCGGTGCGGGATCAGGTTCCCGCCGGCCACCACCTCGACCTGGTCCTTGAACGCGGCGGACACCATCCACAGGAACGGGTACAGGCTGATCGCCGCGTACAGCAACAGCAGCAGACCGACGGCGATGCGGGCCAGCACGGTGGGCAGCGACCGACGCACGGTCTCGGCGCTCACGTGAGCCTCCGCATGGCTCGAAGGTTGATCGCGGCGAGGAGCACCGCTGCGGCGAACAGCATCCAGCCCAGCGCACTGGACAAACCGAGGGTCGGACCGAGCTGGGACAGGAAGGCCAGCCGGTACGTCTCGAGGCCGAGGACGTTGGTGTGGTTGCCGGGGCCGCCGTTCGTCATGACGAGGAAGGTCTGGAACCCCTGCAGCGAGTCCCGCACGGCGAGCAGGACGATGATCGCCGTGATCGGCCTCAGCAGCGGCCACACGACGTGGCGGGTGATGTGCCACGAACCGGCGCCGTCGACACGTGCCGCCTCGACGAGCGTCGGGTCCACGGCCTGGAGGCCGGCCAGGTACAGCATCATGGACACCGGAACCGACGACCACACGGTGATCACGATGAGGGTCGGCAGCGCGGTCGACGGGTTGCCCAGGAAGCCCTGCGGCTGTTGGAGACTGCCCAGCCCGAGCGAGCGCAGCAGCAGGTTGACCGCGCCGTCCGGTTGCAGCACGTACATCCACGCGAAGTACACGGCGATGCCGCTGGTCACCTGGGGCAGGAAGTACACCGAGCGCAGCAGGGTCTTCAACCGCCGCACCGAGTTGAGCAGCACGGCCAGCGGGAAGCTGACCAGGACGGTCAGCACGGGAACCGCGATCATCACCCACATCGTGTTGAGCGCGGCCTGGTGCACGATCGGCGCGTACCTGGGATCGTCCCACAGCAGGTCGGAGTAGTTCTTCAGGCCGACCCAGTGCCAGTTCGGCGTGAAGCCGTTCCAGGTGGCGAAGCTGAGCGAGAACCCGTATCCGATGGTGTAGGCGCCCATCACCGCGAACAGGATGACCGCCGGCGCCACGAAGGCGGCGCCCCAGGCCACTTCCGAGGGGCGGTACCTCGTCTTGCGGCGGCTCGGGGCCCGCCGGGTCGGCGACGGGCCCTTCGCGATCGTCGATACAGCCATTACTGCTTGGTCCAGTAGGAGTCGATCTGTTTGGTCATCTCCGCGCCGGTCTCCGCGGCGCTCTTCTTCTTCAGTGGGGTGTAGTCCATCAGGGTCGAGGCGACGGGGGTCCCGTCGTACGCGTTGGGCCGGTAGGAGGTGTCACCCGGGTTGTACGCCGAGGGGCCGGACCCGAACGCCTTGATCATGGCGCCCAGCGCCGGGCCGACCGCGGCGGCCGGGTCGGCGCCGAGGTCCGTCGGCGGGATGTCCAGCGCCTCCTTGGCGAACGTGGCCGACACGTCCGCCTTGGCCAGGTATTTGAGCCACTGGATGGCACCGGCCCGGTTCTTGGTCGTCGACGACACCGACATGCCGGTCAGGGTGAACGGCGCCAGGCTCAGGTTCTTGACGGCGCCGCCCGCCGGTGCGGGCACCGGGAACGTCACCACGTTGCCGGCGTCGAACCCGTTCTGCGCCAGGAACGCCAGGGTGAACGTGCCGCCGATGTCGAACGTCGACTTGCCCTGGGCGAAGGCCAGGTCCGCCGCGTCGATGTCCAGGCTCTGCGTGCCTGGCATCCAGTACGGGGTGACCTGGCCGTAGGTCTCCAGCACCTGGGCTCCCGCCGGGGAGGAGAAGTTGCTGGACTTGTCCTTGCCCCACAGGGCGTGGAAGCGGTCGGGGCCGAGCATCCCGTACGCCATGGGCTGCATGAACCACTCCAGCCCGGTGGTGGGGGCCTTGAATCCGATGGTGACCCCGCCGTTGGCCGGATGCTTCGCCTTCACCTTCTCCAGGTCGGCGATGAAGTCCTCCCACGTGGTCGGGGCGGCGGTGATGCCGGCGTCGGCGAGCCGCTGCTTGTTGGCGTAGACGATGCCGAACGTGCCGACCGTGAGCGGGACGCTGAACCGCTGGCCCAGCTGGATGCCCTTGGTCTTGGCGTCCTGCGCCAGCGACTTCTTGTAGTACTCGTCGGTGACGCCGCCGTCCTGCCGGACCTGCGGCAGGTAGTTGTTCAGCCAGGCGTCGTCGACGTCCTTGGCCAGGTCGGTGAGCAATCCGGCGGCGCCGAAGGCGAGGTCGTCCCCGTTGGTGTGCACCTCGAAGAGGTCGGGCAGGTTCTTGGTCTGCGCGGCCGCCTGCACCTTGGTCACGTACGCGTCGTCCGGTCCGTACGCCTCGACCTTGACCGAGATGCCCGTCTCCTTGGTGAATCCCTCCGCGACTTGCTGCAGCGCCTTGACGTGGGACTGTTTGAAGGTCCACATCACCAGTGTCTTGCCGGACGAGCTGCCGTCCGAGTCACCGCCGCAGGCGGTGGTGGTGGCGCCGAGTGCCAGCGCCACCAGGACGGCCAGCGCCGGCCGCCACGCCCGTCGTTCATGTGTCATCACGGTGCCGACCCTTCGCGTCCGGGGCGCCATCGACATGCGCCACTTAATCCAGAGAAGCTAAATCGAATTGATGTACTGTGTCAACCACGTCACAGCTGCGAAGAGGTGGACACAGCGATGCACTCACTGGACTCCGGCGGACCCGGCTCCGCGCAGGTCGACGTCCCGGCACGCGACGACCCGTCGCCTGACGTGCTGGCGGCCGCGCCGTGGACGGCGCCGGCCAGGGCCGCCCGGATCACCCGGGTACGGACCTTTCTGTGCGCGCCGCAGGGCTGCCCGTACCTCATCGTCCGCGTCGAGACGGACCAGCCGGGGCTGTACGGACTGGGTTGCGCCAGCGACCCGCAGCGCACCCTGGCCGTGCGCGCCGTGCTGGACGAGTACCTGGGCCCGCTGGTTCGTGGCCGGGACGCCGGCGACATCGAGGACATCCACCGCCTGCTGCAGAACAGCGGCTACTGGCGGGGCGGTTCGATCGCCAACAACGCCCTGGGCGCCATCGACGTCGCGCTGTGGGACATCAAGGCCAAGGCCGCCGGGATGCCGCTGTACTCGCTGCTGGGCGGCCGGGCACGGCACGGCGCCGAGGCGTACACCCACGTCGACGGCGCGGATCCCGGGGAGATCGCGGACAAGGTGGACGCCGCGGTCGAGGCGGGTTACCGGCACGTGCGCGTCCAGGTGGCGGTGCCGGGCGTGGACACCTACGGTGCCGCGCCCGCGGGTGCCACGCAGGCCCGTCGCCGGGCGGACCGGCGCGGCACCTGGGACTCCCCCGCCTACCTGCGCCATGTCCCACCGGTGCTCGTCGAGGTGCGGCGCCGGGTCGGCGACGGGGTGGAGCTGTTGCACGACGTACACGAGCGGCTCACCCCCGCGCAGGCCCGGCACCTGGTCGCTGCTCTCGCCGACGCGGGGCTGTACTTCCTCGAGGATGCGCTCACGCCGGAGGACAGCGCGTACTTCGGCCAGCTGCGGGCCGCCGGCCCGGTCCCGCTGGCGGTCGGGGAGCTCTATGACGAGGTGAGCCGATACCTGCCCCTGCTGGAGCAGCGGGCCATCGACTTCGCGCGTGTGCGGATACCGACCCTGGGGGGGCTGACCCCGACCCGCAAGCTGGTCGCCGCGTGCGAGCTGTTCGGGGTGCGTACCGCGCCGCACGGACCGGGCGACGTCAGCCCGGTGGCCCAGGCGGCCAATGTCGCGCTCGACGTCTCCACGCCGGCCTTCGGCATTCAGGAGGCGGCCCGGTTCCGCGACGCCACGCTGGAGGTCTTCCCCGGGGCGCCGGTGCCGGAACGGGGCAGCCTCTACCCGGCCGAAACGCCGGGCCTCGGGGTGGACTTCGACGAGACCGCGGCTCGCCGGTACCCGCCGCCCCCACCGCTGCACCACGACCGCTGGGCCCTGTTGCGCGGCACCGACGGCGCCGCGCACCGGCCCTGACCATGTTCCGAGCGGCGGCCGGACGGCACCGGCCGCCGCGTCGGTCAGCCCAGCAGCAGCGACTGCGGCTGGACCGACAGGATCTGGTCGAGTACCAGGCAGGCGGCGCCGATCGCACCGACGTCGATGCCCAGCCCGGTCGTGGTGACGGCGGTCGGGTGGATTCGCTCCACGAACGGGGAACTCTCCACGATGCCCGGGATGATGGCCATGAACCGGTCCGCCAGCAGCGGCCAGATCGGCCCACCGAACACGATCATCTCCGCGTCCACCAGCGTGGCGGCGGCGCTCACCCCCCGCCCCACCCGGACCGCCCAGCGATCGATGATCTCGCCGGCCGTCACGTTGCCGGCCGAAGCGTGCCGGCACAGGTGCCGCAGGCTCTGCTCCGCGTCACGCGGGCCGACCGGCTTGAACTCCGGACCCAGCACCCCGTGCTCGATCGCCTCGGCGACCAGGGCGTTGGTGGTGCAGGCGGCGTAGAGCCCGCCGACCTCGCCGGCGTTGCCGGAGAAGCCGCGCAGCACCACGTCGTCCACGACCAACCCCATGCCTGAGCCGGTGCCCAGGTAGAAGAACAGGAAGTTGCCCGTGTTGGTGGCCGCACCGGCCCAACGCTCGGCGACGGCCGCGGCGATCACGTCCTTGTCCAGCAGGACCGGCAGCCCGGTGGTCTCCGCCAGGTAGTCGCGTAGCCGGACCCGGCCCCAGCCGGTGAGCTCAGGGGGCGCGATGACCAGCCCGGACGTCACGTCCACCGGTCCCGGCGCGGCGATGCCCACCCCCAGGATCTTCTCCCGCGGTACCCCGGAATCGCGCACGAGCGCATTGATCGACTCGCTCATCTCGATCAACGTGTGGTCCGGGTCTGCCGCCTCGGGCGTGGGCCGCTGCGCACGCGCCACCACCTTGCCCAGCAGATCGAGCACCACGAAGGTGACCACCGCCGGATCGAGGTGGACGCCGACGGCGTACCGCGCGTCCGGGTTGACCTGGAGCAGCCGCCGCGGCTGGCCGCTGCCCGAGCTGCGGGTGCCGGCCTCACGGGCCAGGCCGGTGTTCAACAGGCGCCGGCAAATGTTCGACACGGTCTGTGCGGACAGGCCGGTGGCCTCGACGAGCTCCACACGGCTCAGCCCGGCCGGCACCCGGCGGATGGCGTCGAGCACCACCGACTCGTTGAAGTCGCCCATCCGTGGCAGGTTGGTGCCACGCCTGGTCGGCAACCGCTTGTCCACTGTGCTCCCATGACGGCCGATGTTGCGCGAATTCCTCCATCAAATCGATTTAGCTTAGCATCCGATGGCTGTCGACATCGTCGGCGCAAGGATCGCCGGACGCAACCACGCCCCGGCCATGCCCTTCCTGTGGGGCTGGTTCCTGACCGGGCGGCCGTGCCTTACAGCTTGCCGGCGGACGGTCCACGCCCACCGGTTGTCACCGGCCAGGTGAGCGCGGGGCTTCGCACCTTCGCGGCGTGTGCCGCGATCTCGGCCATGTCGGGCCGGGCGAGGGTCAGCAGCCCGTAGCGGAGCTTGACGCGTTCGTTCTGGACTTGCGGGAAGTTGGTGTCCCAGTAGTTGTTCGCGACCCAGCTCAGCAGCAGCGGATCAGCGCTGCGTTCGATGGCGTCCGGCGGCGGTCCGAAGTGGAACCCGCCGATCTGGACCAGTGGCGCGTCGGGCGTGAGCAGCGCCACCGCACCATGCCCGTCCCACAATGCCGCCGCCGACTGGACCGTCACCCAGCCGCGGGATGCGCCGGGCAGCTGATCGTCGTCGAGCGTCACGACGTGGCCGGCCGTGTCGAACGCGGCCTGCCACCCCGCTTCCATCGCCAGCGGCAGGGCGAAGTAGATGCCGGTGGGGGAAGCGTCCCCGGCGAGGTCGATGTCGATGCCGATGTGGATGACGGGGTCGTTCGCGTCGAGGCTGAGGCGCTGGACAAGGCTCCTGGTGCCCGGCGCGGCGAAACGGCGTACCAGGCTGACGCGTCCGGGTCGTTCCTCCACGGTGCAGCTGAGCACCCGTTCGGCGGGTTCACGCATCGGCGTCCACGGCCGCCAGCACGACTCGTCGAGCATCTCCAGGTCGAGGTTGCGCTGATAGAAGGCGCGCCTGCTGTCATCGACGAGTGGGTCGGGCCGTTCCCGGATGAACGACATCAGATCCATCCCCGGCCTGGGGCGCAGGACGGTGCGACCGGTGGCGCGATCCACCAGGGCGATGATCCGCCCGGAGTCGGGATCGTAGGTCAGTTCGTGGAACGGCGATCTGATGCGGCCGGTGGCGGCGACACGGTCGACGGCGGCGGCGAAGTTCAGCTCGCGAGCCGACTTGTGCCGCGCAATGATCTCGTGCACCGGCTGGTCGGGAAAGACGGGCTCGGGCAGGTCGTTGATGCCGATGATCTGCCAGGCTCGAGGTGCGAGATCGATCGGTCCGGACACCCGGCGCGGTTCGTCCGGGGCCGGTGTCCGCCAGGGCCGGTTCTCGTACGCCATCCGGCTGGCCCGATAGGTTCGCTCGTTGGACGGGGTCGGCGCGACGAACCAGGCGCCGGGAAGGTCGAGGGTGACCGTGCGGGGGTGTTCGGTGGGGTTGCACACCAGCACACCGGCGATCCGCTTGTCCGCGACCGGGTTGCCGGCCAGGCGTTCGAGCGCGTCCATGACGGCGAACGCGGCCAGCTCATGGCCCTGGTGGGCGCCGGCCTGCTTCATCGTCTCGATTGCCGTGGCCTGGGGGTTGTCCGGTTCGGTGTTCCAGTGGCTCCAGGTGTGCTCGTCGAACAGGTCGACGTGCTCGGCCGCCTCGGCGATGAGGGCCGGGTCGGCCTTCAGCGCCTCCGCGGCGGCGAGCAGTGGTTTGGATTGCTGGTTGACGGCGGTGGCCGTCGGTGTGCTGGCGGCGCCGAAGTTCCAGTAGTCGGTCCAGTCGCCGCGAAGGGTGGCGACGTCCTCGTCGGGTATGCGGAGGATCCGCTCTCTGAGGTCGTCGAAGGTCGCGTACCGGATCCGGGGGCCGCGTCGCTCGTCGTTCCAGCGGCGGATCAGGCCGGGCAGGTATGGGTTCGGCGGCGCGTTGTCCCACATGATCGGGGAGCAGGTCGAGGTGAGGTAGACGAACGGCAGCCGGTAGCCGGTCCGGGTCAGTCGCTCGTGGAAGGCGTTCCAGCCGTCCGCCATCCGGTCCACCGAGTCGTCCCAGGCGTTGAGGAGCTGGTCGAACATGGTGTAGTGGCTGCCGTTGAACACGCGGAGCCGTCGCCCGGACGGCGCCTGCCAGGCGAACAACCCGGGCCGGGGTGCCGCGGGCTGGCCGAGGTGCCGGTTGATCGCCATGACGAACAGGTCGACGCCCGCGTCGAGCAGTTCGTCGGCGATCGGCCACGGGACGCCGTTGACGTCGTGCTGGCAGGCGACCGCGATCGGCCGGCCGACGACGTCTTCCAGCTCGCGCTTGCCGGCCAGCAGGCGCCGGATCCCCGGCCGGTCGATCAGGGCGCTGACGTGCCAGCGCAGCGCGGACAGCCCGATGCGGCCCTGGTCGCACAGGTTCCTGAACCGCACGATCTGGTCCGGGGAGGCGTCGGCCAGCCAGCGCCGGACCGGCTCGGTCGCCTCGCACGTCCATTTCGGCCGGCAGTCTTCGGGCAGGTCTGCGGTCTGCTCCAACCAGTCCAGGGCCTGGGAGATGTACTCGGCCTGCAGCCGCCACAGGATCGGCTGGGAATGGGTGTAACCGACGTCGAGGTGGCTGTGGTGCAGCACGAGGATTTCCTCGATGCCGGCCGCTTCAGCGGTCACTTGGTGGCTCCTGTGGTGAGTCCGGCGATGAACTGCTTCTGTACGGCGAGGTAACCGGCAACGGGGATGACGGCCGCCAGGAACATCACGCCGAACAGCTGGGCGTAGTTGGTGGAGTACTGGCCGAGTGACAGATAGAGCCCGGTGGTGATGGTCTGTCCGTGCAGCGGACCGAGAATGAACTGCGGATTCATGAAGTCGTTCCAGATCCACAGCGACAGGAAGATCGCGACGGTCGCGGTGGCGGGGCGCAGCAGCGGCATGACGATCGTCCACCAGATGCGCAGCATCCCGGCGCCGTCCATGGCCGCCGCCTCCACGATCTCGCGGGGAACCGAGCGCAGGAAACCGGAGTAGACGAAGACGGCGAAGGACAGGTACCCGCCGCCGACGTTGGCAAGGATCAGGCCGGCATAGGTGTGGTCCAGATGCAGGAACGTCAGGATCCTGATGGTGGGTAGCAGCACCACCGCGGGCGGAATCATCAGGCCGGCGGCGAAGACGGCCAGGATGATGCGCCGGAAGCGGGCCGGCTTGCGGGTCAGCCAGAAGCTGAACGCTGCACCGAGCGGGATGACCAGCAGCAGCGAGGCGACGACGGTGACCGCGGAGTTGGTCAGGCCGATTTGGATGATCTTGTCGGATCGGGCCAGCGCGTCGCTGAGGTTCTGCGTCGTCGGCGGCGCGGGCGGCGCCGACGGGTTGCGGATGATCTGGTCCTGGGTCTTGAAGGCGTTGACGATCGTGAGGTAGATCGGGCTGACGAAGGCCAGGGTCAGCAGTGCGACGGCGGCGAGGTGTCCGCGGGCGGCCCAGGGCCGGCGGCCACCGTCCGGTACGGGGGCGATCGGCTTGCCGGTCCGGCGCTGCCACGTCGACGTCGGGGCGGTCACAGGTCCACCTCCCGGCGGCGCAGCAGGCCGGTTACCGACAGCGCGATGACGGCCGAGACGAACAGGAGCAGCATGGCGACGGCCGAGGCGTAGCCGAACCGGTCGTCGGTGAAGGCGAGCCTGACGATGTACAGGGCGGTGGACTGCGTGGAGTCGGCCGGGCCGCCGGACGTCAGGGCGGCGATGATGTCGTAGAGCTTCAGCATCGTGATCAGCGAGATGGTGACGCTGATCGTGGTGCCCGGCGCCACCATCGGCAGCGTGATGCGCCGGAACCGCTGCCAGGGTCCGGCGCCGTCGACCATGGCGGCCTGGTACATCTCGACCGGGACCGACTGCAGCGCGGCCAGGTGCACGACGGTGGTGAACCCGGTCAGCACCCACGCGGCGACCAGGCCGACGGAGAACATCGCCAGCCGCGGGCTGCCCAGCCAGGTGATCGGCGCGCCGATGATCCCCGCGCCGACGAGTAACTGGTTGAGGATGCCGTCCTGAGCCAGGATGTAGTGCCAGACGAAGCCGACGATGACCCCGGACAGCACCTGCGGGAGGAAGGCGACGGTGCGCATGATCCGGAAGCTCAGCGACGTCTTGTTCAGCAGCAGCGCGAACCCGATCCCGGCGGCGTTGGCGGCGATCGTCACCGCGCCGGCCATGACCAGGGTGAAGGCGAGGCTGGCGGCCAGAGCGTCGTCATCGATCATGTCGGTGTAGTTGGCCACCCCGACGAAGCTGGCCTGGGCCAGCAATGGGTTCTCGTTGGTCAGGCTCTTCCAGGCGCTCATGATCACCGGGACGATGATGAACAGCGCGTACAGGCCGAGGGCCAGGACGGCGAGGGCACCGAGAGCGGTATCGCCGCGGTGACGGCGGACGCGAAAGGTCATGACGTGTCCTTGGCAAAGGTCGATGAGAGACGAGACGGCGCCGGGCCACGGTCGGCCCGGCGCCGGCATCGAGGGTCACTTGGTCGCTTTGTCCCAGGCGGCGTCGAGTTTGGCCATCTCGCCGGCGATGTCGTCGGAGTTGTAGAGCGCCTGGCTGGCCGCGTAGTAGGCGTTGTTCAGGCCGGAGGGCATCGAATCGTCGTTGGTCGCCCAGCCGAACGCCGAGACCTTGGTGTTCTGGTTCTGGACGTAGGCGTAGGAGTCCTTGAACACCTGGGTGACGTCGACGTTGTAGTCGGCGAGGGTCTTGCCCTTGAGCATCGGGAAGGCGCCGTCGCCCTCGATGAGGGCCTTGTAGTTGGCCGGGTCCAGCGACCAGACCTGGGCGAACGCCGTCGCCTTGTCCGGGGCGGCGGTCTTGGCGCTGATCGCCATCGAGCCGCCGACCGCGAACGGCACGACCAGGGAGCCATCGTCGGTGGGCGTCATGAACGCGCCGAAGTCGTCGGCGTGGTCCTTGGGCACCGAGCCCAGGAACCAGCTGCCCATCATGTACATGGCCGCCTTGCCGGAGGTGAAGTTCGTGATCGAGTCGGCGTACTTGACGCCGAGCGCGCCGTCCTCGAAGTATCCGTTCTTGGCAAGCGTCCGGTACTTGGCCACCGCGGTCTGGACGTCGGCGTCGGCGAACTTGACCTTGTGCGCGTAGCGGTCCTGCAGCCAGTTCGGGTTCTTGCCCAGCACGTCGGCCGACAGGATGCCGGTCAACGGCATCGACGCCGCGAACGGGTCACCACCGCCGAGTTCGAGGGGGGTGATGCCGGCCGCCTTGAGCTTGGCGCAGTCGGCCAGGAAGTCCGCCCAGGTCTTGGGCGGCTCGCTGATGCCGGCCTTGGCGAACAGGGTCTTGTTGTAGAAGACCATCGGGATGATCTGCGAGTTGGTCGGCGGGATGTAGACGTTGCCCTTGTAGGCGTTGCCCTTGGGCAGCAGGAAGTTGGCGTCCACCCAACTTTGCTCGTACGGCTTGAGCAGGCCGGCCTGGACGAACGTCGACGGGGTGATCGACTGCAGAAGGTCGGGAAACTGCCCGGAGGCCTGCAGCTGCTTGGCGTAGGAGTCACGGTCGGTGCTCGGGGCGACCAGTTTCTTGACGGTCACGCCCGGAACCTGCTTCTGGGCGTTGGCGATGGACGTGTCCCAGAATGACGCGGTCAGGCTGGGTGTTTCGAAGGTGAGGTAGGTGAGCGTTGTGGACCCGTCCTTTGCGCCGTCGGGCGACGCAGCAGAGCACCCGGCGATCAGAACGAGCCCGGCGGCAAGGCAGGCCGCGAGCAGACGATTGTGCCGCATGTGAGCCTCCAACGGAGGATGTGGCCCGGGCCGATGAGACGGTTGGGCGCCGGGACGACGATGGGATAACGTTATCCGGCGAGGATAGGCCCGGATCGCGGGAATGTGTCAAGAAGCGATCTGATAACGACGCCGTAACACGACGAGGAGAACGCGGATGAGCCCTGCGCGGGACGGGAACGGAAGCGGGGGCCGGGCCAAGCGGCCGACCATGGTCGACGTCGCACGCGAGGCCGGGGTGGCCCTGCGCACCGTGTCACGGGTGGTCAACAACGACCCGACGGTGGGGCCCGAGTACGTCGCCAAGGTCGAGGCGGCGATCAGGGCGCTGCGCTTCCGCCCGGACGAGCGGGCCCGCCAGCTGCGCACCGGTGTCGCCGGCACGATCGGCGCGGCCGTACGGCGCATCGCCGAGGCCAACCCGGCCCTGGCCGCCATCGAACAGACCGCCCGCGCCGCGGGGCTGACCCTGCTGGCCTCCTCCACGGACTTCGACGAGTCCCGCGAACGCGACATCCTGGTCTCGATGTGCCGGCAACGGCTCGACGGCATCATCGTCGAGCCGTTCGGCGAAAGCCACGGCTACCTGGAGCCCGAGCTGGAGGCGGGCATGCCGGTGGTGTCCATGGACCGGCCGATGAGCGGGCTGTCGGTGGACTGCGTCATGGCCGACAACGCCTCGGGCATCGGCATGGCCTTCCACCATCTGCACCAGCACGGACACCGCCGCATCGCCTACATCGGCGACAGCGAACAGGTCTTTTCCGGCCGCGAGCGCGCCGCCGCCTTCCGTGCCGCCCTGGTCGCCCACGGACAGCCCGTGAACGGCCTGGTCCACCCCGGCGACATCACCGCCGAGCGGGTCGCCGCGGCCCTGGACACCGCACTGGACGCCGCCGATCCGGCGACCGCGCTGGTCACCGGCAACGTGGACACCACCATCGCGGTGCTGCGCCGGCTGGGGCCGCAGGCGGCCTCGCGGCTGGCGATCGTGGCCTTCGACGATGTCCCGCTCGCCGACCTGCTCCAGCCCGCGCTGACGGTGATCGCCCAGGACACCGCACGGATCGGCCACACCGCGGTCGAGCTGCTGCGCGCCCGCATCGCCGATCCGTCCCGGCCCGTGCAGACCGTCATCGTCCCCGTCACGCTGACCGTCCGCGGCTCCGGCGAGGTGCCGGTCCCGGCGGCTACGACGGCGTGACAAGGTCTTGACAGAACTGCGAGGCACCCCCACTCTTTCGAGATAACGTTATTCGGCGGCGATTCGGCGGCTGCCGAATAACGTGATCGCGTGAGGGGTTGATCCGCGTCCCCCCGACTCAGCACGTTCACACTGCCGAGCATGGACGAAATCTCTCACGAGCGCCGCCCACCGCTGCTTCTCGATGAGAGGTCCATCCATGAAGCTCCCGCCCCTGCCCAGACGGGCCGTCAGCATCGGCGCCGTCGCGGCGCTGGCATGCGCCCTGCTGAGCACCATCCTGGCCCGCCCGGCCATGGCCGACTCGGTCACCGCCAACCAGGCCTGGCGTATCGCCCAGCAGTACACCGGCGTCTGGACCAGCCCGCCCACCGTGCTCAGCGGTGGTGGGACGGTCGACGCGCCACTGCTGGGCAACGGCGACATCGGCGTCGCGATCGGCGGGTCGATCGCGAACCAGACGATGTACATCGGCAAGAACGACTTCTTCTCCGGCTCCAGCCACGCGATCAAGCCGCTCGGCCGGGTCGTGGTCACCGCCGCCGGGATGACCGGCTCGTCCTACAACGTGGTCCAGGACATCGCACGCGCCGAGGTCCGCGGCACCTACACGCTGGGCGGTCAGACACTGAGCACGACCAGCTGGGTGGACGCGAACCGGGGCCTGTTGGTCACATCGTTCACACTGAGCGGCGGCAGCGCGCAGAGCATCGGCGTCACGCTGCAAAACGGCTCCGGCGGCAGCCCGGCCGTCACCACCACCGGCAACAACCTCGACGCCGACGTGGTCGCCGACACCGGGACCGGCAGCGATCCGCGCGCCCGGATCGCGGCACGCACCATCGGCCAGACCCAGTCGATCTCCGGCAACAAGATCACCCTGACCATGCAGCCTGGTACCACGTCCACGCTGGTGGCCGGGATCGTCTCCAGCATCGACAGCACATCCTGGCAGTCGAGCGCCGATGCCCTGGTCACCGGCCTCACCCAGCAGGACGTGGACAACCAAAAGGCCTCGCACCGTTCCTGGTGGCAGGGCTACTGGTCGCAGTCCTACGTCGAGATCCCCGACAAGGCCGTGGAGAAGAGCTGGTACGGCTCGCTGTACCTGCTCGCCTGCGTCTCACGGGCCGGCAAGTTCGCGCCCGGGCTGTGGGGCAACTGGATCACCGGAGCCATGAACTGGAACGGTGACTACCACACCAACTACAACTACCAGACCCCGTTCTATGCGGCCCTGTCCACCAATCACATCGCGCAGATGGCCGCCTACGACCAGCCGGTGCTGGACTGGCAGTCCGCCGGCCAGACGCTGGCGACGCAGAACGGATTCACCGGCGTGCTCTACCCCGTGGGCATCTCACCCAAGGGCACCAGCGCGGACATGAACCTGCACAACCAGAAGTCCAACGCGGCCAACCTCGCCAGCGACATGGTGATGCGCTTCGAACACACCCGTGACACCGCCTACGCCAACACCGTCTACCCGTGGCTCAAGCAGGTGGGCCTGTTCTGGCAGAACTACCTGACCTGGGACGCGGCCAACAACCGGTATGTCATCACCAACGATGCCCCGCACGAGGACCAGTCCTACCCGCAGACCAACAGCAGCATGTCGCTGGGCCTGGTGAGCCTGCTGTTCCAGGGCCTCATCGACATGAGCACCGCACTGAACGTCGACTCCGGCACCCGCGCCACCTGGCAGAACATCCTGTCGCGCCTCAGCAGGCCCGCGACGTTCACCCGCAACGGACAGACCGTCGTGCGGGAGACCGAGGTGGGCAGCGACTTCATCGACGACGGCAACGACATCGCCGCGCAGTTCATCTACCCGGGCGGGCTGGTCGGCCTCAACAGCTCCGCCACTGACCTGCAGAACGCGCGCAATACGATCGGCCAGCTCGGCAATGCGTGGCACGGCGGCAACGCGCCGGCCACCTTCTACGCGGCCGCCGCCCGGGTCGGCTACAACCCGTCGACAATCCTGTCCAACCTGCGCACCGAGGCGACCACCTACGCCTACCCCAACATGCACATCCATCACAACGGTGGCGGCATCGAGAACATCAACGTCACCACCTCCGGCCTGGACGAGATGCTGCTGCAGTCGTTCCAGGGCGACATCAAGGTGTTCGCGAACTGGCCGGCGAACACGGACGCGAAGTTCGGCGATCTGCTCGCCTACGGCAACTTCCTGATCTCCAGCAGCAAAGCCGCCAACGCGGTGCAGTACATCCGCGTCGTCAGCCAGAGCGGCGGCAGTCTCACCTTCACCAATCCCTGGCAGGGCAGCGTCCAGGTCTACCGCAACGGCACCGACACCGGATCCGTGTCCGGCTCGAAGATCACTATCGCCACCTCGGCCGGCGACACCCTGCACCTGGCCCCGGCCGGGACACCGCTCGCGACGATCCAGACTCAGTTGACCCAGCCGCTGCAGTCGGGTGCGACCGGCACCTTCGGCTCCGGCTTCGAGTCCAGCGACACGCCCCTGACCTGGTCGGACACGGTGGACACCACCGGCGGCGGCCGGTCGAACGTCACCGGGATCTGCTGCGGGGTGACCGGCCCCGAGTCCGGGATCCGCACCGGCGAAACGACGCACGCCGGCAGCAGGTCCCTGATGTTCTCCGGGTCCGGGCAGGGCGGCAGCAACGTGTACGCCTACATGAAGTTCTACGACCTCAGCGGTAGCCCGCTGGCGATCGGCACCAGCAAGACCCTCAGTTACTGGATCTACCCCCAGAGCAACGCCACCAGCACCTGGGTGCCCGCCGGCTCCAACAACAGCACGTGTGTGGCGATCGATCTGGTCTTCACCGACGGCAGCACCCTGAGGGACTCCGGCGCCGTGGACCAGGCCGGCAATCGCCTCCACCCGGCCTACCAATGCGGTCGCTTGACGCTCGACACGTGGAACCACGTCACCGTCAACCTGGCCGCCAACAACGCCAACAAACAGATCAGCCGGATCCTGGTCGGCTACGACCACCCCAACACCACCGGCGGCTACCGCGGCTACCTCGACGACCTGACCATCAGCTGACCGTGCGACAGGAGGTGCCGTCGTGAACATCAAGCCACTCGAAGTCACCATCGAATCCGGGCTCGAGGCGACGATGCGCGACGGCACCGTCCTGCGCGCCGACACCTATCGGCCGGCCGGCGACGGCCCGTGGCCGGTCCTGCTGACCCGAACCCCCTACGGCAGACAGGACGCGGGTGTGCTTTCCCGCCTCGACCCGATCCGCGCCGCCGCCCGTGGCTACCTGGTCGTCATCCAGGACTGCCGCGGCCGGTTCGGGTCGCAGGGCCGATGGGAGCCCCTCGTCCATGAGGGCACCGACGGATACGACACCGTCTGCTGGGCGGCCACGCTGCCTGGATCGGACGGCCGGGTCGCGATGTACGGACCCAGCTACCTCGGATACACCCAATGGGCAGCCATCCACACGCTGCCACCCGACCTGCGCGCCGCCGTCCCCGAGTTCACGTGGGCGGATCCCGACGACGGCCTGATCACCCGCGGCGGCGCGTACGAGCTCGGGCTGGTGACGCACTGGACGTTGACCCTCGGGTTCAATGTTCTGCAGCGCCGGTACGCCGGCAGCTCCACGCGGCTGCGACGGCAGCTCGAAGCGTTGAACACCGCCCTCGACGGCCTGATCGGGCACACGTACTGGGAGCTGCCTGCCGACGAGGCGCCGACGCTGCGCCGCCTGGGCCTGCCGAAGCCGATGGCAGGCCACTGGTCAGCCACGCCCGCCCCCATCCCGACGCTGACCGTCGCGGGCTGGTTCGATGCCTTCCTGCAGGGAAGCCTCGACAACCACCGCTCGGCCCGCGCCGGCGGGACGCCTGCGGCACTGATCGTCGGCCCATGGTCGCACGACAACCAGACCAGCCAGATCGGCGAAACCGACTTCGGCCCGATCGCCGATGCCGCCGGCCTGGACGGCGACAGGTCACTGCTGGAGCGGGAGCTGGACTGGCTCGACCGGCATCTTCGACCTGACCCTGATACGGAACAGGGAGAACCACCGGTCTTGCTGTTCGTGATGGGGGCCGGCGAATGGCGCCGCTTCCCAGCCTGGCCGCCCGACGCGGTCGACGCCCCCTGGTATCTGCGAGCCGGCGGCAGGCTGTCACCGGACGCGCCACCGCGGTCAGACTCGCCACCGGACACGTACTACCACGATCCCGGCGACCCGGTCCCGACGCTCGGCGGTGCGCTCCTGCTGGCACCGCAGTTTCCCGCCGGGCCCCGGGATCAGCGACTGGTCGAGCAGCGCGACGACGTCCTGGTCTACACCAGCGAGCCGCTGCGCACGCCCCTGGAGGTCGTCGGCCGCATCACGGTCCACCTGTTCGCGGACACCACGGCACGCTCCACCGACTGGGTGGCCCGGCTGTGCGACGTCGACATCGACGGCATCTCACACAACATCACCGATGGTGTCCTGCGGACACCTGACAGTGACCGGACGGCGGAGCACGTGATCGACCTGTGGTCCACCGCCCACGTGTTCCTGCCCGGCCACCGCTTGCGCGTGCAGATCGCCTCGAGCTGCTTCCCCCGATGGGATCGCAATCTCGGATCCGCGGACGCGGCCGCGGAAAGCAGCGAAGCCCCGACCGTACCGAACGCGATGCCCATTGCCCGCCAATCCGTCTACCACGACGCTGCCCGACCGTCGCGGATCGTCCTTCCGATCCTCCGGTCAGCCGCACGGTAACCGCAGCTCCGACAGCAGTTTCGACAACACGCACAGCAGTCTTGACAACACGCCGAGAAAGGCCAGCACCGCAATGTCGCCTGTTCGGGGATACGAAGCCGAACCATGCCACCCCATCACCGGAGTCGTAGGCACCGGATTCCGATCAGCGGTCGCCGGCCTCGGACCGGGGCTTGTGCTCGCCATCGACGGGCCGGCCGCCGTCGACTGGGACAGCGTCGCCGCCGAGACCGGCAATGCGCTGACCGCCCGGGACCTCGCGGTCAAGCAGATCGACATGCGCGAGCACCTGGCGGCATGGTCGGACATCCTCGAACTCACCGCGTCAGCGGCCCTGCACGACGACCCGGACTTCGCCCCCCTGTCGCAGGCGAGCCTCGCCGACTTCTTCACCGACCTACCCGAGCCGGACGCCAACCCCGACGCCGTAACCGTCGTGACCGGACCAGGGGCGGCCCTGGTCGCACACCACGTCCTGTGGTACGCCGACCTGCCCAAACGATACGCAGAGGCCGCGATCACCGCCGGGACCGGACGCAACCTCGGCCAGCCGGCCGGCACCGGCCCGGGCACGACACGCCGCCTCTTCTACATCGACTGGCCCGTGCTCGACCGGCACCGCGACCACATCATCGGCGACATCAACCTGTGGCTGGACACCCAGAACCTCCCAACGCCCGCCTGGCTGGACGGGCCGACGCTGCACACAACCCTCGCCGACCTCGCGGCACGGCCGTTC
>NZ_JBICTV010000050.1:0-26521 GCF_043197855.1 Dactylosporangium sp. NPDC048998
ACAAGTACTCGTTCACCAACTCGAACCCCACCGAACCCGGCCCGGCAAACGCCCAGCCGTCGTCCCGCTGGACGAGTTGCAGCGACGATTCCCCCATGTTCACGAGGAACAGATGTATCCCCGATGAACACAACTAGGCAAGGACCCGGCCACGCCCGGCGTGTCGCTGACCTGCAGGAACGCCCACCGTTAGCCGGTTAAGAGGCACGTATGCGGCCGGGAATGCGACTTCGTCACACCCAGATCGGCGAGCAGGAACGCCACCGGTTTCGACGCCATCGACGAGCCGTTGTCGGCGTGGATGGTCAACGTGTCCCGGTCGATGCCGTGCTTGGCGATCGTGTCGGCGAGCAACTGCTCGGCCAGCGCAGCGGACTCCCGGTCGGCGATCAGCCAGCCAACCGTGTACCGGGAGTAGATGTCGATGATCACGTACAGATGGAAGTACGACCACTTCGCCGGGCCGTGCAGCTTCGTGATGTCCCAACTCCAGCACTGGTTCGGCGCCGTGGCGACAAGTTCCGGCTTGACCCGGGCCGGGTGCACCGCCTGACGGCGACGCTCCCCGACCTCCCCGTACGACCGGCGGATCCGGTACATGCTCGACACCGACGCCACATAGACACCCTCGTCGGGCAGCTCGTGGTAGACGGTGGCCGGAGCCTTGTCCACGAAGTCCGGACAGTTCAGCAACGCCCGCACCGTGTCCCGCTCGACCTCACTCAACGCCCGCGGCTGCACCTTCCTTTCCCGCACCGGCCGCACCGGTGCCGGTGACTGGCGATGCCGGCGGTAATGCGACGCCTGCGCCCGGCCGGTCGCCCCGCACGCCGCCCGCACCCCGATCATCGGCTCCAGCTCGACGATCGCCTCGTCGATCAGGGCGTCGGCTCGCTCCCGCTGCTCTGACTGTCGGTCGCGAGTTGCCCCAACAGCGCGGAAAGTTTTCCCTGCACCTCAATCACCCGCCGGGCCTTGTCCAGATCGGCCTCAAGCCGCGCCACCCGCGCCCGCAACCTGGCGTTCTCCCGATCGACCGGATCGGCCTGCGGCCGTCCCGCCGGCTTGGCCAGGGCCTGCAACGCCCCCTGGTCGCGTTGCTGACGCCACGCCGCGATCAGCGAGGAGTAGATCCCTTCCCGGCGCAGCAACGCGCCCTTACCAGCCTTGCCGAGAACCTCGTACTCGGCCAAGATCCGAGCCTTCTCCGCCGCAGACCACCGCCGCATGCGGGCCTTCGCCGGAACCTCAGGATCCGGCACCCGATCGGACGACCGAGCCGGTGCGCCTGCCGCAGTGCGGGGCTCAGCGTCCGGTGCCGGCTGGGAGGCGCCCAGCAGGCCGCGACCTGGGCTTCCTCGATGGGTGCTGATGCTTCCCCGCTCGAAGGATGGCGGCGTGTACGGCGCTTCGGCGTGCCACGGTGGATGATCGAGGCCGCGACGGAGCGGCGGTTGGCCGGTGATTGGCGCGGCGCCTGCGCCGTCGCGAACGTCGAGGTGGACGTCGACCTGTCTGCCATCACCCGCGACCATGGGCGGGCCGTCGCCGAGTCGGTTGAGGACGACCTGCGCCACCTCGCACCGGATCTGCTGCGGTGGCACGTGGACCGGCTTGTGCCTCGCTCGACCGCGCCGCGTCGGGAGCCGGCCATGCTCTGCTCGTATCCAGGCGGGCACCTAAAGGTCGCGCCTCGTTACGGCCCCCCAGGGCCGCGTTTGGTACTGCGTTTCGCGGGCCCGGCCGACCCGCGTCTGGGATTGCACGCCAACCGCGAACGTTGGGACACCCGCCGTATTGGTGACCTGTTGGCCCGCCACGGCGGTCGGCTGCCATTCCTGACCTCCTCGCCGCCTGGGACCGCGGAGGAAATCATCGCTCTGCAGGACGCCGGGAAGTGGCGCAAGGCGTGGCGTCTGGCCGGGTTCGACATCGACGCCCTTGCCGACGCGAACCCGGTGCTGCGAGACCGGATCCGCACCACCCGATTCGACCTCATCACGCTCGCGGCGACGGCCCGTGAGCTCGGACGGCCTGAGGCGTTGATCGACCTCAACGGCGAATACCTGTGGATCGACGGTTTCCGGCAGCGGGTCCGGTGCGGCGGCGAACGTGGCGACATCCCGCCGGTGCTGCCCATGGCCCGAGTCGAGCGGCCGATCGACCACGACCTGGTCCGGCTCGGCAAGGTGTCGCTGGACGAACTGCACCCTTTGGCGGCCGCCGCGATGGTCGCCGGCCACGACGGTGCCGTGGGCCCCCGCCCGACGGTCGACATGTCGCCGTACACGGTCCGCTGCGGCACCGAACGGCACGTCGTCGGACCGGCTGGAATCCCACACCTGCCCGAGGAGATCCACCGGGAGAGGAGCCTGTACGCACTCGGCGGGCCCGAACCCACCGGCTGCTTCGCCGCGCACATCGGCTGGCGCGACCCGTCGGTGACCCTGCCGAAGGTGCTGCGCCGGCGCCGTTCAGCATTGGAAGAGCAAGCACGCCACGGCGACGGTCCGGCACTGACCGCCTGGCTCGACGCGGGCCTCGACCCCCACCTGCGCACAGAGCAGGGTCGCACCATGCTGCACCTGATCGTCTGGCTGCCCGACCCGGCACCCCTGCTCGCACGACTGCTCGCCGCCGGGCTCGACGTCAACGCCCACGATCGGTACGGGGACACGCCCATGCGGTACGCCATCACGTCGGGCGGCTCGACCGCCGCGATTCAGGCCCTGGCCGAGGCAGGCGGCGCCACCGACGGCTGGCAGGATGCTGCCGAACGGGCTGGCCGGTCGGCTGAACTGGCATTCCTGAATACCCGCTGACGGCACCTACGCCGATACGCACGCCGTCGCATCCAGACACATCCCGCCCCGCACTCGTCGGCTACCGCGCACCATGCGGCATGAGCGGATGCCATGGGTTTGATCAAGCATATGCGGTGATGTGAAAAATCACTTGATGATCGTTGTCCTGTGGCTTCACGTCCACCAACCTGATGTAAACAACGAGCCCTGCGCTTGTTTGGGCGCAGTAGCCCATATCGTCGCGGATCTGCTGCATTGTGAGGAGTTCCTTCCCTGCGCTGCCGATCGCTTGCTCACATGCGATCTTGCCGCCTGCTCGTGAGGCCGCAATCTTCGTGGCATTTTCGCTGCTCACCTGATCCTTTGTTATGGCAAGATCCGTTGTTTTCGTATCTTCGTCCTCATCGCCACCCCAGGCGTGAGGCGCGTCAAGATCCAGGTGACCAGTGTTGTCGACGTAGTTGACGGGCATGTCCTGGTCATACTCGATCATGTCGACCGCAGGCGGCGATGGCGGTACTGACGATGGAGGTGTTGCGGAAGGTGTTGTCGGCGGCGGACCATCTGGCGTGGGTGCCGCGCTTGACTGCGGGTCGACGGGATCATGCTTCGAGTCCTTGGCGTGGAGCCAGAGCGCTCCTGCGATGAGCAGTGCGCCGACAGTTCCTGTGACAACGCGAGCAAGGCCGGCCATCGCCGGTATCATGACGTCCTTCGCGGTCAGGCCTCGGCCGATGAGTGCCAGAATGAGGAACACCAGGCCGCCGATGCCAAGAACCGCCTCGAGAGTTACCATTTTTCACCTATTCGCGCGACCGTGTGATGTGCTCAGCCTACGAACGTGAAGATCGTTGTCTATCCAGCGTGAGTCGACATGGCATCCCACGTTTGCCGGCGGGCAGATGCGTTTGGTGGATTGATTCCGGCTGTTGCAATTTCACGCCACCGGGAGGAGTATTCCGCTTGACTGCGCGCGCGCTCATCGGCATGTCCGGGAGCTGGCGACCCAGCCGGTCGTAACGTTCCGTAGCGAGCCGATCGCGGCATGAGCGGAAGTGACCAGTCAGTCCGTCGACGCGATAGCGTCTTTGATCGCTTGCGCGTCGCTGTCGAGGAGCGACCTCTCGCGTTCCGGCGAGTCGGCCTTGAGGGTCCAGCCGTCTCCTGCGTAGCGAGGGATGACGTGAAGGTGGAAGTGGAAGACCGTCTGGAAGGCGACTTCGCCATCACAGAGGAGGACGTTGATTCCCTCGCAGCGCATGTTTGAGCGTCGCAAGGCTCGTGCCATGTTATGACCGACCGACCAAACGTGAGCGCTAGTGGCTCCATCGAGGTCTTCGAGGCCCACCGCGTGCTCGCGTGGCACGACGAGTAGATGGCCGGGTGTGACGGGGTTCAGGTCCATGAAGACCACGACGGTCTCGTCCTCGTACACCACACTGGCCTCGGCCTGTCGGGCCACAATGGCGCAGAAGATGCACCCCTGCGCCGCCGATGTCGCCCTCTGTGTCATGCGCGCAATAGTCCCAGTGTGCCCAGACAGGTGCTACTTAGTTGTTGCCGGAGCCTGACCTCTATCGACCGCTCATCGGCGTGAGCGGATGCGGCTCGTGCCGTCGAAGGTCACCGACCGTGACGTTGGGCGCGCCCTCATCGCGGCATGTGCGTGCACCTGATCAAGCGGGTGTCAGCCGGTGTCGCGCGCTCTCGGCGGCCAGATGCGCGTTTGATCGAAGGTCGTCGGTGAACCGGCCGGATTGCATATCCGCGGCGTATCCGCCACAGGTTAGGAGTAACGTCCTGAAGATCTTCGGGGAGGGGCAGGGTGGACCGGTTCGAGCGCGTGCTGACGCTGCTACGGAGTGGTCAGGGGGAAAGCGCGGAGCAGTTGCGAGCTGAGGACCCTGGGGCATGGCTGCCCCAGTGGACCGCCGGTGAACCGCTGAGCCCCGCACTGCGGCAGGCGCACCGGCTCGGCTCTCAGATCAGAGCGGTGCGCCTGGACGACACGTACGCCTGGGCGATGACTGGCGACGGTGTTTACCGCATCCCGCGCGCGGGCGTCGAGGTGCACCGGTTCAGCCTGGAGGGGCCGCACGAGTCCCATTGGGACGCCACGTTCGCCGGTGACACCGTCGTCGCGGTGGAGAACGAGCGGCTGCGCGTGTGGGACCTCGCGACTGGGAAGCTGCTGCTGGCCACCGAACCCGATGAGATTCCCCGGCGCGCGGGTCGCCTGCGCAGTCTCGCGGTCGGTGCCGGGGTCGGGGTCACCGGCACCGAGGGCGGCTACCTGCTGCAGTGGGATTTGGCCGACGGAAGGCTGCTGGCCAGGACTGCCGCCCACGGCGGTTACGTCACCCGTGTGGCGATCAGCACCGACGGCACTCCGACCGTGTTGAGCCTCGGCGGCGAGGACATCTGGACGGGGACGCTGTGTTTCCATGACCTCGACGGGTTACGGCGCACCGGCGAGGTGGCCATGCCCGAACAGACGAGTTGCGGCGGCTGGACGATGCTGGACGGTCAGCGGCGCGCGGTGACCGTCGCCGAAAATGGCCTGCTGACCGTCTGGGATCCCACCACGGCGGCGCCGGTCGCCCAGTTCCCCGCCACGACACGCCCGAGCGGGGCGCCGGTGTTCACCGCCGGCGGCGCCTGGGCTGTACTCTGCGAGACGCGGGCGCTGCGGATCGTGGACCTGCGGGACGGTTCCCTGCGCGGGACGATCCGGACCGACTTCACCGGCAGCGTCGACAAAGTTGCCGTGTGCGGCTCGTTCCTCTTCGCGGCACAGGGTCACACCTTCGAAGGGCGGACCAACCTTCTGGAGCTCACCGATCCCCTCGCGCAGGATGACAAGGACGGCCACACTTCCTCGATGCGGTCCCGGTCACGATCGGTGGGCGGCCCGTGGTTGCTGCTCTGGACGAGGATGGGCCGTTCGAGGTGTTCGACGTGGCCGATGGGCGCAGGCTCGGCGAGCCGATCGGCGAACGGAGCAACAACTACCGGACCGTAGGCGGGCACCCGAGACTGCGCGCCGTCACCGTCGGTGGCCGCGACCTCCTCGTCGTCATGTCCAAGCTCGCACCCACAACGGTCGACCCGGCCACCGGAGAAACTCATACCGCGCCGCAGCCGCCGCTGGCTCCCGCGGTGCTGTCCGCAGTCGCGACCGGCAACGGCCTCATCGCCGCGGTTAACGCCGGAGGCACCCTCGCTGTCTGGGACGCGGTCACGCTGAGGCTGCGTGCTTCGGCCCACATGGCCGCGACGCTGGAGACGACCTCGGTTGCGCTCGCCGACCTGCACGGCCGCACCGTCGTACTGACCGGCACCGACGGCGGCGGAATCCGCTGGTTCGACAGCGCCGACCTGGCCGAGCTTGCTCCGCCGGGCCGGTTCGCCGAGCGCACCAGCCCGGCCGGATACACCGTCGACAGCGGGAACTGGCCCGGACCGGACGCCGTTACCAAGTTGGAGGTGTTCGGAACTGTCGTGATCAGCGCCGTGGGCGACACTGTCAGCTGCGCCGACATCGCCACCGGCGAGCCGTCCGGACCGGCGCTGGCGCATCCGGGCAGGGTCTGGGCGATACTGCCGGCCGTCCTCGATGGCGTCTCGGTGGTCGCCACCAGTTGCGCCGACCGAGTCCTGCGGGTGTGGGAGATCGCGACCGGTCACACAATCTGGGCCGTCACGCTACCGCGATCGGTCTACCGGATCCTTTCGGTCGCCGCCGACCAGTGCATCGTCCTCGACAGCGGCTACCTCATCGCGGTCGGCCCTCGCACTACGACGACGTCCACCTGAACCGAGGCCCGAAGCCAAACACCGTCAACGCTGCGGCCTCGGCGACAACCGCCGGACCCAGCCGCTGGAGTGGATGACGCCACGATCACCCGCGATCCTCCATACCAACTGGCAGCCGCCGATGCAGAAGCTACGCGTGTGCGGGCACTCGATCAGGCGAGCGGTGGACGTAGCCGCCGAGGTGCTCGCTGCCGGGCGCTACTGCCGCGATCATGTCGGCCACGGTTCCGTCGCGTGCAGCTTGCTGCCGCCGCTGAGGCTGTGGCGGCCTGATGGCGCGCTCAGTCCTCCATGTGGCCCGCTCGTGGCGATGCTTCATCGCCGAGTCGGCGTCGCTTCCTGAGTTCCAGGATGAAGTTGACGGCTGTGATCGCGGCGATGACAACGCCGAGATACCAGGCACTCGACGCAATGTCGATACCGCGCTGACCGGCAATCAGCCCGTCTCGCGTGGCGACGCGGGACGGTTGCGACGGATCGACGAACACGTCGACGACATCGCCTTTGTGCAGCAACGCGTTCATGTTGCCAGGGCGCCGCAACACCGCGGTTCGCGATTGTCCCTGGTCTTCGAAGGCGACCGTCGCGTTGTAAGCAGCGGTCCCGAGACTGAACCACCGAATCTCCCGCTTGGTGGCCACCACCACGGCGGTGGTGGGATGTCCGGTCGCCACGACCCCGTCGATCACGCCGGTGATATGCCAGTTCCACAGATAGCTGACGGCAATGATCCCTGCCGAGACTGCAGCACTCACCGCGAACCCCCGCCACCACGCCTTCATCGCAGAACGGAACCTCCCACATCGACCGCGGTTAGGACATGCGACGCTGCCTGTTCCGGATCGGGACGGTCTTCCGTCGATCGGCGCGAAGGCCCGCGTCGCTGGGTACGTCACGAGATTCGGTGGGCGTGCCAACGCTCGTCGAGCGCCGACGGGCCTAGCTCGATGCCCGTCATCTGGGCGGCCAGGGCCAGCAGCCCGATGGCCTGCCCGCCTCCGTCCGCACCCGGCCTGGGAATCGGCAGCTCCGCGACGAGTGCGTCCAGTGCGTGCGGATCCGTACCGCACACCTGCTCGGGCGCGTAGCCGTTGCGCCGCCCACGGAGCACGCCGGCGATCGCGTGGCGGAACCAGACGTTGCTGATCGCGTTCCACTCCGCCTGGACCGCCTCGCCGCGGACGCTGAGCCGCTCCAGCAGCGGATCGGCCGGCCTGAGTCGCCGGCCGGGCTCGAGGACGACGACCCACTCGCCGACCACCCGTGTCCACGCCAGGGGTTGCGTGCTGAGGGTGACCGGGCCGGTGCTGATCGTGGCCGGATCGGCACCTAGCGTGGCGGTCACCTCAGTGACGTCCATGCCGCGGATGTACGTCGCGCAGCCGGCCCAGCCCAACCAGTGCTCGTCGAGCCACGTGGCGCTGGTGAGTCCGCCCGACCCACTGGGCGGCTCGGGTGAGCCGAGCTCGATCAGTAAGGCGTCGCGCAGCGCTCGCGCGTCGGCCCGCGTCGCCTGTACCGCGTGCCCTGCCTCGGTGATCGCCCGGAATGCGGCGGCGAGCGCGCTCGGGCTCGTGCACGCCCGGGCCGCCTCGACGGCGCGGAACTGCGGGGCGTGTCCCTGCAGATCCAGGTCCCGCGCGAGCGCGTCGAGCCGGCCTGGCGGAACCTCCTCGCCCGCGATCACCGCCGCGAGCGCGGGGTGTTCGCGCATCCCGGCGGCGAGTGCCGCCCGGTCGGTGGCGAGCCTGGCCACGCTCCGTAGCGCCGGCCCATCGGCCTGTTGCAGGGCGTAGGACAGTTCGGGGTCCTCCTGTGTCAACGGTTCGTATCGTGGATGGACCCGCTCGGCGACGTCCTGCGGCCACGGCCGCAGCGGCACCGCCAGCATCGGCCCGGCCAGCAGGTCCGGGACGAACTCAAGGCCGGTGATCCGTGCCGCGAGCGCCAACATCAACTGCTGCGTCGCGCCGATCGCCTCGTCCCACGGCAGGCCGGCCCGCAGGTCCTCGAGCGCGTTCGGATCGAACCCGCCCCGATCGTCGGGGAACAGGGCCTCGAACTCGGTCACCACCGTGCCGTGGTTGGCGTAGTTGAAGCGGGTGACAGCGTTGACGTTCCAGAAGCAGCTGACTGCGCGGCCCTCGGTCAACCGGCGCAGGACCTCCGGCCGACTGCCCTGCCAGCCGTTGTCCTCGATCGCGAGAACCCAGCCGCCGATCTGGCGCAGCACGACGGTCGCATGCGCATAGTCGGGCTCGTAGTCGCCGTCGAATGCGACGTCGACCGCCTCCTCAAGCGAGCCGCCGAATGCGACGTCGACCGCCTCCTCAAGCGAGCCGCCGAATGCCGCAGCCACCGCAACGAGGTCCATGCTCTCAACGAACGTCACACAGGCTGCCTCACCGAGCGGCGACTCGTCCAGCCACCCGTACCGCGCGATCTCCTCCACGCGACCACGCTACGGGGCCCACCCCCACCCAGGGAGACGCCTCGGCTGTCGTTAGCGACGAGCCGCGGGAGTGCAGACAATCGAGCGGGGCGGTAGCCTCTTGAGCTGGAACTCCGTCTCCCGGCTCAAGAAGTGCGTCGCAGGAAGGGCCAGGGACCCGCCCATGCGCGGGGAGGAGAGGGCGACAGTCGTTGAACGCTGCCCATCTCCAAGGAGAACGCCCATGCAACTCGGCCTCGGCCTGCCCATCAGCAACCCGCGCCTACTCACCGACTGGGCGCGGCGCGCCGAGTCATGCGGATTCGACACGCTCGCCCTGCTTGACCGGCTCGCTTACCACAACCCCGAACCGCTCGTGGCTCTGTCCGTGCTGGCCGGCGCGACGTCGCGGATCCGGCTGCAGACCGAAGTCCTGCTCGGCCCGCTGCGCGCCACCGCCCTGTTGGCCAAACAGGTCGCCACCCTCGACGTCATGTCCGGTGGTCGGTTCACGCTCGGCGTCGGTATCGGCGGCCGCGAGGACGACCACGCCGCTGCGGGCGTGCCCATCACCGCACGCGGCAGACTCCTGGAGGCCCAGCTCACCGAGCTGCGCCGGATTTGGCGCGGCAAGCCCTACCAGGGCACGACCATCGGCCCGCGACCCGACACCCCCGCCGGGCCGCCCATCCTCATCGGCGCGTTCGCGCCGGCCGCACTGCGGCGTGTCGCCCGCCACGGTGACGGTTTCCTGTGCGCAGCACCCCTCGCCTGGGCCGACAAGCTGGTACGCACCGTCCACGACGAGTGGACCGCCGCTGGGCGCAGCGGCCGGCCCCGGCTCGTCTGCCAGATGAACGTCGCCCTCGGCGCGGCCTTTGCACCGGCTCGCTCGGCCATCGCCGCCTACTACGGCCGCGACGACTGGGGTGTACCGATCGCCGACCCGAACGAACTCCTCGACACCGTCGCCGCCTACCGCACCTTCGGCGCCGACGAACTCGTCTTGTACTGCTACGCCGACGACCCGAACCAGGTAGACACCCTCGCCGGGGTCCTCGGCCTCATCTGACCTTGACGGCGGCGCCGGCGGGAGCGCGGGAATGCGCTGCCGCCGGCGCCCGGCAGGATGAGCCCGGACAGGCGTGATGAGGATATCCTAGTAACACGGTCGGTTAGATATGATAATGTGCCCGGCATGGAGACCAGGGACCGGCTGCGCCCGATCGCGAAGCTCGACCGTCGGCGGTCGTCGTGACAATCCGGACGCTTGCGTTCCTGACGCCGGGCAACTTTCCGGACGGCGACCCGTATGCAGGTCTGGAGGCGACGCTGCAGCTGTTCGAGTACGGCGAGCGTCTCGGCTTCGACGGAGGCTGGATCCGGCAGCGTCACCTCGAACACGGCGTCGGGTCCGCGGCCGTGTTCCTCGCGGCGGCCGGCCAGCGCACGACACGCCTGCAGCTCGGCACCGCGGTCATCCCGATCGGCTACGAGAGCCCGTTCCGTCTCGCTGAAGACCTGTCGATGGCCGACGTCCTGTCGCGAGGACGGCTGCAGGTCGGGTTCAGTGCGGGCACTCCGCCGCACGCCGACCTCATCGGCGACCTTGTCTTCGACGGCGACTGGCGCTCGTTCGACCTGTCCTACGGGCGGATCGCCCGCCTGCAGGACAACCTGCGTGGCGAGTTCATCGGCGGCCCGGACACGGTCATCCATTCGCCGGGCAATGTTCAGCGCCCGCGCCTGCAGCCGTACAGCAAGGGCCTTGTCGACCGGCTCTGGTACGGCGGCGGCAGCCTCCGCTCGGTCCGGTGGGCGGCGTCGGCCGGCCTGAACCTGCTCGCCGGCAACATCGTCTCCGGCGAGCACACCGACGACTTCGTGACGGCGCAGCTCACGCACATCCGCGAGTACCGCGCGATCGTCGGGCGTCCGGCCCGGATCGCAGTCGGCCGGGTGATCGTCCCGCTGGACAGCGCCGACAGGAACACCCGGCAGCGGTACCTGCGATACGCACAGTCGCGCCACGAGCGCACCCTCAAGCCGCACGGCGAGCGCCGCACCCTGTTCGCCCCGGACGTCGTCGGCACCAGCGACGAGATCGTGGACCGCCTGCGTGCGGATGCCGCCGTGCAGGCGGTCGACGAGCTTCGCCTGGAACTGCCGTACGAGTTCGACCGTGCGGACTACGAACAGATCCTGCACGACGTTGTCCATTCGGTCGCGCCGGCGCTCGGCTGGTCACCCGCGCAGTAGCGGCCCCGCGACCGAACAAGGACCGCCGGCGCTGCACGCCTGGCCGCGCCCAGCCGGTCGTCATGATGCAGCACCCGGGCCTCGGCCGGCCACGCGGATCGTCGGTCAGGTGTAGTAGCCCTCGACGGCCGCGCGGGCGGCCGCGAACAGGGCCGGCCCCTGCTGGGGGACGGGCGCGAATCCGCCGGAGGGCTTGAGCGCGTCCAGTTGCTCGCTGGAGAGGGCGTAGACGACGCGGCCGATACCGGAGCGGTCGATCGCGCCGGAGCACATGCCGCAGGGCTGGCAGCTGGTGTACAGCGTCGTGCCGGCGGCGACCTCGGCCGAGAGGTTGCGGGCCGCCCAGCGGGCGAGCTTGAGCTCCGGGTGGGCGGTGATGTCGTCGTCGGACAGCACGGTGTTGTGGTCCTCGGCGAGGACCTCGCCGCCGGGGCCGACCAGCAGCGACCCGAACGGTGCGTCGCCGCCCGCGCGGGACTGGGTGGCGAGCGCGATCGCTCGGTACAGGAAGCGTTCGTCCTCGGGCGTCACGCGGCGGCTCCCGGCAGCGTCATGGTGCCGTGGGCGACGACCAGGCCGGAACCGCTCTGATCTGTACCCGGGATCCTGACACGGTCACGGTGATCCTGCTCGGCCGGCCCATCGCGTGCCCCTGCTCGATGACGATCGTGGCCTGGCCCGCCGGCGCGGGCGTCACGATGCCGTCGGCGACGAGCAGCGCGGCCAGGGGGCCGGCCGCGGTCCCGGTGGCCGGGTCCTCCGAGATGCCCATCGCCGGGTTGAAGAACCGGGCGTAGGCGCTGGCCCCGCTGTCGACGGTGTCGTCCGTGTAGAGGTAGCAGCCTTCGCCGCCGACCTGGCGCAGCGCCGCAATGAGCCGGGCGGCGTCGGGCGCGGCCCGGTCGACGGCGGCCCGGTCGCGGATCGGCACCAGCAGGTGTCCGGCGCCGGTGGACACCACCCGGGCCGGCCGGTCGGGCACCAGGTCGTCCTCGCGTAACCCGAGCGCGTCGGCGAGGCCGGCCCGCTCGGTGACGATGGCGCCGAACACGGGCGGCGACTGGTCCATCGTGACGAACGCGCGGCCCTCGGTGCGCCGGACGTGGACCGGCAGGACGTCCTCGCCGATGTGCTGGCTGAAGGTGGTCTCGTCGCCGTCGAGGCCGAGCCGCCCCGAGGAAGCGAGCCACAGCCAGGCCCCCAGCGCGTTGTGCCCGGCGCCGAAGACCTCCTCGCCGGTCGGGGTGAACGAGCGCAGCCGCCGGGTCGTGCCGGGCCGCGAGGGCCGCAGGACGAACGTGGTCTCGGACTGGTTGAACTCGCGCGCGACGGCCCGCATCTGGTGGTCGGTGATGCCGTCGGCGTCGGGCACCAGCGTCAGCGGCGCCCCCGCCAGCGGTACCGATGCGAAGACGTCGACGTAGGCGAACTCGATGTGGGAATCGGTCACGCCTACAACGCTACGGTCGCTCGCGGCCGTCGAGTAGCTCGATCGTGCGGTATCGCGAGCTGGTCACCGCAGGATTTGCTACGTCGCGGAGGTCCTCGCGGCTGACATGCCGGACCTGGCCCGCATCACCTCCGAACTCGCCCGCATCGGTTCCATCACCACCGACCTCGTCTACGAGGTCGTCGTCGACCGCGCCGTCCCCGCCTGACCGGCGAGGCCGAGGTCGTCGCTCGGCGTCAATGGTCCTGTGGCCGCCCCTGGCAGGAACTGTCGTGTCGGCGACACATCTCTGGCGGGATTGGGCAGGCGGGCTCATAGTCGGGAGTCAAAGCGTCCGCAATTGTTTGGACGCGCTTTCTCACGTCACCTTGTGATGCGTAGGAACGCCTCGTTCGAGCGATGTGGTCGCGGTTTCCGCCTGAGGCCTCGTCGCATGGAGGCGCCATGAACACGCGCACGGCATCCCGCCGATCATGGTGCCGGAGAGGTGTCGCCACGGCCGTTGTGGCGGTCGTGGTCAGCAATGTCACGAGCCTGGAGGTCGCGCACGCCGCCGCCTCGACGGTTGCGGCAGTCGATGCCGCGAACGTGGCCCTGCGGGGGACACCGGTCAACACCACCGACAGCACCGGCAGCGTTGTCTCCAAGACGTTCAATACTCCCAGCGCGGCGGTGGCCGGTGACCTGCTGGTCGCGTCATTGTCGTACAAGACTCCGGGGTTGTCTGACATCGCCAACACGGCGCCGACCGGCTGGACCAAGATCCCCGGTGAGCTGTTCGATGTCGCGACCACTACCGGCTCGCATCTGGTGGTGGCCGTGAAGGCCGCAGTAGGGGGAACGGAGTCCGGCACGTGGGGATTTGCGAGCGCGCCGGCCGGCCTGGTGATCTCCGTGCTGGCGTACTCCGGCGCCGACACCACGATCAACACGGCGAATGGCGTGTATCCCTTCGAGAAATACGGCTACAAAGTGGAAGCCGGCGGGTCCAATACCACCACCCACACTGCCCCGGCCTTCACGCCGACGGTGGCAGGTAGTTGGGGCTTCGCGGCCTTTGCCTCCCGTGCCTCCGAGATCTGGACGCCGGGAGCGGGGTTGACCGAACGCTCCGATACCAGAGCCGCCACATCGGCCCAGGCCACACTCGAGACCAACGACTCGAACGGTGTCATCGCCACCGGTAGCCCGATTACCTACTCGAGTACCGAGTCCGGCGGTACGTCGGTGCAGGTGAGTTTTGCCGCAAACATCAAGCCGAGCGGCGCTCAGGCGCCGCAGCTGCCGACGGTGACGACCGGCAGCGCCACGGGCGTTACCAGCACTGCCGCGACCATCGCCGGCACCATCAACCCCAAGGGGTCGAGCACCACATATCACTTCGACTACGGCACCACTACGTCCTACGGGACCCGGGCACCCTCACCGGACGGTTCGGCCGGTTCCGGCACCACCGCGGCCCCGCTTTCGGCTGGTCTCAGCGGCCTGACTGCCTCCACGACGTACCACTACAGGCTCGTCGCGACCAACTCGGCAGGCACCACCAACGGCTCCGATGCCACCTTCACCACCAGCGCGGCGGGCAGCGTCGGTTATGTCGGGCCGTCGACACCGGGGGCGGCAGCGACCGGTGAGAAGCCGGAGAGCAAGTTGTGGTGGAACGACGGCGTCTGGTGGGCAGCGCTCTTCGACACGGTCAGCCAGACCTACCACATCTTCCGGCTGGATCGGTCGACGGAGACCTGGATCGACACCGGCACGCAGACCGACAACAGGACGAAGACGCGCTCCGACACCCTGTGGGACGGTACCCACCTCTATGTCGCCTCCCACGTGACGGCCAGTTCGTCCAGCGTGGCCACGTCCGGCAACCCGGCCCGCCTCTACCGCTACAGCTACACACCCGCGACGAGGACGTACAGCCTGGACACCGGATTCCCGGTCCAGATCGACAACTACTCCAGCGAGACGCTGACCATCGACAAGGACTCCACCGGCGTCCTGTGGGCGACCTGGACCCAAGGTTCGAAGGTCTACGCGAACTCCACCACGGGCAGCGACACGACGTGGGGCACGCCGTTCGTGCTCCCAGTCGCCGGCGCAGCGAATCTGGATCCCGACGACATCTCGTCCATCGTCGCCATGGGCGACCACAAGGTCGGCGTGATGTGGAGCAACCAGGTCGATTCGGCGATGTACTTCGCCACTCACGCCGACGGTGCGGCGGCGGGAACGTGGTCGGCGACCAGCACGGCGCTCGGCGGTCCCGGTTCGGCTGACGACCACATCAACCTCAAGGCCGACCAGTCCGGGCGCGTCTACGCGGCGATCAAGACCAGCTTGGACGACGCCGGCGCCGCGGCCTCCGAGCCACAGATCATGCTCCTGGTGCGGGACCCCTCGACCGGTGCCTGGGCGAGCTACCCGCTCGGCCGCATCAGCGACTGCCACACCCGGCCGATCGTTGTGCTCGACTTCGAGCACCAGGTCATCGACGTGTTCATGACTGCGCCGGACACCGGGTGCCCCTACTCGGGCTCCGACGGGACGATCTTCATGAAGAGCTCCCCGATGGGCAACATCTCCTTCCCGCTGGGCCGCGGCACGCCAGTCATTTCAGACGGGCTGTCGCCGCACCTGAACAACGTCACCTCGACCAAACAGCCGGTCACCAGCACAACCGGCCTGATCGTCATGGCCAGTAACGACACGACGCAGCGGTACTGGCACGCGGACGTCCCGCTCGGCTCATAGCGTCGTACCCCCACGCTTTCCCGGCTGAGCGCGGCTTACTCCCGCTCGGCCGCCTTCTCACCCGCCTTCTCGCCCCGGCGCGCGCGGTGGCAGGTGATCACTATGGTCGGGCCTACGGCGACGAGACCATGCGGGAGTCCACATCGGACAGACGCGTTCTTGGATGTCGCGGCTACGGGCGTTCACTCGCTGTTAACGTCACGTTCGGATTCGGGCGCAGCCGGCCGTATCGGCGCTGCGTATGCGATGCAATCGCTTCGGGCACCCTCGGGGAGGGGTTTGATGAAGACTACTGCGCGTTTCCGTCTGGGCGAAACGCGAAGCACCAACGGTGTACTGGGAAGCAACCGGGCGGTCTCCGTCAGCGGGAGGAACCGATGACGGGGTCCAGCGACATCCACAATGTCATGGGTCCCGCCGTCGGCCCGTTCCCCCCGCCGGAACGGGACGGCGGGCCATCGCTGAGCCTCCCGCGGATGCGGGACTGGGCCGACCACATTCCGGCCGAACCCATCAGCGGGATACCCGGGCGGCAGACCGTGAGCGTGGTCATCCCCACGCTCAACGAGGAGAAGAACATCGCCTGGGTGCTCAAGCGCCTGCCGTCCATCGTGGACGAAGTGGTCCTCGTCGACGGGCACTCGTCCGACCGCACGGTGGAGGTCGCGCGCGCCATCCGGCCCGACATCGTGGTGCTGGCCCAGCACTGCCGGGGCAAGGGAGACGCGGCGCGGGTCGCCTTCGCCGCGGCGAGCGGCGACCTGATCGTGATGATCGACGCGGACGGCAGCATGGATCCCAGCGAGATCCACCGATACGTCACGCCGCTGATGAACGGGTACGACTTCGTGAAGGGCTCCCGATTCCTTGCCGCCGGGGGCTCGACGGACCTGACCGCGCTCCGGCGGATCGGAAACCAGATGCTGGTCCGGATGACGAACAGCATGTTCCTCGTCCGCTTCACCGACCTGTGCTATGGGTTCTGCTCGTTCCGTCGCGAGTGCCTGCCGGCGCTCGCCCTCACGGCGCACGGCTTCGAGATAGAAACCGAACTCGTCGTGCACGCATTGAAGGCGGGCCTTCGCATCGCCGAGGTGCCGAGCACCGAACTGCCGAGGCGGTGCGGCACCTCGAACCTGCACACGTTCCGGGACGGCCAGCGGGTGCTCCGTACGCTGCTGCGGGAGCGGCTCGTGCGGCGACCGAGGCCGGTCGTGGACCCGATCGATCACCGGGTCCTGCACACCTGGTCGCTGACCGCCGAACCGTTCACTTCGGCGCTTACCGAACCGGTCGAGTCCGCGTGAGCGCGGGTCTCGGCCTGCGGCCCCGGTCGCGCCGAGCCGCCGGCACGAGTGCACCGTTCGTGACGAGTCCGGCGCCGATCGACGCGTGGCAGGAGGTGCTCGCCTCCGCCCCGCGGGCGCTGCCGACGCAGTCCCCGGAGTGGCTGGAGTGCATCTGCGCGGTCGACGGGTACGCGAACGCCTCGCGGCTCTACCGGGCCGCGGACGGCCGGCGGCTGGTGCTCCCGTTGGTGCGTCGCGCACTCGTCGGCCCGTTGATCGCGATGGAATTCTCGCTGCCGACCGGTTGGGGAGCGGCCGGTCTGCTCGGCGAGGGCGGTACCGTCCGGCCGGAGGACGTGCGGATGGTCCTCGCCGACCTCGCCCAGCGGCGCACGGTCAGTGCCTCGTTCCGTCCCGACCCCTCCACCGCGCAGTCCTGGGAGCAGGGCTGCCCGCCCGGGGTTCAGCGCGAGCCGCGCATGGCGCAGACCCTGTCCCTCGCCGGTGGCTTCGACGAGGTCTGGCGAACCCGGTTCCGCAGTGACACCCGGAACCGGGTCCGGCGAGCCGAGCGCGCCAACGTCGTTGTCGAACGGGACGACACCGGCCGGCTCGTCCCGGTCCTGCAGGAGCTGTACGCCAAGTCCGTCGACCGGTGGGCACACCAGGACGGCGTACCGCTCCCGCTGGCGCGCTGGCGGGCGGCCCGGCTGGAGCCGCCCCACAAGCTGCGTACGGTCGCCCAGGTCCTCGGCCCGCGCTGCCGGATCTACGCGGCGTTCGTCGACGGGCGACCGGCCGCCGCGATCGTCGTACTGCTCGGCCAGGTGGTGGCCTGCATGTGGCGGGGCGCGATGGACGAGGAACTCGTCGGCCCCACGTACGCCAACTACCTGTTGCACCGCATCGCCATCGAGGACGCGGCCGAGGCCGGGTGCGTGTCGTACCACCTGGGCGACTCAGCCCCCGGCTCGTCGCTGGCGCTCTTCAAGAGCCGTTTCGGCGCCGCCGAACAACACTACGCCGGCTACCGGCTCGAGCGAATGCCGATGAGCTCGCTGGCACGTCGTACGCGTGGCGTGGCCAGTGCGACGCTGCGGCGCATGAGAGGGCGTGGGTAGGCCCGTGTCCCGCAGAACGTCGCGGTTGCCGAACCCTCGCGCCGGACGCCGTCGCGTCATGGTCGCGCTGATCTCGCTCTCGTTGGTCTCCGCGCTGCTGGTCATCGGATGGAATCCCGGCCGGAAGCACACCTCGGACCCGCCGCCCGACGAGTCGGACCTCGTCGACCCCGGCGGCTACGACTGGTCCGCGCCGAAGATGCACCGCCCCGACCCGCGCACCCTGGCCGTGGGCGTCACGCACACCCAGAACTCGATCGACGACTGGGGCAACCCCGCGGCCTCCGTATCGGCGCGGGGCGTCCTGACCGCCACGGCGACCTACCAGAACCAGCACATCTACGGGTGGGGGGCGGGGAACCCCGAGCCGAGCCCGGGAAAGTTCGACTGGTCCTCGCTCGACCGCCGGATGAAGCTCATCAGGTCGACCGGCGGCATCCCCGTGATCACACTCTGCTGCGCCCCTGACTGGATGAAGGGTGGCCGGCCCGGTGAGACCGACTGGGACAAGCTGCACGTGGCGCCCGAGCCGCGGCACTACGCCGACTTCGCCGCGCTCGCTGCGGCGGTCGCCCGCCGGTATCCGGACGTGCGGTATTTCCAGGTGTGGAACGAGTTGAAGGGCTTCTGGGACGAAACCCGGAACCGATGGGACTACGAGGCGTACACGACGCTCTACAACGCGGTGTACGACGCGTTGAAGGCGGTCGACCCCAACATCGCCGTGGGCGGGCCGTACGTCGTGTTCGACCTCTGGGCGAGCCGTAAGGCCGGCGGTTACCCGTCCGACCTGTCCGGCGCCTGCGGCACGATCGACCAGCGCAGCCTCGACGTGATCGACTACTGGCTTCGGTACAAGCACGGCGCGGACTTCCTCGCGGTCGACGCCGGATCGGCGACCCGCGACGGGGGCCGGATCACCGCGACCAGCATGAGCAGCGCGCTGTTCGGCGCCCTGACCCAATGGCTGCGGCAGCGGACCTCGCTGCCGGTGTGGTGGAGCGAGTTCCACGTCGGCCAGGCCAGCGCGGACGGCCAGGCGAAACTGGTCGCCCGGGCCGTCGGCGCCCTGCTGTACATGGTCGATCAGAAGGCCGCCGCGGCACTCATCTGGCAACCGCAACGCGACGACGACCAACGCGGGACAGACTCGCCGGCGCTGTGGAGCGCGACCGACCGGTCGGACGGCGGCCAGCCCCTCGCGTACGCCGAGGCGGTCGCGCGGCTGCAGCAGGTCCTCGCGGACCGGGCCGGGGACAACGCCGTGACGTGGCCGGCGCCGGAGCTGGGACTCGTCCGCGGCCGGACGGCGCTGCTGCTCGTCCACCTCGGAACCGGCCGGATCGAGGTCAAGGTGCAGGGGCGGTCGTTGCAGCTCGAACCGTACGAGGTGCGGTACATCCCGCTGCGGACCGACCGGCCGGCGGACTTCGCCCTGGCCGCCCAGCCCACACCGGCCGAGACACCGGCGGATCCGTGCCTCGTCCTTACAGCCGCAACCACACGAGCATCGGAGACCACTCGATGACCAGCGACGACACGACCGAACGGACGGTCCAGGGAGATCCGCATCGGTGGCCGGACCCCGCTGTAGCCGAACTCGGGCTCGCCCGTACTGTGCTGGCCGGGCTTGACGAGGCGGGCGTACGGTGGTGCCTGCTCCGCGGCGGCCCCGACGGGCTCACCGCCGGGGACGACCTGGACGTCCTCGTCGCGGCGGCCGACCTCCCCCGGGCCGCGGCCGTCATCGAGGCGCACGGGCTGATCCGGCTACGCAGCCACGGCCGGGGAACCCACCGCTTCTACCTCGGTCTCGACGCGTGCACCAGCACCTGGGTCGAACTCGACCTCGTGACCGAGATCGCCTACGGCCGCCATTTCGAGGTGCGTACGGAGGCCGCCGACGAGTGCCTGGCTCGCCGCCGGAGGCAGGACGGTGTGTGGGTGCTCGCGCCCGGGGACGAGTTCTGGGCGCTGCTGCTGCACTGCGTCCTCGACAAGGGCGCCTTCGCGGCGCGCCACGTGCGCCGGCTGGACGACCTGGACCACGCGGCGTCGCTCGACGGCCCGCTGGTACGGGCGATGCCGGCGGCCACCGCGCGAACCCTGCTGCAGGACTGGCGGGCGGGACGACGGGACGCCCTCGCGGCGCAGCGCCGCGCCCTGCTTGCCGCCTGGCGGCGAACCCGCCCGGTCAGCGTGGCCGGGCGGCTCGTCGCCTCGGCCGCGCTGCGGCTCGTGGAGCGGCCGCTGCAGGCCTGGAGCAGACGGGGGATCAGCGTCGCGCTGCTCGGCCCCGACGGTTCGGGGAAGTCGACGCTCGCCACGGGCATCCAGTCGGCGTTCTACTTTCCGGTGCAGAGGGTCTACATGGGACTGTGGCCGTCGAGCGAGTCGCCGGTCAGCGTCGCCGCGCACGGGCTGCGCATTCTGCTGCGCCCCTTCACCGTGTGGCGTCGCTACCTGGCCGCGGTCCGCCACCGGGTGTTCGGGCGGGTCGTGGTCTTCGACCGGTACGTCTACGATGCGCTGCTGCCGCCGCGCGGGCCGCTGGTGTGGCTCAAACGGCCGTACTTCGTGCTGCTGAGCCGGCTCTGCCCGGCGCCGAACCTGGTCCTGCTGCTCGACGTGCCGGGTCGCGTCATGTACCTGCGGTCCGGCGAGTACGACCCCGTGCACCTGGAGGCCGAGCGGGAGCAGTATCACCGGCTGAGCCGGCGGATCCCGCACCTGGAACGCCTGGACGCGGACCGGCCGGCGGACCTGGTGCTCGCCGACGCGATCGCGCACATCTGGCGGTACTACGCGAGGCGGGTGGCCCGATGAGGGGCACGCTGCAGAAGGCCCGGCCGGTGCTGCGCGACAGCCTCGCCCGCTGGCTGCACCGGGAAGAGCGGCGGTGGACCGCCGCCGTCGCACCGCGACTGGTCGCCGGCGCGACGTCGATGCGGGACACCGGCTGGCGGACCGAGACCGTCAGCTTCACCAGCACCTCCGTCGCGGTCGCCACCGTCATCCGCTCCGGATCGCCCGACCGGTACGTGGTCAAGGTTCCGTGGACCGCCGCCGGCGCCGACGGCCTGCGGCGTCAGGCGACGGTGCTCGCGACCCTCCAGGGGGATCCGCGGCTGCCCAACCTGCGTCCGGTGCTGCCCCGCTGCCTCGCCCAAGGGACGTTCGAGGGGCGCTACTACTGCGTGGAGGAGGCGCTGCCCGGGGTCTCCGCGATGGGGCTGATGGTACGGCGGGCCTGGCGAAACATGCTCCTGCGCGCCGCCACCAGGCTGATCAGCGACCTGCACGCCCGCACCGGGGAGCAGACCGTGCTCGACCGGTCCGTCGTGCGGGCGTGGGTGGACGCACCGTTGAAACGGCTCGAGGAGTTCGCGCTCACCATGCCCCAGCCCGCCCGGCTCGTCGACGCGGTCGGGCGCCTGCGCGAGGAACTGATCGCCGTTCTTGTCGGACGGACCGTGCGCGTGTCCTGGATCCACGGCGACTTCTGGCCAGGCAACCTGCTGGCCGCGCCGCCGGGCGTGCAGGTGACCGGGGTCGTCGACTGGGACTGCGCCACACCGGGCCAGCTTCCGCTGCACGACTTGCTGCACCTGCACGTCCTGGCCCGGCGGTTGACCGGCGGCGACGAACTCGGCGACATCGTCATCCGCGCCCTGCACCGCGGCATCGAGGAGACGCTCGACGTTTCCGCCCGCGACGTCGCCGCCTGGCTGGACGCCATCCCACAGCGCGCGGCACTGCTCCTCTACTGGCTACGCCACACCCTGCTCTTCATCGACTCGGAAGGTGACCATGACAATCCACGGTGGCTTCGCGGCAACGTCGAGCGCGTCCTGGTCAGCGTCTGACCTGGTCGCCGGCCGCGACCCGGAACAGCCGGGCGACCCCGGGCCGGCGCCGAGCGTCACCGTCGTCATCTGCGTCTACACCGAACGGCGCTGGTCGCAGATCCTGCGGGCGGTCGAGTCGGTGTTCGCGCAGCAGACCCCGGCGACGCAGATCGTCGTGGTCGTGGACCACAACCCCGCGCTGCTGGACCGGGTCCGGCACACGTTCCCGGGCGTGACGGTCGTGCCGAACACCGGCCCACGCGGGCTCTCGGCGGCCCGCAACACCGGCGTGGCCGAGGCACGCGGCGAGATCGTCGCCTTCCTCGACGACGACGCGGAGGCGGAGCCCGACTGGCTGGCCCAGCTGCTGCCGCACTACCGCGACGAGCAGGTGCTGGCCGTCGGCGGGCGGGCCCTGCCGGCGTGGGAGGAGCAGCGCCCGCGGTGGCTCCCGCCCGAGTTCGACTGGGTGGTCGGGTGCAGCTTCACCGGCCAACCGACGGAGGTCTCCCCGGTGCGCAACGTCATCGGATGCAACATGTCGTTCCGCCGTACCGTTCTCGAAGGGACCGCCGGCTTCGATCCCGCGCTCGGACGGATCGGCCGCACGCCGGTCGGCTGCGAGGAGACGGAACTGTGCATCCGCATCCGCCGCCAGCACCCGGACGGCGTCGTCCTGTACGAGCCGGCGGCGCGAGTCCGGCACCGGGTCACCACGGACCGGACGACCTGGCGCTACTTCCGCCGGCGGTGCTTCTCGGAAGGGCGGTCCAAGGCGGTGGTCGCCCGCCTGGTCGGCAGCGACGCGGGGCTGTCCGCGGAGCGCCTGTACACCCGCCAGGCGCTGCCGGACGGGGTGCGCCGCGGGCTGCGCCAGACCCGCGACGGCGACGGCACCGGGCTGCTGCGGGCCGGGGCGATCGTCGCCGGGCTGCTCGTGACCGCCTCCGGCTACGTCTCCGGGCAAGCGATGCGCGCCTCCCACGCCGCCGGTAAGCCCGCCCGGCGACCGCGCGACCCGGGGCCGGCGCCGGTGCGCGTGCTCACGGTCGAACTCTCCGAGGGGTTGCCCGCGGTGCCTGACGGAGGCGGGCCGGACGGGAGCCGGTACGCGGCAGCGCAGATCCTGGTCCGGCTGCACGGGCAACCGCTGGGGCTGCTCGACATCCCGCTGCCACCCGGCGGCCTGACGGCGCCGGCGCTGGCCGGGGTGATCCGGGAACGGCTCCGCGGAGAAATCGACGAACACCTTCGGGACGACGGCCTGCCGCCGCTCGATCGGCCGGGCCCGGGCCTGCCCGACGAGACCGGAACCGTCGGCGGTGGCGTGTCGTGCCCACCTCGCCGGCCACCGCAGGAGCCGAGCCCGTTCGTCAGCGTGATCGTGCCGACGTGCGGACGGACGCCGCTGTTCGAGGCGGCACTCGACTCGCTCGCCGCGCTGGACTACCCCCGGTACGAGATTGTCGTCGTCGACAATGCCCCTCAGCGGTCCGACACGGCACGGATCGTCGCGGGGCGGGCCGCTGCCGATCCCCGGATCCGCGGCACCTGCGAACCGCGACCCGGCGTCAGCCACGCACGCAACCGGGGGCTCGCCGAGGCCCGGGGCGAGATCGTGGCCTTCGCGGACGACGACGTGATGGTGGACCGGCGCTGGCTGCGGGCGCTCGTCGACGGCTTCACCGACGCCGACGTCGCCGGGGTCACCGGACAGGTGCTTGCCCGTGAACTGGAGGCGCCGGCCCAGATCTGGCTCGAGCAGTACGGCGGTTTCGGCAAGGGCTGCCGGCGTCTGCGGTTCGACCGGACCGGATTCGAGACGATCGAGGCGCAGCACGTACACCGGGTCCCTGTGTCGCCCCGCTCGCTCTACCCGTACCTGCCGGGTTCGTACGGCTCCGGGGCGAACATGGCGTTCCGTGCCGCGCAGCTGCGCCGGTTGGGCGGCTTCGACCCGCGGCTGCCCAGCGGGGAGGACATCGACGTGCTGCTGCGCCTGGTGCTGGCCGGCGACTCGCTGGTGTACGAACCGGGCGCGATCGTGTGGCATACGCATCGGCGTGAGGTGCGGGCGTTGCGGCGCACCGTGTACCAGTACGGGACCGGCCTCAGCGCGGTGCTCGCGAAGTGCGTCGCCACCGATGCCTCGGCCCGCGTGGACCTGCTGAGACGGCTGCCGCGCGGTATGGCGTACGCCCTACTGCCGCGGTCCGGGAAGAACGCGCGGAAGCAGGACGACTACCCCGCCTCGTTCACCGCTCTGGAGCTGTGCGGGCTGGCGCTGGGCCCGGCCTACTACGCCGCCGCCGCGTGGTCGGCCCGGTCGCGACGGAGCCCTCGGTGAGCGCCGCGCGACCGAGGACCGTCGTGCCCGTGCTCGGGTACCACAGCATCAGCGACGAGTGCCGTGACGGGACGCTGCGCTGGTCGGTGTCCCCCGGCGACTTCGACGAGCAGATGGCGCTGATCAGGGAGCGGGGGCGCACCCCGTTGACGGTCAGCCGGTACGCCGCCGTGCTGCGTGGACTGGCACCGCTGCCGCCGCGACCGGTGCTGATCACCTTCGACGACGGGTTCCCCGACCTCGCCGAGACCGCGCTGCCGGTGCTGCGCCGGTACGACCTCGCGGCGACCGCGTACGTCATCACGTCCCGGCTGGGCGTGGCGCGGCCGACCGGCAGCGATCCCGCGCTGGACTGGGACGGACTGGCAGAGCTGCGCGCGCACGGGGTGGAGATCGGGTCGCACAGCCGCACGCACCACGCTCTGGACTGCCTACGCCGCCGACAGCTGGATTCGGAGATCGCACGCAGCAGGCGGGAGCTCGAGGACGGGCTGCGGGCACCCGTGTCGTCGTTCGCCTACCCGTATGGCTACCACAGCCCGGCGGTCTGCCGCGCGGTACAGGCAGCCGGCTACTCCTCAGCCTGTGCCGTGAAGAACGCGCTGAGCCACGAGGAGGACGACGTCTTCGCCATCGCCCGCGTCCTGATCGAGCGCGACACCGGCACCGAGGCACTCGACGCGCTGCTCGACGGGCGTGGCCGGCCGCCGGCCTGGCGCGGCGAGCACCTGCAGACGCGGGGCTGGCGTGCGTACCGGCGGGTCCGCCATGTTTTGCACGCGGCGCGCCCCGCCGCCCGTCGGCCACGCATGCCGGACCGGAGCGAGCCGCCTGACCGCGGCCGGGAGGTGGCGTCATGACAGGGCGACACACCGGAATCGCCGATCCGGCGATCACGGACGGCGCGACGGCCCTCGGCTCCGTCGCCGATACCGCCCCGGTCGCGGTGCGGCTGCGCCGCCACCTGCGCAATCCGCTGAACAGCAACGTCTACGCCCTGATGGCCAACACGGTCCTCAGTTCGGTGCTGGGCGTCGCGTACTGGGCGATCGCGGCGAGGCTGTACTCCCCGGCGGAGCTGGGGATCGGCGCCGCCATGGTCTCGACGATGACCTTCCTGAGCAACCTGTCCCAGCTCAACCTGAACGGGACGCTCGCCCGTTTCCTGCCGGCCGCGGGTCGGCAGGGGACCCGGCTGGTCGGCTACGCCTACGGGACCAGCTGCCTGGTGGCGCTCGCCATCAGCGGCGCCTTCCTGGCGATCACCCCGGTCGTGGCCGACCAGTTCGACTTCCTGCACCGGGCCCCGCTGCTCGCCCTCTGCTTCGCGCTGGCCGTCGCCGGCTGGGGCGTCTTCACGCTGCAGGACAGCGTGCTCACCGCGCTGCGGGGAGCCGTCTGGGTCCCGGCCGAGAACGCCATTTTCGGCATCCTCAAGATCGCGTTGTTGGTGCTGCTGGCCGGTGCGGCACCGAGCCTCGGGATCTTCGTCTCCTGGAATCTCGCGGTCGTGGCCGCGCTCATCCCCGTCAACCTGCTGGTGTTCCGCAGGCTGCTGCCCCGGTTGCACGCGCGGGGCGACGCGGGTGCCCTGCCCGGCCGCCGGGCCCTGGCCCGGTTCGTCGCGCTGGACTACGTGGGGTACCTGTTCATGCAGGCCGGCACGAACGCACTGCCGCTGATCGTGACCGCCAAGCTGGGCGCGGAGGCCAACGGTGTGTTCTATGTGGCGTGGCTGCTCGGCAGCTCGGCGGAGCTCGTGGCGTACCACTTCGGCACCTCGCTCACCGTGGAGGCCGCCGCCGACGAGTCCCGGCTCGCGGCGTACACACGGCAGATGCTGCGCCGGGCTCTGCTCCTGTTCACGCCGGCGGTCGCCCTGCTCTGCGGGTCGGCGCCGCTGCTGCTGACCCTGTTCGGCGAGCACTACGCCGGAGCCGGCGCGAACACCCTGCGGCTCTTCGCCGTCGCGGTGCTGCCCAAGCTGGTGGTGATCGTCTTCATCGCCGCATCCAGGGTGCAGCGCCGGGTCGGCCGGATCATTCTGGTCAACGCCGCGGCGAGCACGCTGGTGCTGTCGCTGACCCTGCTCACCATGAACAAGCTCGGGGTGACCGGGGTCGGCGCCGCCTACCTGGCCGCTCAGCTGATCGTAGCGGCAGCCGTCCTGCCGGCGCTGCTGCGAATTGCGAGAGGCAAGCCGTGAGCGGTTCGCAGCGGAGCGAAGCGGAGGTGACAGCGTGAGCGGTTCGGAGCGGAGCGGAGAGGCCGCTCACCGTGGGTGCAGGTTCAGCTCGCGCTGCGGCCGGAGCGAAGCGGAGGTGACAGCGTGAGCGGTTCGGAGCGGAGCGGAGAGGCCGCTCACCGTGGGTGCAGGTTCAGCTCGCGCTGCGGCCGGAGCG
>NZ_JBICTV010000050.1:26619-42126 GCF_043197855.1 Dactylosporangium sp. NPDC048998
CGAAGCGGAGGTGACAGCGTGAGCAGCGAGGGAGCCGTGCTGGCCACGGCGGCCGCGCCGGGGCGCCGGGTACACGACGACCTGTGGGTCGCTGCCAGGTGGTGCGTCCTCATGATCGCGCTCGGACTCGGCGTTCAGTCCCTGTGGAGCTCGGACGTCGCCGGCATCGGATCCCTCGGCCTCATCACAGCGCTGCGTCCCGAGCTGTACGTCGCGCTGGCGCTGCTCACCGTCAGTTTCGTCAGCGGCGTGTTCCGCGCCCGGCTCGTTGCGGGCCCGCTGCTCGCCGCGCACGTCATCGTGCTGGTCGTCCTGCTGCACGGTGCGGCGGCGGTCGTCGAGCCGTTGCCGCGGATGATCCCGAGCTGGCTGCATGTCGGCTTCGCCGACTACATCGCGCGTACCGGCCACACGCTGCCGCAGCTCGACGCCCGATTCAACTGGCCCGGGTTCTTCGCCCTGGCGGCGATGGCGACCCGCGCGGCGGGGATGCCGGACGCCATGCCGCTGGTCGCCTGGACGTCCGTCGTTCTCAACCTGCTGTACGGCGCGACCGTCTTCCGGCTGGCCCGGGAGCTGTCGTCGGACGCGCGTACGGCGTGGCTGGCCGTCTGGCTGTTCGTGCCGGCGAACTGGGTGGGGCAGGACTACTTCGGGCCGCAGGCGATGAACTACCTGTTCTACCTGGTGCTGCTGCTGATACTGGTGGCCTGGTTTCGCCGGCGTCCGGATGCCCCGCCGAGGTCACCCGGACGGGTCATCGGCTGGCTCCTGCGCGCGCTCCGGCTCCCGCCGAGGCCGCTGCGGCTCGCCCCGGACCCGCATCCGGCGGACCCGGTGTCGAGGGCGGGCCTGATCGCGGTGGTGCTCGTGATCTTCGCCGCCAGCACCATCAGCCACCAGCTCACCCCGATCGCGATCGCGGTGTCCGCCGGCGTACTGGTGCTGACCGGCTGCTGCACGATGCGTACGCTGCCGATCCTGCTGGGCGTCGTGGTCACCGCCTACGTCAGCTACGGCACGGTGCCGTACTGGTCGGGGCACCTGCACGACATGTTCGGCTCCGTCGGCGACGTCGGCGGTACCGTCAGCAGCGGAGCGGTGCAGCGCGTCCGGGGCGATCTCGCGCACCAGATCGTGGTGGTGTCGCGGCTCGGGTTCGCCGCGGCCGTCTGGGGCCTGGCGGCCGTGGGAGCGTGGCGCCGGATGCGCCGCGGGCAGGGCGACCTCGCGTTGCTGTCGCTCGCCGGCGCCCCGTTCCTCCTGCTGGCCCTCCAGAGCTACGGCGGCGAGATCTTCCTGCGTGTCTACGCCCTCGCCCTGCCGTTCATGGTGATCCTCGTCGCCGCGCTGCCAGCGGCTGCCTGGCCGGCGCGGCGGCGCGTCCTCGCCGCCGCCCTGACCGGTGTGCTCAGCGTCGCGTTCGTCGGCGCGTTCTTCGTCGCGCGGTACGGCAACGAGGCCTTCGAGCAGGTCCGCCCCGGCGATGCCCAGGCGGTGGCCTGGCTCTACGCGAACGCGTCGGCGGGCACGTCGTTCGTCTCGCTGACGTCGAACGTGCCCTGGCGGGCGCAGGGCATCGAGCGGTACCGGTACGTGCCCCTCGGCGAGGATTTCGGGCCGACCACACCGTCCGAGATCGAGCGCGACATGCGCAGCAACCCGCTCGGCGCGTACCTGATCATCACGAAGGGGCAGTTCGTCTTCGCCGAGTCGTTTCTCGGCAAACCGGCGGGCTGGGGCCAGAGCGTCGAACGCGAGGTCGTCGGCTCCGGCCGGTTCCGGCCGGTCTACACCACCCCTGACGCGAGGATCTATGTCCTCGCCGCCCCCGGAGGCGGAAGCCGATGACGGACACCACCGAATCGCGAGTGGCGAGCCGGAAAAGCGTTCCCAGCCCCCGCGAGGCGACCGGAATGCTCCTGCGCCGGCCGGCGTCGCCGCGACGGCCGGACGGTTCCCGGCCGCCCACCGTCTGGCCACCGCTGCTGACACTGCTCGCCGGCGCCGGGGTCCTCGCCCTCGTCCTGCTGAGCGGACCCGCCACCGTACGGGCCGTCGCCGTGCTCGCCTACCTCGCGATCGTCCCTGGGCTGGCGTGCGTGCGGCTGATCCGGCTGCCGGACCGCCTCACGCAGTTCGTCCTCGGGGTCGCGCTCAGCCTGGCGCTGGGCACCGTGGTCGCCCAGGCGATGGTTCAGCTGCGGCGCTGGTCACCGACGCTCGGGCTCTGCGCCCTCGTGACCGTGGCATCGGTCGCGGCGCTGACCGAACTGGTCCGGAACTGGCGCACGGCGCGACGCGGGCGGGTGACCTCCGCATGAGCCCGTTGCTCAGGTCGATGTGGACCGGCGAGGGCCCGTGGGCGTGGGGCCACGCCCTCCTCCTCACCGCGCTGCTCGGGACGCTCGTCGCCAAGGTCGTGCTGCAGGGTGCCGTACGGTCGCCGAACAGGAAGGCCCTTCGCGTGCTGAACATGGTGATCGCGCCGCTGCTCGTCGCCTTCCTCGTCGTGGTGTTCCAACGGTTCCGCGGGCTCAGCGGGTAGGCCCGGGTGCGGGTGTGGTCGGGATGGTGGCCAGCAGCTGGGTGCCGCCGCCGGCGGGGCTTGTGATGGTGAGGTGTCCGCCGAGTGCCTCGACGCGGTCCTGGAGGGCGGTGAGGCCGGTCCCGCGGTGAGGGCCGGCGCCTCCGACGCCGTCGTCGCGGATCGACAAGTGCAGGGTGTCGTCCCGGGTTGCCGCTTGGACGTGCACCACCGAGGCGTGGGCGTGTCTGGCCGCGTTGGTCAGTGCTTCGGACACGACGTGATACGCGGCTACCTCAGCCACTGGGGGCATGCGCGGGCCGATGTGGAGGTCGAGGTCGACCGGTACGGGCGATCGGCGGGCGAGTGCCTTGAGTGCGGGTGGCAGGCCGCCCGCCGCAAGCAGCGTCGGATGGATGCCCCGGGCGATTTCCCGCAGGTCGTCCACCGCACTGTTCAGGTTGCCCAGGGCGCGCGACAGTTCCGCCTTGGTCTGCTGCAGTTGCGGCGGCAGGCTGGCCCGCACCGCACCGAGCTGCATTGCGACGGCGAGGAAATGCTGCAATGGGCTGTCGTGCAGGTTGCGCTCGATGCGCTGGCGGGCCTGGTCCGCAGCGGTGACCAGGCGGGCCCTGGACGCGGCGAGTTCAGCCCTGCTGTCGGCGTTGGCGATGGCGGTGGCGGCCAGGCCCACCAAGCCGGCGACGCGCGCCTCGGTGTCGCCTGGCAGCGGCTCGGGCCGGGCAGACGCCACGGCCACCACACCCCACAGCCGCCCCTCAACCACGATCGGCAGCCCGATCGCGGACCGGATACCGAGCTCGCGAGCGAAGTCGGCGGCGTGACCGGCGGCGTTCCGGAAGCTGTCGATCCGGGAGGGGCGGCCGGTGTCCCGCACCAGCGCCGCGATGTTCTCACCCTGCAACGGCCAGCGCATCTGATCCGGCCGTAGGCCGGACAGACTGGTCGAGACGACGCTGGCCATGCCGTCAGGTTCGTATCGGCACAGCCATGTACTGTGCTCGCCCAGCAGGCCGTGGAGCTCTGTTGTGATGGCGTCGAAGACCTCGGCCGGACGGCCACCACACGCCACGAGCTTCGCCACCCGCCCCAACGCGGCCTGTTCAGCGGCGAACCGGCCCAGGCGCTCGCGGCTTGCTTCCAGCGAATCCAGCACGGCCGCACGTTCGCACCCGGCGTCCAGCAGCGACGCCAATGACGGCACGACCCGCTCCCGCAGCCGCCGCACCGTCCGCTCGGACGCGTCGACCGGCACCAGCAGGGTTCCCAGCCGGGCGGTGCCGGCGCACAGCGGAAAGGCCGAGTGCCGGTCGTCACCGGGGACGACGGCGAGCTGGATCGACGCGTTCGGCAGCCCGAGCGATCGCGCGATGCGCTGCGCGACCGTGGGCAGCACCGCGGGAAGATCATCTGCGTGCAGCAGCAGCCGGGCCATCTCAGCAGTGAGATCAGACTCCTCGGCCTCCACGGTGCGCAGCCGGGACAGGTCCGCCAATGCGCTCGTGGCCACCGCGACGATGAGGAAAACCGCCAACCCGGCGACGTCCTGGATGTCGGAAACCGAGAACCCGTTGAAGGGCTGGACGTGGAAGATCGCGAACGCCAGGGTGCTCGCCAACGCGGTGGCCATCCCGAGCCACCGTCCCCACACCGCCGAGACCACCAGCACGCCGATGATGTAGATCATTCCTGGGGAAAACGGTTCCATGACCCGCCGGAGCGGGTAGATCATGAGGGTCTCCACCGCGACCAGCAAGGCGGCGACCGCGATCCCCAACCACCAGTGCGGGCGTGTCGGACGTACCAGCCATGACAGCGAACCGACATGCACTTTTACCACTTTAGTCCAATTTCTCCACGGGGCACGAGGACCCCGCAGGGAACTTGACCGTATTGGTAACCTTCGGCGGTGGTGTCCCATCCGTCCCGACGGCGAGCGGAGCCGACCGATCGGGTGGCGTGGATCGCGAGCCGGCCGCTGTGGCTGCGGATCCTCATCCCGATCGGCCTCATCGTCGGCGTGTCCGCGCTGCCCTTCGGTCTCACCTACGACCTGATCGGCGTCGAGCGGGTCACCGTCCAGGTGGAGTCCTGCAGCATCGACATGCACAGACCACGACCCACGCGCGGATGCAAGGGCAGCTGGGAGCTGGCGGACGGCCGTACGGTCACCGGGTCGATCTCGTACATCGGGCGGCTGGAGCCCGGCGATCGAGTCGAAGCCTGGGGCAACACGAAGCGGGCCACCACAAACCTGACCAGCTCGCTGCTTCCGCTGATTCCGGTCGCGGCCGTCTTGCTCGCGGCGGCAGCCGCCATCGTGGTCTCACTCCGCCTGGCCTTGCGGCGCCGGCGGGCCGGCTGACGCCGGCTGGATCCGGTACTCCGCCGCCGCGGTGGTCGCGCCCGCACCGATCAGACCAGCGGGAGGCCGAGGTCCCGGCCCGCGGCCCGCAGGTCGTCGCGGGCGGCCGGGTGGGCGGCGTGGTCGAGGATCTGCTGGGCCTGCTCGACCGAGTCGCGGCCCCAGATCGCGGCGGTGCCCTGCTCGGTGACGATGTAGCTGTGCTGGAACGACGTCACCGGGCCGGACACCAGCGGTACCACGGCGGAGACGTCCGCCTTGGGGTGCCACGAGCGCAGCGCGATGACGGCGTGGCCGCCGGGGGAGTGCATGGCGCCGACGATGAAGTCGGTCTGGCCGCCGAAGCCCGAGTGGGTGCGGCCGCCGACGCGGCTCGCGTTGGCCTGGGCGAACAGGTCGACCTGCAGGGCGCTGTTGATGCTCATCAGGTTGGGGTGGGCGGCGATGGTTCCCGGGCTGTTGGTCTTCTCGGTGCGCAGCATGCGCACCCGCGGGTTGCGGTCGATCCAGTCGTACAGCTCGGCGGATCCGAAGCAGAACGACGCCGTCACGGGCGTGTCGCGGTCCAGGCTGCCCGCCTTCTCCAGCGCCAGGGCGCCGTCGGTGAACATCTCCGACCAGATGCGCAGGCCGCGCCGGTCGAGCAGGGCGTCGAGCGTGGCGTCCGGGATGGCGCCGATGCCGAGCTGCAGCGTCGCCTGTTCGGGCACGAGCGCGGCGACCCGCTCGCCGATGGCCTGCGAGGTCGCGTCGGGCGCGGCCACCGGGTGGGTGGCGAGCGGCTCGTCGACCTCCAGGAGGTAGTCGACGGCGTCCAGGTCCAGCAGCGCGTCGCCGTAGGTGACCGGCATCGCGGGGTTGGCCTGCGCCACGACGATGCCGCCCCGGGCGCGGGCCGCCTCGATCGCCGCTGGGAGCACGTTGACCTCGACGCCGAGGCTCACGGTGCCGCCCGTGGGCGGTGACGTGTGCAGCAGTACCACGTCGGGGGCGAGGCGCTGCCGCAGCAGGTGCGGCACCAGCGACAGCCGGCACGGGAAGTACCGCAGGCGGGGCCCGCCGCGCATGCCCGGGCCGACGAACGAGGTCTCGTGCACCACGCCCTCGCGGTCCGGAACGCCCGGCTGCGCGTTGAGCATGTTCAGCCGGAACTCGGCGAGGGCCGCGTCGGCGGCGGCCAGCAGCCGGTAGGGTGCGGCGAAGTTGCCGCTCGCCACGATGCGCGGCACGCCCGGCAGCGCGCCGAGGATCCGCCCGAGCTCGGACTCGGTCACCGTTCGCATGCAAGTCTCCTGTTCAATTTGCGTTGAGCCGGCACCAGCTTGAGCCGAGCCGCGCTCGGGGGCAGCGGGCGGAAGACCCTCAACGGTGGTACCTAGGGCCCGTGCCGGCGGGCCTTGTACCGGCGGGCTCCGCGCGGCTGAAGGCGGTCGACCGGACGGGAAGCGCCGTGCCGGCGGCGGGCAGCAGGACGTCGCGCAGCGGGCGGCGGGGGCCGGTGGCGACCGGCCGGCCGTACCCGATGCGCAGGATCATCTGCGGGTACCACCGGCCGCCCGGCGCCGCGAGCAGCCGGCGCAGGCGCGGCACCTCCAGCGCCTGCGTCATGGGCTGCGTGGCCAGGCCGTGCACCGCCGCGGTGAGCAGCACGCGCTCCAGCGCGCGACCGGCGTCGAGCCATGCGCCGCTGTCGTCGCCGAGGGAGTGCAGGACGACCAGGTTGGGGTGGGGCTCGAAGCGGGCGGCGTCGCGCTCGACGGCGGGCAGGTCGAGGCCGAAGTCGCGCACGGGGAGGGCGGCCGTCGTGGGCCTCGGGCCGAACGTCTGGGCCGGGACGCCGTCGGGCCGGTCGCCGCGGTCGGTGGTCCATCTCGCCAATTCGCGGTGGTACCGCGGATCCGCGCGCTGCCAGGCCTCGGCCGCCTGGGTGAGCGCGAGGACGGCCCCGCGGCGCACCGGGTCGAGCACCACGAGCCGGACCCCGTCGGCGGCCGCCGCGCGCCGCAGCACCTCGAGCGCGTCGGCCGGCACGGCCACGTCGTCGTACGGGTCGCGGTTGGTCCGGCGCCGGGCGATCGCCCCGGCCAGCGCCCGGACGGACGGGCTCGCCTCGCGCCACGCCACGGGCGCGACCCGGGCGGCCGCGCCGTTCTTTCCGCCCCGCTCCAGCCGGGTCGCCCAGCCCTCGGCCGCCAGCGCGAGACGCAGGTTGCACACCGCCGCGCCGATGCTGATGTGCATCTCGCGGCCCTGCGGGTCGATCGACTCGAGCGTGCGTTTCGGGTCGGGGTACACGTCGAATCCGGCGCCGTCGAAGCGGAACCGCCACGGCTGGGTGTTGTGGATCGAGGGTGCGGCGACCGCGGCCCGCAGGCACGCCGCGGCCGCTCGTTCGGACAGCTGCTCGTTCATGCGCCCGCCACCTCCATGCCGGTCGATCCCGCCGTCCAGCGTGGCGGGGCGTGGCGCGGGCCGGCAGAGGCGATGGTCCCGGGCCGGCGGGACCGACGCGCCGCCGGTCGCGGGCCGGTCGCGGGCAAGTCGCGGGCCAGTTACGAGCCAGGGACGGCCGGCCCGCGGCGCCGGGACGTTCGGCCGGTGCACCGCGGGCGTGCCCGGGCCAGGGTGGACGCGGCGCGGCGCGCGAGCCGGCCGGCAGGAGGCAACCCCATGCGTGTACTCGTCACCGCGGCCAGCAAGCACGGCTCGACCGCCGAGATGGCCGAGCTGATCGGCGCCGTCCTCGGCGGGCACGGGCTCGACGTCCAGGTGAGCGCGCCGGGCGACGTCGACGACCTGGCCGGCTACGGCGCGGTCGTGCTCGGCAGCGCCGTCTACGCCGGGCGGTGGCTGGCCGCCGCCGTGCAGTTCGCCGACCGGCACGCCGCCGCGCTCGCCGCGCGCCCGGTGTGGCTGTTCTCCAGCGGTCCGATCGGCGACCCGCCGATCCCGGCCGAGGACGCCGTCGATGTGCGGCGCGTCCTGGCGGCCGCGGGCCCGGTCGAGCACCGCGTCTTTCCCGGCGCCCTGTACCGGTCGCGGCTGGGCTTCGCCGAGCGTGCGCTGGTCGCCGCGTTGCGCGCGCCGTACGGGGATTTCCGCGACTGGGCGGCGGTCCGGGGCTGGGCGCACGACATCGGCGCCGCCCTCACCGGCGCCGCGGGCGCGGGACCAACGCCCCCGCCGGAGGGGACGACGGTCTCTGGGGCCGGCGCCTGACCCGGGACGACGATGGGACCGGACCGGATGGGACCGGTCCGTGCCGCTCGCGGGAAGGGAAGTGATGACGGTGACCGGGACTCTCGCCCCGCCGCCGGCGGAGCTCGACGTGACCATCGAGGACGCCGGATCCGCGATCGACCGTCTGGTGCGCCGCGCGCTGCGCGCCCTGGACGACTACGCGGAGCTGGATCAGGAGCGGATCGACCACATCGTCAAGAAGGCGTCCGTGGCGGCGCTGAGCCGGCACGGACGTCTCGCCGAGCTGGCGATCGAGGAGACCGGCCGCGGCGTGTTCGAGGACAAGGCGGTCAAGAACGTGTTCGCCTCCGAGCACATCGCGCACAGCCTGGCCGGACTGCGCACCGTGGGCGTGGTGGCGCGCGACGAGATCAACGGCATCGTCGAGATCGCCGAGCCGGTCGGTGTCGTCTGCGCCGTCACCCCGGTGACCAACCCGACGTCGACCACCGTGTTCAAGGCGCTCATCGCGCTGAAGACCCGCAACCCGGTCGTGTTCGCCTTCCACCCGTCGGCCCAGCGGTGCAGCGCCGAAGCCGCCCGCATCGTGCGCGACGCCGCCGTCGCCGCCGGCGCGCCCAGGCACTGCATCCAGTGGATCGAAGATCCGTCGATCGAGGCGACGCAGGCGCTCATGGCCCACCCGGGCGTGGCCGTCATCCTGGCCACCGGTGGCGGCGGCATGGTCCGCGCGGCGTACTCGGCCGGCAAGCCGGCGCTCGGCGTCGGGCCCGGCAACGTGCCCGCCTACGTCGACCGGACCGCCGACGTGGTGCGCGCGGTCCACGACATCGTCGTGTCGAAGACCTTCGACAACGGCATGATCTGCGCCTCCGAGCAGGCCGTCGTCCTCGACGAGGCGATCGCCGACCGGGCGCTCGCCGAGTTTGAGCGGCTGCACGCCCACGTGGCCACGCCCGACGAGAAGCGGCTGCTGGAGCGGCTCGTGTTCGGCGACGGCGCGAAGCTCAACGCCGAGGTCGTGGGGCGCTCGGCGGCCTGGATCGCGGCCGCGGCCGGGTTCAGCGTCGCCGAGGACACGTCGGTCATCCTGGTGCCGGTCGACGGCGTCGGACCCCGGGAGCCGCTGACGCGGGAGAAGCTCTGCCCGGTGCTGGCCGTGCTGCGCGCCGGCTCGCGCGAGGAGGGCTTCCGCCTCGCCGAGCGGATGGTCGAGTTCGACGGGCTGGGCCACAGCGCCGTCATCCACGCCGCCGAGCCGGCCGTCGCCGAGGCCTACGGGCGGCAGGTGAAGGCGGTCCGCATCATCTGGAACTCGCCGTCGTCGCAGGGCGGCATCGGCGACGTCTACAACGCCTTCCTGCCCTCCCTCACGCTCGGCTGCGGCAGCTACGGCCGCAACTCGGTGTCGGGCAACGTGTCCGCGGTCAACCTGCTCAACATCAAGCGCGTCGGGCGGCGCACCAACAACCTGCAGTGGTTCAAGGTCCCGCCGAAGATCTACTTCGAGCCCAACGCGATCCGCTACCTCGCCGACATGCCCGACGTGCACCGGGTCACCATCGTCACCGACCCGACGATGACCCGCCTGGGCTACGTCGACCGCATCCGCGAGGCGCTCCAGCGGGGCGCGAACCCGGTCACGGTGCAGATCCTCGACAGCGTCGAGCCCGAGCCGAGCATGGCCACCGTGGAGCGCGGCGCCGAGCTCATGCGGTCGTTCCGCCCGGACACCATCATCGCGCTCGGCGGCGGGTCGCCGATGGACGCGGCGAAGGTGATGTGGCTGCTGTACGAGCACCCCGGCACCGAGTTCGCCGACATGCGGGAGAAGTTCTTCGACATCCGCAAGCGGGCGTTCACATTCCCGACGCTCGGGCGGCTGGCCCGGCTCGTGTGCATCCCGACGACGTCGGGCACCGGCGCGGAGATCACCCCGTTCGCGGTCATCACCGACACGAAGACCGGCATGAAGTACCCGCTCGCCGACTACGCGCTCACCCCGAGCGTCGCGATCGTCGACCCGGTGCTCACCGCCGACCTGCCGCCGGCCGTCACCGCCGACAGCGGGTTCGACGCGCTGACGCACGCCACGGAGGCGTACGTGTCGGTGTATGCCAACGACTACACCGACGGCCTCGCGCTGCACGCGATCAGGCTGGTGTTCGAGAACCTGCCCGCGGCCGTGCACCGCGGCGCGGCCGACCCGGTGGCCCGCGAGAAGATGCACAACGCCGGCTCCATCGCCGGCATGGCCTTCGGCAACGCGTTCCTCGGCATTGTCCACGCCCTGGCGCACACCCTCGGCGCGACGTTCCACCTCGCGCACGGCCGCACCAACGCGATCCTGCTGCCGCACGTCATCCGGCACAACGGGAAGGTGCCGGCGAAGCTGACGGCGTGGCCGAAGTACGAGCGGTACGTGGCGCCGCAGCGCTTCCAGGACATCGCCCGCATGCTGGGCCTGCCCGCCGACACGCCCGAGCAGGGCGTCGAGTCCTACGCCCGGGCGGTGGAGCGGCTGCGCGCCGAGGTCGGCATCGAGCCGTCGTTCCAGGCGGCCGGCGTGGACGAGCCGGCATTCCTGGAGGCTCTGCCGCAACAGGCGATGAACGCCTACCTCGACCAGTGCGCCCCGGCCAACCCGCGCATGCCCATGCTCGCCGACCTCCGGGAGATCATGCGCACCGCCTATTACGGTACCGCCCGAGCGTGAACCGCGCGCGGCACCGCCCGGGCGACGGGACCGTCGGTCCCGTGGAAGTCGGGACGACCGGCCCTGTCGCCCGGTCTGCGACAGGAAGAGTCTGGAGACGAGCAACCGATCCGATGAGAGGGGAGCAGGCCATGACGCAGCCACCGCGCGCCGAGATAGACCAGGTCGCCGAGGCCTCGATCGCGGCCCTGCGCGCCCCGTCCGTGTTCAACACGCAGCCCTGGCGCTGGCGGCTGGCCGGCGAGCACGGCGAGCTGTGGGCGGACCGGTCGCGGCAGCTGGCCGGGCTCGACCCGCAGGGCCACCTGCTGCTGCTCAGCTGCGGCACGGCCCTGCACCACGCGACGATCGCCCTGCTCGCGGCCGGCTACGCCGCGGACGTGTCGCGGCTGCCGGACCCGACCCGGCCGGACCTGGTGGCCCGGCTGCGGCAGGGCGAGCGGTGCGAGCCGGACGACCTGCTCTACCGGGCCATCTACCAGCGGCGCACGGACCGGCGCCCGTTCGGCGACGAACGACCCAGCGAGGCGGTCCTGGAGGAGCTGCGCGTGGCGGCCGCGCGGCACGGGGTGCACCTGCACGTCGTGCGCGCGGACCAGGTGACCGCGTTCGCCTCGGCGGTGGCGCACGCCGGGACCGTCGAGCACGAGGACGCCCGCTTCCGCGACGACGTGCTGGCCTGGACGACCCGCGAGCGGCAGGACCGCGACGGCGTCTCGGCGCGCAGCGTCACGCCGCCCACGCGGCGGACCATCGCGCCGCGCGACTTCGCCCAGGCGTGGCCGGCGGCGCTCGAGCCGGGGCCCGGGACCGATCTCGGCACAGTCTACGTCGTGCTCGCGACGGACGGCGAGGAGCCGCACGACTGGGTGGCCGCCGGCGAGGCGCTGTCCGACGTGTGGCTGACGCTGACGGCGCGCGGCCTGGCCGCCTCGCCGATCAGCGAGGTCGTCGAGGTCGACTCGGTGCGCCAGGCCCTGCGACGGCTGCTCGGCGGCGTCGGCAGTCCCGCCATCGCGATGCGGGTCGGTACACCGGTCGGGGACAATGGACCGGTCCCGGCTTCCGTACGCCGCTCCGGCACCGAGGTCGTCGGCCTGCCGGGACAGTCTTGAATATCCCCGCCGTGACCTCGACGGCGGCCGTGCGCGGCCCAAGCGGTACCACATCCGAAGGAAGGAATCAGCGGTGACCACTGTCGCGGAACGTCAGGTGGGTCAGCTCAGCGACGAGGACGTCGCGCAGCTCGACGCCTGGTGGCGAGCGAACAACTACCTCACCATCGGTCAGATCTACCTCAAGGACAACCCGCTGCTGCGCCGGCCGCTCGAGCCGGGCGACATCAAGCCGCGCCTGCTGGGCCACTGGGGCACGAGCCCCGGGCTGTCGTTCATCTACGCGCACGCGTCCCGGCTCATCCGGCTCACCGGCCAGCGGGCGATCTACCTCGCCGGCCCCGGCCACGGCGGCCCGGCGCTGGTCGCGGCCGGTTACCTGGAGGGCACCTACAGCGAGATCTACCCCGCGGTGGCGCAGGACGAGGCCGGCATGCTGCGGCTGTTCCGGCAGTTCTCCAGCCCGGGCGGCATCCCCAGCCACGTGTCCGTGACCACGCCCGGCTCCATCCACGAGGGCGGCGAGCTCGGCTACGTCCTCGTGCACGCGTTCGGGTCGGTGATGGACAACCCCGACCTGATCAGCATCGCCGTCGTCGGCGACGGTGAGGCGGAGACCGCCCCGCTGGAGGGCTCGTGGAAGGGCATCTCGTTCCTCAACCCGGCCCGCGACGGCGCGGTACTGCCGATCCTGCACCTCAACGGCGCGAAGATCGCCGGGCCGACCGTGCTGGCGCGCAAGGACCCGGCCGAGGTCCGCTCGCTGCTGGAGGGCCACGGCTACGAGGTGCTCGAGGTCAGCGGCGAGGACCTGCCGGGCATGCACCACCGGTTCGCCGCGACGCTCGCGGAGGCGTGGAACAAGATCCGCGCGATCCAGGACGCCGCCCGCGACGGCGAGTGGGACGGCCGGCGCCCGCGCTGGCCGATGATCATCCTGCGCTCCCCGAAGGGCTGGACCGGGCCGGCGGAGGTCGACGGCGTCCAGGTCACCGGCACGTGGCGGTCCCATCAGGTACCGCTGGCGGGCGTCAAGGAAAACCCGGAGCACCTGGCGATGCTGGAGAGCTGGCTGCGCTCCTACCGTCCCGAGGAGCTCTTCGACGACGCCGGGGCCCCGGTCGGGCTCGTCCGCGCCCTGGCCCCCGAGGGCGAGCTGCGCATGAGCGCCAGCCCGCACGCCAACGGCGGGGTCCTGACGAGGGACCTGGACATCCCCGACTTCCGCAAGTACGCCGTGGACGTGCCCGGACCCGGCACGACCCGCGCCGAGTCCACCCGCCGCCTCGGCGAGATGCTCCGCGACATCTACCGCGACAACCCCGACCGGTTCCGCCTGTTCTGCCCCGACGAGACGAACAGCAACCGCCTCGGCGCGGTGTTCGAGGTCTCCGACCGCGCCTTCGCCGAGCGGGTCGGCCCCGACGACGTGGCGATCGGGCGCGACGGGCGGGTCATGGAGGTGCTGTCGGAGCACAACTGCCACGGCTGGCTGGAGGGCTACAACCTGACCGGCCGGCACGGGATGTTCGCCACCTACGAGGCGTTCGCGATGGTGTCGGCGTCGCAGACCGTCCAGCACGGCAAGTGGCTGCAGGAGGCCAAGCGGCTGGCCTGGCGGGCCAAGGTGCCCAGCCTCAACGTGCTGCTCACCTCCACCGCCTGGCGCAACGACCACAACGGCTTCTCCCACCAGGGCCCCGGCCTCATCCAGGTGGTGCTCACCCAGCGCGGCGACGTCGCCCGGGTCTACCTGCCGCCGGACGCCAACTGCCTGCTCTCGGTGGCCGACCACTGCCTGCGGTCGCGCTCGTACATCAACCTCATCGTCATCGACAAGCAGCCGCAGCTGCAATGGCTGTCCATGGACGCGGCGGTCGAGCACTGCACCCGCGGCGCCGGCATCTGGCAGTGGGCCGGCACCGACGACGGCTCGACCGACCCGGACATCGTGCTGGCCTGCGCCGGCGACGTGGTCACGATGGAGACCGTCGCCGCCGCGCAGATCATTCGGCAGCAGCTGCCGAAGTTCCGGGTCCGGGTCGTCAACGTCGTGGACCTCATGACGCTGCCGCGGATCAAGGACCATCCGCACGGCATGAGCGAGACCCAGTTCACGGAGCTCTTCACCGACACCGTCGACGTGGTGTTCGCCTTCCACGGCTACCCGGGCGCCATCCATCAGCTGGTGCACGGCCGGCCCGACGCCGACCGCTTCCGGGTGCGCGGGTTCATCGAGGAGGGCACCACCACGACGCCGTTCGACATGACGGTGCGCAACCGGGTGTCGCGGTACCACCTCGTCATGGACGCCCTCAACAACGCCAAGCGGCTCCCGCCCGGCGCCACCGAGCTCAAGGCGTGGTGCGAGCGGAAGCTCGCCGAGCACGAGGCCTACGTCGTCGAGCACCTCGAGGACATGCCGGACGTGCGGGACTGGAGCCTGCGGGAGGCAAACGCATGACCTTGTCGGTCACCGATGCGCTGGCCGCGGCGGCGGACGCCGCCCGGCTGGCGCCGTCGATCCACAACACGCAGCCGTGGCGCTGGGTCGTGCACGGCGACCGGCTGGAGCTCTACGCCGTGCCGGACCGGCAGCTGCGCGAGCAGGACCCGGACGGCCGGCTGATGGTGCTCAGCTGCGGCGCCGCCCTGCACCACGCGCTCGTCGGGCTCGCCGCCGAGGGCTGGACCGGCCGCGTCGAGCGACCGGCCGGCGAGCCCCTCGCCGTCGTGCACGCCGAGCGGCACGACCCCGCCGACCCGCACGCCATGCGGCGCATGCAACTGCTGCGCGTGCGGCACACCGACCGCCGCGTCGTCAGCGACGAACCGGTGTCGCCGGACGTGCGGCAGGCCCTCGTCGACGCGGCGCGGCAGGGCGGCGCCCGGCTGCACGTGCTCAACCGCGACCAGGTGCTGCAGCTGGCGGTGATGATCGAGCACTCGGGCGAGGCCCAGCAGCACGACGAGCGGATGCGGGCCGAGACCGCGGCGTGGGTCGGCGGCTCCCGGCCCGAGGGCACCGGCCTGCCGGACGCGGTCATCCCGGCCGAGCTCCCGCTCACCACCGTCGCCGAGCGCGACTTCGGCGTCTCCGGCAGCCTCACCGCCGGCGCCGGCCACGACACCGCCGCGTCCTATGCCGTGCTGTACGGCGACGGCGACGAGCCGGGGGACTGGCTGCGGGCCGGCGAGGCGTTGAGTGAGCTGTGGCTGTCGGCCACCAGCAACGGCGCGACCGTCCTGCCGCTGAGCAGCCCGGTGGAGCTGAACTTCACCCGGCAGGCGCTGCGGCGCATGCTCGGCGAGACCGGCTACGCGTACCTGGTGCTGCGGCTGGGGACCGCGGACCCGGACCACGCCGGCCCGCCGCACACCCCGCGCCTGCCGGCCGAGCAGGTCATCGAGACCATCGAGTGACCTTCGCGTAAGACGCAGTGGCGGGGGGGGGGTGCCCCCGGGGGGGCCCCCCCCCCCCGGTTGAGGTTAACGGGGGGGGGGGGGGGGGGGGTGTGGGGGGGCCCCCCCGCCCGCCCCCCGGGCGCGGGGAGGGGCCCCC
>NZ_JBICTV010000051.1:0-33905 GCF_043197855.1 Dactylosporangium sp. NPDC048998
CGACCATCTTCGCCAGCAAGGGCTTGTCGTGACCTGCGGCGAGGCCGGATGCTCGCTCGATCCGGCGGCTCTGGTCTGACCCGCTATGCCCGATTTGCCGCCGGGCAGGGAGTTTACGTGTCGAAGGGGGGACTTGAACCCCCACGCCCTATACGGGCACTAGCACCTCAAGCTAGCGCGTCTGCCATTCCGCCACTTCGACCGGCTGGACCATTGTACGCGGTGTTTTCTGCCCCGCTCCAACGGCCTTGCGATAGATTACACGGTCTGGTGCGATCTTGACGAATCGGGGGGTCCGACACGTGGCGGCCCCGGTGCGAGGGCGCCGGGGGCCTGGTACCGCGGGTGGCCGGAGGGGGAGCCGGCCACCCCGGGTCTGTGTGGCCCTGGGGTTCGGGCCTCGGGCGTTCAAGATGCTGATGCCACCCGGGCCGATCGGCAGTGCCACGAAGATCTGCCGGCGCGGGAGTGCGACGGCGCCGGCAATGCCGACGAGCACCGCGATGATCCACAGGATGGTTGCCGTGCCGGTGCGGTGCCTCCTCAGAGGTCTTCTTCCCATGTCGTACGGCGGGAGAGGGCGTCCATCACCTTGTCCACGACGCCCAGGGCCGGGTCGACGATCTTGTTCAGGGGCGGGGTGGACGGGGTGCCCGGGTGCGGCCTGGTCGGCGCGGCGGAGCGGGCGATCTCGACGCGGTTGCCGAGCCGGACGAGCTCGCCGTCGGAGCAGCGCGCGCGCAGGGCCGGGAAGACCTCGGTCGCCGTGCGGTGCGTGTGCTGGCGGATGCGCTCCGCGACCGACTGCAGGGCCGCGCCGTCGGCGGTCGAGTGCAGCCGTCGCAGCGCCACGAGCAGGTCCGCGTCGGCGGCGAGCTCGCGTTCGGCGATGGCCGGGCCTTCCGGCAGTACCGAATGGACCGCTGGATAAAGGTATTGCTCCTCGGCCGACAGGTGCCGCGCCAGGGTCGCCACCAGGACGTCCGACGCGGCCGGCTCCGTCGCCGCGCGGGAGCAGAGCAGGTCGAGGCGGTCGTGCTCCTCCTCGAGCAGCTCGATCATGCTGCGCCCGGCCGGCTCGAGCTCGTCGTCGGTCACGCCCGGCACGGGCGGCAGCGGGGGGAGCGGGGCGGCACTCACCGTTGATCCTCCTCGATCGCGTGTGGTGACGCTCGGTTACCCGGCGGGCCGCTGCTTGAAACGACAGGTTACCCGCCAGTACGCTGTCATGCACAAGCTTCAATGGAAGGGGTCGCCATGTCCGTTACCTGGCGGGGGTCCGCCACCCTCGCCGCCCTCACAGCCGCCGTCATCACCGCCGCGCAGCTGGGTGCCGCCGCCCCGGCCGCCGCGGCCCCGGGCCCGCCGCCCGGCTCCATCGCCTCCATGGGCGACTCGATCTCCCGCGGCTTCAACGCCTGTGGATGGTTCGTCGACTGCACGAGCCGGTCGTTCAGCACCGGCAGCGACAGCGGCGTCAACAGCCACTACCTGCGCATCCGGGCCGTCAACCCGGCGATCGACGGACGTAACTACAACGACGCGAAGTCCGGCGCCAAGGTCGCCGACATGCCCGGGCAGGCCGCCGCCGCGGTGAGCCAGGGCGCGGCCTACGTGACGATCCTCATCGGCGCCAACGATGCCTGTACCTCCTCGGAGTCCTCGATGACCGCCGTCGCCGCGTTCCGGTCGTCGCTGGACACCGCCCTGGCGACCCTGAAGTCCGGGCTGCCGGCCGCGAAGGTCCTGCTCATCAGCATCCCCGACATCAAGCGGCTGTGGCAGGTCGGCAGCACCAGCTCGTCGGCGCGCACGGTCTGGTCGCTGTTCGGCATCTGCCAGTCGATGCTGGCCAACCCCGCCTCGACGGCGGCCGCCGACGCCGCGCGGCGCGACCGGGTGCGTCAGCGCGTGATCGACTTCAACGCGCAGCTGGCCGACGCCTGTGCCGCGTACGGCGCGAACTGCCAGTACGACGGCGGGGCCGTCTTCGGCTACCAGTTCCAGCTGTCACAGGTCTCCACCTGGGACTATTTCCACCCGAACGCCTCCGGACAGGCGGTTCTCGCCTCGATCAGCTACGCCGCCGGCTTCGGCTGGTGAATCCGAGCGTGGTCCGGCGGCTACGCTGTGTAGCAGTCGCCGGACCACCCGGGAAACTGTCGGTGCCGCCTGATATGACTTCACCATGGACGCCACCGACGAGGTCATCGAAATCTGCCGGGATCTGCTGCGCATCGACACCACCAACACCGGCGACCTCGACACGAGCGCCGGGGAGCGGGTGGCCGCCGAATACGTGGCGGAGAAGCTCGCCGAGGTCGGATTCCAGCCCGAGATCTACGAGAGCGAGCCGGGGCGGGCCAGTGTCGTCGCCCGGTTCGAGGGCACCGACCCGTCACGCGACGCGCTGCTGATCCACGGCCACCTCGATGTGGTGCCGGCCGACGCGTCCGAGTGGTCGGTGCACCCGTTCGGCGGCGAGCTCAAGGACGGCTACCTGTGGGGGCGCGGCGCCGTCGACATGAAGGACTTCGACGCGATGGTCCTGGCGTTGGTACGGCAGATGAAGCGCGAAGGCCGCAAGCCCCCGCGCGACGTCGTGCTGGCCTTCGTCGCCGACGAGGAGGCCGGCAGCACCTACGGCGCGCAGTATCTGGTGGACGAGCACCCGGCCTGCTTCGAGGGCGTCACCGAGGCGATCGGCGAGGTCGGCGGCTTCTCCGTGAGCATCGGCGGCGACCAGCGGCTCTACCTCGTCGAGACCGCGCAGAAGGGCATCGACTGGCTGCGCCTGCACGCCAAGGGCCGCCCCGGGCACGGCTCGATGATCAACGACGACAACGCGGTCACCGCCCTGGCCGAAGCGGTCGCGCGGGTCGGCCAGCACAAGTTCCCGATCGTGCTCACCCCGACGGTGCGCGCGTTCCTGGAGCAGGTCTCGCAGATCCTCGGCATCGAACTCGACCTCGACGACCCCGAGGGTGCCGTCGGCAAGATCGGCCCGATCGCGATGATCATCGGCGCCACCCTGCGCAACACCGCCAACCCAACCCGGCTCACCGCCGGGTACAAGGACAACGTCATTCCCGGCCGCGCCTCGGCGACCATCGACTGCCGCACCCTGCCGGGGCAGTCCGAGGTGTTCGAGGAGGAGTTGCGGCGCATCGTCGGGCCGGACATCGAGCTGGAGTACATCCACCGCCAGCCGGCCCTCGAGACCACGTTCGACGGGGCGCTGGTCGAGGCCATGTCGGCGGCGCTGCGGGCCGAGGACCCGGGCGCCGTGACCGTACCGTACATGCTCAGTGGCGGCACCGACGCCAAGCAGTTCGCCAAGCTCGGCATCCGCTGCTTCGGCTTCTCGCCCGTACGCCTTCCGGCCGATCTGAACTTCGGCGCGTTGTTCCATGGCATTGACGAGCGCGTTCCCGTGGAGGGACTACAGTTCGGCGTGCGAGTTCTCGACCGGTTCCTGCAGCAGTCCTGACCCAGCCAGACCCAGCCAGACCCAGCCAGACCCAGCCAGCGCTTCATCGATCTCAGGGGGAGTCCCATCATGACCGACCGGCACGCGGAGCTTGACGCCGCGCTCGAGCGCGTGACCGCGGCGGCCCGCGAGCACCTTGCCGCGGTCAAGGCCGCCAACGGGCGGGCCGACGACGACGAGGTGTGGCGCGCCTACGTGGAGCTCAACAACGCCTCCAACAGCTACGACGAGCTCCTGCTCGACGAGTTCGGCGAGGTCACCCCGTGGGACGTCGAGGCGATCGACCCGGAGGAGGCCGACCGCCAGTTCGGCGTCGGCATCGGCGGCGTCGACGGCACCGAGGCGGAGGACCCGCACCCGCAGGTCATCTCCGTCCGCCAGCGCCGCGACTACCGCGTACCGAGCGTCGCCGCCCTGCTCCGCCTCGCCGAGGCCGCCCGCCGCGCCAACCCGGGCGACGGCGACGGCGCCCCGGTTGAGACGGTCGGCGAGGCCGTCCTGGAGCTGATGCAGGCCGGTGACGGCTCGCTCGGCGCCCTGGACATCCCGGAGCTGGAGTCCCTCGACGGCGTGGTCATCGTCGCCGAGGTCGAGACCCCGCTGGACCCGGAGACGTACGAGGACAACGACGGCGCCGGCCCGTTCGCCCTGTCGGGGGCCGACCGCGTCGTGGACCGCCTCGACGAGCACGCTTTCGTCGACCTGGACGACGAGCTGGCCGAGGAAGAGGACGAGGCGGAGGCCGCCGACGGCCCCGGCCTGGGCGAGGCGGCGGAGCGCCGCTGACCCCGGCACGGCCCGGCCCGGGCCGCCACGGTCCCGGGCCGGCCGCCACCAGCACACCAGCCGCCACCAGCACACCGGCGCACCGGACTGCACGAGCGCACCGGACTGCACGGGCGCACCGGACTGCACGGGCGCGGCGGACTGCACGGGCGCGGCGGACGCACGGGCGGGGCGGACCGGGGCGCACTGAGCGCGCCGGACGCACGAGTGCATGGGCGCGCCGGACCGTACGGGCACGGACGGATGCACCGGGCGCGGCGGACACATGGGCGCGGCGGACACATGGGCGCGGCGGACACATGGGCGCGGCGGACGCTTCAGAGCGTCGACGCTTGACGCACCCCGCAGCCCGGGCGACACGCGGCCGGCGCCCCACGCGGCCGGCGCTGCGGGGCTGAGGCGTCGCGGGGCGGCCGAGTCGCTCGACGTGATGCTCACCCCGGAGCAGACGGCCCGGCTGGAGGCGCCGTACCGCTCCCGCGCACCGTTCGGCTACGCGTCAGCGGACAACGGCGAGCGCCAATGCAACCGGGCACATGCCGTGCGTCAGTGCATCGTGGTGCGCTGGGTGTCGAGGTACGCCTCGACGCGCTCCGGGACCGACGGGGCGCAGAACAGCGGACCCTGGGCGAGGCGGCAGCCCGCGGCCGCGATCGTGCGCTGCTCGTCGTCGTCGCGCACGCCGTCCACGGCCACGTCGACGCCCAGCTGGCGGGCCAGGTTCACCACGGCGGCGACGACGGCGGTGTCGGCGCCGGCGAAGGTGCGGCGGTCCACGCGTACCAGATCCAGGGGGAGGCGGCGCAGCAGGCTCAGCGACGTGGCCTGCACGCCGAAGCCGTCCAGGGCGGTTCGCGCCCCCAGCATGCGTACGGCGGTGAGGCGGTCGACCAGGTCGGGCAGCTCCGGGTCGGGGACGGTGAACTGGACGACCAGCAGCGAGGGCGGGAACCCGGCCGCGGCGAGCAGGTCGACGAAGCCGTCGTGGGCCAGCATGGCGGGCGAGACGGTGAAGGCCAGCCAGAGCGGGCGGCCGGCGGGGGCCGCGCCGCCCCACACGGCGAGCTGGCGGCCGGCGGCGGCCAGCAGCCATGCGCCCAGCTCGAGGTGCAGGCCGAGCTGGTCGGCGACCGGCAGGAACTCGGCGTCCTCGACCGCGCCCAGGCCGGCGCGGCGCCAGCGTGGGCGGGCCTCGACGCCCGCGACGCGGCCCGAGGGCAGCTCGACCACCGGCTGGAAGAGCAGGTCGAGCTCGCCGCGGGCCAGGGCGCCGGGCAGGTCCTGCTCGATCGTGAGGCGGCGGCGCAGCTGGGCGGTCGTCGCCTCGTCGTACCACTGCGGCGGCTGCGCCGGGCCGAGCTGCCGGGCGCGCTGCAGGGCGAGCTCGGCGCGGCTCAGCGCGCGGTCGGAGGGGCCCTCGCCGGCGACGTGCTCGGCGAGGCCGGCGGAGGCGGACAGGTGCGAGGCGACGCCGAGCACCGGGTAGGGGTCGGACAGCAGCGTGAGCAGCCGGCTCGCGGTCATCTGGGCGTGCACGGCGCCGCCGGCGGTGAGGACCGCGAACTGGTCACCGCTGAGGCGGGCGGCGAGCTCGCCGGGGCTCAGCGCGGCCCGCAGCCGGCGGACGGCCTCGACCAGGACGGCGTCGCCGACCTCGTGGCCGCGCAGCTGGTTGACGCTGCTCAGCCCGTCGAGGCCGAGGACGACGAGCACGCACGGCACGGTGCGTTCGGCCAGCAGGCGGCGCAGCTCGGCACGGTTGGCCAGGCCCGTGAGCTGATCGCTGCGCGCGACCTGGCGCAGGGCGTGCTCGAGCTGGCGGCGCTGGCTGATGTCCCGCACGTGCACCACCACGGCCCGCACGGACGGGTCGGCGCGCTGGTCGCTGACGCTCCACTCGGTGTCGCGCCAGACGCCGAAGCCGTCGCCGAGGCGGGCCTCGATGAGCGTGTCGCCGCCGCGCAGGGCCGCGCCGACGGCCTCGGCCTCGTCCGGGTGCACCCGGTCCAGCAGCGGGCGCCCGACGACGTCGGCGTCGGCGAGGCCGAGGCGGCGCGCGGCGGCCGGGGACTGCCAGCGCACGACGAGGGTGTCGTCGAGCATCATCGTCACGTCCGCGGAGCCGGCGACGAGGGCGCGGAAGCGGGCCTCGCGCTCGGCGAGCCAGCGCGCGTACTGCCGCACGTCGGCGACGGCGAGGGCCTCGCGCACCGCGAGGATGAGCACGCCGACGATGGCCAGCGCCGCCGAGAGCGCGTCGAAGCGGCCGGCGACGACGAGGTGGTAGGCGGCGGCGACGATCGCGGCCGCCAGCGGCAGGGCCAGCAGCGGATACCGGGCGAAGCTGCCGTCCGGGCTCGCGGTGCCGGGCGCCTCCGCGGTGCCGCGCGGTGGCAGCACGCGGCCGGCGAGCAGCGGCCCGGCCACGAGCGGCACGCCCGCCAGCGGGAGCCAGGCCGCGGACAGGTGGTAGTCGAGGATCAGGATCAGCGCGGTCTGCGCGACGATCGTGACCAGCACGCCCACGCCGCGCAGGACGGCGCCGGGCCGCATCGGGGCGGCGCGCATCGTGCCGACCACGGCCGCGCCGACGGCGACGCTCGCCACGAGCACCGCGGTGAGCCCGGCGCCCTTGAGCCCGGCCGCCTGGAAGACGACCAGCCAGGCGATGAAGAACAGCAGCACCCCGATGCCGACGCCGTCGAGCAGGCGACGAACCCGCCCGAGGTAGGTGGCCGGCTGCGCCGCCAGGTGGAACAGCCCGGCGAGGAACGTGCCGGCCACGAAGAACAGCCCGATCAGCGGCAGTTCGGCCGGCAGCGGCACGTCGGGGAACATCGCGTGCGGCGCGACGGCCAGGGCGACGCCGGCGGCGACGGTCGACACGCCGCAGAAGGCGAGACCGGCGCCGGCCGGGCGGTTCCAGGACGAGTCCGGGCCCCGGCGCAGCAACAGGCCGGCCGCCCGCGCGGCGGCGACCAGCCCCGCGACGGCGAGGGCGACGCCGGCCGGGATCAGCCCGGCGAGGGCCGTGATCAGCGCGGCGGCGCTGAGCGTAACGGAAACCGGCAGCACGGCGATTCTTTCCTCGGAGGGGTCGAGGCGAGTTTCGCGCAAGCGGGGCAACGCATCAAGCGGCGACGAGGTTGCGTTCCCCGAGCATCGCGCCGAACGCGGCCGCAAAAGCGGGCCGCACGCGGTTTCCCCGGGCCGCCCGCTGACGGCGCCGGCATGCTGAGGCCGGTCGGGGCCGGTTGAGGGCTACGTGCTGAGGCCGGGCAGCGTCTCGCTCGTGACGCGGCGGCGGAGCATCACCTGGCGGGTCCCGTCCGGGTAGAGCCGCACCCGGGCGAGCTCCCAGCCGCCGTATTCGGCCTGGATCGTCAGCTGTGCGTTAGCGGTCATCCGGTCGACATTCGACGGTAACCGCAGCGGCACGTATTCGTAGTCCATGACCCGATACTGCTACGCCGGTATCCGCTGCACCAGCCCTTCCGCGCCGGTGGCGTCCGACCCGCCGACGGCCAGCGCGCCGGTGGACGGGTCGACGGCGACCGCGACCGGCAGCCGCACGGTGGCGTGCCGGGCCACCTCGCGGGGGGTACCGCCGCTCAGGTCGAACCCGACGACCTCGTTACGTTGCGTGGCGGTCACCCACAACACCCTCCGGCCGGGGTCGTAGGCGAGCGCCCACGCGCCGCCCGGCACCGGGTACCGCTGCCGCAGCAGCAGCGGCCCGGTGTCGAAGACCAGCAGCTCGCCGTCGCGAGCGTCGATCACGGCGAACCGGCTCCTGCCGCCCGGCGCGCCGACGGCGGCGACCGCCACGGCGCCGTCGCCGGCCCGCAGCGCCTCCTGGCGGGCGCCGGTGGCCGCGTCGTACACGGTCAGGGACGACTGCCCGGCGTCAAGGACCGCGATGCGCTCGTCGTCGGCGGCCAGCGCCGACGGGCGGCCGCCGGTGTGCATGGTCCGGATCTCGGTCCCGGCGGAAGAGAGGATGATCACGTCGCCGCGGTCGGGGAGGGCCACGGCGGTCCAATCCGCCGCCCGCGGCACGGCGATCGCGCCGCCCGGCGCGGGCAGTGGCCAGGATGCCGGCGCGGTGGCGCTGGGCGGCAGGTCGAGCACGGCCGCGCCGGCCACCGCGCGGAAGCCGCCGCCGGCCACGGCGACCACGCCGCGGGGCGGCTCGGCGGCCGGGATCTCCGCGAGGCCGGTGGCGGGCTCGTGCAGTACAAGTGCGGATTTGTCCGAAATGACCGCCAGGCGTGCTCCGCCCGCGTCGAGCGCCACGCCCGCGGGCTTCGAGGGCACCGCCGAGATCGAGCCCGCGGGCGGCGCGGAGGCCGGTGGGGCCCAGGTCGGGGTCGGGACGGTGGCGTCGGGGTGACCGACAGGCGCGCCGGCGTCACACGCGGTGAGCAGCAGCAGGCCGGCCAGGGGGAACAGTCGGCGCAACATGATCCATCCAGGTTATGTCTGCCGTTCCGGATAGCCGGAGCTGGGCGCCGACACGTCGTCGAGCGCGGCCCGGATCTCGCGCGGCAGCACGATCTCCTCGGTCTGCAGCGCGCCGAGCAGTTGCCCGACGGTGCGGGCGCCGAGCACCGGCGCCACCACGCCCGGGCGGTCGCGCACCCACGCGAGGGCCACCTCGAGCGGCGACACGCCGAGCCCGCCGGCGGCGGTGGCGACCGCCTCGACGATGCCGGCGCACCGGTCGTCGAGGTAGGGCGCCACGAACCGCTCGAAGTGCGGCGACGCGGCGCGGGAGTCGGCGGGCACGCCGGTGCGGTACTTGCCGGTGAGCACCCCCCGCCCGAGCGGCGACCAGGGCAGGATGCCGATGCCCAGCGCCGCGCAGGCCGGCACCACCTCACGCTCGATGCCGCGCTCCAGCAGGGAGTACTCCACCTGCGTCGACACCAGCGGCGCCCGGCCCGGCCAGGCCGCCTGCCAGGTGGCGGCGCGGGCGGTCTGCCAGCCCGAGAAGTTCGACACGCCGGCGTAGCGGGCCCGGCCGCTGCTCACGGCGGTGTCGATCGCGGAGAGGGTCTCCTCCAGCGGCGTGTCGGGGTCGTACCCGTGCACCTGCCACAGGTCGACGTGGTCGGTCCCGAGCCGCTGCAGGGAGGTGTCCAGGGCGCGCAGGAGGTGGCCGCGGGAGCCGTCGCGGCGGCGGGCCATGCCCGGACGCAGGCCCGCCTTGGTGGCGATGACCAGCTCCTCCCGGGGTACCAGGCGGCCCACCAGGGCGCCGATGACGGACTCGGCCTCGCCGTCGGCGTAGACGTCCGCGGTGTCCAGCAGCGTGCCGCCGGCGTCGCGGAACGTCTTGAGCTGGGCGGCCGCGTCGTCGGCGTCGGTGTCACGGCCCCAGGTCATGGTGCCGAGGGCCAGCCGGGATACCGCCAGCCCGCTACGGCCGAGCGGTCGCTGCTGCATGCATGGAACGATACGGCCGGATGGCGCCTTCGTACGGTAGGCGTGCCCCGGGCTACCCTGGTGCCGCCCGTGCAGGGTCGCGCGGGGGACTCCTGGGAGGCAGTTGTGCGGCTCGCGTTGAACCTCGGTTACCTGTCGTCGTGGAACGACCCGGCCGGTCACCTGGCCGTCGCACAGGAGGCCGACCGCCTCGGTTTCTCCTGCGTATGGGTGGCGGAGGCGTACGGATCCGACGCCCCGTCGATGCTCGCCTGGATCGCCGGGCAGACCGAGCGGATCGAGCTGGGCTCCGCCGTGTTCCAGATCCCGGCCCGCACGCCCGCCATGGCGGCGATGACCGCGGCCACGATCGACAAGCTGTCGGGCGGCCGGTTCCGGCTCGGCCTCGGCGTGTCGGGGCCGCAGGTGTCCGAGGGCTGGCACGGGGTGCGGTTCGCCAAGCCGCTGGCGCGCACCCGGGAGTACGTCGACATCGTGAACCTGGCCCTGACCCGCAAGGTCGTCGAGTACGACGGCGAGTACTACCGGCTGCCCCTGCCCGACGGCCCCGGCAAGGCGCTGAAGTTGATCCTGCACCCGGTGCGCGACCGCGTTCCGGTGTATCTCGCCGCGGTCGGCCCGAAGAACCTCGAGCTTGCCGGAGAGATCGCCGACGGCTGGCTGTCGGTGTTCTTCGCGCCCGAGTTCGGCGAGGAAGCGCTCAGGCCGATCGCCGCGGGCCGGGCCAAGGCCGGCCGGACGCTCGACGGCTTCGAGGTGGCCGCCAGTGTACCGGTGGTGTTCGGCGACGACGTCGAAATGTGCGCCGAGCTGGTGCGGCACTACGCCGCCCTGTACGTCGGCGGCATGGGCTCGCGCGAGCAGAACTTCTACAATGCGTTGGCGACCCGGATGGGCTACGGCGACGCCGCGCGCGAGGTGCAGGATCTCTACCTGGCCAAGCGCCACCGGGATGCGGCGGCCGCCGTGCCGCTGGAGTTCATCGACCGCACCTCGCTGCTCGGCCCCGTCGAGCGCGTCGCCGAGCGGCTGCACGCGTACAAGGAGGCCGGCGTGACGGAGATCTCCACGCTCGTTTTCGGCGATGCCGAACACTCGATCGCGACCCTGCGCCAGCTCGCCGACGCCTGGTCGAAGGCGGGCCTGGAGGGGTGACCACCGTCTTGCTGCTGCGCCACGGCCGTACCGACACCAACGCCACCGGGATCCTCGCCGGGCACCAGCCGGTGGCGCTGGACGAGGTCGGCCGGGGGCAGGCCGTCGCCGTCGGCGAGCGCCTCGCCGCCGCCAAGCTGCCCCTCGCCGCCGTGGTCAGCAGCCCGCTGCCACGCTGCCGGGAGACCCTGGCCCTGGCCCTGCCCGACGTCGCCGACGTGATCGAGGACGACGCGATCATCGAGTGCCGCTACGGCGACTGGACCGGCCGCCCGCTCAAGGAGCTGGCCAAGGAGCCGCTGTGGGCGACCGTGCAGGCGCACCCGTCCGCCGCGGTGTTCCCCGGTGAGGACGGCGAGTCGATGGCCGCGATGTCGGCCCGCGCGATCGCCGCCGTCCGCGGCTGGGACGCGAAGATCGCGTTGTCGCACGGGCCGGAGGCGGTGTGGCTGGCGTGCAGCCACGGCGACATCATCAAGGCGATCGTCGCCGACGCCCTCGGCATGCACCTGGACCTGTTCCAGCGCATCGCGGTCGAACCGGCGTCGGTGACCGTGATCCGGTACACCCCGCTGCGCTCGTTCGTCCTGCGCCTCAACGACACCGGCGGCGACCTTTCGGCGTTCCAGCCCCCGGAGAAGCCCGAGGAGGAAATGTCGTCCGACGCCGCCGTAGGAGGCGGTTCGGGCGGTTCCGTGTGATCTTGTAGCCCGGCTGCGGCGGACGCCACCAAGAGTGGATAGAGTTTTGGGCATGAGCGGTTCGGAGCGGAGCGGCAGCTCGTGCTGCGGCCGGAGGGGAGCGGAGGTGACAGCATGAGCCACCACGTATACGCGTTCGAGCCGCCCGAGCGGTTCGTTGCCGGCACCGTAGGCGCGCCGGGGGAGCGGACCTTCTTCTTGCAGGCGCGCGGCGGCGGCCGGCTGATCAGCGTCGCCCTGGAAAAGGTACAGGTCTCCCTCCTGGCCGAGAAGCTCGAGGAGCTGCTGCAGGAGGCCCACCGCCGCTTCGGCGTCGACCTCGCCGCGGAGACGGTCGCCGAGACCGCCGACAACGAGCCCCTCGACACGCCGCTCGACGAGGAGTTCCGGGTCGGCACCCTCGGACTGCAGTTCGACGTCGACTCCGCGACGGTCGTGATCGAGGCGATCGCGGTCGGCGAGGAGGAGGCCGAGGAGCCCGACGAGGACGATGACGACGAGCTCGTCACCGCCGACCGGGACCGCCTGCGGGTCCGGCTGACGCCGGCGGCCACCCGCGCGTTCATCGAGCGGGCCAAGCGGGTCGTCGCGTCCGGTCGCCCGCCCTGCCCGCTGTGCGGGCAGCCGCTCGACGCCCGCGGGCACCTCTGTCCGCGGCACAACGGCTACCGCCGGTAGCGCGGCGTGCCGGCCCTGCCTGAGGACGAGGCGCTGGAACTGCTGCGCCACGGCGCGATGGAGCTGGAGGGCCGGCTCATGGACGCCTCCAACGCGACCCTGCGCTGTGTGATCACCCTGGGTGACACGGTGGCCCGGTGCGTCTACAAGCCGGTCAGCGGCGAGCGGCCGCTGTGGGACTTCCCCGACGGCACCCTCGCCGGCCGGGAATACGCCGCGTGGCTGCTGTCGCAGGCGACCGGCTGGGGCATCGTCCCGCCGACCGTCCTGCGCGACGGCCCCCTCGGCCCCGGCATGTGCCAGCTGTGGATCGACGACGAGCTGCAGAGCGACGAACCGCTGCTCGGGTTCGTTCCCGCCGGCCGGGTGCCGAAGCACTGGCGGCGGATCATGTCCGCCCGCGACGAGCGGGGCCGCCCGTTCGTCCTCGCCCACGCCGACGACCCGCGGCTGGCCCGGGTCGCCGTCTTCGACGCGATCGTGAACAACGCCGACCGCAAGGGCGGGCACGTGATCGACACCGTGGATGGGCACGTCCACGGTGTCGACCACGGCATCTGCTTCCACACCGAGGACAAGCTGCGCACGATCATCTGGGGCTGGGCCGGCGAGCCGATCCCGGATGAGGGCCTCGAGGTGCTGGAGAAGCTGCGGGCGCAGTATTCCGCCGGCCTCGCCGAGTCGCTGTCGGAGCACCTGACCCCGGCCGAGGTGGCGATGGTCTCGGTGCGCATCGCGGCGCTGCTGCGCTCGCGGTGCTTCCCCGAGCCCGACGAGGACCGCCACGCGATCCCCTGGCCCCCGATCTAGTCCCGATCTAGTTGCCGCCGCGGCCGATGTCGAAGAGGTTGCCCTCCGGGTCGGCGAGGGTCGTCCATACGGCGCCGTACTCGTCGTAGTCGCCCAGCGGCTTCGCGCCCAGCGCCACGGCCCGGCCGACGTCGCCGGCGATGTCGTCGGTGTGCAGGTCGAGGTGGACGCTGTTCTTGCCCGGCGTGCGGTCGGGCACCCGGATGAACATCAGCACCGGCACGGCGCCGCTCGCGCGGCCGATCGTGGCGAAGTACTGCGACGCTCCCGGGTCCACCTCGCGGCGCAGCAGTTGTGCGTAGAACCCGGCCAGCGCCGCGGCGTCGCCGCTGCAGTCGACGGTGACGTGGGCGATCCTCAGTTCGGACATTGCTCCCTACCTCCTATTTATGGTGATAAGTCCGACATATCTGGACGCGTCAGCGGCCGGATATGTCGCCTCTACGGCTGTGTTCACGCCGCGGCCTACGCCACCGGCCAGCAGACCTCGGTCCGGTAGCGCTCCGGGTCGGGGGTGTGCTGCGGGCCGACCAGGTACAGCTCGACGATCGGCTCGGGCAGCGCCTCGTCGTGCGCGGCCACGTGCGCGCCGAGGGCGCCGTAGGTCAGGTCGCAGTCGGTGAAGGGGCCGGCGTGCACCGCGACCGCGTAGCGGCGGGGCGGCAGCACCAGGCTCGGGCCGGCGCCCGGTGGTACCGGCACGAACGCGACCACCTCGCCCTCGTCGTGCTCGAAGAACTCCGTCGAGTACATCGAGCCGGCCGGGCCCGCCGGGTCCAGGCCCCGCTCGGCCAGGGTCCGGTTCAGCGCCGCGAACGACTCCCGGCACCAGCCGGCGACGTCCGGGCGTGTGACCCGGGCGCCGACGTGCACGACCGGAGTCGGGGCGTGGCTGCGGTACAGCACCGTGACCGGCGGGGCCGCGTCGAGCAGCCGGCGCAGCGAGGCCACGACGTCCCGGGTGCGGGCGAGCTCCGCCTCCATCCGGTCCAGGTGCCGCGCGAGCGCCGCGGCCCGGTCGGCCTCGGCCGGCTCGGCGAGCACCGTGCGGATCTCGGCCAGGGGCATGTCGAGCCCGCGCAGCCGCCGGATGAGGTGCGCGTCGCTCACCTGGCCCGGGTGGTACCGCCGGTGCCCGGTCTCCGCGTCCACCTCGGCCGGCACCAGCAGTTCGATGTCGTGGTAGTACCGCAGCGTCTTCGCGGACAGGTGGCACAGCCGCGAGAACTCCCCGATCGGGACGCCCGTCGTCGTCATGCGAACAGTCAAACTCCTCCAGCTACTGGAATTGCAAGCCGGTTCGCCCGCGGGAGCGCGGGGATCGTCACATCCCTCGCGAGCGCCGCTCACGGATAGGCTGTTGGTCATGGAGTCCTGGACCGCACCGGCGCTGCCCACGCTGCCCCGCCCCGGAGCCGGCGTCGCGCCGCTCAACCTCTTCGACTCGGCCCGGCGCGAGATCGCGCCGGTGGAGCTCGTCGGGCGGCCCGCGACCATGTACGTCTGCGGCATCACCCCCTACGACGCCACCCACCTCGGCCACGCCGCCACGATGATCGCGTTCGACCTGGCCAACCGGGTCTGGCGCGACGCCGGCCACGAGGTCGACTACGTGCAGAACGTCACCGACGTCGACGACCCGCTGCTGGAGCGGGCCGCCCGCGACGGCGAGGACTGGGTGGTGCTCGCGATGCGGGAGACGGCGCTGTTCCGCGAGGACATGGAGGCGCTGCGGATCATCCCGCCGAAGCGGTACGTCGGGGCGGTCGAGTCGATCCCGCAGATCGCTCGCAAGGTGTCGGTGCTGCTGGCCACCGGGCACGCGTACACGCTGGAGGACGGCACCGGCGACGTGTACTTCTCCATCGCCACCGCGCCCGGCTTCGGCGGCGAGTCCAACCTGTCCCGCACCGAGATGCTGCGCCTGGCCGCCGAGCGCGGTGGCGACCCCCAGCGGCCCGGCAAGCGCGACCCGCTCGACCCGCTGCTGTGGCGCGGCCTGCGCGAGGGCGAGCCCGCCTGGGACGGCGGCGACCTCGGCCCCGGACGCCCCGGCTGGCACATCGAGTGCGCGGTCATCGCGCAGAGCCTGCTCGGCGACACCATCGACGTGCAGGGCGGCGGCAACGACCTGCTCTTCCCGCACCACGAGTGTTCCGCCGCACACGCCGAGGCGCTGTCGGGCAAGACACCGTTCGCGACGCATTACGTGCACGCCGGCATGATCGGCCTCGACGGCGAGAAGATGTCCAAGAGCAAGGGCAACCTGGTCTTCGTGTCGCGGCTGCGGGCCGACGGCGTCGACCCGATGGCGGTGCGTCTCGCCCTGCTCGCCGACCACTACCGCAACGACCGGCAGTGGACCGACGACGTGCTCAAGGGCGGCCAGCAGCGGCTGTCGCGCTGGCGGGACGCGGCCCGGGCGGGCATCGGCCCGTCGGGCGCCGAGCTCGTCGCCCAGCTGCGCGAGCGCCTGAACGACGACCTCGACGCCCCCGGCGCGCTCGCCGCCGTCGACGCGTGGGTCGACGCGACGCTCGCCGACGCGGGCGACGACCGCGAGGCCCCGGCCCTGATGGCCGGCGCGGTCGACGCCCTGCTCGGCGTGAAGCTCTAGACGGAGGCACCCACCGGCTCTTCGGCGCCGGCCACTCGTCGGACGGTGGCCGGCGGCGGAGTCGTCCGCACCGGATCCGCCGCGCGACTCAGCCGGGCTGAGCGACGCTGCCCAGGTGCTCGGCGAGGCGGGCCGTCGCCGGCGGGTCGGGCGGCACCCCGTACGCCGCCACGCTCACCCGCCGCTCGCCGCCGGTCAGCGGGGTGGTCGCCACCGCGTCCGAGCGGTGCGCGCGCAGTGCCAGGTCGGGCAGGATCGTCACGCCGAGCCCGGCCGCGACGAGCGCCTGCACGGCGACGTAGTCGTCGGTGGTGAACGCGATGTCGGGGACGAATCCGGCGGCGGCGCACCGGCGCACCAGGCTCTCCCGGCACCGCTCGCACCCGGCGATCCAGCGGGTCCGGGCGAACGAGGCCAGCTCGCCCTCCTGCCCGGGCCGGGTGACCAGGTGCAGCGGCTCGTCGAACAGCGGCGTGAGCCGGAAGGTGTCCTCGCGCGGCGGCGCGTAGTCGAACACGACGGCCAGGTCGGCCTCGCCGGCCCGCAGCAGCCGCAGCGCCTCCGGCGGCTCGGCCTCGACGAACTGCAGTTCCACGTCCGGGTGCGCGGCGGCGAAGCGGGCCGCGGCGAGCGGCACGAACGAGCCCAGCGCCGACGGGAACGCGGCCAGGCGCACCCGGCCGGCGCGCAGGCCGCTGTGCTCGGCCAGCTCCGCCTCGGCGGCGTCGAGCCGGCCCAGGATCTCCTCCGCCCGCTCGGCCAGCAGCCGGCCCGCCGGGGTGAGCCGCACGCCGCGGCCCACCCGCTGCACGAGCTGCGCGCCGGTCTCCGCCTCGAGGCGGGCCAGGTGGTGGCTGACCGACGGCTGCGCGTAGTGCAGCGCGTCGGCGGCGGCGGTCACCGAGCCGTGCCGAGCCACCGCGACGAGCACCCGCAGCCGGGTCACGTCCAGCATGGGGCCAACGTATCAGTACGACCTATGGGTTTGGAAGAAACTCGGCACTGGTTCTATGGGTCGCGGTACGGCACCGTGACCCCATGCTCACGATGAACGACGTGCTGCGGGCCCGACGAGTCCTCGCGCGGCACCTGCCGCCCACCCCGTCCTGGTCGTACCCGCTGCTGGACGAGGTGGCCGGGCGCCGCCTGGTGGTCAAGCACGAGAACGCCCAGCCGACCGGGGCGTTCAAGGTCCGCGGCGCGCTCAACCTGCTCGCGTGCCTCGACGAGCCCGCGGACGGGTCCACGGACGAGCCCGTGGTCACCTACTCCACCGGCAACCATGCGCGGGCGATCGCGTACGCGGCCCGCGAGTACGGGCGCCGGGCCACGGTCGTCATGCCCGCCGCCGCGCCCGAGCTCAAGGTCCGGGCGGTCGAGGCGCTCGGCGCGACGGTGCTGCGCCACGGTCGCAACATGGCCGACGCCGAGGCGCTCGCCCAGACCCTGCCCGGCCGCCTGGTGAGCCCCGGCGACGAACCGGAGCTCATCGCCGGGGTCGCCACCGCCTACCTCGAGCTCTTCGAGCGCCACCCCGGCCTCGACACCGTCGTCGTGCCCGTCGGCTCCGGCACCGGCGCGGCCGCCGCCTGCCTGGTCGCCGCCGCGCTCGTGCCCGGCTGCCGGGTGATCGGCGTACAGTCCGCCGCCGCGCCGGCCGCGCACGACTCGTGGCGGGCGGGGGAGTGCGTGCACCGCGACAACCGCACCCGCGTCGACGGCCTGGCCACCGGGCGCGGCTTCGCCGGGCCGCAGGCGATCCTGCGGGAGCGGCTGGCCGACTTCGTCCTCGTCGCCGACGACGCCATCGACGAGGCCCGCCGGCTGCTGGCCGGGCGCGCCGGTACGCAGGCCGAGGGGGCCGGCGCGGCGGCGCTCGCCGCGGTGCTCGCCCGGCCCGAGCTGATGGGCTCCGCCGTGGGGGTGGTGGTGACCGGGGCCAACGCCACCGAATTGGAGCTTGCCCGTTAGGCGCTCGTTTCCTACCGTTCGCCGATTCGTGGCCCGGACGGGCCCGGCTCGCGGCGGGGATCCGGTTACGTCGATCGATACGGGCCTGCCGCCCAGGCCCGAAGCCCCCTTTGAAGGAGAGGTCTGCCATGGCCGGTCCTGACGAGCCGAACACCCCCCGGGCGGGTGACCGCAGTCCCTGGAACTGGCTGCTGTTCATCCCGATCGTCGTGCCGCTGCTCACCTTCCTGTACAACGCCGACGGACCCCGCATCCTCGGCTTCCCCCGGTTCTACTGGCTGCAACTGGCCATGATCATCCTGGGCGTGGGCACCACCACGCTCGTCTACCGGATGACGAAGCGGCGGTGAGCGGCCATGTGGCGTGAGCACGAGCTCGAGATCACCATCTTCGTCGTCCTGTTCCTCGCCGTCAGCGCGGTCGGCTTCGTCGCCGCCCGCTGGCGCCGGCCGGACACCCTGGCCCACCTCGACGAGTGGGGCCTCGGCGGGCGCAGCTTCGGCGGGTGGGTCACCTGGTTCCTCGTCGGCGGCGACCTGTACACCGCGTACACGTTCGTCGCCGTGCCGGCGCTGCTGTTCGCCTCCGGCGCCGCCGGGTTCTTCGCCGTGCCGTACACCGTCATCATCTATCCGCTGGTGTTCCTCGTGCTGGTGCGGATGTGGTCGGTGTCGCACCGGCACGGGTTCGTCACCCCGGCCGACTTCGTGCGGGCGCGGTTCCAGTCGCCGACCCTGGCGCTGCTGATCGCGATCACCGGGATCGTGGCGACGATGCCGTACATCGCCCTGCAGCTCGTCGGCATCGAGTCGGTGCTCAAGACGATGGGCCTCACCGGGTCGGGCGCGCTGGCCCGGCACCTGCCGATCATCATCGCGTTCGCGATCCTGGCCGCCTACACGTACTCCAGCGGCCTGCGCGCTCCGGCGCTGATCGCGTTCGTCAAGGACATCCTCATCTACGTCGTCATCCTCGTCGCGGTGTTCTACCTGCCGGCGAAGCTGGGCGGCTGGGGCGCGATCTTCGACGCCGCCGACGCGAAGTTCGCCAAGACACCCTCGACCGCCGACGGCATCCTGCTCAACGCCAACAACCAGGTGCAGTACTTCACCCTGGCCCTGGGCTCGGCCCTGGCGCTGTTCCTGTACCCGCACAGCCTCACCGGCGTGCTGGCCAGCAAGAACCGCGACGTCATCAAGCGCAACATGTCGGCGCTGCCGGCGTACTCGCTGCTGCTGGGCCTCATCGCCCTGCTCGGCTACGCCGCGATCGCCGCCGGCGTCACCCCGCTGAAGAACGCCAACGGCAGCAACGACAACAACACCGTGGTACCGCTGCTGTTCGACAAGCTCTTCCCGGACTGGTTCGCCGGCGTCGCCTACGCCGCCATCGGCATCGGCGCGCTGGTGCCGGCGGCGATCATGTCCATCGCTGCGGCGAACCTGTTCACCCGCAACATCTACCGGGAGTACCTCAAGCGCGACGCCACCCCGGCCCAGGAGGCCCAGGCGTCGAAGCTGATGTCGCTGCTGGTGAAGTTCGGTGCGCTGGTCTTCGTGGTCTTCGTCGATCCGCAGTTCTCCATCGACCTGCAGCTCATCGGCGGCGTCATCATCCTGCAGACGCTGCCCGCGGTCGCCCTGGGCCTGTTCACCCGGTGGTTGCACCGCAGCGCGCTCATCGCCGGCTGGGTCGCCGGCATGGGCCTGGGCCTGTGGATGCTGTACCAGATCCCGAACGCGGCCACGAAGCGCGCCCACTTCGGCGGCTCGGCGTTCGCGCTCAGCGAGTGGGGCCTCGACACGAAGAAGACCATCTACGTCGGCTTCGTCGCCGTCGTGGTCAATCTCGCGGTCGCGGCGATCCTGACGCTGATCCTGCGGGCCGCGGCGGTCTCCGACGGCGGCGACGACACCACACCGGACGACTACTTCGCCGACGAGGGCGACCCACGGCTGTCCGACGCGCCGGCCTCCCCGGCCCCGGCGCCGGCCGCGCCCGACCCGATCACCTGAGCGGTCCGTACCCGGGCGACGGCCACGATCCCGCCGGGGTTGTGGCCGTCGCGCCGGTCAGGCCTGGGCGGGCAGATACCAGCCGTACGGGCTGGGCAGCGACCCGCTGAGGCGGGCCGGCAGGTAGTGCCGCCCGAACAGCTCGGCGACCAGGTCGGCGCGGCTGGAGACGGCCAGCTTGGACATGATCGACTTGAGGTGGTCGCCGACGGTGTGCACGCCGATGCCCAGCGCCCGCGCGATCTGCGCGTTGGAGCGGCCGTGCAGCACCAGCTCGGTGACCTCCCGTTCCCGGCCGGTGAGCGCATAGGCCCGCACCAGCACGTCGGCGAGGTGCGTCTGCCGGGCCGGTTCGATGACGACGGCGACGTGACCTGAGTCCCCGCTGAGCACGGACGCGTGCAGCAGCAGCCAGCCGCCGCCGCGGCGGGGCAGGCGCCCTTGAGCCGGCATCAGAGCGGGCGTCGCGCCCCCGTCGCCCGACCCGGCCGCCCGGGCCATGGCGGCCACCGAACGCACGGCGCTGGGCAGCGCGCCCGGGCTGTCCATCTCCGCCAGCCAGCGCTGCGCGGCGGCGCTGCCGGAGGTGACGGCGCCGGCGGCGTCGACGACGAGGACACCCGGCGGCTCGGGGAGCCCCGGCGCGGCACCCGCCGCGGCCTGCAGCAGGCAGCGGCGCAGCCCGTCGCCGACGATCGGCCCGAGCGCGGCGAGCAGCTGCGCGTCGGCGCGGGTGAACGGCTCGCCGCCCAGCCGGTATCCGACGAACGTGCCCCAGCACTCGTTGCGGTCGGTGAAGACGGCCCGCAGCTCGTCGGTCACGCCGAGGCCGGCCAGCAGTCGCCGCCAGCGCGGCGAGCGCGTCAGGTCGCCGCCGGTGGCCTCGTGCAGGCCGGCCGCGACGGTGCCCTCGGCGAAGAGGGCCGCGAACGTGTTCACGTCCGGCTCGCCGAACTCCAGGTCGAACAGCCGCTGCTCCAGCGCGTGGTCCTCGTCACGTCCGACGAGCACGCAGCTGGTGAACAGCAGGGTCGCCGGGTCGGTGGTCGACCAGGCGGCCAGGTCCCAGCCGATCTCGGCGCGCAGCACGGCGTCGAGCTGCGTGCGGTACGCCGTCAGGTCGAGCCCGAGATGCGACAGGCGCAGCACGGCCCGCCGCGTCCTGTCCAGGGCCTGCAGGGCCGTGGTCCGCATGGGATGAATCTAGCCGCCGCGGCCGCCCCGTCGTCCCCCCGAATTCCGGGGATGGCCCGGGGGTCCGCCGCGTTTCTAGCGTGGTCGCCATGACAAACGCACCGATCACTCAGGACAACCACAGCGACACCGATACCGTCGAGCGCAACAAGCGCAACATGCGCCGCATCTACGAGGTGATCATCGACCAGGGCCGGGCCGACCTCATCGACGAGCACTTCACCCCCGGCCTGGTGAACCACACGGCGCCCGAGGCGTTGCGCAACGGCACCGGGGCGATCGTGGGGCTGGTCAGCATGCTGCGCACCGCGTTCCCCGACTGCCGCACCGAGATCGAGGAGCTGGCCGGCGCGGGCGACGTGGTGGTGATGCGCAACTGGTTCTCCGGCACGCACCTGGGCCCGTTCCTGGGCAACGCGCCCACCGGCCGCACCTTCCGGTTCCGCCAGATGCACTGGATGCGCTTCGACGCCGACGGCCGCGTCACCGACCACTGGGGCGTGCGCGACGACGTCGCCCACCTGCAGCAGCTCGGGCTGATCGACCAGCCGCCCGCGGGCGAATGACCCGGGGCTGACCCAGGACTGACCCGGGGCTAACCCAGGGTCAGGCCCGGTTCGTCGTCGGGGAGGCCGGGGCGCGGGGCCGGGATGCGGTACTCCTCGGTGAGCGAGGTCATCGGCCCCGGCCACGCCGCCTGGGCGACCTCGATCGGCTTGTGGTCCTCGTCGTAGGCGACGTGCAGCAGCACCAGCACCGGCGTGTCCGGGCGGATCTGCAGCAGCTCCGCCTCCTCGCGGGTGGGCAGCCGGGCGCTGACCTGGTCGCGGGCGCTGGTGTAGCGGCGGCCGAGCTCCTCCTCGACCTCCTGGTACAGCGGCCGGTCGAACACGTCGGGCCGCTCGATCGACGTGCCGCGCACGTCGTTGGGCCGGAACCACGACGCCCCGACCTCGACCGGAGCGTCACCGGTCCGGACCAGGTGGCGCCGCACGAGCAGCGGCGCCCCGGCGTCCAGCCCGAACGCCTCGGCCACGTCGGCCGGCGCCGGCATCTGCGCGACGATCATCAGATGCTGCCGGTACCGCGCGGCGAGCTCCGCGTGGTAGCCGCGCTGCGCGCCGTACCGCCCGCGGGAGAGCCGGTTCATCCGCCGCTTGGTCCCGCGCACGAATGTCCCCGACCCCGGCCGCGTGATGAGCAGCCCCTCGATGCGCAGCTGGTCGATGGTGCGCTGCACGGTCTGCTTGGCCACCCCGAACTGTGCGGCGAGCGCGGGGATGGAGGGCAGCCGCTCCCCGGGCGCCCAGTCCCCGCGCTGAATCTGCGCCCGCAGCTGAGCCCCGATCTGCCGGTGCGGAAACTCGGCAGCCCCCGGATTGATCGTCATACCACGAAACCTAGCCTCCTAGGAAGCCCTGCGCAACGAGGGACTGTGTAAGAAGTGGCCGCGATAGCAGCCACTTTTTACACAGTTACGCGGGTGGGCTACCAGGCGCCGGTTGCGGAGGGGCCGGCCTGGCCGCCGCGGCGGCGCAGGTACTTCTCGAACTCCTGCGCGATCTCGTCGCCGGTCAGCGGCTGCAGGCCCGCGTCGCCCGAGCGCTCCTCGAGCTCGCGGACGTATTCGGCCAGCTCGGCGTCCTGTTCGGCGGCCTGCTTGAGCCGCTCCTCCCACTCCGACGCCTGCTTGGCCAGGTCGCCGGTGGGGACGGGCAGGTCCAGGATCTCCTCGACGCGGTGCAGCAGGGCCAGGGTGGCCTTCGGGCACGGCGGGTTGTTCGCGTAGTGCGGCACGTGCACCCAGAACGACACCGCCTCGAGGTCGGCGCGCACGCACGCGTCGTGCAGCACGCCCACGATGCCGGTGGGGCCCTCGTAGCGGGTCGGGATGAGGCCCAGCCGCTCCGCCGCCTCGGGCGACGAGCGGGGCGGGGCGGAGCCGCTGACCGGCAGCGGGCGAGTGTACGGCACGTCGGCCAGCAGCGCGCCCAGCAGCACGATCCGGTTGACCTCCAGGCTGTGGCACACCTCGAGGACCTCGTCGCAGAAGGTGCGCCAGCGCATGCTCGGCTCGATGCCGCGGATGAGCACGATGTCGCGTTCGGAGTCCGGCGGGCTGGCCACCGCGAAGCGGGTCGTCGGCCACTCGATGCGCCTGGTCTCGCCGTCGGACATCAGTACCGTCGGGCGGTTGACCTGGAAGTCGTAGAAGTCCTCCGGGTCGAGCGAGGCGATCGTCTCGGCACCCCACTCCTGCTCGAGATGCTCGACGACGGCGGTCGACGCGTCGGCAGCGTCGTTCCACCCTTCGAACGCGGCAATCGCGACAGGGGAGCGCAGCACGGGCAGGCCGTCGAACTCGGTCACGGTCCCAGCCTACGTGCAGGGGCGCGAGATGGCTTGCCGGCCGCGCGGGTGCCGACCATCCGGACCATATCGGGACCATATCGGAGTGAATACGATAGGCGACCGGTTCGGGGTGATCTGTCACGCCCCGGAGAAGGGCTCGCAAGATCTCTCGGTAGCATCCGGGAATGCGAAACGGACGCAGGTCCTGGCTGGTCGCCTTCACGGCCTTCTTCCTGGTGTTCGGCGCGTGGTGTTTCGCCGCGCCGTTCGACGGGCCCGCGGACGAGGTGCAGCACACCATCCGGGCGGCCGGGGTCGCGTCGTTGGACCCGGGACAGATCTTCGCCCGCCCGGCCGTCGTGCCCGACGCGTTCGGGCGCCCGGGCATGGGCGCCTATCAGCGGGTACCCGTCGGCATGGACGCCCACGCGATGTGCTTCGGCCCGCGCCCGAAGGTGTCCGCGGCCTGCGCGGCGGGGCTCAAGGGCGGCCCGATCGGCGAGGTGAGCACCAGCGCCGGGCGGTACAACCCGCTGTACTACCTCGTGGTGGGCCCGCCGCTGCGCTGGTGGCCCAACTGGGGCGGCCTGGTCACGGCCCGGCTGATCAGCGCGGCGCTGTGCGCGGCGCTGCTGGCCTCGGCGTTCGTGTCGCTGCTGCGCTGGTCGCGCTTCGGCCTCGGCGCCGCGGCGCTGCTGGCGGTGGCCACCCCCATGCTGGCCCACCTGGCCGGCGGCGTGAACCCCAACTCCGTGGAGATCGCGGCCGGGATCGCGTTCTTCGCGGCGGGCATACCGCTGCTGCTGGAGCCGCCTGACCTGGTCGGCAAGAAGCCGCTGGTCACGCTGCTGGGCATCAGCGCGGTGCTGCTGCTCACGCTACGCTCGGCCGGCCCCGCGTGGTTCGCGTTCGCATTCTTCGCCCTCGCGATTCCGGTGCGCTGGAAGTGGCTGCGCGAGTACTGGAAGCTGCTGCGGGTGAAGCTGTGGACCGGCGGTGTGATCCTCGCCGCCGTGCTGTCGGCCGCCTGGATCGTCGGGATGAAGACCGGCGAGCTCGTGCCGCCGCCGCCCGGGCTGTGGAACTACCGCTTCGGCGAGGCGGTGGCGATCTACATCGACAGCTGGTGGGTGTACATCCAGGGCATGATCGGCGTCGCCGGCTGGTTCGACGTCGTGATGTGGCAGCCGGTGTACGCGATCTGGGCGATGCTCGTCGGCGGCCTGGTCTTCTTCGGCGCGATCTTCGGCGACTGGACGGTGCGCTGGCGGTACCTGGTCATCCTGCTGGGCGGCGTGGCGCTGCCCGGCGTCCTGCAGATCACCCAGGCCAACCAGACCGGGTTCATCACCGCCGGGCGGTACATGCTGCCGCTGCTGGCCGGCCTGCCGCTGCTGGCGGCGTGGACGCTGGAGCGGCGGCTGCTGGACGCGGCGGGCGCCCGCAGCCTGGCCCGCACGTTCGTGGTGTTCCTGCTGCCGGTGCACCTCGTGCTGCTGGTGTGGGCGATGGTGCGCTGGCAGCGCGGCCTGCCGGGCAACGCCGGCCTCGGCTGGTTCAACCCCCTCGCCGGCAACTGGCACCCGCCGACCGGCTCGGTGACCCCACTGGTGATCATGGTGGCGGCGCTCGTCTTCACCGCCGTGGTGTTCTGGCGGGTACCGCACGACGAGGCCCCGGTGGCGCCGCCACCCGCTCCGCAGGAGGTGCCGGGGGGCACGCCGGGCGTCAAAGGTGCCGACGTGACGAGCGAGCTTCCCAGTCAGAGAGAGATCGGTTCCGATACGTGGCGCGAATCGCGTCTCCCAGGGGCAGAAGCCACTCCCGGATCCCGATAGCCTTTGGGGTATGGCGGATCTACTGAAGACGCTCGCTGAGCGGGTGCTCCTCGCCGACGGCGCGATGGGCACCATGCTGCAGGCGGCCGACCTCACCCTCGACGATTTCGAGGGGCACGAGGGCTGCAACGAGGTCCTCAACGTGACACGGCCGGACGTCGTCCGGGGTGTGCACGAGGAGTATTTCGCGGCTGGTTCCGACGCCGTGGAGACGAACACGTTCGGCGCGAACCTGGCCAACCTCGGCGAGTACGGCATCGAGTCGCGGATCCGCGAGCTGTCCGAGGCCGGCGCGCGGCTGGCCCGGGAGGCGGCCGACGCGCACAGCACGCCGGAGCGGCCCCGGTTCGTGCTCGGCTCGATCGGCCCCGGCACGAAGCTGCCGACGCTCGGGCACGCGCCGTTCGCCGCGCTGCGCGACGCCTACTCCGACAACGCCGCGGGCCTCATCGACGGCGGCGCCGACGCGCTGATCATCGAGACCTGTCAGGACCTGCTGCAGACGAAGGCCGCCATCATCGGCGCCCAGCGCGCCATGTCCGCGGCCGGCCGGGTCGTGCCGATCATCACGCACGTCACGGTCGAGACGACCGGCACGATGCTGCTGGGCTCGGAGATCGGCGCGGCGCTCACCGCCCTGGAGCCGCTGGGCATCGATCTCATCGGGCTCAACTGCGCCACCGGTCCCGCCGAGATGAGCGAGCACCTGCGATACCTCGCCCAGCACGCGAAGGTGCCGGTCTCCGTGATGCCCAACGCGGGCCTGCCGCAGCTGACCGCGAACGGGGCCTACTATCCGCTGACCCCGGACGAGCTGGCGGAGGCGCTGCAGCGCTTCGTCCTGGAGTACGGTGCGGGGCTCGTCGGCGGGTGCTGCGGTACGACACCGGCCCACATCAGCGCCGTCGCGCAGCGCCTCGGCCGTCAGGCCCCGGTGGCCCGCGCCCCGCAGGTCGAGCCCGGCATCGCCAGCATCTACCACCACGTGCCCTTCCACCAGGACGCCAGCGTGCTCATGGTCGGCGAGCGCACCAACGCCAACGGATCGAAGGCGTTCCGGGACGCGATGCTCGCCGGTGACTACCAGACCTGCCTGGAGATCGCCCGGCAGCAGGCCCGCGACGGCTCGCACATGCTCGACCTCAACGTCGACTACGTCGGCCGCGACGGCGCGCAGGACATGCGGGAGCTGGCCGGCCGGTTCGCCACCGCCTCGACGCTGCCGATCATGCTGGACTCGACCGAGCCCGAGGTCATCTCGGCCGGCCTGGAGATGCTCGGCGGGCGCTGCATCGTCAACTCGGTCAACTTCGAGGACGGCGACGGCCCCGGCTCCCGGTTCGCCCGGATGATGCCGCTCGTCAAGGAGCACGGCGCGGCCGTGGTGGCGCTGACCATCGACGAGGAGGGGCAGGCGCGCACCGCCGAGTGGAAGGTCCGCGTCGCGAGCCGCCTCATCGACGACCTGACCACGAAGTGGGGCATGGCGGTCGAGGACATCCTCGTGGACTGCCTGACCTTCCCGATCACGACGGGTCAGGAGGAGGTCCGGCGGGACGGCATCGAGACGATCGACTCGATCCGGGAGATTTCCCGGCTGTACCCGGGGATCAACTTCACCCTGGGCATCTCCAACGTCTCGTTCGGTATCAACCCGGCGGCCCGGCAGGTGCTCAACTCGGTCTTCCTGCACGAGTGTCAGCAGGCCGGCCTGACCAGCGCGATCGTGCACGCCTCGAAGATCCTGCCGATGAGCCGGATCCCCGACGAGCAGCGAGAGGTTGCGCTGGACCTGGTCTACGACCGCCGGCGCGAGGGCTACGACCCGCTGCAGAAGTTCATCTCGCTGTTCGAGGGCGTCGACGTCGCCTCGGCCCGCGCCTCCCGCGCGGAGGAGCTCGCCGCGCTGCCGCTGGACGAGCGGCTCAAACGGCGCATCATCGACGGCGAGCGGGCGGGCCTGGAGGCCGACCTCGACGAGGCGCTGACCGGCATGCCGGCGCTGGCCATCATCAACGACGTGCTGCTGGACGGCATGAAGACCGTCGGCGAACTGTTCGGCTCGGGCCAGATGCAGCTGCCGTTCGTGCTGCAGTCCGCCGAGGTGATGAAGGCCGCGGTCGCATACCTCGAGCCGCACATGGAGAAGTCCGACGACGACGCCGGCAAGGGCCGGATCGTGCTGGCCACGGTCAAGGGCGACGTCCACGACATCGGCAAGAACCTCGTCGACATCATCCTGTCCAACAACGGGTACGAGGTCGTCAACATCGGCATCAAGCAGCCGATCTCGGCGATCATCGAGGCCGCCGAGACCCGCCAGGCCGACGCGATCGGCATGTCCGGCCTGCTCGTCAAGTCCACGGTGATCATGAAGGAGAACCTGGAGGAGATGAACGCCCGCGGCGTGGCGGAGCGCTGGCCGGTGCTGCTCGGCGGCGCCGCGCTGACCCGCGCCTACGTCGAGGACGACCTGCGGGCGCTGTACCACGGCGACGTGCACTACGCCCGCGACGCCTTCGAGGGCCTCGCCCTGATGGACCGCGTGATGACCGCCAAGCGCGGCGGCGCGCCGGTGATCGACGCCGAGCGCGAGGCCGCCCTGGCCGCCCGCCGCGAGCGGCGCGCCCGCACCGTCGAGGTCCGCGAGGACCTGCCGTCGCTCGACGACGCGTCGGTGCGCTCCGACATCGACTTCGACGCGCCCGTGCCGGCCGCGCCGTTCTTCGGCACCCGGGTCGTCAAGGGCATCCCGCTGGCCGACTACGCGGCTCTGCTCGACGAGCGGGCCACGTTCCTGGGCCAGTGGGGCCTGCGCGGCGCCCGGGGCGGCACCGGCCCGACCTACGAGGAGCTGGTGGAGACCGAGGGGCGGCCGCGGCTGCGGTACTGGCTGGACCGCCTCGCCTCGGACCGGGTGCTCGAGGCCGCGGTCGTCTACGGGTACTTCCCCTGCTACTCCGAGGGCAATGACCTGGTCGTGCTGGACGAGAACGGCCACAGCGAACGGGCCCGGTTCTCGTTCCCGCGCCAGCGCCGCGACCGCCGCCTGTGCATCGCCGACTTCTTCAAGTCGCGTGACGCCGGCGGGCTCGACGTGATCGGGATGCAGCTGGTCACGGTCGGCCAGCCGGTCTCCGAGTACACCGCAAAGCTGTTCGCCGAGAACGCCTACCGCGACTACCTCGAGGTCCACGGCCTGTCGGTGCAGCTGACCGAGGCCCTGGCGGAGTACTGGCACAAGCGCGTCCGCGAGGAGCTCGTCCTGCCCGACGGCCGCTCCATGGTCGACGAGGACCCCGAGGACCTCGACGGCCTGCTGCGCACCGACTTCCGCGGCTGCCGGTACAGCTTCGGCTACCCGGCCTGCCCGGACCTGGAGGACCGTGCGAAGACGGTCGAACTGCTGCGCCCGGACCGCATCGGCGTGTCCCTGTCGGAGGAGTTCCAGCTCGTCCCCGAGCAGGCCACGGACGCGATCATCGTTCACCACCCGGACGCGTCCTACTTCAACGCCAAGTGACCCGGCACGGGCCGCGGGGGAGCGTCCCCGCGGCCCGTCCGGTCGGTTCCGCGGGTCAGTCCTGCACGTACGTCGACAGGAAGCGGCCGAGGCGCGTCGCCGCGTCCTCGAGGTCGGCGACCCGCGGCAGCGTGACGATCCGGAAGTGGTCCGGGTGGTGCCAGTTGAAGCCGGTGCCCTGCACGACCAGCACCTTCTCGGCCTTGAGCAGGTCGAGAGCGAAGCGCAGGTCATCCTTGATCGGGTGCAGCTCGGGGTCGATCCGGGGGAACATGTACAGCGCCCCCTTCGGCTTCACGCAGGACACGCCCGGGATCTCGTTGAGCATCTTCCAGGCCACGTCGCGCTGCTCCAGCAGCCTGCCGCCCGGCAGGATCAGGTCGTTGATGCTCTGGTAGCCGCCCAGGGCCGTCTGCACCGCGTGCTGCGTCGGCACGTTGGGGCACAGCCGCATGTTGGCCAGTATGTCGAGGCCCTCGATGTAACTCGTCGCGTGCGCCTTCGGGCCGGCCAGCACCATCCAGCCGGTGCGGAAGCCGGCCACCCGGTAGGCCTTGGACAGCCCGTTGAACGTGATCGTCAGCAGGTCGGGCGCGACGGCCGCGGTCGAGACGTGCTCGGCGCCGTCGTAGAGGATCTTGTCGTAGATCTCGTCGGAGAAGATCAGCAGGTTGTGCCGGCGGGCGACCTCGGCGATGCGCTCGAGCAGCTGCCGGGAGTACACCGCCCCGGTCGGGTTGTTCGGGTTGATGACGACGATGGCCTTCGTCCGCGGCGTCACCTTCGCCGCGATGTCCTCGACGTCGGGCATCCACTCGTTGCTCTCGTCGCACACGTAGTGCACGGGGCGGCCGCCGCACAGCGACACCGACGCGGTCCACAGCGGGTAGTCCGGCGAGGGGATGAGCACCTCGTCGCCGTTGTCCAGCAGCGCCTGCAGCGACATGACGATGAGCTCGGAGACGCCGTTGCCGAGGTACACGTCCTCGATGTCGACGCCGTACACCTCTTTCTGCTGGTAGTACTGCACCACGGCCCGGCGGGCCGACAGCAGGCCCTTCGAGTCGCCGTAGCCGTGCGCGACCGGCAGGTTGAGAATGACGTCCTGGAGGATCTCCTCCGGAGCCTCGAACCCGAACGGCGCCGGGTTGCCGATGTTGAGCTTCAGGATGTGGTGGCCGTCGGCCTCCATGCGTTTCGCGGCGGCCATGACCGGTCCGCGGATGTCGTAACAGACGTTGGCCAGTTTCGCGGACTGAGTCACCTGCATGGCAGGCACCCTACGACCCGCCGTCCAGTTCTGCGGTAACCACTTCCCACGATGTGGCTTCCGGCGCTCCCGGCCCGCTGGCCCGCCGCCGGTACGATACGCGATAGTAACGGCGGGGAGGCGCGGTGCAGGGGTTCGGCGATCTGGAAGCGGCCCTGATGGAGCTGCTGTGGCGGCGTGAGCGGCCGACCACGGTGCGTGAGGCGATGTCGGAGCTGACGTGGCATCGCGACCTGGCGTACACCACGGTGATGACGGTGCTGGACACGCTGTACCGCAAGGGCTGGCTCACCCGCGAGCCGGACGGGCGCGCCTACCGGTACTCCCCGGCGCTGACCCGCGACGAGTACGTGGCGCGCACCATGCACGACGTCCTCGTCGACAGCGGCGACCGCCTCGAGGCGCTGACGCATTTCGTCGGCCGGATGACCCTGGACGAGGCCGCCGCGCTGCGCGAGGCGCTGGCCGGCTACGAGCGGCGGATCGCCGGACGATGAGCCCGCTGCTGCTGGTCGCCTTCGCCGCCGCGCTCGCCCTCGCCGGCGCGCCGCGGCTGGCCGCCGCCGGCTGGGTGGTCCGCTCGCCCCGCCTCGGCGTGGCCGCGTGGCTGGCCCTGTCCGCGGCGATCCTGCTGTCCGGCCTGCTCGCCGGCCTGAGCCTGCTGCTGTACTGGGACTGCGCCCACGACCTGGTCGACGGCGCCTGGCACGTGTGCCTGGACGCGCTGCTGGGCCGGCACAACCGCACCGCCCGGCTCGCCGCGTTCGCGGGCCTCGCCGCCCTGCTGCTCATCGGCGCCCGCATGCTGCACAGCGCCGGGCGCCTCTACGCCGCGCACCGCACGACCCGCAGCCGCCTGCGCCTGCTCGTACGCCTGGCCGCCGGCCCGTCCCCGCTGCCCGGCGCGACGGTCGTGGCGCACCCCGAGCCGGCCGCGTACCTCGTGCCCGGCCCGCTGCTTCCCGGCCGCCGCGCCGACATCGTCATCACCACGGCCGCGCTCGACCGGCTCGCCGCCCCGGAGCTGTCCGCCGTCCTGGCCCACGAGCGCGGCCACCACGCCGGCCGGCACTACGAGGCCACCCGCTGGATGCGGATGCTCGCCCAGGCCTTCCCGTGGGCGCGCTGCTTCCGGCTGGGCCGGCAGCAGGTCGACCGTCTGGTCGAACTGTGCGCCGACGACACCGCCGCGCGCAGCGCCGCGCGGATCGACCTGGCCCGCGCCCTCGTCGCGATGGCCGGCTCCGGCCCGGGCGCCCCGCTGGCGATGCACGGCGGCGACGCCCTGGAACGCCTGCACCGGCTGCTCGCCCCGCCGGCCCCGCTGGGCGCACCGGCCCGGACCACGATCGCCGCCAGCTGCGCCCTGCTGCCGATCACCCCGATGGCGCTGGCCGTGCTCGAGCGCACCGTCGCCTGGGCCTCATTCGCCGTGCTGTGACGGCCTTCGCTGCGGCGCGTTCTCCCCGGATATGCCCGCCGCTTCGCAACGGACATATCCGACATTTCGGTTATGTGGCGAATGGAGCGCCGCGCCGGAGTGCCGACCAAGGGGAGGTGCCAGTTCCGGCGCGGCGGTACACATCGTACTACTAGGTTGGTTCGTAGTAACTGCTCAGCTTGAGGCGATCGACAGGCCGGAGTCGCCGCCGCTGATCTGCGTGCCCTGCGCGAAGTTCGTCTCGAACCGGGCGCGCAGCGCGTCGAGCTCGGAGAACTCCGCGCTGTGGGCCGACTCGCTGCCCTGTGCGGCGAACACCGAGTCGGACTCCATGGAGTCGTGGGAGTACTCGGTGTAGTCGGTCGACTCGAAGTGGCTGCCGTCCGCGCCGGTGAACTCGACGTGCCGGCCCGTCTCGAAGTCGGTCGACTCGGACGCCGAGTGGTCCTGCGCGAACACGCCGAACTGCGACTGGTAGTCCTGTTCGCTGCCGGAGGCCTGGTGCAGCTGCTCGAGCTCGGCCGACTCGTGCCCGGTCTCGAATTCTCCGTACTCGCTCATGTCGTTCGTCCTCTCAGGGTGGGGTACCGATGCGGAGAACACTACTAGTCAGCCTCGTAGATAAGCCTCCCCGATTCGTGCCAGCACGGCGTCGACTACGAGGGTGGGTCGTATGTAGCGGTCGGTCCGGCGGAGTGGATACGGTCGGCGGGTGCGATTGGTGATCATTGGGGCCGGTGCGGTCGGGGGTGTGGTCGCCGGGCGGCTCGACCGGGCCGGCGCGGAGGTCGCGGTGGTCGCGCGCGGCGCGCACCTCGAGGTGATCCGGCGCGACGGGCTGCTGCTGCGGGAGGCGGGCGGGGACTCCGTGCACCGGATCCCGGCGTACGCGGGGCCGGAAGCGGTCGACTGGCGCGACGGCGACGTCGCGGTGCTGGCGGTCAAGAGCAACGACACCCACGATGTGCTGGAGCGGCTGCCCCTCGGGGTGCCGGTCGTCTGCCTGCAGAACGGGGTGGCCAACGAGCGGGCGGCGCTGCGGCGGTCCGGCGACGTGTACGGCGTGTGCGTCATGCTGCCGGCCACGCACCTCGCGCCGGGCGTCGTCGTGGCGCAGTGCGCGCCGGTGCCGGGGATCCTGGACATCGGCCGCATACCGGCCGGGACGGATCGGACGAGTCACGAGATCGCGGAAAGCTTCGTGAAGGCCGGGTTCCACTGCGAGGTCCGCGACGACATCATGCGCCGCAAGTACACCAAGCTGCTGCTCAACCTCGGCAACGCCGTCGAGGCCCTGTGCGGGCGGGTCGACGGGCTCGACGAGGCGACCGCGCCGGTCCGGGCCGAGGGCGAGGCGGTGCTGCGGGCCGCCGGAATCGCGTACGCCACCGCCGAGGAGGACGCCGAGCGGCGCGGGGACATCCTGCAGTGGCGGGTCGTCGCCGGGCAGGAGCGGGCCGGCGGGTCGACCTGGCAGAGCCTGGCCCGCGGCACCGGCAGCGTCGAGGCCGACTACCTCAACGGCGAGATCGTGCTGCTGGGCCGGCTGCACGGGCTGCCGGTCCCGGCGAACGAGACGGCCCGCCGTTTGGTCCTGGAGGCCGCGCACCGCCGCGCGGCCCCGGGCAGCCTGACCCCGGCCGAGTTCCTCGCCGCGATCAAGCACGAACGGTCACCCACGCGTTGATCTTGCAGTTGTGGTGCCTGGCAAATCGGGCATTCCGGGAGTGTCCCGGCACCACAACTGCAAGATCAACGGGGTGGGGGCGTGAGTTTGCGCACGGAACGATCGCTCAGCGCCGGGGACGAGCCGCCCGCTTGGCAGGATTTACGGCGTGGCGATGCAGGCGGTGCTCTTCGACATGGACGGGACCCTCGTGGACAGCGAGAAGGTCTGGGAGGTGGGCCTCAGCGAGCTCGCCGCCCACCACGGCCGGCCGCTGTCCCCGCAGGCGCGGCGCGACATGGTCGGCACCAACATGGCCGACTCGATGCGCATCCTGCACGCCGACCTCGGGCTGCCGCTCACCCGCGAGGCCATGCACGACAGTGTCGTGTGGCTCGAGGAGCGGGTCAAGGAGCTGCTGCGCGCCGGGGTGCCGTGGCGGCCGGGCGCCCGGGAGCTGCTCGCCGCGCTGCGCGCCGAGGGAGTGCCGCTCGCGCTCGTCACCGCCACCCACCGGCATCTGGTCGACGTGGCGCTGCTGACCATCGGCGCCGAGCACTTCGACGCCGTCGTGGCGGGCGACGAGGTGGACGAGACCAAGCCGCACCCGATGCCCTACCTGACCGCCGCGAAGCTGGTCGGGGCCGAGGCGCGCGACTGCGTGGCGGTCGAGGACTCGCCCAACGGTATCCGCAGCGCGCGGGCCGCGGGGTGCGCCGTGCTCGCCGTGCCGTGCGAGGTCGAGCTCGACCCCGAAGGCGTGACGCTGATCGGCTCGCTGCTGGACGTCGACGTCGACTATCTGCGCAAGCTCGTCGCCTGATGACAGCGCGGGGGGGGGGGGGGGGGCGGCGCGCCCGGCGCCGGCCCCGCCCCCCCCCCCCCCCCCCGGGGGGCCCCCCCCGCGGCGGGCCCCCCGCCCCGGGGCGCGACAGACCCCCCCCCGCCCC
>NZ_JBICTV010000052.1:0-33418 GCF_043197855.1 Dactylosporangium sp. NPDC048998
CGCCGTCAGCCGAGCCCGCCCGCCGACCGAGTTCCACACCGCCGACCGCCGCGCCACACTTCCTGCGACAGAACCGAATTACTCGATCGCCCACATCGACCCGACCACCCTCACCGCACTGACCAACACCAGACCCTCCGGGAGGGCGGCGCTCGTCTCCGGCCACATGTTCCTCGGACGACGCGGCCAACCACTCCGACCCGACAACCTCAGCAACCGATTCAACCAACTCGCCCGCGCCGCCGGCGTCCGCCCGATCGGACCGCACCAGATCCGCCACCTCCTCGCCTCCAACCTCCTCAACCTCGGCTACGGCATCCCCGAAGTCGCCGAACGCCTCGGCCACGACCCAGCAACCCTCATGCGCCACTACACCCGCATCAACGCCCAACGCCGCCGCCAAGCCGCCCACGACCTCGCCCAACTCATCACACCAACGGCAGCTCTCATGGACGTCAACACAATTCACCAACTGCAGGCCGCCTAGCCAGCACGGCACCAGACGCATTGCGACGGCGCCAGATCACGGACTCCTTTACTCGGCCGGTTTATGCTGGAGGCGACCTGGGAGAACGTGCTCGAGCACGTCGCTGGGGCCTCCGGCTACCCCTGGGGGTCAAGGGGTCGTGGGTTCAAATCCCGCTGTCCCGACGTGAGAATAGGCCAGCTCAGCTGGCCTTTTTCGTCGGCGTCCGTCGATGCTTCGGTCGTCGCGCGACACGAGTTTTGTCCCGTACGGGCGTACTGTTACCCATCCCCCAGCGCCTTGACCTGCGGCTTTGCCATCACGCCCAACGCGTCAACGCGTGTGTAAGATCCAACCCAGGGACCGTGCTGACCTGCGGTTTCACGGTTTCGACGGCCAGCACGCCGCTCACCGACCCCATTACTCGCCCTGTCCCGCAAGACCCGCGAACAAGGTCTACTGTGGACGATCACGACACGCCGCTGACACGTACGCCCGTACTGTGATCACCAGGGGGCAGACCAGATCGCACGGGACGCGCATTGGCACGTTCGACGGGCACTCCAAAGATCGCCGGCGCCAGTGGCAGGGTCGAACCACACACGTGATCATGGTTACCGGATCTGCCGATGTGCGCTCAGCTGATCTTGACCGTAAATCGAGCGTCGCCAGCTCGACGACTGCGGGCGCCGGTCGCTGCCTTCGACAAGTAGCAGATGGGCCAGGGGCTCCGCTGCTGTGGTCAACTGGCTCAGCTCGCTGATCATGCCAGAGCGGGACACCTGGTGAGAGGGTCAGTCCGCGCACGGCGAGGGCGAGGGCCCACACCAGCCAGGCCGGGAATCAGAAAGCCGAACGGAGCTTCGACAGCAGTTGGGCCACGTTAGCCCGGTTCTTTCCCCAATCAAGTATCTGGGTCGCGAGGCGGCACTCGCTTACGATCTCGACCTGGCCGTCTGCGCCAACCGTGACGGTGATGTCTTCGCCCCAGGAGCGCACGTTTATGGGGGCCCGTGCACGTATCCAGCCCCGATCACCGTCTGAGTCGATCACCACGAATCGGCATGCTTGCAGCGCGGCGACACTGACCGTAACGATCTGCTCTCTTGTGCCGGGCAGAGTCTCCTCAGCCCGGAAACGTGCGGCCATGCCTGCTCCGAGGGCAACCAGCAAACGAGACGGCTAAGAATACATCTCAGCCAGGCCTGCACCCCAGTCGCGGACGGTCTACCGCATCTGCCGCGACGGGCGCGTTCGGTCGGTGGACTGGACAGTCGGGTGATCAACATCGTCCATCGCGTATGGCAGGCTGCCGCAATCGTCCGCTGCTCAAGCGCAGGAGCTAGCATGCCATTGATCCGGATACCGGCAAATCAGACCATGAACGGCAGCGCGGTGCCGCACGTCTGCCCTCGTCACGGCCGATCTGCCACAGCCACGAAGCGGAACCTGCGGTTCGTGTCGAGGCCACCGATCTGGGTCTAGACTAGGCCTGTGCATGCGCTTTCAGGGCCGAGTGCACCCACTTGGAGAGTGCAGGCTTACCAGGTAGGTCCGTAAGGTCGACGGCTGTCCACCGGGCTTCGGAGATCTCGCCATTCGGAGACAGCTCGTCCGAGATCGCGTGTAGGCGGACAATCTTCAGATATCCCAGTTTGCCCTCGCTGGTGGTCAAGTGTTCCTCCAGCACGAGGGCGGACGGCTCCAACTCAACGCCCAGTTCCTCGGTGCACTCACGCCTGGCCGCTTGCTCTGGGGTCTCCCGGGCCGGCTTGTATCCGCCTCCAGGGAGGCTCCACAGGGACCGGTCGCCGTAGCTATGTCGGACGAGAAGTACTCGGTCAGAGTTGACCGAGTGAATGATCAGCACTTTCACGCCATAGGTGGTCGGCTTTGCGATCCGCCAGTACACCTTACGGATGCGATGGAGCAGTCTGAACGCGAGCGGTGGAATCCTCATAGGGATCTCCTGGGAGTCATGGGATCCTCCTACTCAGGCCAGGCTCCGAGGGCACCAATCGGTGGTCAAGGCCGAGCCGCGCCTCGCTCACCGAGACCGTGACCTCTAGCCAGCATCGCCGCCCATAGTTTGGTTCCAGCTTTCTTTCTGAGCCGGATCCAAGTCGAGGTGGGGAAAGTCGAGAAGATACCGATGTGCCAGAGAGACAACATCCTTCAGGGGCATATCATGCAGGCGGTCGAACTCATCAGAGGAAACATCCAGAGTAAAGCTATGTCGGGTTTTGTCGTTGAGAACGGCCATGACAAGGCACCTATAGACGGCCCGGCCTTCGAGGCCAAGCACAGTCAGCATTAACGCCGCAACGTGATCCCGCTGATTCTTTAGCCAATCGGGACGACCATTAGCGCTCCAACGCCCCGATGCCAACTTTGTTAGGTGCTCCAACTCCTGTACGGATAGGACTTTTATATCACCCCGCGATCGACCCCCATAGACATCAATGACAGGCCACTTAAAGCGACGAAGCCTGAGGAACGCCTTCATTATTGACCAACCCTATGAATAAAGATCTCTGTATCCAAATTGATATTATCGTTAAGAGGATCCAGTGCCCGCGCAATCAACTGCATAGCCCTATGGTTGCCCTGGGCGATCACGTTTGGCCGACTCGCACTCGTCGCAATGTATTGCCCATCCTGCGGATTGAACACCGACGCTAAAAGGTCTTCGTCTGAACGACCGTTCGCATCGGCAACTTTATAACCGATAGCTCCATTTCCATTTTGCATGCCAACAAGGTCGCGAACGGTCGCATTCGCGGGAGCCGGCTCGCCCGCGAGCTGGCGGGACAATATGCGATTGCTACGCCAGGGCTCCATCGGACGACCCGTTATCAAACGTCCGATGTACGTGTCATTAGCTTTATTTCGCAGACTTCCAATCAGTCGGTTCAGTCCACCACCGCAGTTGTGGACGAGTACCGGCGTGTCACCGGCCATCACATAGTACGTGTGGACATCGGTGACGGTGAGATCGCGCATGTCGGCGGAGCCGACGGTGTTGCGGACGCTCTTCACCTCGACGATCGCACCGTCGTCGGTGTGCAGGGCGTCGCCGGTCTTCAGGTCTTGGGCGTCGATCCAGGAGTGCTGCGTGTCGTCCCAGAACGGGTGGAACCAGGTGGTGTGCAGGACCGCATCCGAGCCGTCCTTGCTTCGGACGGTGACCTCACTGAGATCGGTGTCCTGGTTGCGGTGCAAGCCCTCGACCTTCTTGCCCTGCGTCGATCCGGACGTCGGGTCGGTGGTCTGGACCTGATCGCCGACCTGGACATCTTTGATCGGCTTGGTGGTGCCGTCCGCCAGCAGTACCAACGTGTCGGGGGCGAAGCTATGCGGCCGCGGGCACGACTTGCCGGAGCCGCCCCCGCCCTCGTCGCTTCGGCTGCTACCGCGCTCCTCGGTTCTGCGGGAACCGCCGCCGGACGCTTCGCCGGAGGTGCGCTTGGGAGCGGTGACCTCCTTGGTACCGCCACCGCCGCCGAGCATCTTCTTCATGCCGCCCGCGGCTGCGGCCTTGAACGGTTTGGTGACGAACTTGGTGGCGCCGCCGGTGTACTTGCTGACGCCGGCGCTGAGGGCGCCGTCGAGGCCGCCTTGGATCATGGTGTCGGCGAGGCCGGACCAGGAGAATTCGGCGTCGCCGCGGGCGACGTCGACCATGTAGCCGGCGCCGGCTTGCATGGCTCCGGCGACCGCGCCGGCGAGGATCAGGCAGCCGACGCCGGTGGCGCACAGTGCTCCGACCGCGACGGTGGCGAGGATGCCGACTGCGGCGGTGGCGACGAACTTCCAGGGGTCCTGTTTGATCGCGTCATAGGTGTTCTTGACGGTGTCGGAGGCGTATTTGATCGCTGCGTTGGCGGTCTGCTGGACGCACTTGGACACGCCGCCTTGCAGGCACTGCTTGGCCTGGTTGTAGTTGTCCTTGACGGTGTTGTACTTCTTCTGGACCCAGTTGGTCGTGGAATTTGCGACGACGTTCCTGGCCTGTGTGGCTTTGTCCAGTAGGTAATCTGCCGTACTGGCCGTCCTACGCCCAGATCCTGCCGGGTGCGCGGGCGGCGTACCTTGCTTGGCTGGCTGACGGGCGCCGGTACCCGCGGGCCCCGATCGGGTATGTCTTCCTCTACTTCTACGGCCTCGAGCGCCGGGTCCTGAGCGACCTCAAGCACGACGGGACCGTCCGCTACGAGCTCGCCGCGATCGCGACTGAGGTGCGACGGCTGCTCGGCATCTACGGCGAGAGCCGGTCGTTCCGCTCGTACGCCACCGACTTCCTCGCCGTACTCGACCTCGTCGGCGACGGCAGCGGCACCATCTCCGTCCCCGACGGGCCGCCACCGACAACCGGGGACCGCTGGTCGCCGCCGATCACGCTGCGCCTTGGCCTCGGCGGCTACGCCCGTGACGGTGAACCCGTCCCGGCGGAGTGGGCCCACGCGTGGGCCTGGTTCCATCCGTCGATCTACGCCCGCACGCCGCAGGAGCGCTGCCCCGACGAGTTCCGGGAGCTATTCACGATTCGCTATGTCGAACGGTTCGGCGCCGGAATTACGCTCGGCGCCGCCGGCCAGCAGCTGACCAGCGAGTACAGCCCAGCAAGCGCCGGCATCGGCAAGGTAACCGTGAAGTTGCAAGTTCCGGACGTCCTCGAGGAGCCCTCGGCGTCGGCTCGCCTCCGCGACCTCGTTGGCTCCGTCACCAACGACCTCGACGCCTACGGCCGGTGGGTAGGCCGCAACCCTGACAAGCGGGGGTCGTTTGCCGAGGCCGCGCTGCTGCCGGCGGAGCTGCTGGCCGGCCGGACCGGTCAGGTCGCGCCGCTGCGCCGCTGGTGTGAGGAGAACGTCGAGCGCGGCATCGTCGACGCCGCCGACCTGCTGCGGTTCTGGGAGTCGGCCACGCCGGGCAAGGCGACGAAGGCGGAGTCCGTCGGGCTTGTGCAGCTGCTCGGGCGGCTCGGGTTCGGTGTCGAGCCGGACGTTCGCATGGGCGGCCCACCGCTCGCCGAGGGCCCGGCCGTGCTGTTCCGGTGCGGCCCGGACGCGCCGGCCTCCGCGCGGCCGCCGTACTTGGCGGTGACGCTGCTGCTGCATCTGGCCGTTGCGGTGAGTCAGGCAGACGGGGAGGTCAGTGCTGCCGAGCACGAGCACCTCGTCGGGCACGTCCGGCAGGCGTTCCAGCTGACCGCCGCCGAGACTGACCGGCTCGCGGCGCACATCCGCTGGCTGACGGCGACCGGAGTCAAGTTGACCGGGCTGAAGCGGCGGCTGGCCGGGTTGGACGCGGCGACCAAGCGTGACATCGCCGAGTTCGCGGTCTCCGTTGCCGCCGTCGACGGGGTTGTCTCCCCCGCCGAGGTCACCACCCTCACGAAGATCTACAAGCTGCTGGACCTCGACGGCCGCGACGTCTTCGGCCGCCTCCACGATGCGGTGAGCGGGCCGGTCGTCGTCCGTGAGCGCGTGCCGGTCGACGACGAGCATCTGCTGCCACCGCGACCGGTCAGCCCGGCGACGCGGACCGGGTTCGTGCTCGACGACGCCGCGATCGCCGCCAAGCTGGCCGACACGGCGAGCGTCTCCGCGCTCCTCGCGACCATCTTCGTCGAGGACGATCCGCAGGACGGGGCACCGGACAAACCCGCCACCCCGCCGGTCCTGCCGCAGCCGACGGTGGCGCCGGTCGACGGGCTCGATGCGGCGCACAGTCGCCTGATCCGGCTGCTGGCGGCGAAGCCGTCGTGGAGCCGCCCCGAGTTCGACCGGCTTGCCGCCGAGTGCGGACTGCTGCCGGCGGGCGCGCTCGACGTGCTCAACGAGGCCGCGCTCGACCGGCTGGGCGACACCGTGGTCGATGGCGACGAAACGCTCGACGTGAACACCGAGATCCTCGAAGGGCTGCTGGCATGACGATCAACGCCGCCGGGCACGGCTCGCGGATTCGTCCCAAGGACCGCGACGCTGTTCTCCAGTCGCTGCGGGCCGGTGTCGTACCGCGAACCGGCCAGCACCACATCCAGGTCGGCCGCGCCGCCGAGGTTCAGGCACTCGTCGCCGACATCGACCGGATCGCTGACGGCGGTGCCGGAAGCCGGTTCGTCATCGGCGACTACGGCTCCGGCAAGACCTTCTTTCTCCAGCTCATCCGTTCGATCGCACTGGAGAAGCGGCTCGTCACCGTCCACGCCGACCTGTCGCCGGATCGGCGGCTGCACGCCACCGGCGGGCAGGCCCGGGCTTTGTACGCCGAGCTCATGCGTAACATGGCGACCCGCGCGAAGCCGGACGGCGGCGCCCTCGCCAACGTCGTCGAGCGGTTCGTGTCGCAGGTGCTGACGAGCGCGCGCGAGGCCGGGGAGAGCCCGCACGTCGTCATCCGGCGCCGCCTGACCGAACTCTCCGAACTCACCGGCGGCTACGATTTCGCCGAGGTCGTCGCGAAGTACTGGGAGGGTCACGACCAGGAAAATGACCAGCTCAAGGCGGACGCCGTGCGATGGCTGCGGCGGGAGTTCACGACCCGCTCCGACGCCCGCAACGCGCTCGGGGTCCGCACCATCGTCGACGACTCGACGTTCTACGACCACCTCAAGCTGCTAGCACGGTTCGTGTGCATGGCCGGTTTTGGCGGACTGCTCGTGTGCCTCGACGAGATGGTGAACCTGTACAAGCTGCACAACTCGCAGGCCCGCAACGCCAACTACGAGCAGATCCTGCGGATCGTCAACGACAGCCTCCAGGGCACCGCCGCGCATCTCGGGTTCGTGTTTGGTGGTACCCCCGACTTCCTCATGGACACCAGGCGCGGCCTGTACTCGTACTCGGCGCTGCAGTCGCGGCTGGTCGAGAACGCGTTCGCGGGCGACGGCCGGGTCGACCACTCCGGGCCGGTGGTCCGCCTGGCGAACCTGTCGCCGGAGGACTTCTATGTCCTGCTGATGAAGCTGCGGCACGTGTGGGCGGGCGGCGACGAGTCGGCGTATCTCGTGCCCGACGCCGCGATCGAGGCGTTCATGGCACACTGTGCCGGCCGGATCGGCGACGCGTACTTCCGCACGCCACGCACGACGATCCGCAGCTTCCTCGACCTGCTCGCCGTCCTCGACCAGCACCGTGACCTCGACTGGCGAACCCTCGTCGACGCGGCCGAGATCGAGCAGGACCGCGACCCTGACCTCGCGGCGCTCCCCGAGGCAGAGCCGGCGGCGGACGACGACCTCGCGTCGTTCCGGCTGTAGCCGTGACCGGTCCGGCGTCGCAGCGCCTCTCAACGCAGTTCGGCCGGCTGCACCCAGCCGTGCAGCGGTGGGTGTACGACCAGGGCTGGCGCGGGCTGCGCGACGTGCAGGAGCGGGCGGTGACGCCGATCCTCGCCGGCGACCGGGACGTCATCCTGGCCGCGGCGACGGCCAGCGGCAAGACGGAGGCCGCGTGGCTGCCGATCGCCTCGGCGCTGCTCGGCGACCCCGACCGGGCCGGCATCGCGGCCGTCTATGTCGGATCGTTGAAGGCCTTGATCAACGACCAGCACGAGCGGCTGACGGCGCTGTTCGGCGACCACCACGTCGCCGTGCACCGCTGGCACGGGGACGTTCCCCAGTCGCAGAAGCAGCAGGTCCTGCGGTCGCCGTCCGGGGTACTGCTGATCACGCCGGAGTCGCTGGAGGCACTGTTCGTGCTCCACGGCGGGCGGATCGCCACCCTGTTCGCCGGACTGCAATATGTCGTCGTCGACGAACTGCACTCGTTCGTCGGTACCGAGCGCGGCGCTCAGCTGCAGTCACTGCTGCATCGCCTCGAGCTCGTCGTGCGCCAAGCCGTGCCCAGGGTCGGGCTTTCGGCCACGCTCGGCGACTTCACCGCCGCCGCCGACTTCCTGCGGCCCGGACGCGGCCCGGACGTCGCCATCGTCGAGGGCTCCGATGACGGCGGTGAGATCCGGCTCCAGCTGCGCGGATACTTGGCCCGACGACCGGACGAGGGTGAGGACCCTCCACACGAGACGGCGATCGCTCAGCACCTGTTCGAGACGCTGCGAGGCAGCGACAACCTGGTCTTCGCCAACAGCCGGGCGGCGGTCGAGCACTACACCGACCGGCTCACCCGCATATCCGAGCGTCTGCGGGTGCCGAACGAGTTCCTGCCGCACCACGGCAACCTGGCCAAGGACATCCGGGAACACGTCGAAGCGCGGCTCAAGGACCGTTCGACGCCGGTGACAGCAGTGTGCACGTCGACACTGGAAATGGGCATCGACATCGGCTCGGTCGATTCGATCGCGCAGATCGGGCCGCCGCACCATGTGGCGGCGCTGCGTCAGCGCCTCGGCCGCTCGGGCCGGCGCGGCGACCAGCCCGCGGTGCTGCGGATGTACGTCGCCGAGCGGGCCCTCGACGGGGAGTCATCGCCCATCGACGCGCTGCGGGTGGCGGTGTTCCAGACCGCCGCGGTCGTCGACCTGCTCCTCGCCCGCTGGTACGAGCCGCCGGACCGGGACAACCCACACCTTTCGACGCTCATCCAGCAGGTGCTGTCCGTCGTCGCGCAGCGCGGTGGCGCGCGTCCGGCGGAGCTGTTCGAGGCGCTGTGCGGACACGGGCCGTTCGCACGGGTCGACCGGGCGACGTTCGCCGCGCTACTGCGCGCAATGGGCGCGGCCGGCCTGCTCGTTCAGGACCGCGGTGGGCTGCTGCTAGCCGGCGGCGCGGGCGACCGGCTGATCAACCACTACACGTTCTACGCCGCGTTCCGCACCGTCGAGGAGTACCGCCTGATCGCCGACGGCCGGACCCTCGGCACGCTTCCGGTGGATCACCCGATTGCGCCGGGGATGCTGCTGATCTTCGGCGGGCGGCGCTGGGAGGTCGCCGCTGTTGACGGGCGGCAGAAGGTCATCGACCTGCGCCCCTCCGCCGGTGGACGGGTGTCGCCGTTCGCCGGTGGCGGCGGCGCGGTCGCGGACGCGGTACGTCGGCGGATGCTGGAGCTGTACAGGACCGGGACCCCGCCGCGCTACCTCGACGCGGCCGCCCGCGCGCTGTTCGACGAGGGCCTCGACGCGTACCGGCGGTTCCTGCTCGACGAGCAGCCGATCATCGGCATGGGCCGCGACACGCTGCTGTTCCCTTGGCGCGGCGACAAAGTCATGGGCACGCTGGCGCTGGCTTTGACCAGCCGCGGGCTCAACGTCGGGCTGGAAGGGCCGGCCCTGTCCGTCCGCGGCGCGGACCCCGCTGAACTGCGGGCCCACCTCGCCGCCCTGGCCGCAACGGACCCGCCATCGGCGATCGACCTCGCGGCGCTCGCCGGAGACCGCACCGTCGACAAGTACGACGAGTACCTCAGCGACGACCTCGCCATCCTGGCCCACGCCGCGCGAGCCGTCGACGTGCCGGCGGCGTGGGACGCGATCCGCGAACTCGCTACTGCCACGGCGACCGGACCTGACCTCTTCCTATCGGCGCCCACGCCGCCAACCGGCGCGACGGCCGTGCTCGGCCGGACCCCGTTCGCGGTGGTCGATGTCGAGACCACCGGTTTCGCGGCCCAGCACCACGACCGCATCGTCGAGATCGCGGTTGTCCGGCTCGACCCAGCGGGCGAGGTTGTGGACCGCTGGACGACTTTGGTCAACCCGGACCGCGATGCTGGGCCGACCCACACGCACGGCCTCACCGATGAGGACCTGCGGCCCGCTCCGCACTTCGCGGAGATCGCCGGGTCCCTCGCCGACCGGCTCGACGGGCACATCCTGGTCGCGCACAACGCCCGCTTCGACGTCGGGTTCCTCGAGGCCGAGTACCGCCGCCTCGGCCTCGACCCCCACCCCCGTCCGGCGATCTGCACGCTCGAACTCGCGGACCGGCTGGGCAGCGGCGCGTCGCGGCGGCTCACCGACTGCTGCGCGGCCGCGAACATTCCACTCGACGACGCCCACACTGCCCTCGGCGACGCGACCGCAACAGCCGCACTGTTCCGGCACGCGCTGCGGCTACTCGCGCCGGACGACCTGACGGGCCTCGGGTGCCGGCCGACCACGTTCCCGGCGTCATGGCTCCGGGACCACGACGGTGCGCTCACCGCCCTGACGGCCCGGCCCACGAAAACGCGATCGGGGCGGCCGCGATCGGTCCACACGCCGCCGATCGGCAGCCTCGCCGGGATCGCCGCCCGCGTCGGGGCCGCCGCCACGGGCGACCACCGCGGCGACGCGTACCTTGACGTACTCGACCGTGCTCTCCGCGACGGGATACTGACCGACGACGAAGGCGCCTACCTGCTCGAGATCGCCCGATCCTGGGGGCTCGGCGCAGCCGAGGTTGAGCGACTCAACGCACGGTACCTCGCCAAGCTCGGCGCCGCTCCGGCCGACCCGGCGACAACCACCCAGCTGGCCCGGCTGGCCGCCGTGCTCGCCAACCAGCCCGCGAGCCCGCGCCGCTGAACCGATCCGCTCCCGTCATCCGTCGCCTGCGCCCCTCCACGCGTGCCGGGCCGTCATGGCGCGCCCTCGCATACCGTAGCCTTGCGCGACGCGCCAGATCCGACCCGCCGCTCTCGACCTCGTGGATGGACGCCGATGGAGACCAAGCCGCTCACGCTGATCCACCTCTTCCGGCGGGAGGTGCGGTTCGTCGTACCACTGTTCCAACGGCCATACGTGTGGGCGCGCGAGGAGAACTGGGAACCGCTCTGGCAGGACGTCATGGCGGCATGGCACCTGCACGGACAGGCCGAGGCCGAGGCGCCGCACTTTCTCGGTGCTATCGTCCTCGACCTCGTCAAAGGGCAGACCGACACAACGGAGGTCCGGCAGGTCATCGACGGCCAGCAACGGCTCACGACCCTGCAGTTGCTCCTGGCGGCGGTGCGCGATGTCGCATCCGAGCTGGCGCTCCCCGAGCGCAACATCAAGTCGCTGCAACGCCTCACCGTCAACGACGATGAGATGAGCAGCGATCCGGACGACACGTTCAAGGTCTGGCCCACCAACGCGGACCGCGGCGCTTTCCGCAACGCCCTCTCCGCCGGATCGGCCGCGGCGTTGGCGTCGCGGTATCCGCTGGAGCGGCCGACGATCGTGCAGGCCTACCTCTATTTCGCCGGCACCGTTCGGGACTGGCTGCTGCAGCTCGACCCTGCCGATCGCGAGGGCGCATTCGATCAACTTGTCTCGGTGCTCAATCATGGCGTGCAGGTCGTGGTGATCGACCTCGGCAGCCGGGACAACCCGCAGGTCATTTTCGAGAGTCTCAACGCCCGCGGTACTCCGCTTCGGGCGTCCGACCTGGTCCGCAACCACCTGTTCCATGAGGCGGAGCGGCAGGGTTTGCAGGTCCAGGACCTGTACGACCGGCATTGGGCCCGGTTCGACGACGGATACTGGCGTGAAGACGTTCGCCAGGGCCGACTCGTGCGTCCTCGGCTGGACGCGTTTCTGGGCCACTTCCTGACGATGGAACTTGTCCAAGAGGTACCGGCACACCAGCTGTTCCTGACGTTCAGGCGCTACGTGAGGGACAGCGGGCTGCCGCTCACCGATCTGATGGCCCGGTTCGGCACGTTCGGCGACGTCTACAGCACGTTGGACACGGGCGCCGGACTCGCACCGTCGGAGCAGGTCTTCCTGCGAAGGCTGGCCGCGCTGGACACCACCGTCATCATGCCCGTGCTGTTGCTCGTATTCGGCCGCGACAACGCCGCGACCCGCCGCAACGTGCTTCAGGTGCTGGAGTCCTACCTTCTTCGACGGATGATCTGCCGGCTCACCACCAAGAACTACAACCGCCTCATGCTCGACCTCCTGCGGCAGCTTCGGCCGGGACAACAGTCAGCCGACGATGTCGTCCTGAAGTTTCTCGCCGGCCAGACCGTCGACTCGAACTACTGGCCGTCGGACGAGGACGTCCGCTACGCCGTTGGCGCGTTGCCGCTCTACAAACAACTCACCCGCGGCCGGGTGCGCATCATCCTGGACCTGGCGAATCGGCGGCTCCAGACGGCCAGTACCGAACAGATCATCCACGACCTCGACCGGCTTACCATCGAGCACCTCCTCCCCCAGGCATGGGAGCAGCACTGGCCGCTCGCGGCGACCGGCACTGCCAGCCGTGCCGAGGAAAGCGCGCGACGTCATGGCTTGCTCCACACGCTCGGCAATCTGACGTTGACGACGCAGCGGCTCAACCAGTCCGTCTCAAACGGCCCGTGGATGGCCAAGCGGAAGGAGATCCTGGAACGCAGCGCGCTGAACATCAACCGAAGCCTGCCCGAGGAATGGGACGACCGGGCGATCCAGACGCGCGGTGCATCGCTGGCCTCGGTGCTCTGCGACGCCCTGCCGAGACCGGCCGCGACAGTCCGGGCGGCTGAGCACCACGAGGAGACCGAGGAGGTCGACGACGACCCCGCGGCCGCGCCGGAGATCCGTTCGGTGGCCGGGCGACCGGGTCGGCGTAACGTGGCGAAGCACATCCTGGCGGTGTTGCAGGCCCATCCCGTCGGGGCCGTGCTGACCGTGTCGCAGATCGCCAACGCCGCGTCCCCAGAGTATCCGGACGCCGACGTGAGTCCCGGCGCGGTGTCCCAGCGCCTGCGGGCCGGGAACGTCAGCGGCGTGGAGGCAACCACGAACTCGGCGGGCTCGCTTGCCGCCACTCTCCGCCGCCATTGACCTGGCCATCGCGCCCCTGCCCGAGTTCGCCGCCACGGCAGCCCTCGCGGCGGGCACCCTCACCCGGCTCCAATACCCGGCACCGGAGCTCAACCCGCGCCTCGTCGGGCGACCGCACAGGAGCGGGATCACGGACTCCTTTACTCGGCCGGTTTATGCTTGTGACGACCTGGGAGAACGTGCCTGAGCACGTCGCTGGGGCCTCCGGCTACTGGGGGTCAAGGGGTCGTGGGTTCAAATCCCGCTGTCCCGACGGTTCTGACCAGCGGATATGCCTTTTGCGGCATGTCCGCTGTTGGCGTTTCTGGCTGAGGTGGTCGCAGGGTGGTCGCGCGCTGCGTGGTCGTTGCGGGTTGATCCAAGACGCCGGCGTCGGCGTTCGATGGGACGGCGGTGTCCCGGGTTGTGTGGTCCGGGTTGTGGTCGCTGGGTGGTCGCGCCGTCCGGGATTGCCACCGGGGCGCCGCAGGCCCGGCCGGGCTGCGAACCCCGGGTTGGGTCGGGGTTGCGGCGGCGAGGGCGGCGGCGGTGGCTTCGACGGCGTCGTTGGCGGCCTGCCGGGTCAGATGTCCGTAGATGTTGACGGTCACCGAAAGGGTGCTGTGCCGCAGGGTCTTGGAGACCACGGCGAGCGGGACTCCAGATGTGATCATGAGGGTGGCGGCGAGGTGGCGCAGGTCGTGGACCCGGATGCGGGGCAGGCCGGCATCGGCGGTGAGGGCGTGCAGCCGGTGCAGCACATGCTCGGGGCGTAGTGGTTGGCCGTCCGGGCGGCAGAACACCAGCCCGTTGTCATCGGTCGGCCGTCCCGGGGTCGCCCGTTGGTGGTGCTGTCGGCGGGCTTGGCGGCGCAGGGCGGTGACGGCGCGGGCGGACAGGGCGATCCAGGCACGGCTGCCGCGGGTCTTGGGGTCGGTGAAGACCAGGCGGGCGTTGTCGACGGCGGCGAGGGTGTGCTGCACGAAGAGCAGCCGGCGGTCGAGGTCGACGTCGGCCCAGCGCAACGCGAGGGCTTCGCCCTTACGCATGCCGGTGGCGATGAGCAGTTCGAACAGGTCGGTGAGCGGGTCGCCGACGGTCCGGCAGTGCCGGAGGAATGCCGCGGCCTCGGCGGCGGTCCAGCAGGTCCGCTCGACCCGGGGCGTCTTCGGCAGCACGGTGTAGCGGGCCGGGTTGTGGGCCAGCCGGCGGTGCCGGACGGCGTCGTTGAGGGCGCTGGACAGCGTGGCTACGCACCGGCGCAGGGTGACCGGACCGCGGCCGGAGGCCAGCTGGGTGCGCACGAACTGGCCGATGTGCTGGTGGCTGAGCCGTTCGAGGCGGATCGCGCCGAGAGCCGGGACGAGGTCCTTGGCGACGTAGTCGGTGTACCGGGCCATGGTGGTCGGCTTGAGTTCGCGGCGTTTCGCGTCCAGCCAGCCAGCTAGGTAGCCGGCGACGGTTTCGCGGTCGTCGAGGTGGACGCCGGTACGTTCGCAGTCGAGGACCCGAGCGAGAGCGGCCTGGGCGGCGTGCCGGGTGCGGTAGCCGCCACGGCGCATTGTGGTGCGCCGACCGGTCAATGCGGGGATGTCGACGGCGAAGCTCCAGCTGCCGTGCCGGGGGTTGGTGGCCAGTTGCGGACACCGGGCGCCGAGCTGCTTGCCGGTGGTGTGGTCGCGGCAGGCGCAGCGGCGGTAGACCCGGCCGCGGTGCGGGTTCGGTCGCATGACGACCTCCAAGATGGTGCGGTGGTCTTCAGCACCAGCCTGGCGCGGGCTGCGACCACACCGCGATCACCGGCCCCGTCGTGGCAGGTCAGCGGCCGGGCCGGTGCCCGCACCGTCAAGGGGTGCCGTCAGAGGCGTGCTCAGCTGGGCCGACCACTGCGAGGGCAGAACGGCCCCTTCACAGTCCGCGTCCAGAAGCTCAGGATCGCCTCGTCGACTTGCCCGAGCCGCCGACGGCGCTTCGGCACGATCCTCGGTTCGAATGCGCCGCTACGGTCGCGGGTACCACGATCTGCACCGGCCGCCGATGTGTGGCGCGCGGATCGGGTGCGCAGCCGAGCCGTACAACCACACATGAGTCTCGAGTACATCAACGCCCCCGGACCTGGTGCGCCCACGAAGCCGTCAATGACCACCTGCAGAAGCTGGGAGACCAGGTCAGCCGGTCGAATGATTCGCCGATGGTGATTCGGGGTCGGGCTCGTGCGCGACGGCGTCGATCGCAGTGGCGACGGTGTCGAAGATCGGTACTCGTTCGGCGATGCCGACGGTGGTGAGCAGGCGGGTCATGAACGCGTTAGGTGCGGCGAGTGCCAGGAAGCCGTTGCGTTCCATGCAGGATCGGTGTCCGTAGACGAACACGCTCAGGCCGGTTGAGTCGCAGAATTCGATGCCGGCCAGGTCGATGACGATGCGCGGTATCGGTAGCGCGAGCGCGGCGTGCACCGCGTCGCGGAGTTGATCGGCGGTCTGCAGGTCGATCTCACCGCTCACCACGATGAGCGTGACCTCCTCGCCAGCATCGGATGTTGAGATCTTCACCCCGGGCAGCGTCCGGGCCGGGCGGACTCTGTAAACGGACAATCTGTGCGAGTGGGTGACCGGTTCGACCGATTGCCACTATTCGGCCAGAACTGATCGTCCGATCGGGTTTGGTGCGTCGCTTCTGGATAGCGGTCCTCGCCGTGCTGCTCGCCGCCGGGTGCACGGCGCCCGACGCGCGGCCCGACGCCGGCTCCCCGGCCACAGCGGCGGCACATGCCGGCTGCAGCCGCGCCATCGGCGCAGGCGCCGATCGGACGCTCAGCTTCCCGGTCGATCCGAGCACCGCCGAGGGAGCGCACGAGCGGACCGCATTGGTGCACGTGCCCGCCGGCTACCAGCCGGATTCTCCCTACCCAGTGCTGCTGGTCTACCACGGACACGGCGGCAACTCCGCGGACGCCGCAGCCAGTACCGGCTTTCTGGAACTGGCCGACCGGGAAGGGTTCCTAGCCGTCTATCCGCAAGGTCTGCCCGACGGGCACGGCGGGCCGCCGATGTGGGCCAGCGCCGGACCGGTCGACCACGGCATCGCCGAACTGCCCGCCACCCGGACCCTGCTGGACAATCTCGCCGCCACCTACTGCGTCGACCCAACGCGCGTCTACGCGACCGGCATGTCCAATGGCGGTGGCATGGCCAACTACCTCGCCTGCGGCCTCGCCGACCGGATCACCGCTATCGCGCCCGTCGTCGGCAACATGTACGACCCCAAGGACGGCGGCTGCCGTCCCACCCGGCCGGTGTCCATCCTGGACGTCCACGCGGTCGATGACCCGGTCGTCGGGTACGAAGGCAGCACCAGTGACCCGGCGTGGCACCTGCCACCGGTTTCGACGTGGCTCGCCGGTTGGGCCACGCTCAACCACTGCTCCCCCGAGTCGGCCGTGCCTGTGGACACTCCCGCCGAGCAACGCCGGCAGTGGACGGGTTGCGCCGGCGGAGCGTCCATCATCGCGTACCGGGTTACCGGCGGTCACCGCTGGCCCGACACCCTCGACGGCGCCCCTGCCGCGTCGGTCATCTGGAGCTTCCTCGCCGGCCACCGGATGCGCTGAGCCGGATCGATCTACGGATCCGGTAGCCGGCGGTGGTGCGGTTGCAGACGACGAACAGCACACCGCGGTCGAGGTCCACCTCGGACCAGCGTAGCCCGCACGCCTCACCCCGGCGCGCGCCGCGCAGATCGATCAGCCACCACAGCGCGTACAGACTGCCGCCACGGGTGTAGTGCAGCAAGCGGGTGGGGCGGAGGTGGGTGCGGGTGAATAGCCAGTACCGCCTTCACCGCTCGACCGTCCAAGACCTGGCGATGCGTTCCTCGCCGGTGGCGGCAAGCCACTCGTCACGGGTGGTGAGGGGGGCGAGCAGCGCTGGCTTGAAGCTGGTTTGAGCCGCTAGGGCGATCACCACGACGAGGATCGCGAGCGAGGTAAGCCGCCGCTACGGCGAGCAGTCGACGCCGGTTCCTGCGTGCCGGAGCTGTCGACGCCACGACCTCGGCGGGTCGTCCTTGGCCGACCTTCGTCCGTGGCAAGGCGCTTCATCGGGTTCCCTTCCTCGCCGTGAATCGACCGTCGGTCGGTCGAAACTCCCGGAAGCTATCACCCTCATCCGATGGCCGGCATCCATCCGTGGGCGTATCGGAATGGTCCGCAAGATTGACGACGGCGTCCCGGCGGACCCCTAGCGTCAGGGGACTCCCTCGAGGGGTTCCACGTGCCGCGGGCGCACAGGAGTGCCGGGCGTTGCATCCCTCGGCTGGTTGGCACTTCCGGTCTGGCCGTGGCTGCTCGCCCGCGTCTTCGGCAAGTCCGCCTTCGATTCGAACAAATTCAGGAGGAGAGAACGTCATGAGAACTGTCTACAAGGTGCTCGCGTACCTGATCGCCGTCGAGGTGGCCGTGCAGGCGACGGCCGTGGTCTATGCGATGTACGGACTCGGCAAGTGGGTCGACGGCGGCGGCGTGCTCGACAAGGCTGTGATGGAAAGCGGCGAGACGTCCTTCCCCGGGGCGGTCGGCTTCGCTGTGCACGGCATGAACGGGATGATGATCGTCCCGCTGGTCGCGCTGCTCATGCTGATCTTCTCGTTCTTCACGAAGGTCCGCGGGGCGGCGAAATGGGCTGGCCTCGTGCTCCTGCTCGTGGTGGTACAGGTCAGCCTCGGCATGTTCGGCCACGACGTCCCTGCGTTGGGCGCGCTGCACGGCCTCAACGCGCTCCTGCTGTTCGGCGCGGCCGTGTATGCGGGGCACCGGGCTCGCGCCGTGCCGAGCGGCGCCGAGCGCCCCGAAGCGCCTGTCGCGACGCCTGTGTGATGGCTTTGTCGATGAGCCGGGTACGTCGGGCGGGCCGGCTCCGCCTGGCCATCGCCTGCGCGGCCACGGCGCTCTTCGTCGGACCGCTCGCCTGGTTCTGGCAGGCGAGCCTGCTACCGGGCACGTACTCGGTGATGGACATGGGGTACGTGGACGCCGGCGGTCACACCGCTGGCGTCCCGCATGTTCACAACGCGGCGGGCGGGCGAAGTCTCGCATCGCTCGTTGCGGATCCGGCCCGGCCAGCCGACGTTGCCATCAAGCTCACGGCGCGCCACGGACGCATCCGGTTACCGTCCGGTCGCGAGGTGGACGGCTACACGCTCAACGGCCAGTCACCTGGCCCGACCATCCGGGCAACGGTCGGGCAGTTGGTACAGGTGACGCTTGTCAACGAGTCCGTGCCTGGCGGGGTGACGCTGCACTGGCACGGCGTGGACGTACCCAACGCGATGGACGGGGTTGCGGGCGTCACCCAGGACGCGGTCGCTGTCGGCAGCGAGTTCACGTATCGGTTCGTCGCCGATCGGGTTGGCACATACTGGTACCACTCCCACCAGATGTCCCACGAACAGGTCCGCGACGGTCTGCTCGGCGCGCTGGTCGTCACACCGGCGGCGCCCCCGCCCGACACGGTCGACGTCGTGGCGCTGGTGCACCTCTACCATGGCGTACGCACGATCAATGGCTTCGAGGGTGATGTTCGGGTCACAGTGCCGCCGGGCGGACTTGTGCGGGTACGGGTCATCAACAGCGACAACGGGCCGATGTCGGCGTGGGTCAACGGAGCGCCGTACCGCCTCGTCGCGGTGGACGGCGCGGACCTTGCCGGACCCACCCCCGTGCGGGACATGGCCGTGCTCGTCACCGCCGGCGGGCGCGCCGACCTGGAGCTGACGATGCCCCACGACGGCACGCCCGTACGGATCCATCTGGGTGGGGCGACCGGTGTCGTGCTCGGTTCAGGTCCGTTCGCGATGGACCCGATGCCTCGACCGGGCGGGACACTCGACATGCTCACCTACGGCACCGGCGCTCAGCTCGGATTCGACCCCGACATACCGGACCGGCGGTTCGAGTACTCCATCGGCCGCCGACCCGGCTTTCTCGATGGGCGTCCAGGTATGGTCTGGACCGTCAACGGCCACCAGTTCCCGGACGTGCCGATGTTCGTCGTCCGTGAAGGCGACGTGGTACGGATGCACATCTCGAACCACAGCGGCGAGGTCCATCCGATGCACCTGCACGGCCATCACGCGGTGGTGCTCAGCCGGGACGGCGTACGCGCCACCGGGAGCCCCTGGTGGGTGGACTCGCTCAACGTCGCCAACGGCGAGTCCTACGACATCGCGTTCGTCGCCGACAACCCTGGCATCTGGATGGACCACTGCCACAACCTTCCGCACGCCGCCGAAGGCCTCGTGGCTCACCTGGCGTACGAGGGGATCAAAACCCCTTACGCGATCGGTGCAGACGCGCACAACGAACCAGAGTGATAGGGGATCCTGGTCCTACTCAGCAACCGGGTCCGCCCGGACGCGACGTGGGGCGCCAACGGTCATCGTATCGGCGGCGCCCACGTCGAACCCTTGACCAGCACGTTCGTGATCCACAACCCGGACAGATGCGGGAAGACCACCCCAAGGAGATCCACAATGCACATCCAAGCGGATCTACCATCGACGACTCACGATCACCAACTCCGTGCCAGAGCCAGCTTTCCGACGACCGCCGACACACGCCAGCGGACGCCTGGATCTTCGAACCGTCGAGTTGTGGAGCGGGTCATGCGCCGCCCGCGCCGCCGTCGCGAGGGCCTGGACACGCTGTCGGAGCGGGAGCGGGAGATCCTTGCGCTGATGGCCGAGGGACTGTCCAACGTGGCCGTCTCCGAACGGCTGCACCTCGCCGAGCGCACCGTCGAGGCCCACATCCGCAGCATCTTCCTCAAGCTCGGCCTGCCCGCCCTGCCAGACGTGAACCGCCGCGTCCTGGCCGTGCTCACGCTGCTGCGGTCCTGAGCAAGCCGCCGCTACACGTCGAGGTCGGCCCAGACGCACGCGGGGCAGCCACCACGTCGCTGTCGCCGTCAGGACCATGGGCAGATCATGCGCGAATACCCCGGCGCCGAGGAACGGCCTCGCCGTCCTGTCCGGTAACGGGTAACGGGGGTAGGCGTCGCTCGGCGAAGACCTCCCACTCGGTCTGCCACTTGTCCGCGACCGCCAGCGATGGCGGCCGCAACGACTGCGCCAACCGGGTCCTCCCAAGCGCCACGTGCTGACCCGGGTCGGCCACTGGCCGACCGCGTCGGAGGAGCAGCGTGAAGTACCCGTCCGCCGTCGCTGGCCACGTTGATAGTGCCCTCGGCCGCCGCGTTCGTGTGCGGGATGGTTCCAAGCTCTACAGGCGTACCAGTCGTCCGTCAGGCCGGCCGGCCGCGCCGCAGGACGTCAGGCTGTATCGTTCATTCCTCGCCCGAGCGCTTGCGCCAGTCGCGCATCGCGTCGCGGATCTTGTCGAACACCGCGGTTGGCGGGCCGACCATCAGGTTGACGGCCGCAGACTCCCCAGCCGGCCGAATGCGGGCGTGTTGGCACAACGGCCTCGGCCGCCTCGAGCATGGTCGCCATTCGGCGCAGGCGGTGTCTGGTCTGGCTGATGCTGGTCGTTCTTTGACTACGGCTGGGAAGGAAGCCAGTCCGCCAGCTGTCGGGCACCCGACGTATCCATGGATTACGTGCTAACACCGATGTCCCGGTGTCGGTGGATTTCTACCTTGGGCGCAATCCCCCGACCGAGGAGCCCAGGATGCCGGACCCGTCTTCACCGCAGTCCCCTCAGCAGCCGCAACCGCCGCCGACGGTCGTCGACGCTTCGTCGGTTACGGCACGCAGGAATCGGCGTCGACTCACCGTCATGCGGCTAATTCGCCGGGAACGGCCGTCACCCTACCTTGCTGCCATGATTCGGATGCTCGAGATCATCGCGTTCCGGATCATCCTGCTCGTGGCCCTCGGCGTGTCGGTCGTGCTCGGGCTGGTGGCATGGTTCGCGACCAGCGGCTCGGAGGGAACAAGCGGACCGACGCGGCTGGTTATGGCGATCGGCGTACCCGGCGTGGGGGTTCTGCTCGCGCTGCTGCTGACGCTACTGGTTGTAAAGCCGTGGTACTACGCTCGCGACATTGCCGACATGCTGGCCGGCAAGGCGTGGGTGCACTGGCGCTATGACGAGGCCGAATGGCGCGCCGGCAACCGGGTCGAGGGGCGCCGCAACCGCGGGAATCCCTACATTGCCGGCGTGTTCGTCCTGCTGTTGGGGGCGACGGTGCTCCTCTGCGGCCTCGGCCTGGACGACCCGCAGGCCCGTAACGAGATGATGCTTGTCGGGGCCGCGAGCGTGGGCGTGGCTGTCGTGATCCTCCTGGTCATCCTGTCGATGCGTGCGCATACCCGTGCCTGCCGGAGTCCGGCCGGCGACGTGTACATCAGCCCGCTAGGCATCTATCGCAGGCCGGGCGGATACACGATCCTGCACGGCTACGGCACGCGGGTGCGCGGCATCGAACTCGTCGACGGCCCGCCCGCGGTCGTGCAATTCGACGTGCGGGTCCAGCAGCGTGGGCTGACGGATGGCCCGCTCGTGCACCGCTACACGATCCAGAGAGAACAGGCGACGGACGTTCTGGTGCCGGCCGGACGCGAGGACGAGGCCCGGAAGCTGGTCGAGCGCTTCCGCGACGAAATCCTCTAGTTGGCCGTCCCTCCGCGATTCCCCCTGCAAATCAGGGCACCGGTCCCATGCGGCCGGGACGGCGGGAGCGCGAGTATTGCCGCCGCCAAGAACCTCAGTTTGAGAGGACTGCAAGTGCGCTATCAACGGATAATCAGCATCGGCGTGTTGGCGGCCGCAATCACGGTCACCACCGCCTCGGTGGCGAACGCCGCACCTCCGGAGGTGAGCAAGAAGTCTTGCGAAGCCCAGGGTGGCACTTTCTCCAGCGACCGGGCCACCAAGACCTGCATCACGGTTTGGCCTCCGGAAACCTGGGTTTCGCAGCATTTTCCCGGCATCGTGTACCTCCTATACCCGTCGGTCTATTACAGCGGGCATTGGCACGTGGTAGAAACGGACCAGTCCACGACCACGCAGAGCCAGAAGGGCAACGGCGACGTCACGACGACGACCACCTGGCAGGTACTGAGTCACCAGGTCGTCGGGGACGACTGCTTGTTCGTATGGGAGGGCACCAACGGGTCCGTGGACACAGGAGTGTGCGAGTACTACGGCGTTTACCCGCAATCCTGATGCAGAGCCGGGGTGGGCCGGAACCTCGTCTCGTGCCGGTCCACCCTGTCGGCCTGGCAACGGAGTCGTCGTTGCCCGAGCGCGGCATCAAACGCCTCCGACATGGTCGGCGCCCTGACGGCGCCTGTCCGATCTCGGGACATGCGTGACCGATCGGTATCGGGGCCCAGTGACGTTCCGCCATCTGTCGGGAGAGGCGGCGGATAACGTGTCGAGCATGACGGACCTTGAGGGCGTGATCCGAGCCCTGCTGTTACGGCGCCCCTGGGCGGAGCCAGAGCCTGTCTCCAGATCTGTCGAGCGGCTTGACGATGGGACCTTCCACGTCGACTACCACGACCCCGACCACGTCTACCTCGTGACCGTTCGCCAGATCCCGCGAATCCGGTTGCCGCTTGAGCGTCCGCTGATCGTAGGTGAGGTCGATGGGGTGCGGGCGGAGCTTCTGCAGGTAAGCCTGGCCAACCACATTGAGGTGACACTCGACGCCGAGCAGGGCCCACCTCGGGGGGCTGCGCTCAACGACTATGCGACCTCATTCAAGCGGTGGGCGGAGCGAGCCGGGCATGGGTCGCCGCCGCCGCCGTCGCCTGGGGAACAGTTCAGGAGGATCGCTCTTGCGATTTCCGATGACAGCGGCACGCCCTATCGCCTCGCCTCCGGCCAGTTTGGAGGCACGGGGACGGAATGCTTAGCGTGGTGGGGGTTTCGGCCGACACCGCCCGAGATAGCGCGTCGCCTCACGCTTGACTTCACGTCACCTGCCGGAACGTCTGTAAGGGTTAACCTTCCGCTGCCGCCTTTCGACGATTGCTGATTAGACGCATGACACTGGAGCGCAAGCCGGGTACTCCAGAGCGCAACCAGTCAGCTTGTCCAATGCGCCGATGATCACGCCAAACCGTGCGCCAGGTTGAACGGATGTGACAGCACGAAAAGGGCCGTTGACGCCCGGCGTTAGCCCAGATCAACGGCCCTTTCGTTGTGCTGCTTGGATCACTCTTGTGGATCTAGGCGGCCCGCGTATGGGGACCATTTGAGGACCGGCGGGCCGCGAGATGGGCACTCAGCGCCGTTCCGGCGTCCTCGATCGAGCGGCGGTCCGGGTGCAGGTAGCGCTGTGTCGTCGTGATCGACCCGTGTCCGGCGATCTTCCGCAGGACGTGGACCGGCACGCCCGCGTCGGCGAGCCACGTCAGGCCGGTGTGCCGGAGGTCGTGGCGGCGTAGGTGCTCGAACCCGAGCGCCTCCACCACCTCATCCCAGTGCGTGGCGTCGCGCAGTACCGCCGTGCTGATCCGGCCGCCGCGCGGGCCGGTGAACAGCCGGGAGTCCGGTGTTTTCGCGGCATCGAGTCGCGGTTTGAGCAGGTCGCGCGCCTCCATGATGATCGGCACCCGGCGCGCCCGCTTGCCCTTCGTTCCCTTGTCGATCAGGCCGCCAGGCCCGGGGGTGGTCTGCCGGCGCACGGTCCATGTCCACGTGTCCGGGTCGATGTCCCCGGCCCGGACGCCGGACACCTCGCCGATCCGGGCGGCGGTGCACGCGGCGAACACGACCACCTCTCCCCACCCCGCGTACTGGCCGTGCCCCTTGCGGGCGATCCGGGCCTTGATCCCGCGCCGCGTGAGGGCTTGCCGGCAGGCCCGGTAGTCGTAGCCCTTGTCGCCGTGCAGCTTCGCGAGCCGCTTGCGGGGCCGGCCGACCGACTGACGCACCGGGGTGATGCCGTCGACCATGTCCTGCAGGACCTTATGGTCGTTGACGTTGGCAGCCGAGACGTCGGCATGCAGCGGAAGCCCGTTCCGGCCACTGATCGCGTGGACCTTGGAGCCAGGCTTACCGCGGTCTACCGGGCTCGGCCCCGTGAGGTCCCCCCTTTACCGCCCGCACATGCATGGGCGTCGATGCTGGCCCGCGACCAGTCGATCTGTCCCGCGGCGCCGAGCACATCGAGCGTCGCCTGGTGCAGCGCGGCCATCACGCCGAGCGCGACCCACTCGGTGAACCGGCGGTGCGTGGTCTTCGACGAGATCGGGAACGAGGCGGGCAGTTCATCCCAGGCGCAGCCGGAGTCCAGGACGTACAGGATCACCGCGAGTGCGATCCGGTCATCGATCCGCCGCCCGCCACCCCTGATGCCGTTTCGGGTGCTCGGGCAGCAACGGCCGCGCGAGGTGCCACAACGCTTCCGGGCAGTACTTCTCTACACCACCCATGACAGGACAACGAATGACCTTGCACACCAACAACCCCAAATGAGATGCGGTCTAAACAAAGACGGACGACGTGTCGGTACGTGATGATGCAGGTGGCGAGGCCGAAGAAAGGCTTCGTGGATGTCGTCGCGGCGTTCCCACCGGATGCGGAGTCGTTTCATGCCGTGGTACCAGGCGATGGTCCGCTCGACTCGGTCTTGCTCGGCCTCGGCCCCGGCTTCGCCTTCACCGCGCTCAACCAAGTCGATCCTCAGCGGCGTGCGAGCGGGACACCGGGGCGGCCTCCGGCTTCCTGGAGTCGATGCAGTGGAGCGGCGGCGTGCTGGGCCGGGCGATCCTCGTCGCGGTCTTCTGCACCGCGAGCCAGGACGTGGCCTGTGAGCCGCACCCCGGCCTCACCCCCAGACGCGATCGAGCACCTCATGCTCGCGCACGGCATGGCCACCGCGTTCATCGCGGGCACCGTCCTAGGCGGCAACGGCCTTCCTGATCACGCTGACGGTCATCAGCGGCCGCCAGCCCCGCGGCGGCGCCCGAGCCAGAGCTGCCCACGACGGAGCCGGCCGCGGCGACGCCCTGACGCGCCCGCCACTCTGGAGGCACCGACCGAAGTTCGTGAACATCGATTTTCAATCGATAGGACCGTCATGACTGCTCTGGCTCGATGGTGCTTCCAGCACCGACTGATCGTGCTGCTGCTGTGGATCGTGGGGCTGGTCGGCCTCACGGTTGCCAGCGGCGCGGCCGGCAACGCCTACTCCGACTCGTTCGCGGCGTCGAGCGCCGGCTCGACCGACGCCTACAACCTGATGCGAAAAACGTTGCCCGACCAGCCCGGCGACGTCGACACGATCGTGTGGAAGGTCTCCTCGGGCTCGGTCACCGACCAGCAGGTCCGCGACCAGATCACCCCGATGCTGGACAAGGTCGCGAAGTCGGCCCACGTCACCGGCGTGGTCAGCCCGTATGACCCGGCGGGCACCGCGCAGATCAGCGGCGACGGCACCATCGCCTACGCCACCGTGACGTTCGACGAGCCGGCCGACGGCCTGCCGGTGTCGATCTTCAAGGACGTCGTGAAGACCGCGCAGGATGCGCAGAAGGACGGCCTCGAGGTCAATCTCGGCGGCCGGGGCATCTCGCTGAGCCAGCAGCAGCCGCCATCCCTGCCGAGCATCGTGGGCATCGTCGTCGCCGGGGTCGTGCTGTTGGTTGCCTTCGGCTCCCTGATGGCCATGCTGCTGCCGCTGATCTCGGCGATCTTCGCGCTGGGCGCCGCGACCGCGGTGATCGGCCTGCTGTCGCACACCATCGGCGTGTCGACCAGCGCCGCCCTCATCGGCCTGGGCGTCGGCGTGGACTATGCGCTGTTCGTGGTCACCCGCCACCGCAACGATCTCAAGGCCGGCAAGACGGTCGAAGAGGCGGCGATCAACGCGATGAACACGGCGGGACGGGCCGTGCTCTTCGCGGGCATCGCAGTGTGCATCTCCCTGCTCGGCCCGCTCGTGCTCGAGGTCGATCTGATCGACGGCATGGCGGTCCCTGCCGCCGTCACGGTGCTGTTCACGGTCGCGGCCGCGGTGACGCTCCTGCCGGCCCTGCTGCGGCTGTTCGGCTCGCGCGTGCTCAGCCGACGGGAGCGGCGGCGGCTGGCCCGCACGCGAGCCGAGTCCAGCCCGACGGCCGTCGACACCACCGGCTCGTCGGGGTGGAACCTGTTCACCCGGAGGCACCCGGCGCTGCTGACCGCGGTCGTGTCGGTGGTGGTCGTGGTCCTGGCGATCCCGTTCTTCTCGATGCGCCTGGGCCACTCCGACTCGGGCAACGACCCGGCGTCGTGGACCACCCGCAAGGCATACCACACGCTCGCCGACGGCTTCGGCGTGGGCCTCAACGGCCCGTTGGTCGTGTCGGTCAGCACGCCGCAAGGCGCCGGCGATGAGTCGACGCTCAACGCGGTGCGGCAGAGCCTGCAGAACGCGGCCGGCGTGGCGTCGGTCGGCCCGGCCGTGCCGAACGCGGACAAGTCGGCGGCGATCATCCAGGTCATCCCGGCCACCGGGCCGCAGGACGAGGCCACCAGCGACCTGATCAACCGGCTGCGCGACGATGTCATCCCGCCGGTCACGGCGGGCACCGGCGTCGAGGCCTACGTGGGCGGCGTCACTGCGACGTTCGACGACTTCGCCGACGTGCTCAACGACAGCTTCGGGCTGTTCCTGGTGGTCGTCATCCTGCTCGGTGCGGTGCTGATCCTGCTCGCGTTCCGCAGCATCTTCGTCGCGGTGCTCTCGGCGGTAATGAACATCGTCGCCGTCAGCGTGACGTTCGGCATCCTGACCTCGATGTTCCAGTGGGGCTGGCTGGACCGGGTCACCGGCTTCGGCGGCGAGGGCCCGATCGACCCGACCGTGCCGGTGCTGATGACCGCGATCCTGTTCGGCCTGTCGATGGACTACCAGGTGTTCCTGATCAGCCGGATTCACGAGGAGTGGACCCGGACCGGCAACACCACGCAGGCCATCCTCAACGGCCAGCGGGGAACCACCCGGGTCATCACCATGGCGGCCACCGTCATGGTGCTCGTGTTCTGCTCGTTCGCCCTGATCGGCGAGCGGCTCGTCGCCGAGTTCGGCATCGGCCTGGCGGTCGCGGTGCTGTTCGATGCGTTCCTCCTGCGCAACGTGCTGGTGCCGGCGCTGCTGCATCTGACCGGCCGGGGCGCGTGGTGGCTGCCGCGCTGGCTCGATCGGATCCTGCTGACCTGTCGGTCGAGGCGCCCGATCCGCAGGGCCCGACCACGCCGGCGAAGGAACCTCTGGTGACCGAAACCGTCTGACGATGGTGACTGCGGCATCCGCCGCTCCTAAACCTTCCTCTGCGGCCCGGACCGCGCCGGGCATTCCCCCAGTTCAGAGGCTGGCTGGGTCCGGCGGCGTCGCGCTGGGTGTGGTGTAGGCGGCGCGCCGCCGCGGCACCTTCACCTCGGTCAACGCCCTCATCGTGCGCATCCGCGACTACGTCGCGCACTGGAACACCGACGCCAAACCCTTCACCTGGACCGCGACCGCCGACGAGATCCTCGCCAAGGTCCGTTGGGTCCAGACCAAATTCAAGCAACTCGTCGACAACAACTCGAAGTAACGACAGCAGGATCACGAGACACTAGTCCGCTATCAGCCGGGCGCGGTCCGCCGATCTGGAGAAGATCAACCCCTCCGGCTACTTCCCGTCTGCATGACACCCCTCCCGCCATGCTGAGCGCCGCGGGCGGCGTACCAGAGGGTGCCGAGCGCGAAGAGGGTGCCGGCGGTCAGCCAGGAGATGGTGACCGACGACGGCTGAGCCGACCAGGCCCAGACGCCGGCCGCCCCGCCGACCTGACGCGGGGTCGCCGCGTAGACGGCGCAGACGTAGCCGAACGCGGGCAGCCAGGCGAGCCGGGCGCCGAGGAGCGCCGCGCCGAGCGCGACCAGCCCGACGCAGCCGAGGGTGTTGCGCAGCAGGGCGTACGCCCCGAAGACCCCGGGTGCCCGCAGCCCGGTAAGCGCCAATAGCCCGCCGATCGCGGCTGCGGCGAGCAGCAGGTGGCCGAGGCGCCACCGCCGCCACGGCAGCGCCGTGCCGCGTTCCAGCTCATCGTCTGCGCCGGCCAGTGTTGGGGGCGAGCAGCACTGCGGCGATCAGCGGAGCGAGCGGGTTCCTCCTCAAGGACGCCACAGCGACCGAACTCGTCACGGCCGTCCGGGTCGTCGCCGCGGGCGACTGTCTGCTGGCCCCGGCAGTTACCCGGCGGCTCATCGCCGACTTCGTCCGGGCCGACCGGACGGCGCCGCCCGTTAGGCCGCAGCGGCTGGCCGACCTCACCACACGGGAGACGGAGGTCCTCGCCCTCGTCGCCCGGGGCCTCACCAACGCCGACATCGCGGTGGACCTGTTCGTTTCGGAGCACACAGTCAAGACCCATGTCGCGCACATCCTGGGCAAGCTGAGCCTGCGAGACAGAGTCCAGGCCGTCGTCCTAGCGTACGAGACCGGCCTCGTCACGCCTGTCCGGACGCCGGTCGCACCGCCCTGACCGCCCGCGGCGGCAGGCGGGCTACACGCCTACTCACCGGACCCGGCTGGCCGCCAGGGCAACGTAGCGGACCCGCCACCGGTGCCGCTCGAAACCGCCGATCCCGTGGGCCGCAGCTCCGGCTGTCGTCGCCGCATTGCCGCTGAACTTTGTTACAGCTGCGGCAACGTCTGGGCAAGGACCGCACCACCCCTCGTGTTTGGCACTCCTGGCCGATCATGTTTCGGCTGCGGCCCCGGCTGCGAGGACAGTTCCAGGGTTGGCTGGTGGTGGGCGTGGGGTCGACATTTCGCGGCGATGATGACGCGGCGCAGTTTGATCGTCATGTCCTCGAACAACGGATGGGGCTACCGGCGCATCCACGGCGAGCTGCTCGTCCCCGGCGTCAAGGTCGCCGCGTCCACGGTCTGGAAAATCCTGCGCAAGGCGGACATCGACCCGGCACCCGAGCAAACTCCACCAACTCGGCGGTGTCCCTACGCTCGCAGGCCGAGGCCATCCTGGCGGCCGACTTCTTCGCAACCGTGAACTTGACGGGCATGCGAATGTATGTCCTAGCCGTCATCGAGCACGCCACCCGGCGGGTACGGATCCCTGGGCGCCACCGCCCACCCGACCGCCGCGTCGGTCACCCAGGCGGTACGCGACCTCGCCATGGACCTGCAGGACGCCGGCTGCCACGCCCGCTTCCTCATCCGCGATCGAGACGGCAAATACCCGGCGCTGTTCGACACGATCCTCGCCGACACGGGGATCCAGGTCGTACTCAGCGGCATCCAGATGCCCCGGATGAACACGGTCATGGAACGGTGGATCCAAAGCTGCCGCCGCGAACTGCTCGACCGCACGCTGGTATGGAACCAGCCGCACCTGCTGCACACACTGCGCGAGTATGAGCCGCACCATCACCCTCACCGACTCCCTCGACTTTCGGAAAGCGCCGGGATGAACCGGCATGGAGGAGGAGATGGAAGCCCGCCTGGACCACCACGTCTGGCACCTCACCCACCGGCGGGCCGGACGCTCGCACCCGAACAAGTCGAGGGTTGGGTCGCGACCCGATACTTCAGCAGGTTCAACAAGTCCCGGCAGAACCGATGGGTGTTCGGCGACCGCGGCAGCGGCGCCTACCTGACCAAAGTTCGCCTGGACAAAGATCGTCCGACACGTCCCGGTCCGCGGCGGCGCATCCTCGGATGACCCTGAGGCCGCCCTGGCCCGCGCCCTGGGCGACAGCGGCGGTCTGGACGCCGGCGCCACGGTCGAGCACATCGCCACGGCCCTGGCCGCCTACCACAGCGGCTGGGCAAGCGACGACACCGCGCTGCTCGCCCGCGTGCCGCCCCGCGTCTGACCGCCGTGGGCCGTTCAGGCGCAGTCGAGGCAGACCTGTACGCCGTGGTCGTCGGCGAGCCGGCTCCGGTGATGGATGAGGAAGCATCGTCCGCACCGGAACTCGTCGCCACGCATGGGCACGACGGGAACGGACATCTCTTCGTCGGTGGGTTCGAGGTCGGATGCGGAGACCGGCCTGGCCACGTCGTCGACGTCGGCGTTGCCGGCCCGACCTTTGGTGTGCGAGCTCGTGAGCGCGTCGAGCCCGTCGTCGGTGTCCTCGACCTGGCTCGGGCGGGGCGCGTCGTAGTCGACGTTCATCCGTCGCCGAGTCGCCGGGTGTGCTGCACGCATGTCCGCTCCAAAGGGTGATCGATCGTCTTGAGCGGGCGCCAGGCGGTGCCGCCAGCGGGCCTCGCTGTACCGGAAGGCCGGAGCCGAGGCCGGGAATCCCAGCACGGCCGGAATGAGCTGCTCCGGCGTGCTCTCGTGCGGGTAGTGACCGGCCCCGGCCATCTCGAGTCGAGGAACTGCGGAGCGTCCAGCAGGCTCGCGACTGCTCGATGGTGGTGCGGTGGAATCGTCCGATGGGCGCTGCCCCACACTAGCAGGACTGGCAGATCTCGGATCTGCCGGAGGCCTTCGGTGGCGCTCACGGCCGATCCGCGCCGATCGATGACGGTACGCACGAACGCACGGCGGGAGCGTCGCCGGGTGAGTCGGCGGAGGCCTTTGGCCAGCGGGCCGGCGTCGGCCCGGGCGACGAGCCCGGGTAGCACGATGAGCACGCGTCGTTCGGTGCGGTCCGGGAACTGGTAGGCGAACTGCATGGCGACACCGCCGCCGAGGCTGTGCCCGAGGATCGTCGCGCCGCGTTGCCCGAGCCCGACGAGGAGGTCACGCAGCGCGGAGGCGTGCGCGGCGGCCCGGTCCTCGGTTCGGACGGTGGACGTTCGGATATCGGCGTGCCTGGCAATGGCGGAAAGTAGATACCCGCGGACGAGGTGGCTGAAACGCACGGCGCGGGATACCTGCGTCACGCGGCGGCGGTCCGCTGCGGTCTCGTCGGTGCCGGGCGGTTCCCGGTTGATCGTGTGCCGCGGTATCCGGACGGCCCCCGTCAGGCCCGCGTCGGCATCACCGCCGCCGAGTTGCTCCAGCACACAGATGCCCGCCCGATGAGCGCGACAAACGGCGACGCGGATCCCCAGCGCCGCGGGCCGATGCCGTGCCCGCCTGCCGACGCCGCATCCCAGCGGTCGGTTCCTGCTCGTTGCCCAGGCATGGCGTATCCTTCGGAACGAAGCGTTGCAGGACCGGGCAGCGTAATCGCGGATTCTCCCGCACGGCGGACGCCGCACGGGCCGCGTGGCGCGCCGACTCGCCCACATGTCCGTATGACCCGCGGGAACGCGCTCGCGACGCCTGGCGTGACCGGACGCGAACCGCGGCCGGGCGTACCATGCTACTTCCGCCCTTCCATGACCGGTAGCGCTTCGGCCGACGTCGGTGAGCACGCCGCTCGGCGGCATCCAGCGGCCATCGACGGCCACTCCCCCACTTGGAAGCACGCCGACAGAAAGGCCTGCCATGCTTGCCGGCGCTCAAACCCCTGAATCGTGCGCCCAGCCCCGCCTCACGCTGGCCGCGGAGCGGATGCCCAACGCCACCCTCGACGGCGGCTGGTGGCCGCGTTCGTGGGAGCCCGCGGCCGAGCTAATGGGCCTGATCGCGGCCCTCACCGAGCACTACGGACCGATCCGCCGGCTGATCCTCAACAGCCGCGTCTGGCAGACCGGCCTCGAGCCCACCGCGGTCGACGCGGGCCCGGTTCCGGTCCGCTGGTTCAGCACGGCCGAGCCGAGTCTGCTGGTCGCGATCACCGAGCCCGGCGATCAGATCAACCTGCTGGTCGTACCGCCCGGCGTCAAGGCCGCCACCGCCCGGGCCGCCATGGACAAGGCGGCGGATCCGGCCAATCGGCTGCAGGCTCCGGCCATCCTCGCCGTCCTGTCGATCCCGGCCGGCCGCGGTTAGCACGGTGGTAGCGACGCAGACCGGACGGTCGCTGCTGACCCGGCCAGATGACGGCCGCGGCTTGACCCGGCACGAGCGCCCGGCATGCAAAGGCTCCCGGACGGCGCAACACACCGCCCGAGAGCCCTCCCCCCGGATGCGCGGATAAAGTCAGCGAAACGGTACCGGGGTCTGGCCTGCGGTGTCTCCGGTCGACCCGAAGCGATCCATCAGCGGCCTCTCCAACGGGCGCGGCGCCCTTCACGGTCGCGCCGCCGCTCCCGCAACGCCGACGCTGAAAGCGGTGGCCGGTACACGCGGTGGGCTACCCAGCACAGGCGGACTCAGCCCTACGTCGACGATGCCGCACCGCGGGAGTGTCGCTCGTCGCCCTCGCCCCTTGGCGGCCACGGTTGTCGAGCGCAGCGCTGTGGCCGGTCGCCTCGCGTTGCGGAGGTTAACGCCGCGTGCACACGGGTAGGTGGCGCGAAGTTGGGCGCACCGGTTGTCGTCATCTGACGCCCTTGCTGCCGCGGGCGTGTGGAGCCGTGGGCTGAATGGCCGGAGACCGCCTCCGCGGCGAGCCTGGTGATCCGTCCAGGTATCGGGCACCGGCCGTGAGCATGGTGACGAGGGTGAACTCATCCAGACCTGCGTCACCGCGGCGGCCGGTCCCGTCGAGATCGATGTGTAGGAGACCCACCAATGCCTATGCCCGAACATCTCACCGAGGTCGACATCAAGGAGATCGGCCGCGAGCTCGACCGAATCCGTGACGAGGTGGCCGCCGGCCTGGGCGAGGACGACGCCCGCTACATCCGCCGGGTCATTACTGTCCAGCGGGGCCTGGAGGCGGGCGGCCGCACCCTGCTGACGGTTTCGATCCTGCCGCCGGCGTGGCTGGCCGGCACCGCGGCCCTGGCCGTCGCCAAGATCCTGGAGAACATGGAGATCGGCCACAACGTCCTGCACGGTCAGTGGGACTGGATGCGCGACCCCGACATCCACTCCACCACCTGGGAATGGGACCACGCCTCGCCGGCCGACATGTGGAAACACTCGCACAACGTCGTGCACCACACCTACACCAACGTGCTGGGCAAGGACCGCGACATCGGCTACAGCGCGATGCGGGTCAGCCCCGAGCAGCCCTGGCACCCGATCTACCTCGCCCAGCCGATCTACAACGCCGCACTGGCCGTCGTCTTCGAGTGGGGCATCGCCATCTACGACGTCGAGCTGGAACGTGCCTGGCGGGGCGAGAAACGCTGGGGCGAGGCACTGACCCAGCTGCGCGGGGTGCTGCGCAAGGCCCGCCGTCAGGTCATCAAGGACTACGTGGCGTTCCCGCTGCTGGCCGGCCCGTCGTTCATACCGGCCCTGCTCGGCAACCTCCTCGCCAACGTGGCCCGCAACGTGTGGTCACACACGATCATCTT